>JBKJPY010000060.1:0-27280 GCA_046594195.1 Acidimicrobiales bacterium | reverse complement strand
CTCCCGCAAGTTCCGCCAGCTCGGCCTGGGGTACGCCAACCTCGGCGCCCTCCTGATGGCCCTGGGCCTGCCCTATGACTCCGACGAAGGCCGCACGCTCGCCGCCGCCATCACCTCGCTGATGACCGGCCACGCCTACGCCACCTCGGCCCGCACCGCGGCGCGCATGGGTCCCTTCGCCGGCTACGCCGAGAACTCCGAGCACATGCTCCGCGTCCTCAACATGCACCGCGAGGAGGCCGCCAACATCAACGAGGAGCTGGTGCCCTCGGAGCTGCTCTCCGCGGCCCAGCAGTCCTGGGACGAGGCCTGCGAGCTCGGCGCCGCCTCCGGCGTGCGCAACTCCCAGGCATCGGTCCTGGCGCCCACCGGCACCATCGGCCTGATGATGGACTGCGACACCACCGGCATCGAGCCGGACCTGGGCCTGGTCAAGATGAAGAAGCTGGTCGGCGGCGGCAACATGACCATTGTCAACCAGACCATTCCGCGTGCCCTGCGCCGCCTCGGCTACACGCCCGTCCAGGTGACCGACATCGTCGCCTACATCGACGAGGAGAAGAGCATCCTCGGGGCCCCGCACCTCGCCGCCGAGCACGTCTCGGTGTTCGCCTGCTCGATGGGCGACAACCCGATCCACCACTCGGGTCACGTGCGCATGATGGGAGCGGTCCAGCCGTTTATCTCGGGCGCCATCTCCAAGACCGTCAACATGCCCGAAGACGTCACCGTTGAGGACGTGGAGCAGCTCCACATCGACGCTTGGAAGCTTGGCGTCAAGGCCGTCGCCATCTACCGCGACAACTGCAAGGTGGCCCAGCCCCTTGCCATGGCCAAGAAGGGCGATGCCTCCGAAGGCAACACCGGCACCCTCGAGAACCCGAACGATGGAGCCGTCGCCCAGGTGGTCGAGGTCGAGAAGATCGTCGAGCGGATCGTGGAGAAGGTCGTCACGGTCAAGCAGCCGGTCCGCACCAAGCTCGAGCGCAACCGCACCTCGAAGACCTTCGAATTCCGGGTGGCCGATTGCAAGGGCTTCGTCACCGTCGGCGAGTACGCCGACGGTCGGCCCGGCGAGGTCTTCCTCAAGGTCGCCAAGCAGGGCTCCACGCTCGCCGGCATCATGGATGCCCTGTCCATCAGCCTGAGCTACGGCCTCCAGTACGGCGTGCCGCTGCGGACCTACGTCGAGGCGTTCACCAACACGCGCTTCGAGCCCGCCGGCATGACCGACGATCCCGAACTTCGCATCGCCTCGTCGCTGCTGGACTACATCTTCCGTCGCCTCGCCCTCGACTACCTCTCCAAGGAGGAGCGCGAGGAGCTCGGCATCCTCTCGGTGTCCGAGCGCACGCAGCCCACGCTGCCCGGCGTCGAGGAGACCGTGGTGCAGACCCTCCAGGGCAGCGACCTCGCCTCGGACCCGAAGTCGATCCCGTCGGCCTCGGAGCTCGAGCGGTCGATGACCGACGGCGCGAGCCAGCCCAGCCTCCTCGACCGGGCCGGTGTCACCGACACCACGCCCGCCAAGGAGCTGCCGCAGGCCAAGCCCTCGGCTGCCCACTCCGATGCGCCGTACTGCTACCAGTGCGGTGTGCAGATGCAGCGGGCCGGCTCGTGCCACGCCTGCCCCAGCTGCGGTAGCACCAGCGGCTGCAGCTGACCACTCGGGCTCGCGCCCGGCGCGAGCCAACACAACCGATTGCCCCCCAACGGACCCGGCCGGATCTCCGCTCAACGTCGAGCAGGAGATCCGGCCGGCGTCGTTGGCGGCCCATCCGCTTCACGCTCGACGTCACCTGCTGACGCTGCGCGGAGTACCGCCGGTGCCGAGCCGCCGGGACGACCTCTGCCGATCACCGCATCGGCAGGGGGTCTCGGCGGCTCGAACCCGGCCCCACATCTGCAAGGGTGAGCCGATGCGTGTCGCTACCGCCCGAATCCGGCCCACCGTCTCGTGACGGTCCTCGATGCGTTCGGGCCCCGCTCGTGGGCGCGGCCCGAGGCCACCGGCTTCGGCCGGATCCCGATGTCGACGTACCTGGCGCGGCCCCAGGTGGTCCGCCTCGACGGCGACTGGGCGTTCGTCCTCCGGGAACGACCCGAAGACGTGACGAGCGACGACCTGGCCGGCGCAACGGACGGCTGGGCGACGATCGAGGTTCCCGGCTGCTGGACGATGCAGGGCTTCGATCGGCCGCAGTACACGAACATCCAGATGCCCTTCCCCGGCCTGCCGCCCGCCGTGCCCGAGTCCAACCCGACGGGGGTCCACCGCCGCACGGTGACGCTTCCCGACGAGTGGAAGGGTCAACGCCTGGTGCTGCACGTCGGCGGGGCCGAGACCGTGCTCTACGTGCACGTCGATGGGGCTCCGGTCGCCATGGGCAAGGACTCGCGCCTCCCGACCGAGGCGGATCTGACCGGGACCGTCACCCCCGGCGTGCCGTTCGAGCTGGCCCTGACGGTCGTGCGCTGGTCCGACGCCACGTACCTCGAGGACCAGGACCACTGGCACCACGCGGGGATCCACCGGAGCGTGTTCGCCTACGCCACGCCGCGGGTGCACATCGCCGACGTGCATGCCACCGCCGACTTCGACCCAACGACCGGCGACGGACACCTCCGTGCCGTCGTCCACCTGGGTGCCGAGGGCCACGGTCCGAAGGCCTGGACGGTGCGCGTGCGCTTGGGTGAGCACGAGGGCACCGCGCCGGCCCGCTTCGAGCACCCGACCGACTCGCTCACCAACTGGCTCGTGTTCGACGGGCGCCGCGCCGTGGTCGACCTGGAGGTTCCGGAGGTGTCGCCGTGGAGCGCCGAGGTGCCGACGCTGCACGACCTGTCGGTGACCTTGCTCGACGAGGACGGGACCGAGGTCGACGAGGTGGACCTCCAGATCGGGTTCCGTCGGGTGGAGGTCGTGGGCCACGAGCTGCTGGTCAACGGCAAGGCGGTGCTGATCAAGGGGGTCAACCGCCACGATCACGATCCGCGTCGCGGCAAGGCCGTCACGCCCGCCGGCATCGAGGCCGACCTCGTCCTCATGAAGCAGCACGGGATCAACGCCGTGCGTACCTCGCACTACCCGAACGACCCCCTGCTGTACGACCTCTGCGACCGCCTCGGGCTCTACGTGGTCGACGAGGCCGACCTGGAGACCCATGCCTACCTGCGCAGCCTGCTGAAGGACCCGCGCTGGGGCCCCGCCGTGCTCGAGCGCATCACCCGGATGGCCCAGCGCGACAAGAACCACCCGTCGATCATCATCTGGTCGCTTGGCAACGAGAGCGGGAACGCACCCATCCTCCACGCCGCCGCCGAGTGGCTCCGACAGTGGGATGGCTCCCGCCCGATCCAGTACGAGAGCAGCATCGGTGAGGCCGTCTTCACCGACCTCGTCGCGGGTGGAACGCTGGAGCTCGGAGAGGTGATGGCTCGGCCCACGCCCGAGTCGGACCTGATCGTCCCGATGTACCCGGCGGTCGAAGACCTGGTCACCTGGGCCACCCGGGCGACGCCAGACCGTCCGCTCATCATGTGCGAGTACATCCACGCCATGAACAACTCCTGCGGCGGCCTCGATGCCTACTGGGACGCCATCCGCACCTATCCCGGTCTGCAAGGCGGGTTCGTGTGGGACTGGGTCGACCAGGCCCTCGTGCAGCAGTTGCCGGATGGATCCGAGCGGCTCGCCTACGGCGGGGACTTCGGCGATGACCCCCACGACGGCCCGTTCTGCCTCAACGGCCTCGTCGACGCCCATCGGAACCCGCACCCGGCCCTGTTGGAGCTGGCAGCGGTCATCGCTGCAGTTCGGATCGCGGCGGTCGATGCCGCCCGTGGCGTCGTGCGGGTGACCAACGAGCACGACTTCGTGTCGCTGTCGTACCTCCAGCCGTCGTGGGCGGTCGAGGTCGACGGCACGGCGGTGGACGGCGGGCTGCTTGACCCGTTCGACCTCGCCCCGGGGGCATCGACCGATCTCCGGGTTCCGGTGCCGTCGATCGACCTGCGGCCGGGCGAGCGGGCGCACCTGACGGTCGCCTTCACCCTCATCGACGACCATCCGTGGGCTCCCGCCGGTCATGTGGTCGCCCGCCAGCAGATCCACATCGCCACTGCGCCCGGTCCATCGGCCGCCCTTCGAGGTGAACTTCGTGTCGAATCGGGCCGGGATCGGCCCGCTTCGACACGAAGTTCGGTCTTGGAGGGGTTCGAGCCCGAGTTGGCACTCTGGCGGGCACCCATCGACAACGAGACCTTCGCCCCGGTCCTCGATCCGCACGCGGCTCGGTGGGAGCGGATGGGCCTCCGTGACGCCTCGGCGGTGGCCGACCTCGTCACCTCGACCACGACGGACGGCGAAGGCGACGGCGAGCGCGTGGTGCACGAGGTCTCCGTCCCCGACGACGTCGACGACATCGCCCGAGTGGGCGTCCGTCTCCGGCTCGGCCCCGGGGTCCGGTCGGTCGAATGGCTGGGAGACGGTCCCCACGAGGGCTATTCGGACCGTCGGGCGTCGACCCGGTTCGGCCGGCGGACCACGCCGGTGGACGACTGGCCCGTGCCCTACGTGCACCCGCAGGCCAGCGGCAACCGCACCGGCGTCCGGTGGCTGCGCTTCCTCGACGGGGACGGGCGGGCCGTCCTGACCCTCGACGAGCTCGACGGCCTCGACGTGACCGTCAGCCGCTGGACCCAGGACGAGATCGCCGATGCGGCGCACCTCGAAGACCTCCCGACCGGCGACACGCGCGACGAGTGCTACGTGTGGCTCGACGCTCGTCATCGCGGCGTGGGCTCGGGCGCCGTCGGCCCCGACACCGCCCCCGAACACCGCGTCGGCCCCGGCCCGTACCGCTGGTCCTACCGCCTCCGCTGGTGAGGCGGGGGCCGGGGGGTCAGACGGTGACGGGGGTGGGCTCGGGGGTGCCGGCGCTGGTGCCGGGCTGGTCTTGGTCCTGGCTGGGGGACTCGTCGACGTGGCCTTCGACATCGACGTTGGGGATGATCCGGTCCAGCCAGTTCGGCAGCCACCAGTTCTTGTCGCCGAGCAGTTCCATCGTGGCGGGGACGAGGAGCATGCGGACGATGGTGGCATCGAGGAGGATGGCCACCGCGAGGCCGGTGCCCATGAGCTTGAGGGTGCGGTCGGCTTCGAGGATGAAGGAGCCGAAGACGAACACCATGATCGCGGCGGCGGCGGTGATGACCTTGGCGGTGGCGGCGAGCCCGTCGGCCACCGACGTCCGGCTGTCGCCGGTGCGGTGCCATTCCTCGCGGATGCGGGACAGGAGGAACACCTCGTAGTCCATGGACAGGCCGAAGACGATGGCGAACATCATCATCGGCATCCACGGCTCGATCGGTGCCGGCTCGACCCCGGTGAGGGCGGACAGCCAGCCCCACTGGAACAGGGCGACGACGATCCCGTAGGCGGCGCCGATCGACAGCAGGTTCATGATCACGGCCTTGAGCGGGACCAGCAGCGACCGGAACACCGCCATCAGCAGCAGGAACGACAAGATGAGCACGGCGCCGAAGAAGTAGGGCAGCCGGCTGGCGAGCAGATCCGAGAAGTCGATGCTGATCGCGACCTGGCCGGTGACCAGGACCTCGGTGCCGAGCTTCGGTTCCAGCGCCGGCAGCGTCGAATCCCGCAGCCGGTTGACCAGCGCCGTGGTCTCCTCCTGCTGTGGCCCCGTCTTGGGCACCACGAACCACTGGTAGGCGGCCGGGTCCTCGGGATCGTTGGGCTGGGCGGGGGAGGCGAAGACCACGTTCGGGTCGGAGGTGAGCGCCTTGGTCACGGCATCGAGGTCGGCCTGGTCGATGGGGCCGTCGGCCTGGGCCACGAGCAGGAGGGGGCCGTTGAAGCCGGGGCCGAACCCGTCGACCAGCAGGTCGTAGGCCTTCCGGGTGCTCGTGTCCTTGGGGTAGTTGCTCTCGTCGCCGAAACCGAGGCGCATGCCCAGCAGCGGAATGGCCAGGACGATCAGGGCCAGTGAGGACGCAATGGCCACCGTCCACGGGCGATGCTGCACGACGCGGCTCCACCGGTAGGCCAGCGTCTCGCGCAGGGGCCGCGGATCCCGACGGGGAACCTCCACCTTGAGCGGCTTGAAGACCAGGCCCACCAGCAAGACGAGGAGCGCCAGCGGGAACGCCACCAGGAGCGGGCCGATGGTGAGGCCGTAGCCCACGAGCCCGACGGCCACGAGGCCCGCCGCGATGAGGCCGCGACGGCGGGTCACCTCGATGCGGCTCCCGGCGAACCCGAGGAGGGCGGGCAGCAGCGTCAACGAGGCGAGGACGGTGACTGCCACCACCGACGACGCCGCGACGGCGAGGCCCTGGACGAACGACACCTTCATGAGCAACATGCCGAGGAGCGAGATCACGACGGTGATGCCGGCGAAGAGGACGGAGCGACCCGCGGTGTCCATGGCGATGCCGATGGACTCCCGGACGTCGTGGCCGCGGTGCAGCTGCTCTCGATATCGGGTGACGATGAGCAGCGCGTAGTCGATGCCGACGCCCAGGCCGATCATCACCCCGAGGAACGTCGCGAACTCGGGCACGGACAGCACGTTGCTCAGGAGCGTGACGCAGGCGGTTCCGATCACGATGCCGAACACCGCCACGCCGATGGGCAGGCCCATCGCCAGGACCGACCCGAACGCCACGATCAAGATGACGACGGCGAAGGCCAGCCCGAGCGCTTCCGTGGACGGGTTCTCGAACTCGGCGAACGTCTGCCCGCCAGGCTCGATCTGGAGCCCCTCGATCTTCGGCGCGTTGTCCACGATGACGGTGCGGACGTCGGCGGCGGTGGCCTGGTCCGTGTCCAACGGGAACTCGACCGTGGCGTAGGCGATCTTGCCTCGCTCGGCCGGGATCGCGGAGACCTGGCGCGCGCCCTCCTCGGTGTACGGGCTGACCACCCGGCTCACGCCCTCGGCCTTGGACACCTTGTCGAAGAGCTTGTCCATGGCCGCCTGGACCTGCGGGTCGTCGACGCCCTGGTCGGCCTTGAACACGATGGAGCCGCTGACGCCGGAGCCCTGGCCTCCGAAGTTCTCGTCGAGGACGTCGAAGCCCTTCTTCGATTCGACGTTGGGGAGATCGAACGACGACCGGAAGCCGCCGCCGACGGCGCCCGACACGATGGAGAAGCCGATCAGGGCCAGCAGCCAGGCACCGAGCACCCACCGCCGCTTGTCGTGCATCCATGGTCCGAGTTGCTGGAACAAGGGAATCTCCTGGAACGTGCGGCCGCGGGCGCGCAGCGTGGACGAGAGCTTCCGGGCCGAACCCGCATCAGGGCACCGGAGACGACAGCGCCAGATTAGGGGCACCGAGGCACCCTTCCTGACCTCCGATCGGCCGGAATCTCATCGGCGTGACCAGAGTCACGAACGACGTCACGACGTGGCAGGGTGTCGCTCGGCCCACCCCGCTGCCCCCCAGGAGTCCCCGTGACCGAGAGCCGAGATGCGTTCGACGAACTGCTCGGTACGTTGCGCGAGGTGGGCGAGCGCTTCGCTGGGGACGAGTGGGGCCTGGCCGACCCGGGCGACGTGGCCGAGGGGTTGCGCGTCATCGTCCACCACCTCGCGACCGCCGTGGAGACCCAGTTCGAGCAGGATGCCGCGCACCCCACCTTCCGGGAGATCGTGACCCCGTGGCGCAAGGCGCTGGGCGACAACGCCGACGCGCGCTACCACGATGCGGTCGTCCACCCGGCCGGCACGTACCGGATCCGGGGCAGCGCCGGGGGTGCGGTCTACGTGTCGATCACCGTGGAGGCCGGTGCCGAGGAGGGAGCGTTCCCATCGGGCACCGTGGGGGTGCTCAACGACACCGAGTTCGACATCGGTGCCGACGGATCGTTCGAGGTGACCGTGGGAGGGCCAGCGCAGCCGCGTGGATGGCTCGGCTTAGCCGGCGACGCGTCGCGCCTCACCGTCCGCCACTACTGGGAGCAGGTGGTGCCGCCCGCCACGCCACCGGGCCACGACCTCGCGCTGTCGATCGAGCTGGTCGGCGGAGACGTTCCGGAAGGGCCGGCAGCGCCGACCGACGAAACCGTCGCCCGATCGCTGCGCCGTATGGCCACCTACGTGCGCAGCCGTACCCTCGAGACGATGGCCAAGCCCGGCGAGGGCGAGGTGCCGGCGTTCGTGTCCCGCGTTCCGCACGAGTTCCCGGCCCCCGTGCCACCCGGAGACCATGCGCTGGCGGCCGCCGATGCCGCCTACAGCATGGCGCCCTACCTGCTCGGGCCCGACGACGCCCTGGTCATCACCGCCTCCTGGCCGTCGTGCCGCTGCGCCAGCGTCTCGCTCTGGAACCGCCAGCTCCAGACGTTCGACTACCTGCGAGGACCCGTCAGCCTCAACCGGGCCCAATCGGTCCTCGACGACGACGGGACGTTCCGCGTGGTCATCGCCCACGACGATCCCGGCGTGGCGAACTGGCTCACCACCGAGGGCCGCCCGTTCGGCCTGGTCTTCTGGCGATTCTTGCTCCCGGACGGCCCCATCGTCACGCCGATCGCGGAGGTGGTCCCGGTCGGCTCCCTGGGCTGACGGCCTCGCCCGGCCCCTCGGCGCACGGGCCATGCGGCAGTGGTCGCTGGTCGTAGCACCAAGGTCCGATGGACCAGCGACGGGCGATCCCTCAAGATCAGGGCAGGACAATCCGAAGGACATCTCATGCGTGCTCGCCTCATCACCGCCATCGCCGTTGCCGGCACCATCGGCGCACTCGGTGGCCTCGCGATCGCGGCGGCGAACCAGGTATCGACGACTCCCGATGCCGTGCCGGTCGTCCAGTTGACCACCACGACGACGGAGGCTCCCCGTGACCGCTCCGGTCACGATGCTGGCGATGATCACGGTGCGAAGGCGACCACCACGACCACGTCGGACGATCCCGCCGGCGGCTACGTCAGCGATGATCCGGCCGGCCACGACGTCGGCGATGACCATGGGGGCACATCCGGGTCCGGATCGGCCGCTCCCACCGGCACGACCGCTCCTGCTCCCAGCTCGTCTGGCACGGGTTCGTCTGAGTCGGGTTCGTCTGAGTCGGGTTCGTCCGGCTCCGGCTCTGGGTCCGGCGTGTCCGGTGGGGGCCACGGCACGGACGACGGCGGTGGCGACGACAGCGGCTCCGGCAGCGATGACGGCAGCGATGATGGCAGCTCCGGCCACGGTGGGGGCGGCTCCGACGACGGCTCCGGTCACACCTGATCCACGCCCGTGGCGCTCGCCCGGAACCGGTTCCGAGCTGCGAGGGCGACCCGGCAATCAGCCCGTCGTTCCCGTCCTCCCGTTCTGAAGAACGGCGAGGACGGAGCGCTGCGGAGTGAGCGAGTGACGAGGGCTACGGCAGGTGGTCTCGTGCCCAGAGGGCGGCTTGCGTCCGATCGGTCACGCCGATGCGCTGGAAGATGCTGGTGAGGTGCGCTTTGACCGTGCGCTCTGCGATCCCGAGCTCGCGGGCGATGGCCTTGTTGGCCAGGCCGGACGCGACGAGGCGCAGCACCTCCTCCTCCCGGTCGCTCATCTTGGCCGGGGTGGCGCTGCTCGAGCGCTGGCGATCGAGCAGGACCCGGGCCGCCTTCGGGTCGAGCGGCGACCCTCCTTCGTAGGCAGCGCGGATGGCGTCGAGGAGCTCGTCGGGCTCGGCGTGCTTGAGCACGTAGCCCGAGGCTCCCGCGTCGAGCGCATCGAGGATGCGCTGCTTGTCCGAGAACGAGGTGAGCACGACGACCTGGGTAGACGACGAATGCGCCGTGATCGTGCGGGTGGCCTCGACGCCATCGGTGCCGGGCATCGACAGGTCCATCAAGACGATGTCGGGGGCCAGCTCGGCGGCGAGGGCGATGGCCTCTGCCCCATCGACGGCCATCCCGGCCAGCTCGATGTCGTCGGCGGTTGCGAGGAGCTGCTCGAGCCCGCTGCGGACCACCTGGTGGTCGTCGGCGACGAGGACGCGGATCACAGGACGGGAACCTCGATTCGGACGGTCGTGCCCTCGCCGGGTGACGAGGTGAGGTCGAGGCGTCCGCCGGCATCGTCGATCAGGTCAGCGATGCCGAGCAAGCCCACGTGTCCGCCAGCAGCGGCAGCGCGGGCCGCAGCGACGTCGAAACCGGACCCGTCGTCGACGACCTCGGCCCACGCCAGTTCATCGCCGACGGCGACCGTCACGCGGACGGAGGTTGCGCCGGCATGGGCGATCACGTTGCGCAGGGACTCCTGGACTGTTCGGTACACGAGTCGGGACACTTCGAGTGACGGCTCCTCGATCAGCCCGGTGGTGTTCGCGGTCGCCTCGAGCCCGACCGCGCGAGCGCGGGCCAGGAGGTCGGTGATGGCGGCGCCCAGTCCCTCCTCCGCCAGGTTGGGCGGATAGAGCTCCACGAGCAGCGTGCGCAGGGCCTCGATGCTGGCGCGCACGTTGTCGGCCGCGGCGGTGAGCTCGGGCGCGTTCGGCTCCGCGGGGTTCCGGGCAAGGGCAGCGAGGGAGTACGACACGCCGGCGAGGTCTTGGACCACGCCGTCGTGCAGATCTTGGGCGATGCGTCGGCGTTCGTGTTCCGACGCGTTGACCGCCTGGTTCAGCAGGTCCTCCCGCTCGAGCTGGCGCGTTCGCAGCCGGTGGGCCAGCGAGTAGGCGAGCGGAATCTGGATGAGCTCGAGCACGATGAGCGCGCCGATGGCGATGGGGGCGAAGCTCTGCCAGATGCGCTGGCCGGAGTCCTGCACGCTGTCGAAGAGGAAGTAGGCCTCGAACAGCACGACCTGGCCCGACGGCGTCGTCACCGGCAGGTACACCTCGAGCAGCTTCCCGTGAACCCGCTCGAAGCGGTTCTCTGGCTTGGACAGGTTGCTGACCTCTGCCTCCACGACCCCGTTCGTGATCGCCTCGGACTCTTGGGTCCCCAGCTCGTAGGTGGAACCGACCAGGCGGGGCTCGTCGGAGTAGAGGATCTTCCCGTTGACGTTCCAGATCTTCACCCGGACCAGCGGGCCGGTGACCACGTCGCTGCGAACGATCTCGTCGAGTGCGGCGATCGCCGCTGGGTCGCCGTCGAGGAGCCCGTCGTCGAGTGCTGGCTCGATGAGCCCTTGGGCCTTCACCAGCGCTTCGGTCCGAGCCTCGACGATCGCTTCACGCTGGCCAACCCGGCGGGAGGCCACGGACAAGGCGAATGCCACGATCGCCAGTGCTGCCGCTCCGACGAGCACGAACTGGACCATGGGAGCCACCACGATGGCCCACCCCCGCCGGTCAGCTTGGCGGTCAGCCGCCTTCGGAGATCGGCTCGGCACCCGCCGAGCGTACCGGTCGGCCGTCGGGGCGAAGGTGAGCGCCGTGAGGAAGTCTCAGGCCTCAGATGCAACGAGCGTCGCGGCGGCGTGGGTACACTTGCGGTTGCTCGGCGTCCCTCCTGTGCAGCAGGGGGTGGTGCTGGTCCCGTCCGAGGCCAGCCCACGCGTACGCCCAGAGCGGACGGGCCGGAGATCGTGTGATCGAAGGGCCACGGCGCAAGGAGCGCCGGGTGCAGATGTCTCAGACCACAGAAGCGCTGGAAGCAGCCGCTTGGGCGGCTGCCGACGGCAGCGCGACACCCGAACAACTGGCGATCCTCGAGGCAGACCCGCGCCGTTGGCGCGATGTCGTGGAGGACCTCCTCGAGGACGTGGAGGACCGCCTGGACTCCGTGCGCCAGCTGACCGGTCCCGAGCGCACCCAGGTCGTGGCCGACTTCGAGACGGAGCTGGCGCAGCTCGAAGCCGCCTTCGACCTGCTCTCCAAGACGGATGACCCCATCGCCGCCATCGCCGCAGCCGACCCTGCGGGCGAGGTTCGGCTCCAGGCGTCGTGGGCGTCCGGTCAGATCGTGGTCTGGGCCGCGGGCCCGGGCACGGAGCCGGCCACCGCGGACGAGCTGTCCAACCGGCTCGAGGCCATCGGTGGCCCGGCGGTGGGCTGGAGCGTCCACCCAGCCGTGGTCCTCCCCGGTGGCGCCCGAGCCGCGGCATTGTCGATCCCGGTCGGCGAAGCGCTCGGCTGGCTCGTCGCCGTCGGCGGCGGCCTCGGGCGCGAAGGCGTCGGCGCCAGCGTGGCGTGGCTCGGCCGCGTAGCGGTGGCCGCCGTGCGCCTCGTCGCCCGCGGTGCGATCGTCCCGACGTTGCCGGGGAGCAAGCAGCCTGAGGGACGGGCCATGGACCTCCACGTGACCTGGGTGCCCGCGCTGGTGGAGGAGGCCGGCATCGTGGCCATGGCCGGCGCCATGCCGGGCCCGGTGACCGCGCTGGCGCACGCCGACCCACGCAACGTGACCCTCGCCGTCCAGGGCGCCGTCGTCGACACCATCGTCCGCCAGGCCGCCGGGATGCTGGAATTCCCTGCCCCGCCTCCGGTCGTGCGGACCACCGCCGCCGTGGCCGAGGCCTTCGTGACCCGCCTCGACGGCAGCTCGTTCGAAGCTCCGGTGTCGGCCGGCGCCGAGGTGTCCAAGCGCATCGACCGCTGGGCCAAGCCGCTCATCGGTACCGCCCGGGTCAAGCTCGTCATCACGCTGGACCCGCCGGACTCGGGCAACGCCTGGTTCCTGTCGGTGCTCGGACCTGGCGCCGAGGGCACGCTGCTGCCGATCGAGCAGGCGCTCGCCGACGGCAAGGCGACCAAGCCGCTGGCCGACGAGCTCAACCGCGTCGAGCGGGTCTTCCCGGCCCTCCTGCGGCCCGGTGCGCTGCGCCGCGGCCAGGTCTACCTGAGCCAGGACGAGGCCTGGGAGCTGATGACCCACACGGGCCCGCTGCTCGAGGCGGCGGGGTTCGAGGTCCGGGTTCCGGCGCTCTCGCGCAAGAAGCCGTCCCCGTCGCTGCGGCTCTTCGCCGAGTCCATGGGTGGCGAGTCGGTCGTAGGCGCGCACCAGCTGTCCAACGTGAGCTGGTCGGTGCTGTTCGACGACGTCGAGCTCACCGCCGAGGACATCGCCCGCCTGGCGGCGGAGGCCCGTCCGCTCGTGCGCTCGCACGGCAAGTGGGTCGAGCTCGATGCCGTCGACCTCAAGGAGGCCGCGGCGGCGCTCGCCGAGCGCCAGGACCAGACGAAGATGACCGGAGCGGAGATCCTCCGCCACTCGGTCGGGCTCGAGGGCAACCACCTCGCCGGCGGCGTGACCGTGGATGGCAGCGGCTGGGCTTCCGAGCTGTTCCAGAAGGCGTCGCACATCTCCACCGACCCCATCACCACACCGGAGGGGTTCGTCGGGGAGCTGCGCAGCTACCAGGCCGAGGCGCTGGCGTGGCTGGCGTTCCTGCACACGGTCGAGCTCGGCGGCTGCCTGGCGCTGGACATGGGCCTCGGCAAGACGCCGACCATGCTCGCCCACCTCGCTCGCACCACCGGCGACGGTGCCGCCCTCGTGATAGCGCCGCCTGCGGTGGTCGGCAACTGGGCCGCCGAGGCAGCCAAGTTCACCCCGGGCACGAAGGTCGTCGTCCACCACGGCGCCAACCGGGCCACCGGCGCCGCCCTCGAGCGGTCGTTCGAGCGGGCGGACGTGGTCATCACCACCTACGGCACCGCGGTGCGCGACATGGACGTCCTCGCCGAGCGGACGTGGTCGCAGGTGGTGCTCGACGAGGCGCAGGCCATCAAGAACCACACGTCCGAGACGGCGCAGCAGCTGCGCCGCCTCGATGCCCGCACGCGCGTCGCCCTGACCGGCACCCCCATCGAGAACGGGCTCGGGGACCTCTGGGCGATCTTGGACTTCACCAACCCCGGCCTGGTCGGATCGCGGCCCGGGTTCATCTCGCAGATGCAGGGCGAGGGCGAGGCCGCCCTCCGTGCCCTCAACGGGATCTTGGTGTTCCGCCGCACCAAGAGCGAGCCCGAGGTGGCGCGGGAGCTGCCGGACCGCATCGACGAGCTCGACCACTGCATGATGACCCCCGAGCAGATCGGGCTCTACCAGGCGGTGCTCGACGGCCTGGTGGCTGATTCCACCCAAGTGGGTGGGGGCGAGCCCAAGCAGGGCGCCATCCTGGCGGCCATCACGGCCCTCAAGCAGATCTGCAACCACCCGGCGGCGTACCAGTCCGACGATCGACCGCTGGCCGGCCGTTCCGGCAAGCTCACCCGCCTCGAGGAGATCGTCGGCCAGGTGTTCGCCGGCGACGAGAAGGTCCTGATCTTCACCCACTTCGCCGAGTGGGGGAAGAAGATGGCCGACCACCTCACCAAGCTCACCGGCCAACCCATCTCCTGCTACCACGGCGGCCTCGCCCGCGGTGCCCGGGACAAGATGATCGCCGACTTCCAGGCCACCGAGGGTGCGGGTGCCCTCGTGCTGTCGCTCAAGGCCGGCGGCACGGGGCTCAACCTGACTGCGGCCAACCACGTGGTGCTCTACGACCGCTGGTGGAACCCGGCGGTCGAGGACCAGGCGCGCGATCGGGCCTGGCGCATCGACCAGACCCGCACCGTCGTGTCCCACCGGCTGGTGTGCCCGGGCACGGTCGACGAGCGCGTCGAGGAAGTCGTCGCCGGCAAGCGCCACATCGCCGACCTCATCCTCCCCGGCTCCAGTTCGCTCGCCGACCTCGACGCCAACCAGCTCCGCGTCGCCCTCGGCCTCCGAGACGACCAGCTCCTCACCGAGGACGACTCGGATCTCCTCGAACCCGGGTCCTCCGATGCGGCCCAGCCAACCGAGCTCACGGAAGGGGCCCTGGCATGAGCGAGCGTGCGAGCGAATCGATCGGCACAGCAGCGGTCCGACCCGGTGGTCCAGCGACGTGCACTCCCGGCTTCGGTCCGGCGACGAGCGGGAGGCGAACGACGTGAGTGGCAACAGCAGACGCAAGGGCGGGCGTCGTCGGCAGGGGAACAAGCTCAAGCCGGCCGAGCTCTGGAAGCCGGTCCCGCAGTTGCCTGATCCCGAGCCCATCGCGCTCCCCGCGGATCCCACGATGATCGTGCGTTCCCTCGGGGACCCGCCCCTGCACGGGCAAGGTCAGCAGGCCGAGCACGAGATCGCCCGGGTGCTGGTGCGGGCGTCGATGCTGGCCGGCGCGCTCGCCGACGTCGCCGGGCTCCTCGAACGCCCCGACGAAACACGCGCCTAGCGCCTGACTCGGATCGACCCACGTCGGCGCCGAGGTCGGCGTAGGCTGGGCGATCCACCAGCCATCTCGGGGAGTTGTGATGAGCGGTACCTCCGTCGACGCCAACGTCGACGCGTCCGGCGCACCGGAGCCGGTCGGCTCGCCGTCGCGAGCGGCGAGTGCCGCCGGCTTCTCGCCCCTGGCCTTCGGCGCTGCTGCGTCGCTCGGGGCGGGTGCGATCCACGCCGCGGCGGTCGGCACGCACAGCGAGCACCGCCAGGCCGTGATCGCGTTCTCCGTCGTTGCGCTCCTCCAGCTGGGGTGGGGTGCGATCGCGCTCGTCCGCAGCGGACGGCTGCTGGCAACCGCCGGTGCGCTGATCAACGGTGTTGCCTTGGGTTGCTGGCTGGTGGCCAAGACGTCGGGGATCTCGTTCGTCGACGGACTCGAGGAGGTCGAGAGCTTCCAACTGGCGGACGGGCTCGCAGCGGCGCTCGCAGCCGTGGCGGTCGTCGCGGCTGCGCGGGTTGTGCTGGTGCGCAGCGCGACCGCTGACCGGACCGTGCCGGTCGGCCCCCGCCGCTGGGCACTCGGCTCGCTCGGCATCGGCATCACCGCAGTCGCCCTGGTCGGCATGGTGGGGGCCGGATCCCACACCCACGCCGGCGGGGACCACCACGGCGCAGCCGAGGAAGCAACTGCGGCGAACCCGCACGAGAACCACGAGACGGGCGCGACGCACGCCCACGCCGGAACGGCGTCGACGGAGACCGCCGGCACCGACGAAGCGAGCGGACCTGCCGCGGCGGTGGCTCCCCGGCCCTACGACCCCACGAAGCCCATCGATCTGGGCGGCGTCAAGGGCGTCACTCCCCAGCAGCAGGCCCGGGCCGAGAACCTGATCGCCATCACGCTGATCCGGCTCCCGCACTTCGCTGACTACAAGGTGGCCGAGGCGGAGGGGTACCACAGCATCGGCGATGCTCTGACCGGGCATGAGCACTTCATCAACTGGGACACCATCGACGACGGGCGGATCTTGGACCCCGACCATCCGGAATCGCTGGTGTACGAGCCCCAGGCCGACGGGTCACGCAAGCTCGTCTCGGCGATGTTCATGCTCGGGGAGGGCACGACGCTCGACGACGTTCCCGACGTGGGTGGGGCACTCACGCAATGGCACATCCACGACAACCTCTGCTTCAGCAACGACCCCAAGGCCCCGGTGGTCGCCGGCATCCGCAGGTCGAACGGACCCTGTCCGGGCAACCTCAAGGCATTCACCCCGGTGCCCATGATCCACGTGTGGATCACCAAGCACCCCTGTGGTCCGTTTGCTGCGCTCGAGGGCGTGGGTGCAGGACAGATCGAGGAAGGCGACACCCGCCTCTGCGACCACGCGCACGGGGCCTGACGAGGTCGGTCGCTCGCTCGTGCTCGACCGGGCTACGAGGCGGTGGTGGCTGCCGTGACCACCTCGCGGACCAGGTCCTGGTCCAGGTCGACCACCAGGGGGACCGGACCGCTCTCGGGGCCGGCCACGATGAGCCGGCCCAGGCGGACCAGGTCCTCCAACTCCGTGCCGAACTCGAGGGGATCGATGTCGATCACCAGAACGTCGGCATCGGGCTCAGCGGGGTCATCCGCGGTGATCTCGCCCGCGGCGTCGATGAGCGCCGGCCAAATCGAGACGCGCACCCGGCGATCGCCGACCCACGCACCGAGGCCGGCGGTCGTCACGTTGTACCCGTGGATCAGCGTCGAGCCTTCGGGCACCTCGTGGAGTCCGGCCTGGAGCACGGCGAGGCCCTGAGGGTCCTCCGTGGCGTCGATCTCCACGACGACGGCCGCCAGCTGCTCCGTGTCGACCACGTACGCGCGGCGGGCGGGCAGCGCACGGTCGCCGTGGCCGGTCATGTCACCAGGAGCCGCGGTTGGCCTTGCAGGTGACGCAGAGCTCGGTGGCGGGCAGCGCGTCCAGGCGGTCGTCGCCGATCGGGTTGCCGCACTTGGTGCAGTTCTTCCAGTTGCGCTCGTGGGTGCGCGCCTCCGCGGCGTCGATCACCTCGAGGAACAGCTTCTCCTCGCCGATGCGGGCCCGGATGCGGTCGCGCTCGAAGCGGGTGAGGTCGCCCTCGGAGCCGCCCTCGTCCTCGCCGGCACCGACGTCGCTTGCCGCCTCTTCGGGGTCGAGCTCGTTGTAGCTGGCCTGGAGCGTGAGGATGCCGGCCTCGGTCTCCTGGCGGAGGCGCTGCAGGTTGGCGCGGTGTTTGGCGACGGTCAGCGATGACGGCATCGGGGGAGCCTCTCTCGACGGGGGAGCGGGCAATGTACCGTGCGAATCGCCCGTTCCACGCATCGCGGCGGCATTCTCTCCGTGACCGGCACCTGCGTGCGAGGCTGCTCGCCCCGACCCGGAGGTGACCGTGGACCGCGACCAGCTGATGCACCAGTTCGACCTGACCGATCGCGTGGCGATCGTCACCGGCGGCAGTCGTGGGATCGGTCGCGCCATCGCCGGTTCGTTCGCCGCCATGGGGGCGAAGGTCGTGGTGGCCAGCCGCAAGGCGGACGCCTGCGCGCTCGCTGCGGAGGAGATCTCGGCCGAAGGAGGGACCGCGATCGGCGTCGCCACCCACGTGGGAGACCTCGACGCCCTCGAGCACCTCGTGGCACGTACCGTTGAGGAGTTCGGCGGCGTCGACATCGTCGTCAACAATGCCGCCAACGCCCTCACCCAACCCATCGGGTCGATCACCGCCGAGGCGTGGCAGAAGTCCACCGACACCAACGTGCGCGCCGGGCTGTTCTTGGTGCAGCACGCGCTTGCGCACCTGCGCCGGAGCGATCACGCCGCGGTCGTCCACCTGGTGAGCTGCGGCATCTTCACGAGCGGGCACGGCATGGCGATGTACCTCGCCGGCAAGAGCGCGCTCCTCTCCCTGACACGGTCGATGGCCTCCGAGCTGGCGGCCGACCACGTCCGGGTCAACGCCCTGGCGCCCGGAGTGATCGACACCGACATGGTCCGGGCCAACCCACCCGAGTTCCAGCAGCTGATGCTCGCCGGTCAGCCCATGGGACGAATGGGCACGCCAGAGGAGATCGCCACGGCCGCGCTCTTCTTGGCGAGCGACGCCTCGACCTTCATGACCGGCCAGTGCCTCGTGGTCGACGGAGGGCAGACCACGCACTGAGGCGGCGCGCCGCACGAACGCGTGGGGCTGCTGGGCCCGGCCGTCCATACACTCGATCCGCCATGTCCCTCGAGCCGCCTCCCGTTCCCGCCGACGCCGCCCCCCGTGCCGACGCCGAAGGATCCGTCCCGTCTCCCTTCGAGGGTCCGGAGTCGGACGGTACCGACGGCGGACTGTTCGCACCGCACCGGCGCCAGCTGGTCATCGGACTGGTGCTGACCGTGACCCTCGTCGCCTTCGAGGCCATGGCGGTGGCGGCGATCATGCCCGATGTGAAAGACGACCTCGGCGGGCTCGGGCTGTACGGCTGGGTGTTCAGCGGCTTCTTCCTGGCCAGCCTGCTCGGCATCGTGGTTGCCGGACAGCTCGCTGATTCGCGAGGGCTCGTCCTGCCGTACGCGGTGGGGCTCGGGCTGTTCTCCGTCGGCTTGGTGGTGGGCGGTGCCGCCGGGTCGATGCCCATGTTGGTGGTCGGCCGCCTCCTCCAGGGGTTCGGTGCCGGCGCCATCCCCGCCATCGCCTACGCCTCGATCGGACGGGGCATCCCCGGGCCGCTCCGCCCCAAGATGTTCGCCGTGCTCTCCACCGCCTGGGTGGTGCCGGGCCTGGTTGGTCCGTCGGCCGCGCTCCTCGTCGAGCACGCCCTGTCGTGGCGGTGGGTGTTCCTCGTCCTGGTGCCGCTCGTGGTCGTGGCCGGCGTCATGACCGTGCCTGCCCTCGCCGCCATGGGACCGCCGGAGGGTGCCGACCTCGAGGACGAGGCCCACGCCGCTCGGCGTGCGGCCCAGAACCTGCGCCTGCGCCAGGTGCTGCTGCTCTTGCTGGGGGTGGGTGCGGCGTTCGCCGCCGCCAGCGGTGTCCCTGCGGTCGCGGCCGTCGTGCTCCTCGTGGTGGGCGTGCCCCTTGCGATCAACGCCCTCGTGCACCTCCTGCCGAACGGCACGCTGCGGCTCGAGCGCGGGATCCCCGCCACGGTCGCGGTACGCGGCCTGCTCACGTTCGGGTTCTTTGCCGCCGATGCCTACGTGCCGCTGGCGGTCGTCGACGGGCGCGGGGGATCGAGCTGGATCGCCGGGGCCGCCTTGACCATGAGTGCCCTGACCTGGAGCGCGGCGTCGTGGGTGCAGGCAAACCTGATCGACCGGATCGGGCCTCGCGCGCTCGACCGCATCGGCTTCGGTGCGCTCGCCTCCGGCATCGCCGTGATGCTGGGCGTGGCGCTGGGCCTGCCCGTCGCCCTCGCTGTCGTCGCGTGGGCCATCGCCGGCTTCGGCATCGGCATGGCCTACGCGCCGCAGGCCGTCACCGTGCTGGCGTCGGCGAAGCCAGGCGAGGAGGGGAGCGCCAGCGCCGCCATCCAGCTGAGCGACGCGGTCGGCATCGCGCTCGGAACGGGCGTTGCGGGCGGGATCATCTCCCTCGCCGACGCCCGAGGATGGCCCGTCGACCACAGCGTGACCTGGGTGTTCGCCCTGGCCCTCGTCGGCGCCCTCGGCGGTCTTCTCGCCGCCGGCCGCATCCCCAAGCGCGTCCCCGCCCAAGCCACCTGAGCTGGCGGGGCTCAGGCGCCTTCGGTGAGGTCGTCGCGGAGCTGGCGCTTGAGGATCTTGCCGGCGGGGTTGCGGGGGAGGGCTGCGTCGAACAAGAACACCTTCGTCGGGATCTTGAACGGGGCGATGTGCTCGGCGAGAAACGACCGGAACTCGTCGGTGTCGATGGTCTGGCCTTCGCGCGGGACGATGGCGACGGCGACCTCCTCACCCAAGCGCTCGTGCGGGAGGCCGAACACGGCAGCTTCGTACACCGAAGGATGCTCGTAGATGGCGGCCTCGACCTCCGCGCTGTAGACGTTCTCGCCGCCCCGCAGGATCATGTCCTTCGCTCGGTCCTCGATGTAGAGGAAGCCCTCGTCATCCATGCGGCCGAGGTCACCGGTGCGCAACCACCCATCGACGATGGTCTCGGCCGTGGCTTCGGGCTTGTTCCAGTAGCCGCGGATGAGGTTCGGACCCTTCATCCAGATCTCGCCGCGCTCGCCAGCGGGGACTGCCTTGGTCTCGGGGTCGCGGATCTCGAGCTCCAAGATGGGCGTGCCTCGACCGGTGCTCGTGGGATGGGTCTCGTAGTCGGTGCCGCTGTTGCCGGGGCCATACGCGTTGGTTTCGGTCATGCCGTAGCCGATGCCGGGCTTGGCTGCCTTGAACGCGGCTCCCACCCGACCCACCAGCTGAGGCGGTGCGGGTGCGCCGCCGCCGCCAACGGAGGTGAGGGTGGACGTGTCGTACTTGTCGAAGTCGGGATGCTCCAGCAGGTCCCAGCTCTGCGTCGGAACCCCGATGAAGTTGGTGACCCGCTCGCGCTCGATGAGCTCGAGGGCCTGTCCGGCATCCCACTTGTGCATGATCACGAGCTTCAGGCCCGATGCGAGCGACCCGAGGAAGACCGGCACGTTCCCGGTCACGTGGAAGAGCGGCACGATCAAGATGAACACGGGAGCGCCGGTGCGCCCGGCTGCCTCCTCGGGCCGGCGCAACGAGTCGATGGAGGTCTTGCAGCCGAATCCCATCAGCGCCTGCACGATCGCCCGGTGCGTGGACACCGCGCCCTTCGGGCGGCCGGTGGTGCCGGACGTGTAGAGGATGGTGGCGTCGTCCTCGGGTCCGACCGCGACCTCGGGACGGGTTGCGCCGGTAACGACGACGTCCTCCCACCGGTCGACGGTGGGTGGGACCTCGTTCTCGTCGAGGCGTACCCCGATGGTGGCGATGCCCAGGGTGGCGGCCGCGTCCCGGCTCCGCTCGATCCGCTCCAGGTCGGCGACGAGGACCTTCGTACCCGAGTCCTCGAGGCCGTACGCCATCTCGTCCGCCGTCCACCAGGCGTTCATCGACACCACGACGGCCCCGATCGACAGCGCGCCGAGGTAGGTGATGATCCACTCGGGGTAGTTCCGCATGGCGATGGCCACGCGGTCGCCCTTGGCCACCCCGTAGCGCTCGACCAGCGCGGCTGCGACCCCGTCGGCTCGGGCGTAGACCTCCTCGTAGGTGGAGCGCTCGTCCTCGTAGACGAGGTACGGGGTCTCGCCGTAGAAGCGGGTGAGGTCGAAGAGGTCCTTCAACGTGGCGGGCGCACCCTTGAACGCGGTGTACGTGACGCCGTCCACTTCGATCTCGTGGGTCTCGTACCGCTCGCCGGGTGCGGTGATCTGGGCGGACGCGTCTTCGTAGCTGAGGGTCACGGTGCGAGCCAACCGCACCCTGACCCCCCGGTCAAGCGCGCTCGGACGCACAGGACCCCACCGGCCGTGTGCGCTTGGGCGCGGCGGGGACGCTCAGGTGCACGCGGCGTAGCCCGTCAGGGGCCGTTGCGCTGCTCGTCCTTGAGCTTCTGGGCTTCGCGGGCGATGCGGCCGAACTGTCGGTTGCGACGATGGCGCTCGACGACATCCGCTCGCAGCTCTGCGGATGCGGCCTCGGCGTCGAGTGCTCGCCAAGCAGCCAACCGCTCGGCGGGGAGCCGGCCGTCAGTGACCGCGGCCCGGACGGCGCAGCCGGGCTCGGCCTGGTGGGCGCAGTCGCGAAAGCGGCACTGGGCGGCGAGCTCGTCGATGTCGGGGAACGACTCGGCGACGGCGTCGGTGTCGGTCCAGATGCCGACCTCGCGAATGCCCGGCGTGTCGACCAGGATCCCGCCACCGTCGAGCAGGTGCAGTTCGCGGTGGGTGGTCGTGTGGCGGCCCTTCGAGTCGCCCTCGCGCACGTCGCCCTCGGCGGCGACCTCGCCGCCCATCAGGGCGTTCACCAGGGTGGACTTGCCAGCCCCGGACTCGCCGATGAGCGCGACGGTGCGCCGGCCGACGCGCACGAGCAGGTCGTCGATGCCCCAGCCGCCCTTTGCGGACAGCGTCACGACTTCCAGGTCGGGGTCGACCTCGGCCACCACCATCTCCGCCTCCGCCGCCACCGCGGCCCCGACCTTGTCCGCCTTGGTGAGAACCACGAGCGACTCGGCGCCGGCGTCGAGGGCGATGGTCACGGTGCGCTGGATGCGCCCGCTGCGGACGGGACGGTCGAGGCCGCAGACCACGAGGACCAGGTCCACGTTGGCGGCCATGGGCTGCTCCTTCTCGCCGGTGCCGGCGGCGCGTCGGCGCAGGAGCGAATCGCGCGGGAGGGTGGACACCGGTGTGTGGGTGCGGTCGAGCACGACCCAGTCGCCCACCACCGGACGGGGCTGGATCGGCGGCCCGAACATGGCCCGCACCGGGCCGGTGTCGATGGCGACCATGAGGCCGGCACCGTCATGGCGGATGACCCGGCCGGGTGCGGGGGTGTCGATCTCGGCGGCGGCCGGGGTCGCGAGGTACTCGTCGTAGCGAGACGACCAGCGGTCGTCCCAGCCGTAGCGCTGAAGGTGATCGGTCAACGGGGATCCTTGGGAACAGGCACCGCCAGGGCGGTGCGATCCGAGCACGGGGACAAGCCGCGCTCGCTGTTCGTCAGGTGCGCGGCAGGAGGAGAGCACGGTGAACAGCCATGACGTCTTCCTCCTGGTGCGCTCGGGATCTCGGGACTCGACGACGATACCGCAGCCCCTTCACCCCCCGAAGGGGTTATCCCCGACGACCGGTCGCGACGGTTCGGAGTTGGCCTCGGCCGCGGTGCGTCCGTAGCGTCCTCGGCGTGCAGGTCATCCACGGAGTCGGTCCCTGCCCCACACCGCTGCAACCGAGCGCGGTCACCATCGGGGCCTACGACGGCGTCCACCTCGGCCACCGTGCGGTCATCGACCAGGTGAAGGCGCTCGCCTCGGTTCAGGGCCTAGAGACCGTCGTCGTCACGTTCGACCGCCACCCGGCCATGGTCGTGCGGCCCGAGTCTGCGCCGAAGCTGCTGTGCGACCTCGATCAGAAGCTCGAACTGCTGGCCGAGGCGGGTGTCGATGCCACCTACGTCGTGCACTTCGACGAGGAGCGGGCGAAGGAGACGGCCGAGGAGTTCGTGCACGAAGTCCTGGTCGGCTGCCTGACCGCTCGCGCGGTCGTGGTCGGAGAGGACTTCCACTTCGGTCACAAGCGTGGCGGCAACGTCGCGCTGCTCCAGGAGATGGGCGCGTCGCTCGGGTTCACGGTCGAGGGACTCGAGCTCGTCGGCACCGCCGGCACGCCGGCCCGGACGGGGGCCATCGTGTCCTCCACGGCCATCCGGTCGCTGCTCGCGCAGGGTGACGCCCGTGCGGCCGCTGCCATGTTGGGCCGCCCCCATGAGGTGCGTGGCATCGTCGAGCACGGTGACAAGCGGGGCCGCGAGCTGGGCTTCCCCACGGCGAACCTCCAGATCCCCGAGGAGATCCAGCTCCCGGCTGACGGCATCTACGCTGGGTGGTTCGAGCGAGCCGATGGGAGCGTGCACGCCACCGCCATGTCGCTCGGTCACCGCCCGACGTTCTACGAACGGCCCCATGGCGCGCCGCTGCTGGAGTGCAACCTGATCGACTTCACGGGCGACCTCTACGGCGAGGCGGTGCGGGTGCGCTTCGTCGAGCGGCTCCGTGGCGAGATCAAGTTCGACGGCATCGACCCCCTCATCGCCCAGATGGGCGCCGACGTCGAGCGGACCCGACTGCTGCTGCGTCCTTGAGGCGGGGGTCCGCGCGGCCGATCGGGTAGGTAGGCCACACTTGATGTCCACGTTCGTGCGGGCGCAACCGGGGGGAAGGAGACCACATGAGTAGGTCCAGCTCACGCGGCACGCCGCCACGAGACGAGGGTGCCGGCATCGACGTCTTGACGACGGAGAACGAATCCGTCCTTGGTCCGATGCCATCGGACGAGGCCGTCTCGTCCACCCTGCCGCGCCTCGCCCGCCACACGATCGCCTTGGCGGACGGGCACAAGGTCCGGGTGGCGGTGTGCGGTCGGGGCGTCCCGATCGTCCTCATCCACGGCTATTCGGCCGAGGGAATGCTCTATGCCCAGACCCTCAGCCGGATCGTGACCTCCGGGTTCAAGGTCGTGGCCATCGACGTCGCCAACCACGGCGGCACCCAGGGCCTGCCCACGGGCGGGGCCAACTTCGAGGAGTACACGAAGCTCCTCGGCCGCGTCGTCGACGAGCTGGGCATCAACAAGGCCGTCTACATGGGCCACTCCATGGGTGGACGCCTCATCACCGAGCTGGCAGCCCGGGAGCCGGAGCGGGCGCTGGCGGTCATCCTGCTCGACGCCATCGTCGGCGAGCCGTGGGACCGCCTCGTCGCCGTTTCACGCTTCAACCCGTTCGTCCTCGCCAGCGTCGGCGCCATCTTGATGGCCGATTCGCTCAGCACGGTTCCGTTCGTGCGCGACCCCCGCCAGGCCGTGAAGTTCAGCCGGCTGGCGATGCCCATGGTGGCCGCCCACGTGAAGAACCCGCTGCACCTGCTCGGGCCGGGCGTGTCGATCCTGCGGTCCCGCTCGTCGAAGTGGATGCTCGAGAAGCTCGGCCGTGAAGGCGTTCCGGTCGTGGCCATCCACGGCGACCGCGACATCGTGGTGCCGCTCTCCACCGCCCGCAGCGCCGCCAAGCTCGCCGGGGGGATCGTGGTCGTGGTCGAGGACGGGCGTCACTCGTGGCTGCTCAAGGACCCCGAGACGCTGCCGGCGATCCTACGGGAGCTGTTCGATGCCCCGGCCAGCATCGAGCGCCGCAACCGGGACTTCGCCGAGATGGGCCTCGCCCCCGACGCCACCATCGACGAGATCGAGGCCGCCTTCTACGAGCCCGACGCCCCGGTCCTGGCCCTCACCCCCGAAATCGACCTGAGCGCGATCAAGCCCGGCCCCCGGTGCCCCAGGTTCCGCTGGCACGTCGACGTCCCCCGCTGAGTTCCGCACGTTCGAGCAACGGAGCCAAGCGAGTGACGAGGCACCGACCTTGGTCGAACGGGGGTTCGGGGGCTACGGTGGTCCGCTGTGCCCATTCGGGGCGCGTCCGCTCCTGGACAGGCAGAGAACCTGCGGTCCGTGGGGCTGGGTCCGAAACCCACGAGGAACCAAGAAACTTGTCTGAGATCATCGATCGCCAGAAGCCCGAGGTCATCGGGGAGCACCGCCTCCACGCCACCGACACCGGGTCCCCCGAGGTGCAGATCGCCCTTCTCACGAAGCGCATCAACCACCTCAACGAGCACCTCAAGGTGCACAAGAAGGACCACCACAGCCGGCGTGGCCTGCTGATGCTGGTGGGTCGTCGCCGCAACCTGCTCGACTACGTCAAGAACAACGACGTCGAGCGGTACCGCACGATCATCGCCACCCACGGCCTGCGCCGCTAGGTCCCAAGCTCTGCCACGAGCGGCCCTCCGGGGCCGCTCGTGGACTTTTCGCACACACCAAACCAAACCCGGCGGGTTCCACGAAGTCAGTTGTCAGTCGCCCATCGCTCGGCCATCGGGGTCGGGAGATCGTCGACTGGGAACTGGCCAACGGGGATCTGCCTTACACCGGAGCACACGGCTCCAGAGGAGATAGCCAACATGGCTGAAGTATCCGTTACCGGTCCCGTCTCAGGGACCGACAAGACCCTCACCCTTTCGACCGGGGTCTATGCACCCCAGTCGCAGGGTGCCGTCGTTGCCAAGCTCGGCAACACCCAGATCCTGGCCACCGCCAACGGCGCGAAGGAGGTCCGCGAGGGCACCGACTTCTTCCCCTTGACGATCGATGTCGAGGAGAAGGCCTACGCCGCGGGCAAGATCCCCGGTTCGTTCTTCCGCAAGGAGGGCCGTCCGTCCGACAACGCGGTGCTCGTCTGCCGCCTCATCGACCGTCCGCTGCGCCCGTCCTTCCCCAAGGGCTACCGCAACGAGACCCAGGTCGTCATCACCGTCCAGGGCGCCGACCAGGTCAACCCCTACGACGTCGTCGCCATCAACGCGGCCTCGGCCGCACTGATGCTGACCGGCCTTCCGTTCGAAGGGCCCATCGGCGGCGTGCGCCTGGCCTACAGCCAAGACGGCCAGTGGATCCCGTACCCGACCTTCGAAGAGCAGGACGAGTCCACGTTCCAGATCGTGGTCGCCGGCCGTGAGGTCAACGGCGAGATCGCCATCATGATGGTGGAGGCCTCGGGCACCGAGAAGGCTTGGGACTACTACGAGAACGGCGCCCCCAAGGTGACCGAGTCGGTCATCGCCGGCGGCCTCGATGCCGCCAAGGTCTGGATCAGCGAGTCCCTCGCCCTCCAGAACGAACTCGTCGGCAAGGTCGGCCGCAAGCCGGCCATCGTCTGGGAGAACCAGATCGACTACTCCGACGAGGTCGAGGCTGCGGTCAAGGCTGCGGCCGAGGCCAAGCTCATCCCCGCCAACCAGATCACCGACAAGACCGAGCGCAACGCCGCGAACGACGCCATCAAGGCCGAGGTCGTCGCCGAGCTCACCGGTGCGGGCGGCCCCCTGGAGGGCCAGGCCCGCCAGGTCAAGAGCGCCTTCAAGGAGCTCACCAAGGCCATCATCCGCCAGCGGGTCATCGACGAGGGCGTCCGCATGGACGGCCGTGGCGTGACCGACCTTCGGCCCGTGTCCGCTCAGGTGGGGCTCATCCCCACGGCGCACGGCACCGGGCTGTTCCAGCGGGGCGAGACCCAGGTGCTCAACGTGTTGACCCTCGGCCTGCCGAAGATGGACCAGATGCTCGACACCGTCGACCCGGTCACCAAGAAGCGCTACATGCACCACTACAACATGCCGCCCTACGCCAACGGCGAGACCGGCCGCATGGGTGGCACCAAGCGTCGTGAGGTCGGCCACGGCATGCTCTCCGAGCGGGCCCTGCTGCCCCTCGTCCCGAGCCTGGAGGAGTGGCCCTACGCCCTCCGCCTCGTGTCCGAGGTCCTCAGCTCGAACGGCTCCACCTCGATGGGCTCCGTCTGCGCCTCGTCGCTGTCGCTCATGGACGGC
>JBKJPY010000002.1:0-20077 GCA_046594195.1 Acidimicrobiales bacterium | reverse complement strand
GCTCGGCAGCCACACCCAAGGCTGGAAACAAGCACTCAACGCATTCGCCGTCGCCTACCCCGGCCGAATCCCCGACACCCTGAGCTGACCACCTCACACGAAATTCTTGACACCCTCGATGCCGAGGGTGCAGCACGGGCAGTTCTGTCTGGCGAGGCCACCGCACCACCAAAGTCCCACGACGGGGTCGTCGAGTCGATCCGCACGTTGCACGTGGTGAAACGCTTCGCACTCAAGGCCCGCATCCAGGCCGCGAATCAGATGACCAACCTGATCGTCACTGCCCCCGAGACAACACGCGCCGAGCTTCGCGGCCTCACCGCCTTGAAGCGGGCACGACGCGCCGCAGCGTGGCGGCCCGGCACCGGTCACCACCCCGCGACGGTGACCCGGCAAGCGATCCGGTCCCTCGCCCGCCGCTGGTTGGATCTGACCGCCGAGATCAACGCCCACAACACCACCCTCGACGAGATGATCGCCATCGCTGCCCCGAACCTCGTGGCCGAGCTCGGCGTGTCTCGCGACGTCGCCGCCAAGCTCCTCATCGCCGCGGGCGACAACCCCCAGCGCATCCGAACAGAAGCCGGCTTCGCTGCTCTCTGCGGCGTGAACCCGGTCGCCGCGTCCTCAGGCAAGACCACCAGACACCGGCTCAACCGCGCCGGAGACCGCCAAAGCCAACAACGCCCTGTGGACCATCGCCCGAGTCCGGCTCAGCCACGGCCCCGCCACCCGCGCCTACGCCGAACGACGCAAAGCAGAAGGCCTGTCACACCGAGAAATCGTCCGCTGCTTGAAGCGCTACCTCGCCCGACAACTCCACCCGATCATCGTCAACGACCTCGCCGCCTTGACATAGGAGTATCAGCGCCGGCTGAGGCTAGCGATCACCCATGGCAGATCCGGTTCGTCGTCGTCGACCGAAGGCGACGAGGGCGAAGCCGAAGGCCACCAGGGCGAACGCCCACGGGACGACGCCGACGTTGGAGCCGGTTCGCGGCAGCGTGCCGGTCCCGTCGGACGTAGGGGTCGTGGAGACGCCGCCGGGGCTGATGGTCGCCACGGATGTCGTCGTTGAGGCGCCCGCGGTGGTCGTCGTCGAACTCGTGGTTGGGGTCATTGTCGTGGAGGTCGACGTCGGGGTGGTGGTCGTAGTCGTTGTCGTGCTGGTCGTAGTCGTTGTCGTGCTGGTCGTCGTCGTCACGTCCTGGATCGACGTGGTGCGCTTGGCCGTGTTGTCGGCCAGGTTCGGATCATCGACCGCCGCCGTGACCGTGGCCGAGAAGGTGGCGGCGCCCGACCGTGTCGGTATCGCTGTCACGGTGACCGACGCCGATGGGCTGACCGCTGCGGCTGGGGCTGCGGGTGGCGCGGCTGCGGGGGCGCCGAGCGGATCGTGGGTGCAGGTCGTGCCGCTGCAGGTCCAACCGGTTCCGGCAGCGTTCCCGCCCGTCGCTCCTGCCGGGAGTTCGAAGGTCAGCGTGACCAGGCCAGACGCGTCGGGTCCGGCGTTGGTGACCCCCACGATCCAGGTCAGAGGCGTGCCGACGGTGCCGCTGCTCGGGCCATCGACGGTGACGGCGACGTCCGCATGCGGCTTCGGGGCCCCCTGCACCACGCCGGTGTCCGTGGCTGAATCGTTGGCCGGGTTGGCGTCGTGGGTGCTGGCGATGGTGGCGGTGGTGTCAACCGTGGCGCCCTCGGCGGCCACCACCTCGGCTGTGATCGTGATGCCGGGTGCGGGGCCAGCGCCGATGCCTGCGGTCCGATCGCAGGCCACATCGTTGACGGTGACCGTGCAGACCCAGCCGGGTGCGGTCACCACCGGGTTGGCTAGACCGCTCGGCAGGGCGCTGGTGACCGAGACCGTTCCCGACGTCGAGTCCGGTCCCAGGTTGGTCACGGCCAGTCGGTAGGTCGCGATGCCGCCGACGACGAGGGGATCGGTCCGGCTGATCGCCACCGACAGGTCGGCGATCGGGTCGGGCGGCGGTGGGGCCGCCACGTTCACGATCAGGGTGTCGGTGCTACAGGCGTCGGCGTCATCGCACACCTCGGCGGTGACGGTGTGGACGCCGGCCTTGGTGAACGTGTGGGTCCAGTCGATCTGGCGACCGTTCACGGGAGCGGGCTCGGCACCGGCCCCCTCGTCGACATCGAGCGTGGCGGTCAGGGTGTCCGCCCCCGGGTCCGTCAACAAGGCGGTGCGGACCACCTCTTGGCCCTGGTCGATGGCCAGGTCGGGGCCGAGGTCGACGGTCGGCGTCACGTTGTCGATGACGATCACCCGGGTCGCGTCGGCCGTGGCCCCGGCGCCGTCGGTGACCCGGACCCCGACGGTGAAGCTGCGGTCGTCGGGGTAGGTCCGGGTAGTGGTAGGCCCAGTGGCATCGCCGTAGGTGCCGTCGCCATCGAGGTCCCAGGAGTAGCTGGCGATGGGGCCGTCGGCATCGGTGGATCCGCTGGCGTCGAGCGTGACCGTGCTGCCCTCGGCGGTGGGCGGGACCGGTGCGATCACCGCGGTCGGGGGGTGGTTCACGGGCCCGCTCGGGACGGTCACCGAGACCGTGTCCTGGCCACAGCCCTGCGGGGTCTCGCAGACCTGGACGACCACGGGGTAGGTGCCGGGTCCGCCGAAGGTGTGCGTGATGTCGAACGAGTGGGAAGTGATGGTCACCGGAACCGGGGCCGAGGCGCCGGGGCCGTCCCAATCGACCGATCCGGTCCATGAGTCGGCGCCCGGGTCCGTGAACGTCACCGTGCGGGTGAACCCGCCGTCGGCCCCGATCGTCACGTCCGGACCAGCGGACACGACGGGCAACACGTCGTCGACCTGTACGGCCCGTGACGTGGTCGAGGACAGGCCCGACGAGTCCGTGACCCGTAGTCCGACGGTGAAGGTGCCGTCGTTCGGGAAGGTCACCTGGGCCGATGATCCAGTGGCGTCGTCGTACTGGCCGTCGTGGTCGAGGTCCCATGCGTAGGCGGTGATCGTGGCGTGTGCGCTGGGGGACGAACCCAAGCCGTCGAGGGCCAGCGGACTGCCCTCGTCCACCGGTCCGGCCGGTGCAATGACCGCAGCGGGCGCGTTGGCGGCGACGAGGATCGTCACCGTCGCCGGGTCGGAGTCGGCTTTGCCATCGCTGACGACGAACCGGGCTGCTCCGCTTCGAGTGCCATCCGTGGGAGCCACGTAGAACAGCTGGGTGCCGTCGCTGTCGAAGGTGATCCACGACGCCGCCGTGCCAACCGGGAACACCCGGATCGGGTCGCCGTCTTGATCGGTTCCGCCGATCGGGATGCCGCCGCGGGCACCGGGGTCGACGGTGATGGTCTGTGGGGTTGCAACCGGCCGATGGTTGGTCGAGCCGGTCAAGGCGAAGTCGGCCACCGACTCGGTGCTGGGCGACACGCTCACGGATCGGTGCTGGCCGACGAGCGGCGACAGCACGGGCGGCTGGACGGCGACGTCCCAAGAGCGAGCGGTGCCGCCATCGGCGAGCGGCACGTTGGCGATGGTGTAGGTGCCGTCGGCAGCGGTGACGGCCGAGCCTCCCCACTCGCCGACGACCGACGCTCCCGCAATGGGATCACCTGACGCCGCCTCGGTGACCCGACCGCGGATCGATGCCGTCGTCACCCGAGGTCCGGTGAAATCGACCGTCAGGTGGGCGTCGCATTGGATCGTGGCAGTCCGGCTCTGGCTCTCGAACCCGTCCTTGTACGCCAGCAGGGAGGTCTCGAAGGGTCGGTTCTGCGGCACGACGATCGACGGGACGACGTAGTGGCCGTTGGCGTCGGTCAGCACCACGTCGGTCGAGCTCGGGCCCCACTTGACGCTCGCTCCCTCGAGGGGAGCGCCGGTTGCAGCATTGATGACCCGCCCCTGCACCGATGCCGGCGGGCAGGCTCGCAGGAGGCGGATCTCGGTCGTGGCCGGGCCATCGGCGGTCACCGGGACGAACGCGTTGGCGAACCAGTAGTCGGTGCGTGCGGCGGTGATCTGGGCGGTGCGCGGGGTGTTGCGCGGTCCGAGCGCCACCGAACCGATCGTGAAGGATCCGTCCTCGGGCGTGAGGATGTTGGCGCCCTCGCCGAACACGGTGGCCCCACCGATCGGCTTGCCGGTGACGGCATCCACCACGGTGCCGACGATGCTGCCCCGGCGGATGCGCAGCATCGTCAGGTCGCCGAGCGAGGTCGTCTGTCCGCTGGTGAGGGTGACGACCGTCGTGGCCGACCCGTTGTAGCGGGGGTCGGCCCCCTGACGGTTGTCCGTGGCGCTGATCCCGGCCGTCACCGACGTCGTGGTGTCGTACCCGATGATTTCACCAGTGAAGTGGTAGGTGCCGTCGGCCCCCGTCTTGACGGTCGGCGATGTCGGGGTGCCCGTGAGCGACACGGTCATGTTGGCGAGCGGCGCGTTCGTCTCCTCATCGACTACTCGGCCGGTCAGGCTGGCGGTCCGCTCGATCGGGGTCCGCAGCGTCACGTCGAGCAGGGCAGTCGAGCCGCAGGTGGGCAACACCACGGATCCGCTGGCGGAGACGCTGCGTCCGTTGACCGTTGCGGTCACGTAGACGAACCTGGTGGCCGACGAGTTGTTCACGCCGAGGGCAACCGGTTCGAGGCGCGCCCGGCCGTTGGCGTCGGTCCGGCCGTTACGGCCGCCTTGCTCGGTGGAAACCTGTACCGATGCGCCGGTGATGGGCTTGTGGGTGGTCTCGTCGAGGACGCGGAGGTCGATGGTGCCGAAGCAGACCTTCACCATCGAAAACGTGCGGACGACTGGGCTTCCTGGAGACACCGTCACCGAGGCGGTGCTCTGCCAGTAGCCGCTCTTGGCTGCGTTGATGTTGTAGTTGGTCGGTAGGTTGCCAGCGCCCATCCGCAGTGGGTCGAGCCGGTAGCTCCCATCGGCGCCGCTGACCGCCGAAGCGGTACCGTTCGGCGCCGAGCTTCCGGCCCGCACGTAGGCATCGGGGATCGGCGTGGACGACGGCGTCACCGCGCGGGTGGCGCTGCGATCGAACGGGTCGGGGATGCCCTCGACGACGCTGCCGGCCATCGAGGAGGATTGCTGCGGGGCGAGCCGCAGCGAGGCGGTGACCGGGTTGCCGCACCCGACGGTCCTGGTGACCGAGTAGTCCGAGTCGAAGTAGCCGAGGGTTTGCGTGCTCCAGATGGTGAACAGGGTCGGCCGGTTGCCGGTTCCGAGCGCGATGTTGTCGATCGTGAAGGTGCCGTCGGCTCGGGAGAACGTGGACTGGCTGATCCAGGCGTGGACGACCGGGGCTCCGGTGACGGCGTCGACCACCGAGCCGGTGACGGTTCCGTAGCACGACGGGACCAGGCCGAACTCGAGGTCGATCGATCGGCCGGTCTCACGGATGACCCCGTCGCTCTCGGCGTGGATCACGAAGTCGACGGTCGATGCGGTGGCGTCCTGTGCGGCGGTGAGCGTGAGCGTTACGGCTGCGTTGGGGGTGACGTCGTTGGTGCTGAACACCGCTGTCACGCCGGCCGGGAGGTTGACGGTCGAGAGGTGCACCGGATGGTCCCACCCGCTCTGGCTGACGACCGAGACGGTGAAGCTGGCCGACCCGCCCGGGTTGAGCGTCGCGACCGGCGGGTCCACGGTGAGCGCGTAGGTGCTGGTGAAGGTGACGGTGGTCGAGGCCTCGTCGACCGAGCCGAGCGAGTCGGTGACCTGCACGGCTACGGGGTACGCCGTGACCGAAGCGCAGGTTCCGGCGCAGACCAGGTTGGCCGTGTCGTCCCAGGCGATCGACGGCGTGAGCCCGGTGGCATCGTCGTACTGACCGTCACCGTCGAGGTCCCACGCCGCGGCCAGGCCCCCGCCACTCGATGCCTGCGACTGGCTGGCGTCGAGGAGCAAGGCGCTTGATCGCAGCGAGGTGTACGGGCCGCCGGCGTCGGCCACGGGCGGGGCATGGGCACCGACGAGGAACCCGGCCGTCGTACTCGCCGCCGGGTCACGGGTGGTGGCGGCCACGTCGACCTGCATGGTCTTCGGTCCGGCCGCGAGTGCCAGGCGGAGCTTGGTCTCGGCGATCCCGTCGGCACCGGTTACCGCAGACGCGGTGAGCCCGCCAAGGGTGAACGTCACGGTCCGGCCGCTGACGCCGGTTCCGGAGGCCTCGACCTTCGCCTTGAGCACTGCGACCGACCGCTCCACACCGGAGGTGTCGCCGAGGTAGCTCACGATCGCAACGACCGGAGGGCCGCCGACGGCGATCGTCCGCACGAGTGCCAAGCCCGAGGTGCCCGTGATCGTGACGTCCAGCGGCCCTGGGGTCACCACGCCGAAGGTCGTCGAGCCGCCCGGAGGGGCGGTTGCGGGGGCTCGTCCGTCGCCCACAGCCAACACGGCGGCGAGGAGGGCACCGTTGCGCGTCGAGCGGTTGGTCAGCGTGATGGGCGAGCCCGTCGGCGGGGAGCCGTTGGAGACGACGAGCGCAGAGAACGTGGCGTCAGCCGGGGGGCGGCCGGCCGGAGGCGGGGGAAAGCTGATCGGGGGCGCGTCCGGGGGCACGAAGGGCTGCTCACCCGGGCGGAACATGGGCTGGCCGGGAACGGTCGGCGCGTCGAGCGGGTCGCCCTCCTCGCCGTTCGGCCCCCAGGAATCGAAGTGGGCGACCGCGGGCTGGCGTGTCGTGCCGGGTGCCGGTGCGGCCGTGGCTCCGGCAGCGCCAGTGGCTCCGGCCTTCGCCGGGCCGGCCGATCCCGGCGGGGCTGGTGGGCAGTCGACGGCATCGCCGAACACGTGGACCCAGTAGGTGCCATCGGCGGTGACGATGCGAGCGACGCCGATCGCCCGCCAGAACGGGCGAAGCATGTTGGTGTTGTGCGTCGGCGAGTTCCGCCAGCCGAAGATGGCGTCGAGGGGCTTTGGTCCGGTGAACGCCAGGTTCTCGCCGACCGCGTTCTCGCGGGGGTAGCCGGCGGCGAGCGCCCGGTCCTGCGGGGTGCTGCCGTTGGCGCCGATGTGGCTGAGCAGGCCGTTGTCGACCATCCACTGGGCGTGGGCTTGGGCGGCCTGGGTGAGCGTCGGCGAGGCATACACGGGCGGCAGGTGGCTGGCCGCCCGGTAGGTGTTCAGCAGGTCGATCGTGTCGGCCTCTTGCGTGCCGAGCGTGATTCCGAAGTCGCACCCGGGGGCGGGCTCGGTGTCGATGGTGTCGTCGGGCTCGACGGTGGCCGACTGGCCGACTGAGACCTGGACCACCGTGGTTGCGGTCCCGCCGTCCTTGTCGGTGACGGTGAGCCGCAGCTGGTAGGTGCCGAACGGCAGGGTGCCCAGGTCGAACTCCTGGGTCGCGCCCGCTGCGATCGTGGTGGTTATCGGGGTCGGGAGGCCGGGATCGCTGGAATCCCAGGCCGCGGCGAGCTGCAGCGCTTCGCCGTCTCGGTGACCGGGGTCGGCGACTCGCACGTCGAGGGCGATCGGGTCGTCCTCGGTCTCGACGGTCACGTCGTCGGCGCTCACCTCCGGCGCCGCGTTCTTGACGTCGATGCCGATCTTCTGGCTGTCGGTCCGGCCGTCGGCGTCGGTCACCACCAGGGAGACGTCGTACGAGCCGTTGTCGTCGTAGGTGTGCGAGGGGTTCTGCTCGGTGCTGGCGCTGCCATCGCCGAAGTCCCATGCCCACTTCGTGACGCTGCCCGACGAATGATCGGTGAACGTGACGATTCGGCCTTCCTCGGGCGTGCGCTCCGACGGATCGAACAGTGCCGTCGGCGGCGTGTCCTTTGCCGCTGTGCAGTCGGGGAGCGTGAGGTCCTCCGGCTTGGTGGTGGACCCGTCGGCGATGGCGGCGACGAATCGGAACGACGATGTGGCGGTGCCGGACCCTTCGCCCAGCACCTGGCCGGCGTCGATCCCTCGCAGTGGGTAGGTGCGGATCGGCGTGCAGTACGTGTAGGGCGTCGACCACTTCCCGGTGTCGTCCTGCGAGAAGTTCAGGACCCGGGTAAGTGCTCCTGGGTGGCCGACGTCATCGGGCACCAGGTCCGAGTAGCGCATGCCAGAGCGGATCTCGCGCTCGATGAATTGCAGCTGGTCTTTCTCCGGGTCGCCGCAGAAGCCGGTGCAGCGGCCGTTCGGATCCTTCGGGTCGGCGGCGTCGGTCGTTGCGTAGGGGTAGGTCACCCCATCGAGGTCCTCGAGCTGGTCGAACGACACCTGAGTGCGATCCGCGCTGACGTCGGTGCGCACGCCGCCGTACCACTGGAAGTCGGTACGCGGCAGGCCGTTCGGCAAGGTCGAGTCGAGCAGCACCCTCGGGTACGAAACGTTGGCGTCGGTGATCTTCGACTGGCTCGGGTACACGAAGGTGCGGCGGACGCTCTCGGTCGTCCCGTTGAGGCTGCTCGACACGCTGACATCCGCGAGTAGGTCGTCGCCGCTGACCGCTTCGGACAGCATGGCGCCGCCGTTGGCTGTAGGGGTCAGGGTGCCCGCCCGTTCGATCCGATACGGGAGGTCGGCAGCCGACTCGCGGATCGACACGACATCCTCGTTCGGGCTCCCGATGTCCTTGGTGAACGAGCTGTCGTAGTTCCACCCGGTGGTGACCTGCTCGTACCGGTAGATGAGCTTGGGCGGGTCGTCGATGCTCACCGGCGCCGAGCCGACCGCGGTTATCGGCTGGGTCTCGCCCGGTGGGGTCAGGTCGCTCTCGGCGTCGATCTCGAGGTCCTGCGGGTCGGTCCCGGGGGCCAGGTCGACCACGGCGTTGCCGGCGTCGTCGGTCGTGACCGACGGGGCCGAGAGCTCGGCGCCTGCCGACGGCGTGGGTGCCCCGGCTCGCTGGTGGGCGCGGTTCCCGATGACCGGCGCCGGTGCGCCTGTCGGCTTCAACGAGAGGCCGATGGTCTGCTTGCCGGGCTTGGGCGCCCCGGTGGCAGCGGGATCGGTTCCCGGGCACAGCGTGAGGCTCAGCCGGACCCGAGCGGCGCCAGACCGGGTGAACAACGTGCTGTCGTCGGGCTTCACCTGGATCGACGGGATGCACAGGTCCACGCGGGCGTCCTGGCCGGGCTTCATGGGCACGGTGATCGGGGCGGACCGGAGGGTGTGCCCATCGATGGTGGCCTCCGCTCGGACCCTGACGTCGGCGCCGGTCGCCCCGACCGGTTGCGTGGCGACGATGTACGGATCGTTCGTGTCCATCGTCCGATCGGGCCCGGGAACCCAGGTCCCAGAGGCCTTGTCCTCGACGGTGATGTTCACCGAGTCGGCGCCGGCGTCGAAGAACGCATCGGCGTGGACCTCGACGTCGGCCGAATCGAGCAGGTTGGGAAGCTCGGCCTTGGTCCACCCATCGGTTACCGACGGCAGTGCGTCGAAGTACGCCTGGAACAGCTGGAGGTCGTTCGGGGTCCAGCCGTTGCCCGTCGCGGTCGGCGTGCCGTCGGCGTTCAAGGGGACCGCGGCCGTGGTGAGCCCGATGCGACCATCGCCGTTGAAATCGAACCGAGAGAAGGAGGTCTCCAGGGTTTGGTCGCAGCCGAGGGTCGCGTCGGCGCTGTAGACGCAGCGGTCGAGGTTCAGGTCCTTCTTGATGTGGCGGGCGCCGCCATCGAGGACCACGTTGGCCGCGTCTGGGCAAGCGCTGTCGCGAGGGCCGGTGCCCTGACAGGTCTCGAGCCACGCATCGCGGAACCGGCGGAAGTCGCGCAGGTCGACGACGCCGTCGGGGTCGGTGTAGGTCGGCTTGCCGGCCTTGCCGCGCCCCGAGAGCGTGTCGAGATGGTCATGGAGGTCGACGCCGCTGCGCACCACCCGGCGGTTGCCGTCGGTCGACGGATCGTTGATGTCGACGAGGTCCTTGCCGGCTCCGGCTATGGCCAGGATCGACGCGTAGGCGTCGATGCGGGGCTGGGCGCCGCCGGTCGTGTCGGGCTGGGCGTGTCCGATGATCAGCTGCTTGACCTCGGCGGTGGTCAAGCTCGGGCGGTAGGCGAGCAGGTACCCCACCAGCGCCGAGACGTGCGGCGCAGCCATCGACGTGCCGGAGCTGAGGTCGTACCCCGATGGGTCGACGGTCGTCGGCACGGTGCTCAAGATCTGGTAGCCGGGGGCGGACACATCGCCACCGACGTTCGAGAAGTCGGCGCGGGCCCTGCCCTGGTCGATGGCCTCGACGAGGATGATCGGATTGGCCGTCGCACCGGTCCAGTTGGCGCTGGCCCAGCCGAACGGGTGGCGCTTTCGGGCATCGAGGACGACCAGCGAGGCCGAGCCCGCACACGGCGGTTGTGCCACCGGTGCGGCGCAGATGCCGGCGCTGTCGTTTCCGGCGGCCACCACGATGGCCACGTCCTTGCGAGCTGCTTCTTGAGCAACTGCACGCGCGATCGCTCCGAGGGCCGCCGTCTGGCCCAGCGCGCCGTCCTCGGTGTCGGGGGTGCAGGGAACGGTCTTGGTGGCGTCGTCCCCGGCGCCGGGTCCGCAGAGCTTCCCGGCCCACACCCGGCCCCACGAGTACGGGCCCACCGATCCCGGTGCCGACCCGCTCGGCGCCGGGTCGCGCACGAGTGCGTTGTTGGTCCCGCTGTAGTTGATGACTCGGAGGTTGGGGAGCTGGCCGCCGGCCTTCTTCTCGAAGAGGGCGTTGGAGATGAGGATCGTCGGGTCGACGTTCTTCCACGGCATCAGCTGGAGGTCGGCGACAGGATTGCCGCCGCTGACGCCGACCGATCGGTGGCTGCCGTTGTCGTTGTCCCAGCGGGCCCCGATGGTGCCAGCCACGTGCGTGCCGTGGTTCCCGACGCCGTTCTCGGTGCACACTGGCGCCACCAGCCCGGTGCAGAGCTTGACCGACGTGCCGCCGAGATCGGCGTTGGCGCTGAAGCCCTGGTCGACGACCCCCGTCTGGATGGCCGCACCCGTATCGAACACCTGGTCGTTTAGGTTCCAAGCGAACGGGAATCGAGCCGATTCGAGGCCCCAGTTCCCGCCGTCGCCGCTTCCGCCTCCGCTGTCGCTGAACCGAAGGCCGTGCCATGCCCAGGAACTGGATCCCCGCGTGACCATCGCCGTCTCGGCCGGTTGGGGGATGGCCTCGGTCTCGGCGGGGGTACTGATGGCCGCGGCAGCCACGCCGGGCTGCGCTCGCAGGGTGGCGACGGCGGCGTCGATGGCGGTGAAGTCACCGGGACCAGGGTCGTCGACCGCGACCGCGACCACCCCGAGGCGAGGCACCGTGCCCACGATGGTCACGTCGGCTGCCGTGAGCGCCGCGTTGGCCTGGGCCACGGTGGCCGATGCGTTCAGCAACACCATCGCCCGTGTGCGCGAGGCGTGGATCGTCAGGGTGGGATGGCTGTCGAAGGTGCCGTCGGGTGGGGTCGCGATCCCAGGGAGGTGGGCGGTCGCCAGGTCGGCGTCAGCGCCTTCGAGGTCCAGCAAGCCGACATCGAGCGTGCCGATCGCCGAGAGCTCCGGGCTCGAGTACGGGTACAACCCGGCCACGGGGACGATCAGCGAGAACGATCCGCCGACCGGGACCGCGCCGGAGTCGAAGGCACCGGTTGCCGAGCGGACCGTGACGGGCTTCGACGCCACGTTGTCGAACTGGACGACCTGGCCGACGACTGGGCTGATCGTGCTCGGTTCGAACCCGGCATCGGTCACCGTCACGAGTGCCGTCGAGGGGATCGGCCGACGGGGAGCAGCGGCCGGGGTTGCGGCCGCTGGCGTGGTCGCGATGAGCGGAACGGCGGCGATGCTCGTCATGAGCGCCAGGAGAGCGGCGCGGGCCGAGGTCCGCACGGTGTGCGACCTTCGATTCACCCGCATCGCGCAAAGCTACGCCACGGTTGTCCGGTTTGTCAGAGGTGATTGCCGGGATTGCTGGGCCGTGTTCGGATTGCTGTCGTCAAGGAGTCTCGGTGGGACCGTTGCGTTGAGTGTGCTGGTACCGTTGCGGTGAGCTTGCCCACGTCGGGACGGCGAAGCTGACGGGATGAAGCGCCGTCGTTCCTGCCCGCCGATGCACTAGGACTCGGCGGCCTTCGCTGGGTTCCGGTTCCCGCCTGAGGTGATCTTGTTGGCGGTCCGCTGGTACCTGCGCTTCGGGCTCTCCTGTCGGGACCTCGAGGAGCTGTTGGCTGAGCGCGGCGTGGAGGTCGATCACGTCACGCTGTACCGGCGGGCGCAGCGGTTCACGCCGTTGTTGGTCGAGGCGGCTCGGCCTTGTCGCCATGCCGTTGGTGGCCGGTGGTTCGTCGACGAGACCTACGTGAAAGTCGCCGGGGTCTGGCGCTACGTGTACCGGGCTGTCGACCAGAACGGGCAGGTCATCGACGTGTTCGTGTCGAAGAAGCGCGACACCGCCGCAGCCACGAAGTTCTTCAGCTCGTCAATCGCCGCTCACGGCGAGCCGGTCGAGGTGACTACTGACAAGTCTCCGGTGTTGGCCAAGACGATCCGCGAGCTGGTCCCTGGCGCTCATCACGACAGCACCCAGTACGCCAACAACCGTGTCGAGAACGACCACGGCCGGCTCAAGGCCAGACTCCGACCGATGCGCGGTCTCCAGACAGGCCGTACGGCCAGCGTGATCATCCGCGGCCACGCGTTCATGCAGAACCTTCGACGCGGCCACTACGAACTCGGCGTTGACGCCCGCCCCGGGCTCAGCGTCGCAGCCGCAGTCGACGAGCTCGCAAGAGCAGTCTGAAATCCGACCTCGGCTGGCTCCGGGCCGCGCCGCGCTCCTGCGGCGGCCAATGCAACGGTGCCGCCTGACCAGATACAACCGGCCCCGCTGCTCCAGCGCGCCCCCACCAGAGCGACAGATCGCGCCGGATCACCCACTGAGGCCGACCACGGAACACGAAGAAGGCCCGCTGGAGCACCCAGCGGGCCTTCATCGTGACGTCCCACCGACCTCGCGGCCGAGTTCTGTCGTCATTTCTGGGTGGGTTGTGTCGACAACCCTTCGTGGGTTAGCGACAGAACCCTGCCGGCCTGCCCAGAGGGCATCGCTGTTGCTAGCCGTTCCCACATGGTCGGCTCAGGCTTCCCACCATGCTGGTCAACATGCCCGTCGTGGCACCGGACCAGTGGACCACCCGACCTGTCACCGGACCGTGTCCCAGTCCTATCCGGACGGGTCAGGATGGGTTGAAGTAGGCGCTGCTGTTCGCCAGGAAGGCGATGAGATCTGCCCTATCTGCCCGCTGCTGAGCCACGGCAAGCACACCGAAGCCGGCTGCACCAACTCCACCTGCTCCTGACCGTCCTCGCAGACGATCCGTGCGCAGGCTCCCTCTGCCCGTGCTCCGGGTCTGCTGCACGGTTGGTTGACATCTGTTCTGTGGGGACCTGGTCCCGCGCCCCCAGCACGGACACTTCGGCGCTGACGACCGCGGTCGACACCAACCACACCCAGCAACGCTCAAGGAAGTGCCGCCGGAACTCGTCCGGCGACCCTTCCCCGTGACCTGGTGCGTCCTCGTCCTCGGTCATCAGCGTTGCCGTCCGTTCCGGTCGCTCGAAGGAAGCCTCGCCCCAACTCCGCCAAACCCAACGCAGACCGGACCTCCCGATCTCGGCACGGTGGAGAGCGATGGGCCTTCACTTGGGGCGCCTAGGGTCCATGCCATGACGCGGGTGGCGCTAGATCAGCGACTCATTCGGCCACATCTCGTCGGCTGCCTCGGGCAGGGGATGACTGCATTGGCAGGCCTGCTCGTAGCCGCTGGCTCCAAGCCGACTGGCAGCGACCGCCTCACCCTCGAGCCGGCAGACGCAATGCACCGCGCCTTCGCCGAGCTCCAGCTCCCACTCGGACCGGATCACCCATCGAGGCTTCCGTCCGACGCCACCGCGGTCATCCCCTCCTCGTATGTGGACCTGGCGCATCCCATTGTTCGACGCGCCCACGAACAAGGCGTGCCAGTCATGGCTCGTCTGGACGCGGTCAGCACCCTGATGAGCACACGATCGATCATCGGCGTGAGTGGTGGTGCCGGCAAGACGACGACCAGTGCCGTGCTGCACCAGCTGCTCGAGGCGCTCGAACCAACATCGGCGTACGTCGGGGGTTCGTGCCCGCACCTCGATGGGCGCGGCTACCGATGGGCACCCGGTGGACCTGCGGTAATCGAGGCATGTGAGTTCAGGCGCGAGTTCCTCCACCTTCGGCCTGAGGTCGCCGTCGTCACGAACCTGCTGTGGGGCGACCACGCCGACTACTACGAGGACGAACAGGCGATGCAGCGCGCATTCCGCACGTTCACCGATCAGGCGAAGCGCGTCGTCGCCCTCGAGGGGTCGACCACCGAGCACATCGACCGTTCGACCGACGCACAGAGTCGCCCCATTTGGGTCGGCCGATCGAGCCGGTCTGATTGGCAAATCTCTGACGTGGTCCGTGAGTCTGATCGCACGACCTTCCAGCTCCATGGCGCAGTCGAACGCGTGAGCATCACCGTGCCGTTCGCGGGCGACCACAACGTCACGAACACGGCGCTCGCGCTGGTAGCCGCGAACGCACTGGACCACCCGATGGAGGCGCTGGCACCGGCCACCGCCGGACTCGTGCTTCCTGCTCGACGGGTCGATCCCATCGCCGTCGGCTCCGAGGGTCAGGTGCTGATCGACGACTACGCCCACAATCCCGAGCAGATCCGAGCTGGGCTCGACGTGCTTGCCCAGCGTTGGCCTGCTGGCTCGTTCACCGCGATCTTCCAACCGTCCGTGCACAGCCGGGTGCGCCTCCAGTTTGACGATCTCGTCGACGTACTCAGCATGTTTGCGGCGTGCACGATCCTGGAGATACAGCCAGGGAGCCTCGATCCCCCGTCGGCCGAAACCTCAGTCTCCGCTCGGCAGCTGGTGGAAGCCGTCGAAGACCGTGGAGTGCCGGCGCGCGTCGCGTCGGCAATCGACGACGCAGCCGCCGACGCCCTTCGAACCTGGGAGCAGGGCGGCTCCATCTACGTCGCCGGCTCGCGCCGGGCCGCGGTTATCTCGCGCACGATCCGGGACAGGCTGGCCTCTGGTTGACTGGTCGGCTGACCCTCGTCGTCGAGCCCCAAGGAGGAATGCTCGAGGGGGCGCCCTTCGTCGGTGGGGCGAAGGCGGCCTCCTCCGCGCTCCTGGGACTTGGCATCCTGTCCGGTAACGACCTCGAGATCCTCCGACCCCCGAGATCACCGGATTGGCACGAGGCCCTCGAGGTGTTAGGCGACGTCGCCGGCCTGACCTGGGACGGCCGGGTGCTCGGCACGAGCGAAGGCGTTCGGCGAATCGTGCGGCGCCAAACCCTAAGTTCGCGCCTGCCCCTGAACCTTGCAGGGATCCTCGCGGTGGAACACGGCCGGGTGTCGCTGCCATCACCAACGGGGTGCGCATTGGGGGATCGACCGATCGACGAACATACCGCAGTCCTCCGGTCGCTCGGGCTCTCCCTTGACCAAGCGGATGGCCGGCTCGAGTGCGTCGCCGGCATCCACCAGACCTCGAGGTCGGTCTCGATCGGAATCTCGAGCTCCGGGGCGTCGACACAGGCTCTGCTCGTTGCCGCAGCACTTGGAGGTCACTGCCGGATCGATGGTCTCGCCCCCAACCTTGAGGTGAGGTTCCTCCTCGAGGCGCTTGCGATGGCCGGCCGTGCAAGATGGGGATCCGGACCAGACCGGCGGGCGTGGGCAGAGATCGTCCCCGGGAACGCCCTCGAGCTCCGCTCGATCCGTGCCCCGCTCGACGCCATAGAGGTGGGCTGTTGGGTTATCGCCGGCCTGCTCTGCTCGTCGTCGGGCGTCGACGTCGCCTATGAGCCCTCCGCTGAGCTTGATGGGCTTCTCGAGCACCTCAAGGTCGCGGGTGCGACGATCGATCGATACCACGGCCGCCTCCTAGCCCGAGCGCCGCGGGAGGGCGCTATCGATCTGGGTCAGGTGTCAACGGCCGAGGGGGTTCACACCGATTACCACGCCGCGCTCGCCTGCCTTGCGACCGCGGGCGACCACCCGGTCGACTTCCATGACGGCGTCTTTCCCAACCGATCTGCGATCTTTCGATCCATTGCCGACGCTGCCCCGAGCGGGGCCATCGAGATTGGGCACGGTCGTTGGAGAGTGAACCCCTGCGAACCGCAGATCGGCACGAGATCGGCGCCTGACATCAGGGCAGGGTTCGGCCTCCTACTCCTGGCGTTGAGAGGCCAGCAGCCGTCGCGGATCGTCGAGGCACAGCGCATAGTGCGAGGCTTTCCCATGCTCGTGGAGAACCTGCACCGATTGGGCGTCAGCGCCGAGCTAGTCGAGGAGGCAACCGGTCAATGAGATCCCGCGCAGAGTTGGTCCAGATCCTTGAGCACTACCTCGAGGTGAGCGACGAGGTACGCGAGGTCGACTGCCTCCTCGTGTTCGGCACGTTCGACGACCGAGTTCCTCGCTGGGCGTCCTCGATCCTCCCCACGACTAGAAGCCGACTGGTCATCATCTCTGGCGACCGTGGCGAGCACACGCGGGCATGGGCCACGACCGAGCACGAAGCCTTCTCGGAGCTCGTCGTTGCTCCAGCAGGGGTGACGGTCCTGATAGAGCCGACGGCCACGAATACCCGGGAGAACGTCACCGCATCGCTCGCTGTTGCGTCCCACCACCTTCCCGTGCCCACCAGCTGGGGCCTCGTATCGCGAGCGCTGCAATCCCGACGCTGCAAGGCAACCTTCGAGGCAGCGTCGAGCGTCCCCGCCTACTCGTTTCCAGCCCCGGGGACGTTCCAGGCGGCCGAGTACGGGGGTCCGCTGCCTTACGCGCGCCGGGTCATCGCTGAGCTCGATCGTCTTGACCGCTACGCGCATCTCGGGCACCTCGTGGCTTCACCACGCCCGGATGCGGTGGAGGACGCGCTGGAGGAACTTCGGCCGCTCGTCTCGGTCGCCCTCGACGGCTGAGGTCCCAGGTTGGGGGGAAGGCGACGACCCGAGCAGGTGGTCCCAGTCGATCGGTCCCCACGGATCGGGGACGGACGCCGACGCCTGGCGCCGGAGGTGGTCGGCCTGCGCGATGAGCGGGACCAGCGAACCCCGTTGAGCCCGACGCTCCGCCTCGGATCGCTCTCGGAACTCAGGCTGGTAGAGCATGCCGATGATTTCAGAGGTCGCCGCTGCTTGTTGGCGCTCGAGTCCGCCGACCGTCGCCGAGGGCCGATCGGTCAACGGCCATACGAGGTCGAGAGGCTCCTGGTCCCCCTGCGGGACAAGGTCCACCGTGTCGGCAGCGAGGTGGACCAAGGCATGCAGGCAGTACCGACGGTGGCGTTCGAACTGATCCGATCCATCGAGCGAGGCGTGTAGCTCCAGGAGGCAAAGGGTGAACACGCGACGCTGGCCATCACCTCCACCCCAGCGAACAGAGCTGGTTCGAGCATTTCGGACGAGGTAATGCAGCACGTGCACCAGCAGGACAACCTGCTCGTCTGCGGTGGACCGGACATGACGGACCCGATGCAAACGAGCTGTGCCCGAGGCACGGGCGAGCAGTCCGTCATAGCCAACCTCGATCATGTCCGCCCCTGCTGCCTTCGTCGCCTGCTGGCAAAGGCAACGGAGCAGGTACAGGACCAGCACACGGTCGCGCGCGGTCCACGCGATCGACATCAACTCGTGGAACGGGCCCATCGGGTCGCGGGTCGCGAAGTCAAGGTTGTGCCTCGTGATCGACGCCGCCCCGTTCTCATCGAGCCGGACCAGCCCGAACTTTTCGGTGGAACTGATCGACACCCGCCTCGCAACTCGAGGTGCGAGCCGATACGGATCGAGTCGCTGGAACTCGACCTGGGTTGCCACGGCAAGGAGCAGGAGGGACTCGATGAGCAGGTACGGGGGCCATGGACCCACGAACGACCACTGATCCGCGGTCCAAGGCGGTGCCGCTACGGCCACAAGTGCCAAGCCTCCGGACAAGACCGCCGCGAGCAGACTGGCGCGTGCCCACCAGCTGGTCGACGAGGAGTCGAGGCTGATCCGAGTGGTCTCCTGACGTGAGAACGTGCCGATGAGAAACGGCACGGTCGCGCCAGCGACGGCCGCGGGCAGGCTGACCTGCACGATCGTGGCGTAGAAGGTGACCCATCCCTCGTTCGACGCCGGATCGCCGAGCGCCGAGCTGAGCCACCCGCCCCGCAGGACGTCGTATGCCGCCACGATCAGGAGACCGACGGTCGTCACCTGCAAGGCCGTCAACCCGAGCCGCTCGGTCCGATGGTCCATTTCGCTCCTCGTTCGCGACCCGACCTACGTATTCCACCACCTTCTCGCTGCAAAGGCGCTCATCGGCCTCATGTGTCTGGGCCCATGGCGGCACTTGGCGGGCAAGCCGTGGTCCTCGATCAGACGTCGATCGTCGTGATTGCTCTCGCCGAGCTGGACCGCGATGCTGATACCGAAAACCTGGGCGCTCACGCTGGGGCACGTGAGCTGGGCGGCGATGAGCGGCACCCGCAGCAAGTAGTGGGGTCTGACCCGCCGCTGCCCCCTCCCCCTCCTCTCTCCCCCCGCCCGCTGCGACAACCAACCGCACCCACCGACACCCGAGGAAGGGCCGCCGGAATCCTCCGGCGGCCCTTTCTCGTGACCTCCCCCGCATCTTGAAGCGGGTTCTGTCGGCATTGCTGGGTGGGTTGTGTCGACAACCCTTCGTGGGTTAGGGACAGAACCCTTCTGGCCTGCCCGGAGGGCAGCGCTGCCGATGGCCGTTCCCACACGGTCGGCTCAGATTTCCCACTGTGCAGGTCACAATGCCCGCCACCGCGGGATGTGTTGTGTCCACTGGTGTCCAGGTTTGTCCGGTCTGGGGCCCGTTTCTGCTGCGGGTGCATGACTCGGCGAGCGGACGCGGCCTGGCATGGACCGGCGCCCCAGAGACCGGAGCGGCGGGCGGCCTAGGTCTGTATTTCAAGGTGCATGGTGGTCAAGGCGTCGGTGTCGGAACCCCCGAGCGCAAAATGGGTTCGTTTCGCGGATCTGGCCGGCGCCTACTCTATCTCCCTCATCTTGCGGATCTGACGGATCTGGGCGACCGCTTGGTTGAACTCGCGCCACAGGTGGGTGCGGGGCCGCTCAAGCGAGGCCATGGGCCCGTTGAGGATGCGCTTGGCCATCAAGGCCTTGGTCTTGGTCTCGATCATGGCGTGGTGGGCGTAGGCAGCTGCGTGGAGGCCGTTGGCCCACGCCCATCGGCCCCTGGGGTCGGGCATGATCTCGTCGAGGATCGCCCGGGCCGCGTGTTCCCACTCCTCGTCGGTAATGGGCGTGTGCTCCTCATCCCACATGCCTGGGATGGTGCATCCGGGGGCGAGATGGTCGCGGACGAGGTTGGCGATCATCGACCAGTCCATCTCCTCGAGCACGCTGGGGTCGATATCGATGCCAGGTGTGTCGACCCCGACGACGTCCTTGAGGCAGCTCGTCTCGTACTCGAGGTGTTCCGCGGCCCGAAGGTCGCCACACACCATCGTGACGGCAGGGTCGGGAAGACCGGCCTCGAAGGTGATGTCTGCTTCGAAGGCATCAAGCCGCCGCAACTTCATAAGCGCATCAGCCGCCCTCTTAGAGAGCTCCGCGAGGAGGTCGTCTTCGGGTTCGAACCCTGCGATGAGGTTCTCGGCACGCTCATAGAAGTCCGCGGGCGACTCGTAGTACGGACCCGAGCCGAGCGGGAACAGCTCCCTCGCGTAGGCGCCGTGGCGGCGGGCGTTCTGAGCGGAGCGGGCCTTGCCCGCCTCGCTCGTCGGGCCCGTCGACGCCTGAGCGTTGCGCCTGTTCGCTTCGACCTGCTTGTCAGAAACCTGCTTGTCAGCCATGGTCATGCCTCCCTTGCCCAGTCGCCCGCCATCGCCGGCGTGGCAGAGGGAAGACACCTGCAGGCCAGAGGGCAGAGGAGCATGCTGCGCGGCGCGACGCCTGCAAGGGCGGCGACTTCCGCAAGCCGGGGACTTACCGGCTTCGAGGCTGGGCCGAAGGTGAAGGGCTCGAGCAGGACCTGGGCCATCTCGGCCGCGTCCATCCCGAACTCATCGCCCAGGTTCGAC
>JBKJPY010000076.1:0-69647 GCA_046594195.1 Acidimicrobiales bacterium | reverse complement strand
GCCGTCCGGCCGCTCCGCCAGGGGGCCATCACCGATTTCGACGTCACCCAGCGCATGATCCGGCTGCTCCTCCAGCGAGCCGGAGTGTCGAAGTTCAACCGCCCTCGGGTGGTCATCTGCGTGCCCTCGGCGATCACCGAGGTCGAACGTCGGGCGGTGACCGAGGCGGCGCGTCGCGCTGGTGCCGCCGATGCGCAGCTCATCGAACAGCCCATGGCCGCCGCGCTCGGCGCCTACCTGCCGGTGAACGAACCGCTCGCCAACATGGTGGTCGACGTCGGCGGCGGTACGTCCGAGACGGCGCTCATCAGTCTGGGCGGCGTGGTCGCCCTCCAGGCCGTGCGGGTCGGGTCCTTCGACATCGATGCCGCCATCCAGGCGTTCATCCGCCGGGAGTACGGCATCGCCATCGGCGAGCGCACCGCCGAGGAGATCAAGGTCGCCATCGGGTCGGCTTGGCCGGTCCAAGACGACGTGAAGGCCGAGGTCCGCGGCCGCGACCTGATGAGCGGGTTGCCCAAGACGGTGATCCTGTCGCCGCAGGAGGTCCGCGAGGCCATCTCGGAGCCGGTGTCGTCCATCGTGGCGTCCGTCATCGCCTGCCTCGGTGAGGCGCCCCCTGAGCTGGCCCACGACCTCATCGTGCGGGGCATGCACCTCGTCGGCGGTGGCGGGATGCTCAAGGGCCTGGCCCACCGCCTGGCCGAAGAGACCGAGATCCCGGTGACGCTCGTCGACCAGCCGCTGGAAGCCGTCGTGCTCGGCGCGGGACGCTGCATCGAGGCCTACGACCAGCTCCGCGTCATGTTCATGGGAGCCCGGTAGCGGCTCGCTGCGCTTCTCCGCACTCGCTTCGCTCGAAGGTCAGGCCATGCCTCGCGCTCGTCGCTGCGGTCGGGCGACGGCTACGTAGAACGCGTTTCGGTCCAGGCCGTCGCTCCTGCTGGCTAGTGTGACGCCACCACGGTGAGCAGCCTCGCCGTGGTGGTCCAGGGGACGAACAAGGGGTGTTGGGGTCTTGGCCCTGCTCGACGTACGTGACATCCAGGTGCGCTTCGGTGGCGTGGTGGCGCTCGATGGCCTCAGCTTCGGCGTGGCGCCGGGGGAGATCTGTGCGCTCATCGGCCCCAACGGTGCCGGCAAGACCACGATGTTCAACGTGGTCAGCCGCCTCTACGAGGCCCAGAGCGGGTCGGTGACCTTCGACGGCCAGGACCTGCTGGCCCTCCCGCCGCACCGCATCTCGCAGATCGGCGTGGCCCGGACGTTCCAGAACCTGGCGCTGTTCCCGGCGCTGACGGTCCTCGAGAACGTGATGGTCGGGGCGCACACCGAGGGGTCGGTCGGCTTCGCCCGAGCGATGCTCCGCATCGGCGCCGCGAAGGAGGAGAGGCGCCTCCGGACCGACTGCCGCGAGATCCTCGAGCGCATGTCGCTCGGGCACCTCGCCGACCGGCCGGCGTTCGGCCTGCCGTTCGGCACGCTCAAGCGCCTCGAGTTCGCCCGAGCCCTGGCGTCGAAGCCGAAGCTCCTGCTCCTCGATGAGCCCGCCAACGGCCTGACCCACGGCGAGGTCGACGAGCTGGGCGACACCATCCGCCACATCCGCGACGAGTTCGACCTGAGCATCCTCCTGGTCGAGCACCACATGTCGATGGTGATGGCGATCTCGCACATGGTCGTGGTCATGGACTTCGGCCGCAAGATCGCCGAAGGCACCCCCGACCAGGTCCGCGACGACCCGGTCGTGATCGAGGCCTACCTCGGGACGCCGGCCTGATGCTGATCGAGCTGCGCAACGTCTCCGGCGGCTACGGGCCCGTCAACGTCCTCGAAGACCTGGACCTTGGCGTCGACGAGGGCGAGGTCGGCGTCATCCTCGGGGCCAACGGCGCCGGCAAGACCACCACCCTCCGGGCCATCTGCGGGATGCTCGACGGCGTCTCGGGCGAGGTGTACTTCGACGGCAGCGAGATCACGGGCCGTTCGACCGAGGCCATCGCCCGGGCCGGCATCGCCCACGTGCCCCAAGGGCGGGGGACGTTCGGCGATCTGTCCGTCGAGGACAACCTCCGGCTCGGGGCCATCGTCCGCAAGGACGGCGGGGTCGAGTCCGACCTGGCTCGCTGGTTCGAGGTGTTCCCGCGGCTGCAGGAGCGCCGGGCCCAGAACGCCGGCACGCTCTCTGGCGGCGAGCAGCAGATGCTCGCCATCGCCCGAGCGATGATGGGTCGGCCGCGCCTGCTGCTGCTCGACGAGCCCTCGCTCGGATTGGCGCCACTGATCACCCGGGACCTCTTCGAGCGGCTCGGCGAGATCAACAAGAGCGAAGGGCTGACCATGCTCATCGTCGAGCAGAACGCCGGACTGGCGCTGCAGATCGCGAACCGGGGGTATGTGTTGGAGACGGGGACCATCGTGGCCAGCGGCACGTCCGAGGAGCTCTCGCTTGATGAGGGCGTACGCAAGGCGTACCTGGGGTTCTGATGCAGCTCTTCATCGACCAGCTCTTCAACGGCATCGGCTCCGGGGCGGTCTACGCGTCCGTTGCGCTCGCCCTCGTACTCATCTACCGGACTACCGGCCTGCTCAACTTCGCCCAAGGCGAGATGGCGTTGTTCTCGACGTTCGTCACCTGGTGGCTGACCGACCAGGGGTTGGACATCTGGCCGGCGCTGCTCGGCTCGATGGTCTTCTCGTTCGTCGCCGGCGGCCTCATCGAGCGGGTGCTCATCCGACCCGTCGAGGGCAGCAAAAACCCACTCAACGTCGTCATCGTGACGCTCGGCCTCTTCCTCGCCATCAACGCCCTGTGCCAGCTGATCTTCATCAAGCCGGGTCGCGAAGCGGTGCAGATGCCGCTGATGTTCCCCACTGGAGACCTGCCGATCCTGGGCATCCAGAAAGCCATCGTGGGGCGCATCATCGTGCTGGCCCTTGAATGCCTGTTCCTCTACGTGCTGCTGCAGAAGACCCGCATCGGGCTCAAGTTGCGAGCGGTGGCGTCCAACCCGGAGTCCGCCAAGCTGCTGGGCGTTAACCCGGGCACGATGCTCATGCTCGGCTGGGCGCTGGCGGCGGTCCTCGGGGCGATCGCCGGAACCATGGCCGCCAGTCGGGGCACGGGCGGGTTCGACACGTCGCTCATGCAGCAGGTCCTCGTGTACGCCTTCGCTGCGGCGGCCCTCGGCGGGTTCGACTCCCCGGTCGGCGCCGTCGTCGGCGGGCTGATCGTCGGCGTGGCCAACTCCCTCACCATCCAGTACGTCGGGTTCCTCGAGGGCATCGAGCTGGTGGTCCCGCTCGGACTCATCTTCATCGTGCTGCTGGTGAAACCGAACGGCCTGTTCGGACGAACGATCGTGGAGCGGGTCTGATGACCGCCCCCGCGGCGATCGCCGTCACCCCGCCGCCCGTCCGCTCGGGCGTGCCCTGGGTCCGCATCCTCGCCGGCGTGGTCATCGCGGCGGTCGCCCTGTACCTGCCCCAGGTCAACAACCCGGAGAACAACACGATCTTCAGTCAGGTCATGTACCTGGCGGTCGCAGCGATGGGCCTCAACCTGCTGACCGGGTTCAACGGCCAGATCTCGCTGGGCCACGGGGCCTTCTTCGGCATCGGCGCCTTCACGACCGCGATCCTCGTGGTCGACCACGGATGGACGGTCGAGGCCACCTTCCCGGTGGCGGCCATCATCGCTGCGGTGGTCGGTGTGGCCGTGGGGTTCCCGGCCCTGCGGGTGAGGGGCCTGTACCTGGCGCTGATCACACTCGGGCTGTCGGTGCTGTTCCCGGTCCTGGTGTCGAAGTACGTCGAGGGCCCCGGCGGCGTCCCGCTGCTCCAGCCCAAGGCGTCGCAGGTCTCGTCGATGATCGACGGCATGGACGACGACATCTACCGCTACTACGTATGCCTGACGATCCTCGTGGTGGTCTTCGTCTTGGCATGGAACCTGATGCGCAGCCGTGCCGGCCGGTCGATGATCGCCGTGCGCGACCAGGAGATCGCCGCCAGCACGGTGGGCGTCAACGTGTCGGGCGTGAAGGTGGCGAGCTTCGCCCTCTCCGCCGCCTACGCGGGCCTCGCGGGTGCCATGTCCACCTACATCGACCGCACCGCCGATGCCTCGAACCCCATCATCTACTTCCAGCGCTCGATCGAGTTCCTGATCGCGGTGGTCATCGGCGGTGCCGCCACCATCGCCGGCCCGCTGCTCGGCGCCATGCTCCTCGTCGCCATCCGCAAGCAGACCGAGGGCACCGAAGCCATGGCCCCGGCGCTGCTAGGCGGCGCGCTGATCATCGTCGTGTACGTCCTGCCCGACGGCATCGTCGGCGGCTACCGCCGGGTCATCAACCGGATCCGGTCGTCGCCCCCGCCGGAACCTCCCCCGCCGAAACCCGTTCCCATCGACCTCCATCCGACCGAACCACCCCTCACCTAGGAGAACATCCGTGCCCACCACGCGAACCCCCCGACCCGGGCGCCGCTCGCTCGTGCTCCTGCTCGCCGTCGTCGCCCTCGTGGCCTCGTCGTGCAGCGGGCGAAGCTCCAGCGACGGCAGCTCGAAGACCACCACCGACAAGGGCGGAGGTACCGAGACCACGGGTGTTGTCGACACGGCGGACTGCCCCGACAACGGCACCGACGGCATCTCCGACGGAACCATTACCCTGGCGTCGTCGTTCCCGCAGTCCGGCCTCACCGCCGCCTTCGCCCAGATCTCCAAGGGCTACAAGGCGTACTTCGACAAGGTCAACGCCGACGGCGGCGTCGAGGTGGCCGGCAAGAAGTACAAGATCAAGGTCGTCGACAAGGACGACGAGTACCAGCCGGCCAAGACCGTCCAGAACATCAACGACGAGGTCGGCACCGACGGCTCCAAGGCCTTCGCCGTGTTCAACGTGGTCGGCACGGCCAACAACGTCGCCATCCGCGAGAGCCTGGGCGGCAACTGCGTGCCCAACGTGTTCGCCGCAACCGGCTCGCCGGTCTGGGGCAACGCGGACTACCCGTGGACGATCGGCTCGACCCTTGCTCCGTACACGGTCGAGGCCAAGGCCTTCGCCGACTACCTCAAGGAGAACAAGCCAAAGGCAACGGTCGCCATGCTCGTGCAGGACGACGACTTCGGGAAGGCCTACGAGGAAGGCTTCAAGCAGCAGATCGAAGGCTCGGACATCACCATCAAGCAGGTGAAGACCTACAAGGCCGGAACCGATGACGTCACGGCCCAGGTCACGAGCCTGGCCGCCTCGGGTGCGGACACCTTCTTCAACGGTGCCACGCTGCTGGCCTGCCCCAACGCCCTCAACGCCGCGCAGACGGCCAAGTGGGACGCCCTGACCTTCGTGTCCGGCACCTGCATCTCCAAGACCCTGATGGGCATCGCCGGCGACGCCGCCGACGGCGTCTACGCCACGACGAACATCAAGGATCCGCTGAACCCTGCGTTCAAGGACGACAAGGCCATGCAGGAGTACTTCGACACGCTGGACCAGTTCGGCGCCAAGGACGTCGACCCCGAGAACGGGATCGTCGCCTACGGCTACACCCAGGCTGCCCTGCTCGTCGAGGTCCTCGGCACGCTCGACACCCTCGACCGCGCCACGTTGATGAACAAGATGTACGACCTCAAGAACGTCACCGGAGGCCTGCTGCTCGACGGCGTCGAGGTGAACACCTCGCCCGACGACCGCTTCCTCGCCGAGGACGTCCAGATGATCCAGTACGACGCAGCCAACAAGTACTTCACCAACGTCGGCGAGGTCCTCGACTTCGAGGGCACCACCACCGACCTCACCCCGAAGGACCTGATCAACAGCTGATCGGCTCCTGCGGCCCGGTGGCTGCAGGTCACCCGGTAGCGGGCTCGCCCGCCACCCGGTTCGAGAGCGCCTCGAGGTCAACGACGACCTCGAGGCGTTCCCGCGTCCGGAGCCAGTCGAGGTTGCGGCGGTGCAGCTCGTCGTCGGGGTCGAAGCGGTTGAGGAAGACGATTACGGGCCAGTGGGCGAACACGTCGGTGCTGAGCCGGACCGAGTTCACCGTGCCCAGGCCGGCGTCGGCCACGAGCACCACCAGGTCAGGTGAGAGCGCCTCGGCCAGCGCCACGGCGTCGCCATCGGAGCCGATGGGGGAGCGGGGGCCACCCACGGTCTCGACCCAGCCCACCGAGCGGGCCGGACCGTCGGGCCAGACGAGCTCGGCGACCAGCTCGGCGAGGGTCGGCATCGGAAGGCCGAGCGCGTCGGCGGCCATCGGTGGCGCCATGGCCACGGTGTAGGAGCGGTGCGGTGGGCAGACCTCGTCGACGGGCTCGCCCGTGGCGGCGGCGAGAACGGCGGCGTCGGACGGGCCGGGGTCGTCGGCCTCGGCGGACTGGGCGGGCTTCCGGGCCGCGACCGAGATCCCGGTTGCGCGCAGGCTGCTCAGCACCTGCCCACCGACCCACGTCTTGCCGATGTCCGTCGCGGTGCCGGCGACGAGGACGAGGCGTTTGGGCCGGGTCATCCCAGTGCGCCGATCTCGGCGAGCCCGTCGAGGAGGCGGGCGACGTCCTCGTCGGTGTGCGCGGCGGAGAAGGTGATGCGCAGCCGACTGGTTCCCGGGGCGACGGTGGGAGGCCGGATGGCAGGGACCAACAGGCCACGGTCCAAGAGGGCGCCTGCTGCGGCGACGGCGTCTGCTTCGCTGCCGAGCACGAGGGGCACGATGGGCGATGGGTGGCCGGGCCGGAGGCGGTCCACGTGGCGGCGCAGGGTGGCCTGGAGGTCGGCGCCTTCCGGGCTGCGCAGGACGCGCAGGGCCGCGAGCCCGGCGCCGGCATCGGCGGGGCTGAGGCCGGTGGTGAAGATGGCCGAGCGGGCGGCGTTCACCAACAGGTCGGCGACGCGCTCGGAGCAGGCGACGAACCCGCCGAGCGAGCCAAGCGTCTTCGAGAGGGTGCCGACGCGGACCACCTCCACGCCATCGAAGCAACCGGGCGCGGACTCGGGTCCGAGCACGGCGTGGGCTTCGTCGATGACCAGGAGCGACCCGTACCGGCGACAGGTGGCCGCCACGGCGTCGAGGTCGGCGACGTCGCCGTCCATGGAGAACACGGAGTCGATCGCCACGATCGTCGGCCGGTCGGCATGCTTCGCCACCAGCTCATCGAGGGCGACGGCATCCGCGTGGGGGGCGATGTGCACGTCGGCCTTCGCCAGGCGTGACCCGTCGATCAGCGAAGCGTGGTTGAGTTCGTCGGAGACGATGGCGACACCCGTCGTGCCGAGGGTGGTCAACACGCCGAGGTTCGCGGCGAACCCGGTGGGGAACAACACCGCTCGCTCGGTCTGCTTCCATGCCGCCAGCTCCCGCTCGAGGTCCTCGTGCACCGGGCGGTCACCCGTGACCAGGCGGGATGCGCCGGTGCCGGTGCCCCACCGATCGATGGCATCGTGCGCGCCGGCGATGACGGCCGGGTGGATGCTGAGCCCGAGGTAGTCGTTGGAAGCGAAGGACAGCACCTTGCTCTCCACCGGTGCGCCGTCCGCCCCGACCGTCTGAAGGGTTCCCCGGGGGCCCCACGCGTCGAACTCGCGGTGCGCCCGCCAGCGGCCCTGGTCGCGGATGGCGCCAAGGCGGTGCGCCAGCCAGCGGTCCCAGTCACCTCCGGCCCGGATCACCCGGCTGCGACCTCGCGAATGGCCGCCTCCAGCGCGTCGACGATCCGGATGATCTCCTCCGCTGTTGTGGTGAGCGGCGGCATGAGGACGATCACATCGCCGAGCGGCCGGATGAGCACCCCCCGCTCGACGCAGCCGGCCGAGACCCGCCGACCCCAGCGCAGTCCCTCGGCGGGTGGGGCCAGCTCGACGCCGGTCATGAGGCCGCACCGGCGGACCGCGCCCACGGCTGCCAGCGGCTCGATGCGCTCGGCGAGCAGCGCGCCGAGCTGACCGGCGCGGGCGTCGACGTTGGCGAGGACGTCCCACTCGTCGAGGAGCTCCAGGTGGCGCAGCGCGACGGCGCACCCGAGGGCGTTCCCGCTGTAGGAATGCCCGTGGTAGAAGGTCTTCTCTGAGAGGTCGGGCCCAAGGAAGGCGGCCCAGACCCGCTCGCTGGCCACGGTGGCGGCCAGGGGCAGGTAGCCGCCGGTGATGCCCTTGCCGAGGACCAGGAGGTCTGGCCGGACCCCGCACTGCTCGGAGGCGAACAGCGTGCCCGTGCGACCGAAGCCGGTGGCGACCTCGTCGTGCACGACCAGGACGTCGTGCGCACGGGCCGCGGCCGCGATGGCGGCCACCGCATCGGGCGGGACGAGGGCCATGCCGGCCGCGCCCTGCACCAACGGTTCCAGCACGACGGCGGCCAGCTCGTCGGCGTGCTCGGCGATCATCGCCACGGCCTGGTCCACCGCGCCCGGCTCGCCGAGCGTGGGGCAGCGCAGCACCGGGAAGCGCAGCGGGTCGAACACGTCGGTGCCGAAGCCGCCGTCGCCCAGGGAGAGGGACCCGGTGGTGTCCCCGTGGTAGGCCCCACCGAACGCCAGGTAGGTGGTCTTGGTGGTGATGCCCTGGTTGGTCCAGAACTGAAACGCGATCTTGAGGGCCTGCTCCACGGCAGCGGCGCCGTCGGAGGCGAACAAGAAGCGCGGCCGATCGACGGGGACCTTGGCGGCGAGGGCCTCGGCCAGCTCGATCACGATCCGGTTGCCGTTGCCGAGGAGGGTCGAGTGGGCGACGCGGCCGAGCTGGTCGCGCACCGCCTGGTCCAGCTCGGGGACCCCGTGGCCGAGCGTGGTGACCCACAGCGACGAGATGGCATCGAGGTAGCGGTTGCCCTCGACGTCGATCAGCTCCCGGCCCTCGCCCCGCTCGACGATCACGGGACGGTTGCCGGCGTAGGCCTCCATCTGGGTGAAGCCGTGCCACACGGACGCGACGTCCCGTTCGATCCATCCGTTCAGGTCTGCCACCGGCGCGACGCTAGCGCTGGGCCCGGTGGCGAGGCCTAGTGCTCGGCGAGGTCCTCCGCCGCCTGGCGGACCTGCCAGTCGCGGTCGGCGAGTGCGGCATGGAGGGCAGCATCGACCTCGGCGCCGTCGAACGGCGCAAGGGCGATCACCGCCCGACGGCGGACGGTCGCCTTGTCGCGGGTGCCGGCCAGGATCGCCGGCAGCCCGGCCACATCGCCGAGCGAACCGAGCGCCGCGACCGCGGACTCCCGCACCAGGGCGTCGTCCGCCTCTTGGGCCAGCGCGGACAGCCGCGCCACTGCCCCGGGCTCCGCCGGCTCCCGCTCACCCGCCGCCCACGCTGCCACCTCCACGACCGTCTGGTCGAGGTCGTCTAGCAGGGGCACGATCCGGACGCGCTCCGCGATGCCCTGCCCACGGAGGGTTGCCACCAGCTCGAGGCTTCGGCGGCGCACGCCGGGGTCGGCATCGGTCAATCCTTGGGCCAGGTCATCCGCGGTGATGGCGTCGAGGCGTTGCAGCGCACCGAGGGCGGCGCTGCGGACGCCGGGATCGGGGTCGTGCACGAGGGCCCGAGCAGCGGGCTCATCGCCCTGGTGTCCAGCGATCGCTGCTCGGCGGCGGCGACGCTGTGCGTCCGGTAGCCTCCGCTCCGTCACGGAAGGGGTGCCAGATGGCGGGAGCGAAGCGACAGGAGCGGGCGGCCGCCACCCAGAGCCAGCTGCTCGAGGCTGCCCGGGAGGTCTTCTCCGAGCGGGGGTACCAGGCGACCTCCGTTGCTGCGATCACCGACGCCGCGTCCACCGCTCATGGCACCTTCTACCTGTACTTCCGCAACAAGGAGGATGTGTTCGCCCAGCTCATGGCCACGGCCATGGACGAACTGTACCGCCAGACCCTCACCGACCTGGATCCCGAGACCCACCGGTACGACCCGAACGTGGCTCGCGACCGCGTCGCGGGGTTCCTGCAGGCCGCGGTCACCCAGGGCAAGATCTGGCGGGCACTCCTCGAGGCCGTCCTCGTCAGCCCATCGATCGCGGCGACCTGGCTGGAGCTGCGGGCGGTGTTCCACCAGGGCCTCGCGGACCGGTTGGCCCTCTACCAGTCCCGCGGCGAGTTCCGCGACCTCGACCCGCAGCTGGTCGCCGCCTCACTCGCCGGCATGCTCGAGTGGCACGTCTTCACGGCCGCTTCCTTCGGCGTTCCCGGCCCGCTCGAGGCCAGCGACAAGGTGATCGACACCATCGCGGACCTGTGGGCTGCTGCGGTCGACATCGGTGGCAGCCGAGGCGCCCCTGCTGCTGACTGAGCCTTGCCCTGCCGATCTGGCAGGCTGACCCGCCGTGAGCACTCCGCCCCGTCTGTCGCGCCTGTGGTGGTTCACCGCGCCGGTGCTCGCCGTGCTCGTCGGCGCCGTCGCGGTCGTCGGCATCCTGCCGGTGCCCTACGTCGTGCTCTCGCCCGGCAGCGCCCGGTCGGTGGTGCCGCTGGTGATGGTCAGCCAGAAGCCCGGCGGCCCGGCCGTCACCGAAGACTCGGCCAGCGACGACCTGCTCTACGTCACCGTCACCTCGTCGGTGGAGCCGAGCGGGATCGTGGCCCTGCTCGGCTGGTTCGACGACAAGGCCCAGGTGGAGCCGTCGAAGCCGTTCCTCGGTGACCAGACGAACGACGAGAACCGCGCCCTCAACCTTGCGCTCATGACCGATTCCCAGGCGAAGGCGAAGGTGGTGGCCCTCGAGCGGCTTGGCTATGAGGTCGAGAAGACCCCGATCGGCTCGTTCCTGGAGGACGTCGACCCGTCGTACCCGGCGGCCGATGTGCTGAAGCCGGGCATGACGGTGGTCGGAGCGGGTGGCAAGCCGGTGCGCTCAACCGGCGACCTGGTTGCCGTCATCACGCAGCACCAGCCGGGCGACGAGCTCGAGCTGTCGGTCATCCCGCTCGAAGGCGGCAAGGCGGTCGAGGTCACGGCGACGCTCGGCGAACGCGCCGGCGAACCCGGCACCGCGGCCCTCGGCGTGGCACCGGTGGACCGCTTCCGGTACGGCTTCCCGGTGGACATCCGCATCGACACCGGAAAGGTCGGCGGCCCGTCGGCTGGGCTGGCGTTCACGTTGGCGATCCTGGACCGCCTGACGCCGGGCAGCCTGACCGGCGGTGAGCGGATGGCGGTCACGGGGACCATCGAGCTGGACGGGTCGGTCGGCCCGGTGGGCGGTGTCGACCACAAGACGGAGGCGGCCATCCGCGAGGGAGCCAAGGTGTTCCTGGTGCCGCCGGAAGAGTTCGAACAGGCGAAGGACGCGGCACGTGGCCGCATCGCAATCGAGCAGGTGCGGACCCTCGACGAGGCCCTGGCCGCACTGGTCGCCCACGGCGGGGATCCGCTCCCGGTGGAGACCAGGTAAGCCGGAGGCTCCCCGAATCGGCCGGGCCGCGGTCGTACCATCGGACCCGTGCCCGCTGAACCCCTCGACCGTCCCGCTCCCGACCCCGACGAGATCGCCGGCCAGTCGTTCACCCGGGCCCGCAAGGGCTTCGAGGTCGACGAAGTCCGGGCCTACCTCGTAGCGCTCGCCTCGCAGGTGCGCGACGCGCAGCTCAAACAAGCCGACGTGAACCGGCGCTTGGCAGAGCTGGAGCGACGGGCGACGGACCCCCGGGACCTCGACGAAGCCCAGGTCACGCAGCTCCTCGGCGAGGAGACGGGCCGGGTCCTCGAGCACGCCCGCCAGGCCGCGGCCGACATTCGCAAGAAGGCCGAGGAGTCGGCTGCCGCCACGTTGGAGTCCGCCTCCACCGAGGCCGCAGCGGCCCGCGAGGCCGCGGATCAGTACGCCCAGGGCGTGCGCAGCGGCGCCGACGAGTACGCCGCCACCACGCGCTCCACCGCGGACGCCGAGGTCGCGGAGCAGCGATCGGCCGCCATGGCCGACACCGAAGCGATGCGTTCGGCGGCCGAGTCGGTGCTGAACGAGCGCACCGCCGAGGCCGAGTCGGCTGCGGCCGAGATCCGCGCCGAGGTCGACGGCTACGCCACCGGCGCCCGGGAGGCGGCGGACACCTACGCCGCTGAGACCCGCTCCGCGGCCGATGCCGCCGCTGCAGAGACGCGCGCCGAAGTCGATGCGTATGTCGCCGGCGAGCGCGAGGCGGCCGACGACTACGCCGCCACGACCCGGTCCGACGCCGATGCGGCCGCCATGGCGGCGCGGGACGCCGCCGCTGGCGTGCGGGCCGAGGCCGATGAGGCGGCCGCCGCTCGCATCGCCGGGTCCGCCGACGAGGTGGAGGCGATCCTCGAGGCAGCCCGCGACCAGGGCCGCGCCATGGTTGACGAGGCCCGGGCCTACCGCGAGCGGGTCATCGCCGACCTGGCGGATCGCCGCCGCGTCGCCCGCGCCCAGCTCGATCAGCTCGCCGCCAGCCGAGATGCCCTGTCGGTCACCCTCACCGACGTCGCGGCGCGCATCGAAGCCTCCCACCAAGCCCTGGCCGAGACCGTCGTCGACCCACGCTCCCTCGGCGACATCGCCGCCGACCGCGCCGCGCTCGCCGACGCCCCCGGTGACGAGTCCGAAGCGTCCGAGCCGGAGCCCGAAGCCTCCGAGCCGCAGGCAGTCGTGGAGCCCGAGCCGGAGCCCGAGCCTGAGCCGGAGCCGGAGCCGGAGCCTGAGCCGGAGCTGGAGCCGGAGCCTGAGCCCGAGCCGGAGCTGGAGCCGGAGCCGGAGCCCGAGCCGGAGCCGGAGCCCGAGCCCGAGCCCGAGCCCGAGATCCTCGACCGGAGCGATGACCCGGTTGAGGCGGTGTTCGCCCAGCTGAAGGCCCAGCGGAGCGGTGAGCGTCCCGCGGACGTGGCCACGACCGAGGCGCCCGACGTCACAACGTCCGATAGCCCCGACACCGACGTGCTCGACCGGCGTGACGCCGCCACGGACGAGCTGGAGCGCCAGCTGGCCCGCCGCCTCAAGCGGGTGCTGTCCGACGAGCAGAACGAGGCACTCGATCGCCTTCGGCGCGTGCGCGGAACCCCGACTGCCGATGAGGTCCTGCTGAGCCAGGGCGAGCACCTCGGCCGCTACCACGCGGCCGCCCTCGAGGACCTCGTGGTGGCCGAGAGCACCGGAGCAGCGTTCTTCGGTGACGCACCTAAGCGGTCGGCCGATGTTGGCGACGTCGCCGGAGAGTTCGCCGCCGACCTGGTGCGGCAGCTTCGGGGTCGCCTCGAAGCGGCGTTCGACGACGGTGGCGACGAGGCCGAGGTCAGCGACCGGATCCGTTCCTGCTACCGGGAGTGGAAGACCCAGCGCATCGCCGATGCGGCGGCCCACTACGTGCTGGTGGCCTTCAACCGCGGGGTGGCCGAGGCCGCCGCCGCGGGCACCGGGTCGCGCTGGGTGGTCGACGACGGTGGCACACCGTGCCCGGATTGCGACGACAACGCCCTCGCCGGCTCGGTGCCCAAGGGCGAGGCGTTCCCGACCGGAGACCTGCACCCACCGGCGCACCCTGGGTGTCGCTGCCTGGTCGTCCCGGACTGATTGCCGCCTGGAGGGCCGATCGGCACCGTCGGAGCCGAGGCCATGTCGGACAGGGTGACCGGTAGGCTCGCCGCCCATGCCCCCCGAGCAGGACCTTCCCGAACCGCCGCCGCGGCGCGAGCGCCCACTGTCGGCGCGTGACGGGCGACAATCCAGGTTCGCGGGTCGGGGTCGGGTGTTCCTCGGCGCGTTCCTCGCGATCGCCTTCGTCGTGCTGGTCTCGCTGCGCGGGATCGCCGGCTTCTACACGGACTACCTCTGGTTCGACTCGCTGAACCTGACCGCCGTGTGGAGCCGGGTGCTCACCACCAAGGCCACCCTCTCCATCATCGGCGGCGTCCTCTTCTTCGCCCTCTGCTGGGGGAACCTGCTCATCGCCGAGCGACTGGCGCCGGTGTTCCGACCGTCCTCGGGCGACGACGACCTGATCGAGCGCTACCACGAGATGATCGGTCGGCGGGCGTGGCTGGTCCGCTTCGGCGTCGCCCTGTTCATGGCCCTCATCGTGGGCGTCAGCCTCGGAGCGTCGTGGAACGACTGGATCCTGTTCACCAACCGGGTCGACTTCAACCAGGTCGACGCCACATTCAAGACCGACATCGGCTTCTACGTGTTCCAGTTGCCGTTCCTGCTCTCGGCCGCGAGCTGGCTCTTCTCCTCGCTTGTTGTGGTCTTCATCATCACGGTGCTCGCCCACGTCGTGAACGGCGGCATCCGGTTCCACACCCAGCTCGACCGGGTCACCCCACAGGTCAAGGCGCACCTGTCGGTGCTGATGGGCGTGCTGGCGTTGGTGCAGGTCGGCCGGTACTGGTTGAGCCGGTACCAGCTCACGTTCTCCACCCGGGGAACCGTCGATGGGGCCACCTACACCGACGTGAACGTCGAGCTGCGTTCGATCTACCTGCTCATGTTGATCGCGCTCTTCGCGTTCGGCCTCTTCATCGCCAACATCTGGCGGCGCGGCTGGGTGCTTCCCGGGATGGCGGTCGGGTTGTGGGTCCTGGTGGCCGTCCTCGCCGGCGGCGTGGTGCCGGCATTCGTCCAGCGGTTCCGGGTCGAGCCCACAGAATCCTCGATGGAACGGCCGTACATCACCAACAACATCAGGGCGACCCAGGATGCGTACGGCCTCGACGTAGATGAGCGCGAGTTGGATTGGCGCGCGAAGACCATTTCGGCGGAGACGATGACGGCCAACGCCGGGACACTCGACAACGTGCGCCTCTGGGATCCAAAGAGCATGCAGGATCGTCTGGTCCAGGACCAGGAGATCCAGCGCTTCTACTCGATCAACGACGTCGACGTGGACCGCTACACCGTGGATGGCAAGACGACTCAGGTAATGATCGCCGCCCGAGACCTGGCCCCGGCCGAGATCAAGCAGGCGTCGTGGGAGGCCACCCACCTGACCTACACGCACGGGTACGGCGTGGTGGCGGCCACCGCCAACGACCAGACCGCCAACGGCACGCCTGTGCTCAAGGCCAAGGACATCCCGATCAAGTCCGACGGGACGCTCAAGGTGAAGCAGCCGGCGATCTACTTCGGGGAGAACAAGGCGGGCTACGTCATCGTCAACACCGATCGCAAGGAGATCAACTTCCAGGATGCGGACGGCAAGACGTCGTACACCTCCTACAAGGGCGATGACGGCGTCGAGGTCGGCTCCGGAGCGACAGGTTTCCTGCGCAAGGCGGCGTTCTCGCTGCGCTTCGGTGACGTGAACCCGATGGTGTCGGGGAACATCCGAGCGGATTCCAAGGTGCTGCTCGAGCGCGAGGTGACGGCTCGCCTCAAGGCGGTCGCGCCGTTCCTGGCGTACGATCACGACCCCTACGCCGTGGTGCTTGACGGCAAGGTCAAGTACGTGCTCGACGGGTATACGACCACGCGGAACTACCCGAATGCCCAGCGTGCCGACACCGGTGGCCTTGACCCCACGTCGGGCCTCTACGGCCGTTCCTTCAACTACGCCCGCAACTCGGTGAAGGCCACCGTGGACGCGTACGACGGCACCGTCACGCTGTACATCGTCGACGCCAAGGACCCGCTGATCCAGGCGTACGCGAAGGCCTTCCCCGAGCTCTTCAGCAAGGATGCCGTCCCCCAGAAGCTGCGCGAGCACTTCCGGTACCCCGAGGACCTCTTCACCGTCCAGACCCAGATGTACGCCAGGTACCACGTCAGCGATGCGGACGACTTCTACAACGGCAACGACGAGTGGAGCGTGCCGCGGGACTCCGGCGCCACGGAGAAGTCCGGCGACACCAACACCAAGGTCGGGCCAGATGGGCAGGAGCTCACCAGCAGCGACAAGTACCCGTCGCAGTACATGCTGATGCAGCTTCCGGGGGAGGAAGAGGCGTCGTTCGTGCTGCAGCGTCCGTACGTGACCTCGACCGCTGATGCCGAATCGGGAGGCGGCGATAACCAGCTCCGCGCCCTCATCGTGGCCAACAGCGACGACGGTCCGGACTACGGGACGCTGCGCGTGTACAAGCTGCCCGTCAGCGATCTGCCGGACGGTCCCAACATCGCTGCTGCAGACATCCTCGCCAACGGTGACGTGGCCGCCAAGGTGAAGGACCTCTGCACCGACAAACGGGTGTGCACGTTCGCGGCACCATCGATCCTGCCGGTGGGGGACTCGCTGTTGTACGTACAGAGCTTCTTGTCGGCGTCCGACAAGAACACCGCCGCCAAGATCGAGTACGTCATCGTCAACTACCGGCGTCCCGGGGACCAGTCCGACGTCACGCTCAGCACCACCCTGTACGGCGCGCTCGAGCAGCTCTTCGGCGACAAGGTGCCCACCAGCGTCCAAGGCGGCGACTCGGCGTCTTCGTCGCCGAACAACGGGAGCAATCCCGGCGATTCCGGAGGGGAGAGCAAGCCCAGCGGCACCGTGACCGAGCAGGAGGGCGCCCTCATCGACCAGCTGGTGAAGACGTTCGACGAGGCCGATGCTGCCGCCCGCAAGGGAGACCAGGTGACCTACGCCGAGAAGATCACCGCCGCCGCCAAGCTGGCCGAGCAGCTCCAGAAGCTGCGCGATGAGGCATCCTCCCCTCCGGTCGAGGACGGCAAGACCACGACGACCACCACCGCCCCGAAGGCGACCACGACGACCGAGCCGGCAACCACGACCACGACCACCGCCGGCGCGTAGCTGCAGGTCAGCGACGCCATCGGCCGGGATCAGCCACCGATCGACCGAGCGTCAGGTTGCAGGTGGAACCGGCCGCTCGGTAGGGTCATCTGCACGCCGCGGGGTGGAGCAGTCTGGTAGCTCGTCGGGCTCATAACCCGAAGGTCGCAGGTTCAAATCCTGCCCCCGCCACCATCTAACAAGGCGAAAAATGCAGTTCAGGCCCCACTTCTCGGAGTGGGGCCTTCTGCTTTCTGTGGGCGCTCCTGCAGTTTCTTCTACAGTCCGTCGGCCCTTCGGCCCTTCGGCGCAAACGGCGTGAGTCCCTGACCTGCGGGTTCGCAGCCCGGCGGTAGCCTGAGAGTGTGACCTCCGGGTGCCCAGCCCGGAGGTCAGTCGCCCAGGGCCGGGCGCACCTCAGAAGCCAACGAGTCGACTGGGGAACTCGGCACTGAATCCGTCCCTGGCTTGGGAGTGCCCGCTGCATTCGACGAGCTCGCCGCCGCCCTATGAACAGAGTTCTTGACACGGCACGAGGTTGATCGAGGTCAGCCTCGACCCCGGCTTCCGATTCGCAGGTTGCGGACTCCTCGATGCCACGCCGGCGGTGGATTTCGTGTAACGTCTTTCGGTACTGAAGGGGAGTACCCCTCGAGGCCAGTCGTCAGTACGTTCCGAAAGGGACCGGCGTGGCCAGTCCGATGAATCGGGCGGGGAGACTTTCAGCAACGTCTCATTTGTCGTGTGCTGAAAGGCAGTCCCTGTGATGAACGCAACCACCGACGTAACCGAGGGCGACGCGCGCGGCGAGTCGCTCGACGAGGTTGTCTGGCATCAACTGTCGGTCGGTGCGGCCCTCGAAGCGCAGCGGTCGTCGTTTGAAGGGATCGGCCAAGAAGACGCCGAGGAGCGTCTGGCCAAGGTAGGTCCGAACGAATTGGTCGACAACGGCTCGACGCACCCGTTGAAGATCATCTGGGACCAGGTGTCCGCCGTGATGGTGTTGATCCTCATCGGCGCTGCGTTGCTTTCTCTGGCCCTCGGCAAGTACCTCGAGGCGGGCGCGATCGGCGCGATCGTCATCTTGTTCACGATGCTCGGTTTCTTCCAGGAGTACCGCGCCGAGCGCGCCATCGCCGCCCTGCGCCAGATGTCGGTGCCCGTCGTCAAGGCGCGTCGCGGCGGGCGCACCGTGGAGATCCCGGCCGCACAACTCGTACCCGGAGATGTCGTGCAACTCGAAGCTGGCACCGTCGTGCCGGCCGATCTCCGCCTGATTGAGGTCGCGAACCTTCGGATCGAGGAAGCAACACTCACCGGTGAGTCCGAGCCGGTCGATAAGCAGACCGACTCAGTGGATCGACTCGATGTTGCGCTCGGCGACCGTCGATGCATGGCGTTCAGCGGAACACAGGTTTCTGCTGGCCGTGGCCTCGGGGTCGTCGTAGACACCGGCATGAACACCGAACTCGGCGGGATCGCCACCTTGCTGCAGAGCGTCACGGTCGAAGCGACGCCACTTCAGGTGCGCCTCGATAGCGTCGGCAAGCAGCTCGCCCTCGTCGGCGTCGGCGTCGCAGCACTCGTCGTGGCGATGGGTGCTTTGGGCGGCGAGCCCACATCGGACCTCGTGCTCACGGCCATCAGCGTTGCCGTGGCCGTGATTCCGGAGGGCCTGCCGGCCGTGGTCACGTTCACGCTCGCGATCGGCGCGCAGCGAATGCTGCGCCGCAACGCTCTGATCCGGAAGCTTCCCGCAGTCGAAACGCTCGGTTCCGTCACCGTGATCTGCTCGGACAAGACGGGAACGCTCACCCAGAACAAGATGACCGTGACGGCCCTCCATGTGGGAGGCGTCCGCACGACGGTCGAACCCGAAGTCACGGTCGACGTCGGGAACTGGAACGAATCGCAGCGTCTGCTGGTGGCCGCGGCCGCGTTGTGCAACGACGGCGAAGCCGAACGCAAGAGCGACGGCACCTGGTCGATGATCGGCGACCCAACCGAAACCGCGCTCCTGCAGCTTGCAGCGAACGCCGGCGTCGACCTCAGGGGACTTCGTGCCGCGGTACCGAGAATCGGGGAGAACCCGTTCGATTCGGGCCGCAAGCGCATGAGCACGCTCCACGGACCGATCGCTCACGCACCAGTGATCGGCAGTGTGTTCGACGGCATCGACATGACCCTCCCGGTTGCGTTCGCCAAGGGCGCGATCGACGGTCTCGTTGCCCACGCCGACCAGATTCGAACCGCCGACGGCGTCGTTCCCTTCACCGACGAACACCGGGCGTCCTTGCTTGCGGCAAATGACGAGATGGCTGCAGCCGGGCTGCGCGTCCTCGGCGTTGCCTACCGCACGTTCGTCGAGGCGGCTTCACCCGTTGCGAACATGGTCTCCGGCGCCGAATCGTCGCTCACGATCATCGGGCTCGTCGGCATCATCGACCCCCCTCGCAGCGAAGTCCGAGATGCGGTCGCCGTATGCCGCTCGGCTGGCATCCGACCCGTGATGATCACCGGCGACCACCCCCTGACCGCGAAGGCCATCGCCGAACAACTCGGGATCGCCACCGATGATCGAGTGCTGACCGGCGTTGACCTTGATCGGCTGGACGACACCGAGTTCGACGCGGCTTCGTCGGAGGTCTCGGTGTTCGCCCGGGTGTCACCGGAACACAAGCTCCGCATCGTGGGATCGCTTCAACAGCAGAGCGGGGTCGTGGCAATGACCGGCGACGGCGTCAACGACGCACCGGCGCTGAAGCAGGCCGACATCGGCGTTGCCATGGGGATCACCGGCACCGACGTCACCAAAGAAGCCTCTGACATGGTGCTGCGCGACGACAACTTCGCCACCATCGTTGCTGCCGTCGAAGAGGGCCGGGTGATCTATGACAACCTCCGCCGCTTCGTCAGCTTCGCCGTCGCCGGCAACGTCGGCAAGATCATCGTCATGCTCGGGTGGCCCATCCCCTACCTCCTAGCTGGAGGCGAAATCGAAGCGGCCGTGGCTCTCTTGCCGCTCCAACTCCTCTGGCTCAACTTGATGACGGACGGTCTCCTGGGCCTCTCGATGGGTGTTGAGCCCGCCGAACGTCAGGTGATGCAACGCCCCCCGCATCAACCAGACGCCTCGCTCTGGGCAGATGGGCTCGGACGCCAGACGATGTGGATCGGTACGCTCATCGGCGCCGCCTCACTCGGCATCGGCTTCATCTACCGGGAGACCGACCAGGACGAGTGGCAGACCATGATCTTCACGACCCTTGCGTTCATGCAGGTGTTCCAAGCGTTCGGAACCCGATCGCGTACAGAGTCACTCCGGACCATCGGGTTCACCACGAACCGGGTGATGCTCGCCATTGCTTCGTTCGTCGTACTGCTCCAACTCGCAGCGCTGTACACGCCGCTCAGCGACTTCCTCAAGCTCGACCCTCTCGGCATGGTGGACCTCGCCATCTGCTTCGGCCTCGGCGTGGCATTGCTCCTCGTCCTCGAGGTCCACAAGTACCTCGCTCGTAGGCCTCACGCCGCTCTTCCAGCTTGAGCTCGTGGAGTTACGCCGTAGGTGTCCGGTCCTCCGTCGACGAGGCCTACGTCAAGGCCACGCGGTTCTTCTCGGCGGCGATCGACACCCACGGCGAGCCCGCTGAGGTGACTGGGCGGCTCAAAGCCAGGCTTCGGCCAATGGGCGGGCGTGATCGTCGGGCCACCAACCCGAAGATCAGAGCGACGCGTTGAACCGCAGGCGCAGGTCGTGCGGCGGCTGGGCGGAGCGACCCGACGGGCACCTCCAGCGAGGATCATCGGCTCTGTGGCCGGGCCGGCGGAGGTCAGGAGCAGGTGGAGCCGGTGCAGCCGGCTTCGGTGCGCTTGCCGTCGCTCAGGAGCGGGCAGATGGGGCAGATGTCGGCAGCGCCGGTGACCAGGGGGAGCAGGCCGAACGCGGCCAGCGTCCACCCGACGGGGGTGGCGAGCCAGATCCCCGTGGTGATGAGCGCGACGCCCATCACCACGCGGAGGGCTCGGCCGGCGGTCGTGCTCATGAATCGGACGAACTTCACGGTGAGATCCTTCAGTGGGAGAAGTGGATGGTGGGGAGGATGCGGCCGAGCCAGCGGGGCAGCCACCAGTTGCGCTCACCGAGCAGGCCCATGATCGACGGCACGAGCATCATGCGGACGATGGTGGCGTCGAGGAGGACGGCGACGGCGAGGGTGATGCCGAGCTCGGTGGGCGGGATGGGTCCGGTGACGCCGAAGGCGATGAAGACCACGATCATGATGAGCGCCGCGTTGGTGATGGGACGCCCGGTCTTGGCGATGCCTTCGCGGATGGCGAGCTGGGTGTCGCCGGTGGCTTCGTAGCGTTCGCGAATCGCGGCGAGTAGGAACAGCTGGTAGTCCATCGAGAGCCCGAAGAGCAGGGCGAAGAAGAACAGTGGCGCCCAGGCGTCGACGAAACCCTGGTGCTCGATGCCGATGAGGTTCGCTCCCCAGCCGTGCTGGAAGACCAGGGTGGCAAACCCGAAGCTGGCGCCGACGCTGACCAGGTTGAGCAGCACCGACGACAGGGCGATCGTGAGGCTGCGGAACACGACGAGCAGGAGGACGAAGGCCACCAGCATGATGAGGCCGATGGCGAGCGGTGCCTTGCCAGTGAGGCTGGCGGTGAGGTCGTGGTTCTGGGCGGCGGGCCCGCCGACGTTCGCCGCGGGCACGGCGTCACCGATCTCCGTCCGGAGACGACCCACCATGTCCGACGTAGCCTGATCGTCCACGGCGGTGCCCCCGACGATGCGCACGACGGTGTTGCCCGATGCTGCGGGTTTGGCAGCGATCTGGGCGTTGACCACATTGGGGTCGGCCGAGGCGATGTCCACGACCTGCTGGGCCCGGGCGGCGGGGACGGTCACGAACAGCGGTGCAGCGGCGCCGGGGCCGAAGGACTCGACGAGCATGTCGTAGCCGTCGCGGCTCGAGCGGCCTTCGTCGACGACCCGTGCACCGGGCATGCCCAGGTGCATCCCGATGGCGGGCGCCGCGAGGAGGAGCAGGAGTGCCAGGCCGGCGAACAGCGTCCGGCCCGGGTGGCGCAGCGCGTGTCCCGTCCAGCGGGCCCAGCGGCCCTCCGCGGAGCGGTCGGGGTCTTCGGCCTTGGCGACGAGGACCCGGTCGCCCAACGAGACGAGGACGGCCGGCAGCAACGTCAGCGAGGCGAACGCCACGGCCACGACGGCGAAGATCATGCCGAGCGCCATGGAGCGGAACACCATGACGGGCACCACGAACACGGCGGCGAGGGACAGGACCACGGCCAGGGCCGACAGGAACACCGCCTTGCCCGCCGTGGTCAACGTGTTGGCGATGGCGTCCTCGGCACCGAGGCCGTCCTCTCGTTCCTCGCGGTAGCGGGAGACGATGAACAGGCTGTAGTCGATGCCGACAGCGAGGCCGATCATCATCGAGAAGTTCATCGACCACACCGAGACCGGGGTGGAGGTGCCGAAGAGGTGGATGGCCGCGAACCCCACGGCGATGCCCGCCAGCGCCAGCATCAAGGGGAGCCCGGCGGCGATGGCAGACCCGAACGCGACGAGCAGCAGGATGATCGTCGGGATGCCCGAGAGGAGCTCGGCCTTGTGGAGCGCCTCCTCGTTGCTCGTGTTGAAGTCGCTCCACACGGCCCACTCACCGGTCACCTCGGCTCGGGCGCCGTCCGGCAGCGCAACGTCTCCGACGTGGTCGATGAGGTGCTCGGCAGCAACGGGGAGATCTGCGTCCGAGGTGGCATCGAGCTGCACGGGGATGAGCACGGTCTTGCCGTCGGGCGAGACGAGGCCGGCCTCGGCCGGGCGCGTCAGCGGGTCGACCACTCCGGCTGCTCCGGGTGCGCCCTGCAGGTCGGCGACGAGCGCCTTCACTCCCGCAGGGTCCGATGCGACGGGCGTGACCTGGCGGTAGACGACGACGGCCGCCTCCGCTCCGAGCCCGGGGAAGTCGCGGCGCAGCTCGTTGCGGACCTTGACCGAGGTCGAGCCCTGGGCCTCCCACCCGGCACCGGACAGCGCTCCCGTGAGGGTGAGGGCCAGCGGCGCCGCCAGCAGGGTCGCCACGAGCCACACCAGCATCACGGTCTTGCGGCGGCGGGCGGAGAACCGTGCCAGCCGGGCGAACCATGCCTCCTTCGCGGTCGTCGGAGCATCGGTGCCGGGAGCAGCCGGGGGCGTGGTGGAGGTGGTGGTCACGGATGGGCCTCACATCGTTGAGCGGGATACCCCTATGGGTATCTGTCATACCCTAGGGGGTATCTACACGACCCACAACCATGCCGGCGAGATCACTTCACCGAGAGCGCAGCTCGGCTCGACCGGTCACGCCAGCTTCATGAACATCTTCTCAACGACCTCGAGCGGGTATCCCGAAGCCTCGGACTCCTCGGGGTTGGTGATGCAGTAGGTGAGTCCAGCAGCCACCAGCTTGAAGCCGGTCTGCTCCAGGGCCTTCGTGGCCGCGCTGATCTGGGTAACCACGTCCTTGCACTCCCGGCCGTCGTCGAGCATCCGCTCGATCCCGGCGAGCTGGCCGCTCACCCGGTGGAGCCTCTTGCGCACGTCCTCGATGGTCTCGTCTGGCAGTTCCACGGTGATCGCCCTTCCTCAGTCGGCGGCACCACACGGCACCAGCGGTCGATGAGACCTACTCTACCCCCTGGGGTATGCACTTCCGTCCGCAGTGATACCCTATGGGGTATGTGCCACCGTGTGGAGTGCTCAACCTGCCATCGTCCGGGCAGGCGAAGGCAACAGGGAGGAAATCTATAAGTCGCACACTGTGCAACCTGGAGATGGGGACTTTTGGCCCTGTGGCTGACCCTGCCCTGGGCCAGATGATGGGTCTGTCCGATGAGGAAGGGACCCACGATCATGGGCGACGAAGCACAGGAAACAGCACCGAAGGCTGATCACGGGCGGTACCAGTGGTGGCTGACGCCGGTGACGGCAGGGCTGGCGGTCATGGCCCTCACCATCGCGATCGTGGCCGTGCTGATCAGTGGAACGAAGGGCGACTCGGCCTCATCGGCTGGGTCCGAGCCTTCAGGCAAGACGTCGTTTGACGTCGAGCTGAGCGAGTTCGCGATCACGCCGTCCACGGTGACGGCGACCGCTGGACAACCCTTGACCTTCCATGTCACCAACAAGGGGAAGATGCCGCACGACTTCAGCGTGAACGGGACAGAAGGGACCAAGATGCTTGACCCGGGGGCGTCAGCCACGCTTGACGTCAAGGCGCTCGACACCGCCACTCAGGCGTGGTGCACCGTGTCCGGCCACAAGGAAGCGGGCATGGTCATGACCATCGACGTGCCCGCTGCTTCGGCCTCCGGCGTTGACGGGGCCACCTCGTCGGCTTCGGCTGCTGCCGCGGATCCCGTGGCCAAGACGATCGACCCCAACGCCATGCCCTCGTCGGACTGGAAGCCCTACGACCCCGCTCTCAAGCCGGCTCCGGGTGGCAAGGACCACAAGATCACCATGCACGCCACGGAGAAGGTCCTGGAGATCGCCCCTGGGGTGAGCCAAGAGATGTGGACCTTCAACGACACGGTGCCCGGACCGGTGTTGCACGGGAAGGTCGGTGACACCTTCACCGTCACACTTGTCAACGACGGCAAGGTCGGGCACTCGATCGACTTCCACGCTTCTCAGGTCGCGATGGACACCAAGATGCGAACCATCGAGCCCGGCGAGTCGCTCGTGTACCAGTTCACCGCCGAGCACTCCGGCATCTGGATGTACCACTGCGGTACCGCCCCCGTGCTGCACCACATCGGCAACGGCATGTACGGGGCGGTCGTGATCGACCCGCCGAACCTCAAGCCGGTCGACCACGACTATGTGTTCGTGCAGTCCGAGCTCTACTTGAGCCCCGACGGCAAGGTCGCCGGACTCGACAAGATGCTCAGCGAGGACTGGGACGGCGTCGTCTGGAACGGCTACGTCAACCAGTACAAGTTCCAGCCCATCACGACGGCCAAGCCGGGTGAAAGGGTTCGTATCTGGGTGCTCGATGCCGGCCCATCGGAGAACTCCGCTTTCCACATCGTCGGCACCCAGTTTGACACCGTGTTCAAGGAGGGTGCCTACCTGCTGCAGCCTGGTAACGCCGAGCAGGGCGGGTCGCAGACGATGGACCTGCAGCCCTCGCAGGGCGGGTTCGTCGAGTTCGCCTTCCCCGAAGACGGAACCTTCGCCATGGTCACCCACAAGTTCGCCTCTGCGAGCAAGGGTGCCATCGCCATCTGGCATGTTGGAACGGTCCCCGAGGCCCCCGCAGGGCCGGCGGGCCACTAGTACCGATTCACGCCGAACGAAACATCGACCGTGCCACCGCCTGCCCGGCCGTCGGGGTCGCCACCATAAGCGTCAGGCCGATCCCTGGAGCGACGCGAGGCTCTGCGAAGCGAGGTCGTCGATCAGGTTCCCTCGCGCCTTCGACCACGGTCGGTGGAGGGCGCACGTCCCAGCCGAGGCACAGGCCCGGTCCTCCAGGACGCACCGCCCCGTGTCCACGGGCCCCTCGATCGCCTCGATCACCGCCAGCACGCTGACGGCGGTCAGGTCCAAGTCGGCTACGTAGCCACCGGTCGGACCGGGATCGGAGCGCACCCAACCTTGCTGGACCAAGGGGTTCATCACCTGGGTCAGGAACCCCTTGGTGGTTCCTACCTCGTCGGCAAGGTCGGCAGCCTTCGTGCGTTCCCGGCCCTCGCTCAGGGCGAGGAGGGCACGAATGCCCAGGTCCGATCGGCGAGTCACCTCAAGTCGCATACTGAGAGACTATTCGATACGGTCCCAGGTGCCAACCGACGAAGACGACGAGATGGAGGAGCCATGAGCAGCGGACCCACCCGACCGGCACCGACCCGAGATCTCGACTCACCCGAGGAGATGGCGGAGATGGTGCGCCGCTTCTACCAGGACGTGGCTCAAGACGATCTGCTCGGGCCGGTGTTCAACGACGTCGCCCAGGTGGACTGGATCGAGCACCTCCCCAAGCTCACGCTGTTCTGGTGCCGTGCGCTGCTCGGCATCGAGGGCTACGTCGGCAACCCCTACCGGTCCCACGCGCTCATCAACGACCGTTCGCCGTTCACGATGGAGCATTTCGAGCGGTGGCTCCAGCTGTTCCACGATGCGGTCGAACTTGGATGGGTCGGACCGAACGTCGACCGCGCCCTCGAGCTCGCCCACAACGTGGCGCGCGTACACGCCGGTCAGCTGGTCGGCCACGCGGACGCTGCGGGATCGCTGTGACCGCCACCGGCGACCTGGCGACTCCTGCCGATGTGCACGACCTGGTGACCCGCTTCTACCGCGAGATCGTCTTCGACGAACTGCTCGAGCCGATCTTCGGCGAGGTCGCCGAGGTCAACTGGGCCGACCACATTCCCAAGCTCATCGACTACTGGTGCTGGATCCTCTTCGGCACCGGCAGATCCCCGACCTCGGTCATCAAGGTCCACCGCCACCTCCACGAGCTCGCCCCCATCGGATCCGACCACTGCGACCGGTGGTTCACCCTCTGGGTCGCCACGGTCGACGCCGGGTGGTCAGGTCCCAACGCGATGCGGGCCAAGGCCCACGCCGAGTCACTCATGGAGGGGATGGCGAAGCACCTCTTCGGCTTCACGTGGGCCGCCCCTGCCGCCCCTGCTGGCACCGAGGCGGCCGAGCGCCCGATCGCCTCGGTGGGTTGTGGCGCTCCGCAGCCGGGTCCGCTGAGCCGACCCCCGACCGCGATGGTCGCCGGTAGGGTCGCCAGATGAGCACCATGCAGCTTGGACGCACGCCGTGCCATCGTTCCTCCTGACTCCAGCACCCGTCGAGACCCTCGCCGACTACCTAGCTACTGAGTCCGGCGGTCGGGGCATCGAGACCGCAGAGCGGATCGGCCGTCAGGCAACCATCGACCTGATCAGCGCCTCGGGTCTCCGGGGCCGCGGTGGGGGAGGATTCCCCACCGGAACCAAGTGGGCCGGCATCGCCGCCCAGGACACGAGCCGCCGTTACCTCGTCTGCAACGGCGCCGAGGGCGAGCCGGGGACCTTCAAGGATCGGGCGCTGATGCGTGCCAACCCGTACCAGCTCATCGAAGGGCTGATGATCGCAGCGTTCGCCATCGACGCCTCCGAGGTCTACATCTGCACCAAGGCTGCGTACGGGCACGAGCTCGAACGGGTGACCCGGGCCGTGCAGGAGTTCCAGCAGGCGGGAATCTGCCCCGACTGCACCGTCAACATCATCGCCGGGCCCGACGAGTACCTCTTCGGCGAAGAGAAGGCCATGCTCGAGGTCATCGAGGGCAAGCCGCCCCTGCCTCGCCTCTTCCCACCGCACGAACAGGGCCTCTTCGCCAGCTCCCCCGAGCTCGGGTGGGAAGCGACCCCGGTGACGATCGGATCCCGGCGAGATGACCCGCACCCCACGCTCGTCAACAACGTTGAGACGCTCTCCAACGTGCCCCACATCATCGCTCGCGGCCCCGAGTGGTTCCGCTCGATGGGCACCGCCGAGTCGCCAGGCACCATCGTCTGCACGGTGATCGGTGACGTCATCGCACCGGACGTCGGCGAGGTCGAACTCGGAACGCCCCTGCGCGATGTCATCGCCGCAGTTGGCAGCGGCCTGACCGTTGGCCGGACGATCAAAGCCGTGTTCTCCGGTGTGGCCAACGCCGTGATCACCGACGCCGGCCTCGACGCACCCGTCAGTTACGAAGGACTCATCGCGATCGGCAGCGGCATGGGATCGGCAGGGTTCATCGTCTACGACGACACCGCCTGCATGGTCGACGCCGCCTACCGGTTCTCCCGCTTCCTCTCCATCGAATCCTGCGGCCAGTGCCCGCCCTGCAAGCTCGGCTCCGCCGAGATCACTCAGTGCCTGCAGCGGATCGAGACCGGTACCGGCACCGACAACGACCTCGAGATCATGGGCGGCTGGTTGCCGCGCGTCACCGATGCCAGCCGCTGCTACCTCGCCAGCGAGGAGCGCATCGTCGTCTCCAGCATCCTTCGCGCCTTCCCCGAGGAGTTCGCGGACCACATCGAGCACCAACGGTGCCCGAGCCCCCGCCACGACCCGATGCCCAAGCTCGTCGACCTGCGCGATGGCCACGCCACCTACGACGAGACCTTCTGGCGTAAGCGCCCAGACTGGACCTACGAGCCCGACTAGTGGAGGGCGCCTCCCGACGAGGCGCACGGCCCCCGCCTTGACCAGAAGGGTCGCGTGGGTATGCGTCAAACCCTTCAACGTGAGCCGTTGGAGGCCCGCCTGCTCGACGTCCCGATCTCTCAGAGGTGCTCAACCGTCCGACCCGCGTCGGAGGTTACGCATCAGGCTGTCCGTGGGGGTGTCGGTGGTGGAGGTCGCTGTCGTGGGGGTGGGCGTGAGCGATCGGCTCGTGCTCGTGGAGGTGGGAGTGCCAGCTGACCACGGCGGGATCGTGAGCATGTGCGTGGTGCGGATCATCGTGGCGGTGACGGTGCTCGTGGACCTGGGGCTCGTGGGTGTGGCGGTGAGCATGTCGGGCACGAACGAGCAGTGCGATGCCACCCGCCATCGCTGCGACGGCGAGTACGTCGGCGGCGGTGATGGACTCGCCGAGGAGCGGCACGGCGGCGAGGGCACCGAAGAACGGTCCGGTGGCGAACAGGGCGGCCTCTCGGGCTGCTCCGACGTGGCGGAGGGCGTAGGCGTCGAGGAGGACGCTGAGGCCGTAGGCGGCGGCTCCGAGAGAGAGGGCCGCGACGACCGTGGACGCGTGGGGCCAGTATCCACCTCGGGCGGTGGCGATGCTCACGTTGGCGATGGCAGCCACCGTGGCCTTGGCTCGGACGATGGCGAACGGGTCGCGGTTGGTGAGGCGCTGGGTGAGGTTGTTGTCGATGGCCCACAAGGCGCAGGCCCCCGCGATCAACGCCGCCCCGATGGCGTCGGCTCGGATGGCACCGGGTCCGAAGCCGAGCATGATCGCCCCGCCGATGATGAGCAGCGACGCGGCCTTCGAGGCACGGTCGAGGTACTCGCCGAACACCAGCAGGGCCACGAGGATCGTGAACGGGGCTTCGAGGTTCAACAGCAGCGATCCAGCGACACCCGAGGTGCGATCGAGGCCCGTCAGCATGGCGACCGGGGCGAGGACGCCCCCGGTGACCGTGACGACGGCCAGAAAGGGGATGTCGCTGCGCTGGAGGCTGGCCTCGGTGGTCCGGGGCCGAACCTTCATCGCCACGCTGAGAGCGACGGCGGCCCCGGCGTAGAGCAGACCGGCCAGCAACTGGGGGCTGACCGACCCGAGCAGAACCTTCGCCAGCGGTGCGCTGAGGCCGAACAGTGCGGCAGCGGCCAACCCTTCGATGGTGCCCTTCCGGCGTTGACTGCTCACCCGTCGAGTCTGGCGCGCCGCCTGCGGAGCGCGGGCTCCGCAGCGACGCACCGACCCCTGGCGCCGCCAGCGGGACCGTTAGCGTGCGGAGGCTCACGGACCATCGCTCCGGGGTGTGGGAGACGTGATGTTGCAGCGAGTGGCCGACACGGCCAAGAAGTTCCAGAAGGCCACCCGCCTCGACAAGGTGGGGATCGTCTGGTTGGGCGTGGCCGCAGCCGTAGTCGGCGGGTGCTTCCTCACCCTGAGCAAGGCATCCGAGGATGTCGTGCGCCACAACGGCCTCGTCCTCTACGACCCGGCCCGCCTCCACTGGTTCATCCTCCACCGGCCCGATGCGGCCGTGAGTTTGGCGAAGATCGTGACCACGCTCGGCAGCGCGCCGGTCCTCATCGCCGTGGTGCTCGGCTCTGCCGCCTGGCTCTGGCGACGAGGCGCCCATCTCGTGCTCGCCGTCGCCCCGATGCTGGCGCTGGGGATTGCCGGTGGTGCGGCTGCGCTGACCAAGACGATCGTGGGACGGCCTCGACCGCCGATCGGCCTCCACCTCGTCACCGAGAACGAGCCGTCGTTCCCCTCGGGCCACACCACCGACTCCACCGCCGTCTACCTCACCTTGGCGCTCGTGGTGGCCGTCACCATCCTCCGGTCGCCGAGGGCCCGCGCCGTCGTGGTGGCGGGGGCGATGGCGCTCAGTGGTGCGATCGGCCTGTCGCGGCTGACGCTTGGGGTTCACTGGCCCAGCGATGTCATTGCCGGGTGGGCGCTCGGCACCATGGTCGTCACCGCCGTCACGGTCACCGTGGTGCTCCTCGCCCGTACCCAGCCTGCTGACCGAGCCGAGGCTCAGACGGGACACCGACGCTTGATCGCCCGTCTCCAGGGCCTGGCCTTGGTCGAGCGGGCGAAGCCGCTGATCTTCACGGGTCGCGTGGGAGGATCACCCTGAACAACGGATGGGGGAACAACTATGGCCCGAGATCGAATGATCGGGCAGACCTTCGTGGAGCTCGCGGACACGTTGGTCGATGGCTACGACCTCATCGACTTCATGGAGCTGCTCACCGAGCGGTCGGTGACGTTGCTCGAGGTGAGCGAGGCAGGGGTCCTGCTCGCTGATGGCAGAGGGACGTTGCGTGCGCTGTCGTCGTCGAGCGAACGGATGCGGGTGCTCGAGTTGTTCGAGCTGCAGAACGAGGAGGGGCCGTGCCTGGACTGCTTCCGCGACGGCGGCCGAGTACGGGTCGATGATCTTCGCGAGGCCCGGCACCGTTGGCCCCGGTTCACGCCCGCCGCGCTCGAGGCCGGTTTTGCGTCGGTGTACGCCGTTCCGCTGCGGCTCCGGAGCCAGCGCATCGGGGCGCTCAACTTGTTCTCGGACTCGGTGGCGGGACTCGAGCTGGCTGATGAAGCCTTCGGACAAGCGCTGGCCGACATTGCCACGATCGGCATCGTCCACCAGCGTGCCGTGCGCAAGAGCGAGATCCTTGCCGTGCAGTTGCAGACCGCCCTCGATACGCGGGTCTCGTTGGAACAGGCGAAAGGGTCCGTCGCCCTCCAAGCCGGAATCGATGCCGATGCAGCGTTCGGTCTGTTGCGCAACTATGCCCGCCACCACAACCGCAAGCTGAGCGACATCGTCACTGCGGTCAACAACCGGGACCTTTCCGCCAGCGAGCTGGTGGTGCCCGCCAAGACCCGCGGGTCTGCCCAGGAGCGTTAGCTCCCGCGGCCCGTGGAACGGGTTGCTTCTTCAGGCAGTACGGTGGGCAAGGTCCGCTCCGGCGGGCACCGGCTGCGTTGCTCCCGACCTCGGCTGCGCCACACCGTTCTTGTGACGGTGAGATGCATTGGAGGTCCGTCTTGGCAGCTCTCGGGTTCGCTCCATCACACGCGCTGTCGCTGTTCGGAGCGAAACGGCAGGCGGACTTCAGGCGTGGACGGTTGGGGCGGTCATGACCGACCACTTCGGCGATCTTGAGATCGCTGTTCGGTTCCACGCTGATACGGGGATCGTCTCTGTGCGAGGCGAGATCGATGCCCTGACCGCCCCGACGCTCACCGCAACGCTCACCGGGCTCGTCGACGCCCATCACCCCGGGCTGCTCGTTGATCTCGACGGTTGCACGTTCATGGACGCAGCTGGTGTCCGCACGATCGCAGCGGTCGCACGGCAGGTGAGCATGGGAGACGGGTCTTTCACGCTGCGCAAGGCGTCCGCCAACATCGTGCGGATCCTCGAGATCACCGGCGTCAGCGAACTTGGTCCGCCTCGAATCGAGCGCCGCCGATCCGTTGGGGAGCGAGCAACGTCCAGGTGACCAATCCGCCACAGTGGGCAGCAGCCAGGTCGACCTCGCCGCCGACCTGGCCCAAGTCGGTTCGATGTCCGCCAACAGCGATGTCGTCGACGCCGCCCTTGGTCTCGTCACCGCTCTGGCGGCAACGACGGTCCAAGGCGCCGACGGCGTCAGCGTCACCCTGCAACGCCACGGCCAGTTCGTCACCGTCGCGTCCACCGACGACACCGTCTTGGGCATGGATCGCCACCAGTACGAGACCGGCGAAGGCCCGTGCTTGGACGCTGCCACCGAAGGCCACTGGTTTCACGTCGAGTCCCTTGCGGAGGAAGACCGTTGGCCCACGTTCGGCCCCCTGGCGGCCGAACAGGGCATCGCCAGCATCTTGTCCACGCCGCTCATGGCCAACGACCAGTCCGTTGGGGCGCTGAACATCTACTCCAACCAGGCCGGTGCGTTCGGTGCCCGCCAGCAACAACTCGCCGCCTTGTTCGCCACGCAGGCATCCAAGGTCCTCGCCGACGCTGGCGCCGCAGTCACCGACGAACAACTCAAACACAGCATTGCTGGTGCCCTCAGCGGGCGCCAGACGCTGGCCCGGGCCCAGGGGATGATCATGGCCCGGGGCCAGCTGCCTGCAGACCTGGCTGCGGCCACCCTCAACCGGGCCGCACGCGCCCAGGGACTGACGGTCCTCGAGTACGCAGCGCAGGTCATCGCGTCCTCGGGAGCATCCGATCTCGCCGGAGGGCCCCATCATGGGTGAGGACGCCGTCGACGTGCTCGAAGCCGCCCGCCGGCAACTCGGCCTGTCCTTCGCTGAGCTGTGGTTCCGGTACTTCACCGTGGGCGGGATGAGCACCGCCATCGAAGTCGAAGCCATCCTCTACGGAGCGCTCGTGGCCAGCAATGACGAGCGCGACACCATCGCAGTGGCCCTCAACGAACGCTTCGCGGAGCAGGGACAGGACCATCCCGTGCCCTACAGCGAAGACGAGGCACCGACGTGACGACCCGCTCCACCCCTCCACGAACCAACCCCACCAGGTCCTCACCCGGCACGCTCGGCCAGCTCGGACGATGGCGCTCCGAGTGACTGGGTGAGCACGCCGCCTTCCTCGCTCCGGGCCCTGACCGACCCATTAGGGAATGGGTACCTCGAGGCTGGCGAGCAGGGAGCGGACGCGCTGTTCGATGTCCTCGCGGATGGGGCGGACGGCGTCGACGCCTTGTCCGGCGGGATCCTCGAGGTCCCAGTCCTCGTAGCGGATGCCGGGGTAGAAGGGGCAGGCGTCGCCGCAGCCCATGGTGATGACGACGTCGGCCGCCTGGACGATCTCGGTGGTCCAGGGTTTCGGGTATTCCTGGGCGATGTCGATGCCGACCTCGGCCATGGCGGCCACGGCAGAGGAATTGACCTCAGCGGCGGGCTCGGATCCTCCGGACCAGGCGACCGCTCGGTCGCCGGCGAGGTGGTTGAACCAGCCCAGGGCCATCTGGGAGCGGCCCGCGTTGTGGACGCAGAGGAACAGAACAGTCGGGCGGGCTTCGGGGGTGGTCATGCTGGCTCCGGGTCCGTGAGGTCGGGTGAGGTGTGCGGGTAGAGCAGTCGGATGAGGCCGAAGGCGATGCCGGCGCCGATCAGCTGCATGACGATGAACATCGGCGCTGACGACGGGGCGATGCCGGCGAAGGTGTCGGTGAGGGTGCGCGCGACGGTGACGGCCGGGTTGGCGAAGCTGGTGGACGAGGTGAACCAGTACGCGCCGGCGATCCAGACGCCGACGGCGTACGGGACGGCGTTGGCCCGGCCGGTGCGGACGCAGCCCTGGATGACGAGGAGCAGGCCGACGGTGGCGATGACCTCGGACAGCCAGAGAGGCCCGGAGGACCGTTCGTGGGTCGACACCTCGAAGGCGGGGAGGGCGAACATGACGTTGGCGAGGATCGTGCCGACGCAGGCGCCGATGGTCTGGGCCACGACATACAGACCGGTGTCGCGGTTGGTGATCGACCCGAGGCTGCGGTCGACGAGCGTGACGACGGGGTTGAAGTGGGCGCCGGACACGGCACCGAACATCAAGATGAGCCCGATGAGCGCGCCGCCGGTCGCTGCCGCGTTCTCGAGGAGCTGGAGCCCGGTGTCGGTGGAGAGGTTCGACGCCATGATCCCGGACCCGACGACGGCGATGAGCAGGAACGCAGAACCGAGGGCCTCGGCGACGAGGCGACGGGCGAGATCGAGGCGGAGGGTGCCGGTGCCGGTCTCGGGAAGGACGGCGAGGTCGGCACCGGTGGGTTCGGAGGTGTCGGTCATCAGGCGGCGCTTCGCGTGCGCACGTTCAGCCGATGGCCAGGAGGACGTGCTGGACGAAGTCCACCTTGGCGGGTTCGACGCGCCAGTGGACCCACCGGCCCCGCTTGTCGCCGGCGATCAGCCCAGCGTCGGCGAGGATCTTCGTGTGGTGGCTGACGGTCGGCTGGCTCTTGCCGAGCGGCTCCATCAGGTCGCACGAGCACATCTCGCCGGCGGCGGCGATCAGGCTGAGCAACCGGAGCCGAACCGGGTCCGCCACGGCTGCGTAGGTGTGGGCGAGCGACACCGCGTCGGCCTCGGCGAGCGGTGCCTCGGCAAGCGGCGCGACGGCGAGGGGGGTGCAGCAGCTCTGGGAGTCGGCGGTCGTCGTTCTGGGAGCGATGCTCATGGAGGGTCCCTTCGCCGTTACATTGACAATTATCGATATGTTGCTAGGATACACACATCGACCAACGTGAATGTACCAGGAGGATCCCATGTCCCGTGTCCAGCTCGCTCTGAACGTCTCGAACATCGACGAGGCGGTCGCGTTCTACTCGAAGCTCTTCAACACCGAGGTCAACAAGCGCAAGCCCGGGTACGCCAACTTCGCCATCGCCGAGCCACCCCTCAAGCTCGTGCTCATCGAGGGTCCGGGCGGCGGCACGCTCAACCACCTCGGCGTCGAGGTCGAGACCGCGGAAGAAGTAGAAGCCGCGGAAGGCCGCCTTGCGGCCCAGGGCGTCGAGACCACGGGCATCGACGACACCACCTGCTGCTACGCCCTCAAGACCGAGACCTGGGTCAACGACCCCGACGGGGCGCCGTGGGAGTGGTACGTGAAGACGGGCGATGCCGAGCAGATGCGCAGCAGCGTCCGCGGTGAGGCCGACGCCGCCGCGTGTTGCGCACCCGGCGCTACCAGCGAGGCGGTCACCATCGGCGTGGCAGCCGGCACGCCGTCGAGCTGCTGCTGAACCGGCCCGGGGCGGGAACGCGTCGCGCGGCGTTCGCGAGGTGCAGGTGGTGCAGGCCACGTGTCGGGCAGATCAGACCCGCGCGGTGGGACGCTGCGACACGGTGCCGACCGCTGATGCGGGCTGGCCTCGGTAGGAGCGCAGTTCCTGGGCGGCGAGGACGGCGACGCAGGCTTCGATGAAGACCGACGCGAGGCCGAGCGGCTCGAGCCAGTTGCCGATGTCGTCGGTGGCGGACGGCATGCCGAGGGTGCGATTGATCGCGTAGCCGACGAGCGTGGCCGCGGCCAGCCCGGCACCGAGGAGCCAGCCGCGCCGGACATCCCCGCGGATCAACATGGCGGCGGCGGCGATGCAGCCGATGATCAGGCCGATGTAGGCGATGCCGAGGTAGGGCGTCTCGGACAGCTTCCCCTGTAGGTCGAGGAGGTGGATCAACGCGATGGCGCCGAGCCCGATGGCGCCGACGCCTCGTGCGGTGTGGTTGAGGTCGGGGTGCGTGGTGGTGTCCATGGAGCGGACGGTACGGAGTCGAGGGTCAGGGTGGGTCCATCAGCAGGTCAACGGACGGCAAATCAGGGTCGGGTCCCATGACCACCAGCGAGAACGTCGTCGGCTGGTGGCTCCTGAGCAGGAGCCGGCCACCTTCCGCATCGGCGATCGACCGGGCGACCGCAAGGCCGATCCCGTGATCGGTTCCGTGTCCGTGCTCGAAGATGCGCTCGCTGTCGAGCAGACCGATCGAGGTCCCTTCGTCGGCGACCTCGATCGCGGCGGCACCGTTCAGGCCCCGGACCGAGACGGTGATGATGCCCGCGCCATGCCGGATGGCGTTGTCGATCAAGACGTCGAGCACCTGGTCGATCGAGGTCCGGTGGACGCACCCGACGGTGGTCTGGGTCGGTGCCAGGGTGAGGGTTCGGCCCGCGGCGGTGACTCGCGGCCGCCAACGCTCGACCGTCGCCCTGGTCGCCTCGGCGATGTCGATCGGGCCGGGGCGGGGCGTGGCATCGCGGGCCACCGCCAAGAGGTGGTCGATGGTCTGGTCGATGCGGTCGAGATCGGCGAGCGCGGATCTCGCTTCCGCCTCGCCGGCCAGCCCTTCTTCGACCTTCAGTCGAAGTGCGGTGAGCGGCGTGCGGAGCTGGTGGGAGACGTCGGCGCCGAACCGGCGCTCCCGGGCGATGGAGCTGGTGAGCGCGTCGGATCGGTCCGCCAGTGCCCGGGCCAGCGCATCGATCTCCTCGATGCCCGACGGGGCCTGCGGGGCCACGCCACCCTCCTCACCGATGGTCGCGGCCCGTTCTGCGAGCTCGCTCAGGGGTGCGGTGAGCGTCTGGGACAGGCGGTTGCCGATCAGCCCGGCCAGGCCGAGGGCGCCCGCACCGGCTCCGGCCATGGCGAACCAGGCCGTGCGGGCTCGCTGCTCGGCGTCGGCCAGCGACTCGGTCACCCGGAGCGCGCCCAGGACCCGTTCTGAGCCGGCCGCGGTGATCGGCGTGGCGACGACGATCTCGCCGTCCACCGACGAGCTGCTGCGGCCGCGGAGCGCCGAGCGAGTCGTCGCGTCCGCTCGGGACGGGCCGTCGCCGGCGAGCTTGCGTCCGTCGGCGTCGTACACGCCTGCGCTCGCGGGCACGTCAGGGTCCCTGTCCAGCGCTCGGAGCTGGCCGCGTGCGAACGGCGTGGCGATCTCGGTGAGCGCCGTTGCCGCGGCGGCCTGTAGCTCGACGACCTCGGCATCGAGGAGGTACCGGTGCACGGCAATGACCAGCGGGATGCCCAGCACCAGCAGCACGATGGCGGTGACCCCGACGATGGCGGCGCGGATCCTGCGCCTCAACGAGGGTCCAACCGGTAGCCGACGCCGCGCACCGTGGTGATCTCGATGGCGTGGCCGAGCTTCCGTCGCAGGGCGAGGACGTGCATGTCGACGGTCTTGGACGATCCTTCCCAGTGGATGTCCCAGACCTCGGACAGGAGCCGTTCGCGGGTGACGACGCGGCCGTGCTCGCGTGCGAGGGCGACGAGCAACTCGAACTCGCGTGGCCGCAGCGCCACGACCGTGCCGGCGATCGACGCCGTGTACCCCGACGGATCGATGCGCAGCGTGCCGACCTCGAAGGGGACGGCCGGATCGACCGACTCGACCCCGCGAAGGTGGGCCCGGACCCGAGCCAGCAGGACAGCCATGGAGAACGGCTTGGTGACGTAGTCGGTCGCGCCGGCATCGAGCCCGACGACCATGTCGATCTCGGTGTCTCGGGCCGTGAGGAGGACGATCGGCAACGTCGGGTGCTGCTCTCGCGCCCAGCGGCAGATCGTGAACCCGTCCAGGTCGGGAAGCCCGACGTCGAGCAGGAGCAGGTCCGGGGCGCCCTCTTCGAGCGCAGCCGTCGCGGCCGCTCCGGTCCGGGCCAGGTCCACCGCGTACCCGTTGGCCACGAGTGCCGAACGGAGCGCGCTGCCGATCTCCTCATCGTCCTCGACGGCCAGCACCCGGAGGGTCACCCCGCCAACCTAGGCCCGGGCCGGCGGCGACCAGTCTTCGATCCTGGCGCTCATCGCCATGATCACGGCCGTCGCTCGTCGGCGTCTACCTCTTGGACGTCTACCCGGCTGAGGGTGAGGTAGGTCACCGCGGCGACGATCACCGCCAAGAAGGCGAAGGTCGTGACGCCGGTGCCCAACCCCAATCCGCCACCGGAGGGCGGTTGCAGGAGGTAGTCGCCAAGCGAGGCACCGAGGGGCCGGGTGAGGATGTAGGCCAGCCAGAAGGAGAGGATCTCGCCCATGCCGAAGGCGAAGTGGGCGAGGGCCACCAGCCCGATCAGCCCGAGGAAGATGAGTCCGGTCTTCCAGTAGCCGATGTCGAGCTTCTCCGACACCAGGTCTCCCGCCGAGGTGCCGAGGGCGAACGTGAACAGGACGGTCAGCCAGTACCAGGCCTCTCGCCGGGTGGTCACGATGGTGTGGATCGACAGCGATCGCTCGCTCAGGTACCACCCGATGAACGTCAGCCCGAGTGCGATCGTGAACCCGATTGTGGTGACGTTCAGGCTGACGCCGTGGCCATCGACGAGGTTGTCGGTCATGAGGGTGCCGGCCACGCTGATCAGCACGACGACGAGCCAGTAGACGGCCGGGACGTACTGCCTCGCTCGGAACTGGAACACCAGCGCCGCTGCGACGGCGAGTCCGACGACGATCGACGTCTTGTTCAGGCCGAGCCCCAGGGTGTCGTTCAGGTAGTCCGCGGCCGTCTCGCCGACGGTCGTGCCCATGACCTTGATCACCCAGAAGTACACGGTGATCGTCGGCACCTTGTTGAGCATCGACGCCGCCGCAGTCCGCTCGTCCCGCGCCACCGCCCCTGCGGAGCTCACGATCCTGCTCCGGTGCGACGGCGCGAGCCGCTGGGATGGTCGGTTGCGAGAGATGGCGTACGAGGCATGGCGCGACGGTACGAACGAGGAGGTCAGCGTTCGGGTGGCGATGGGCCAACGCCAGGTCAACGACCCAGGTTCGGCAGGATCACGGCCGCGCCGATCTCGGGTGTCAAGGAGTGCCGGGTCTCTGGAGCGACGAGTCTGCTTCTTGCGCCGATGATCGCCGACAGGTTCCTGACCAGCAGCTCACCGAGTCCGTTCAGGCGCGAAAATCCTTCGTTGGCCCGGGTAGGGTCCGGTCGATCTGACCGAGGAGAGGACGAGGGATGGCAGGCGGTCTGGTCGGTTTGCTCGACGATGTGGCGGCCCTGGCGAAGCTGGCTGCAGCGTCGGTCGACGACGTGGGCGCGGCCGCCGGCCGAGCGAGCGTGAAGGCGGCCGGGGTCGTCGTCGACGACGCCGCCGTCACGCCGGCCTACGTGCGGGGCCTGGCGGCCGATCGCGAACTGCCCATCATCAAGAAGATCGCCCTGGGCTCCTTGCGCAACAAGCTCCTGTTCATCCTCCCGGTGGCGCTGCTGCTCAGCGAGGTCGCCCCCACGCTGGTCGAGGTCATCTTGATGTTCGGCGGCTGCTTCCTCGCCTACGAGGGCGCCCACAAGGTCATCCACGCCCTGAAGCACGACGACCGCGACCACGAGGGGCCTGCGGTCGAACTCGGGGCCGACGCCGAGGCCAAGACGGTCTCGGGCGCCATCCGCACGGACTTCATCCTCTCCGCCGAGATCATGGTGATCTCGCTGAAGGAGGTCATCGACGAGCCTCTGGTCATGCGGGCCATCATCTTGGCCGTCGTCGGGCTGCTGATCACGGTGGTCGTGTACGGCGTGGTGGCGCTCATCGTGAAGATGGACGACTTCGGGCTACGCCTGGCCGAGCGCCCGTCGCCCGGCTCCCAGCGAACCGGCCGGCTCCTCGTTGCGGGGATGCCGAAGCTGCTGGCGTGGCTGTCGGTCATCGGGACTGCCGCGATGCTCTGGGTCGGCGGGCACATCATCCTCGTCGGGTTCGACGAGCTCGGGTGGGCATGGCCCTACCACCTCGTCCACGAGCTCGAGGACGCGGTCCATGACGTGCCGGCGGTGAGCGGGGTCCTCAGCTGGCTGCTCAACACGCTCGCCTCGGCCGTCGTGGGCTTCGCCGTGGGCTCGGTCATCGCCACGGTGGTGGACCGGTTGCCGAAGCGCGGCGCCGCGGATCGGCCGGCCGCCCACGGGTGACCGCGACCTTGCTCAGGGGCCGGTCGGCCTCGGGGGTGGTTGACTGGCCCGATGGGGACGATCAAGACCGGCGCGTGGGTCGCCATCGCCGTGCTGCTCGGCAGCCTGGCGGTGGCGTGCAGCACCACGAGCAGCGACGGCGGGGGTGCGTCCAAGCGCGCCACCTCGACCACGAAGGGGGCCACCGCCACGTCGGAGCCGTCGGCGCCGGACGAGTCCGAGGCGCGGGTGCCCGGAGCCACGTGGGTCGTCGAGGACCCCGATGCCGAGGGGATGGACGCGGACTCGCTCGAAGCGGCCCGGGCCTACGCCTTCGCTCCCGAACGCAACACCCAGGGGGTGGTGGTGGTGCGCCACGGCGCCATCGTGTCGGAGTGGTACGCCGACGGCGCTGATGCTGACTCGTGGACCGCCAGCTGGTCGGTTGCCAAGAGCTTCGCCAGTGCGGTGACGGGCATCGCCGTGGCCGACGGGTCCATCGACCGTGTCGACGATCCCGCTGCGTCCTACCTCGACGAGTGGGCGGGGACGGACAAGGCCGCTATCACCGTCGAGGACATCCTCCACATGCAGTCGGGCCTGGCGTGGGACGAGGACTACTCACCGACCTCGGCGAGCAGCTCCGATGTCGTACAGATGGGCTTGAGCCCCGATGAGCTGGCGTACGCCGCTGGCCGCCCCGTCGCCAATCCGCCCGGCTCCACGTGGGTCTACTCGAGCGGCGACGCCATGATCCTCGCCGGCATCGTCGAGGGAGCCACCGGGACCAGCATGCGGGACTACGCCACCGAGCACCTGTTCAAGCCGATCGGCATGGAGCAGGCGGACTGGTGGCAGGACGCCGAGGGCAACACGCTCGGGTACTGCTGCCTGGACTCGACCGCTCGGGGGTTCGCTCGCTTCGGCCTGCTGTACCTGCACCAGGGACGCTGGGGCGACGAGCAGGTGGTTCCGGCCTCCTGGGTCGAGGACTCGATCCAGGACGCGCCGGGTGACCACCCGGGCTACGGGTACATGTGGTGGCTGGAAGACGAGCTCGAGGGCGTGCCGGATGACGCCTACGCCGCCGAGGGCCACGACGGGCAGTACATCTGGGTGATCCCCAGCCTCGACCTGGTCGTAGTGCGCACCGGTACCTACGTGAAGGACCCGGGTCCGGCGGTCGCCGACCCCAACCTCTTCGGGAAGTATCCGCCCGACGACCTGGTTCCGGGCAAGGGAACCAAGGCGCCCGACTCCTGGGACGACGAAGCGTTCCTGGGCCCGATCGTGGCGTCGGTCCGGGGCTGACCGGAAGCAGTCCACACCACCGCTTCACAGCGGCTGACACGTGCCCAGAGTCACGCCGACGGGTGGAGTGAGTGAGTGCGCACTCAGTTAGGGTGCCGGCCGTGACCAGCGGGAAAGGCATGATCGACGCCGCAACGAAGCGAGCCCGCGCCGCCGCGCTCCCACCGTCGGAACGGCGCGCCGAGATCATCGCCGCCACCCTGCCCCTCGTGCGCGAGCACGGCGCGGCGGTCACCACCCGCCAGATCGCCGAGGCGGCCGGTATCGCCGAAGGCACGATCTTTCGCGTCTTCGACGACAAGGGTGCACTGCTCGAGGCCGTCGTCGAGGCCGCGGTGGACCCGGCACCGACCGAGGCGGCGCTGCAAGCCATCGATCCCGCCCTCCCGCTGGAGGACCGCTTGGTCCTCGCGGTGGACATCTTGCGACGTCGGATCACCCAGGTGTTCCAGATCATGGCGGCGGTCGGTCCTCCGCCTGGCAGCGCCGCGCGCCTGTCCAAATCCCGTGGTCCGGAACTGACCGTGCTCGCCACGATCTTCGAGCCGGATCTCGACCGGCTCCGGCGCGGTCCAGACGCAGCGGCGCAGGTGCTCCGCGGCTTGACCCTCGCCGGAACCCACCCGCTGCTCATCCTCGACGAACCGCTGTCATCCGAGGAGATCGTCTCCCTCGTCCTCGACGGCATCCGCGCTCGTGACGACGACACGTCCTCCGGCGCACCCGCCGTCACCGACCTCGCTGAACCGAACGGAACCACCGCGACACCATGTTGTTGATCCGCCTGCTCATCACCTACCTCAAGCGCTCCAAGAAGATCCTCTGGATCGTGGTCGGCCTCCAGACGGTGGCAACCGCCATGGCCCTGCTCCTGCCGACGCTCAACGCGGACATCATCGACAACGGCGTGCTCGCCCAGGACGTGCCCTACATCTGGAAGGTCGGCGGGGTGATGCTCGTCGTGACGCTCATCCAGATCGCGTTCGCCATCGGTGCGGTCTACTTCGGCGCCAAGGCGGCGATGGGCTTCGGCCGGGACGTGCGCCAGAACCTGTTCCACAAGGTCACCGGGTTCGCCCCCCAGGAGGTGGCCGCCCTCGGGGCGCCGTCGCTCATCACCCGCATCACCAACGACGTGCAACAGGTTCAGATGCTGGTGCTGATGTCGTGCACGCTGCTGATCGCGGCGCCGATCACGATCGTCGGTGGCGTCATCATGGCCATGCGTGAGGACGGTCCGCTCTCGCTGCTCCTGCTGGTCAGCGTGCCTGCCCTCATCCTCAGCATCGGTTCGGTCATCTGGCGATTAGTCCCGACCTTCGGCGTCATGCAGGTCCGCATCGACCGCATCAACCAGGTCCTGCGCGAACAGATCACCGGGCTGCGCGTGGTGCGCGCCTTCATCCGCGAGCCCCACGAGAAGGCCCGGTTCAGCCTCGCTAACGACGACCTCACCGAGACGTCACTGCGGGCCGGCCGGCTGATGGCGTTCATGTTCCCGACGGTCATGTTCATCCTCAACGCGTCGAGCGTGGCGGCCATCTGGTTCGGTGCCGCCCGCATCGACTCGGGCCAGATGCAGATCGGCGCGCTGATTGCGTTCCTCACCTACCTGGTCCAGATCCTCATGTCGGTGATGATGGCGACGTTCGTCGCGGTCATGGCGCCACGTGCTGCGGTCTGCGCCGAGCGCATCCAGGAGGTCCTCGACACGCCGCTGTCGATCGTGCCGTCCGCGATGCCGGTGACCCACCTTCCGAGCGGTGCCAGCCTCGAACTGCGCAACGTGTCGTTCGCCTACCCCGGTGCGGAGTCGCCCGTCCTCTGCGACATCTCGTTTCGGGCCGAGGCGGGCACGACCACCGCCATCATCGGGAGCACCGGCTCGGGCAAGACCACCCTGCTCAACCTGGTGCCGAGGCTGTTCGACGCCACGTCGGGCGAGGTCCTCGTCGATGGCGTGAACGTCCGTGACATCGAGCCCGAGTTGCTGTGGGCCCAGGCCGGTCTGGTGCCCCAGAAGCCGTACCTGTTCTCGGGCACGGTGGCCTCCAACCTCCGCTACGCCGATCCGCAGGCCTCCGACGAGGAACTGTGGGAGGCGCTCGAGATCGCCCAGGCCACGTCATTCGTGCGGGCCATGCCCGACGGCCTGGACTCGACCATCGCCCAGGGCGGCGCCAACGTCTCGGGCGGCCAGCGCCAGCGGCTCGCCATCGCCCGAGCCCTGGTCCGCAAGCCGGGCATCTTCTTGTTCGACGATTCGTTCTCGGCCTTGGACCTCTCCACCGACGCCCGCCTGCGTGCCGCCCTCGCCCCGGTGACGCGCGACTCGGTGATGATCATCGTGGCGCAGCGCGTCTCCACCATCTCCCGAGCCGACCAGATCCTCGTGCTCGAGGACGGAGAGCAGGTGGGGCTCGGCACCCACGAGCAGCTCTTGGAATCGTGTCCGACGTACCAGGAGATCGTGGCGTCCCAGCTCACCGAGGAGGAGGCAGCATGAGCGACTCCTCGAACGGCGCGAACGGCACGAACCCCCGCGTTGGCGTGAACGGGTCGTCCGATCCGGCGGCCACTCCTCCCACCACCAAGGACATCGAGCGGGCGCTGCTGGCGGAGCTCGATGAGGAGGGTGACGGCAGCCTGTCGGAGAATGCTGTGGAGAGCTACCGCCCCCCGGCGTCGGAGACCCATCAGGCCGGACCCCGGTTCGCCGCCGGGATGCCCGCCGAGAAGTCCAAGGACTTCAAGAATTCGACCCGCCGTCTCCTGGGACGCCTGCAGCCACAGCGCGCCGGGCTCGTCGCCGTTTTGGGCCTCGCCCTCGGCAGCGTCACGCTGTCGGTCCTCGGCCCCAAGATCTTGGGCAACGCCACCAACATCATCGTGAACGGCGTAGTCGGCGGAAACGGCATCGACTTCGCCAAGCTCCACCGCACGCTGGCGGGCGTCCTCGTCCTCTACGTGGTCTCCGCCTCGATGGCGTACTGCCAGGCCTGGCTGCTCGCGGGCGTCGTGCAGAAGACGATGTTCAAGCTGCGCTCCGACGTCGAGGACAAGCTCCACGAGCTACCGCTCGGGTACGTCGACCGCCAGCCTCGCGGCGACTTGCTCAGCCGAGTCACCAACGACATCGACAACGTGGCGCAGAGCTTGCAGCAGACGCTGAGCCAGATGCTCACGTCGGTGCTCACCATCTTCGGTGTGATCATCATGATGTTCACGATCTCGCCGTTGCTGGCGAGCATTGCCGTGCTCACCATCCCGGCATCGCTCTTCGTGCTGCGCACCGTCGCCAGTCGTTCCAAGAAGCGGTTCGTCGCACAGTGGGCCCACACCGGTGCCCTCAACGCCCAGGTGGAGGAGGCCTTCACCGGCCACTCGCTGGTGAAGGTCTTCGGTCGCAGCGCGGATGTCGAGGCCCGCTTCAACGCCAAAAACGAGGAGCTGTACGAGGCCAGCTTCGGTGCGCAGTTCATCTCCGGGATCATCCAGCCGGCGATGATGTTCCTCGGCAACCTGAACTACGTCGTCATCGCCGTGGTCGGCGGGATCAAGATCTCGTCGGGGCAGCTGAGCATCGGTGACATGCAGGCGTTCATCCAGTACTCGCGGCAGTTCACCCAGCCCCTCACCCAGCTGGCCTCGATGGCCAACGTGTTCCAGTCCGGGATCGCCTCGGCCGAGCGGGTCTTCGAGCTGCTCGACGGCCCCGATCAGAGCGCCGACGACGAGCACCCGCTCATCGACGAGCGTCCCCGTGGCCGCGTCGAGTTCGACCACGTGTCGTTCAGCTACCTACCGGACACGGAGCTCATCAAGGACCTGTCGCTCGTGGCCAAGCCGGGCGAGACCGTGGCGATCGTCGGGCCGACCGGCGCCGGCAAGACGACGCTCGTCAACCTGATCATGCGGTTCTACGAGCTGAACGACGGGGCCATCCGCCTCGACGGTCTCGACATCGCCCACATGCGCCGCCGGGAGCTTCGGTCCAACATCGGCATGGTGCTGCAGGACACCTGGATGTTCGGAGGCACGATCCGGGAGAACATCGCCTACGGCAACCTCGATGCCACGGAAGAGCAGATCCTCGAGGCGGCCAAGGCCACCTACGTGGACCGCTTCGTCCACTCCCTGCCCGATGGCTACGACACCGTGGTCGACGACGAGGGCGGCAGCGTCAGTGCCGGCGAGAAGCAGCTGCTCACCATCGCCCGGGCGTTCCTCGCCGACCCGACGATCCTCATCCTCGACGAAGCGACCAGCTCGGTCGACACCCGCACCGAGGTCCTGATCCAGCAGGCGATGGCGGCGCTGCGCTCCAACCGGACCAGCTTCGTGATCGCCCACCGGCTCTCGACCATCCGAGACGCCGACACCATCTTGGTGATGGACGCCGGCCGCATCGTCGAGCAGGGCAACCACGAGGAGCTGCTAGCGGCCGGTGGCGCCTACCACGCCCTCTACAACGCCCAGTTCGCCGGCGCCGCCGCCGAGGTCGCCTAACTCACCAGCAGGGCCTCGCCCAGGCCAGCGCGTGGTCGCAACGATCCCGAGCTAGAGACGGCCCTCCCGTGATCGGGAAGGCCGTCTCTCGGACGATGGGTTCAGGCGACCCAGTTGATGACGATGGTGTCTTGGATGTTGTCGTCGAAGCAGCCGTTGAGGGCGTTGTCGTAGCACCACACGACGGTCTGCTGGCCGGGCTGGGTGCTGTTCAGGCGGGCGTGGAACTCCTTGTCGCCGGCCGTGTTCTTGACCTGGTAGCCGCTCTGGGTGCAACGCGTCGCCGCTTTGCCGGTGGGGCCGGCGCTGAGCACTGCGGTCCGGGGCCCCGCGTTGTCGGGATCGGGGCACGCACTGATGTTGCCGACGCCGTAGCTCTCGTAGGTGGCGCCGTCGTCGAGCTTCTGGCCGCGGTCGTCGAGCAGGCAGGCGTCGTTGTGGACGTTCTTGGTGGCCGTGCCTGCCGGGCTGACCTGCTGGACCTCGTCGTAGCGATCGGGAGTGAAGCAGTTCGAGTTCGAGTTGATGTTCGAGTTCTCGGTTGCCGCACCCGTATCACGGTTGACGTACGACGCAGCGAAGCGAACTTGGCCGTAGCTGTAGCCGCCGTAGCTGCTCGGGTCGCTTCCGTAGCTGCCCCCGCCCCAGGCGCTGACCGCGGTCGCACCGGCGATTGTCACGATGGTCACTGCGGCAGCGATGATGACTGCCTTCGACTTGATCTTCACGGGATCTTCTCCTGGTTGGGCCGCGGACGCAGCCCTCACTCCTTCTCCGCAGCCAGACGCTTCGCCGTACGTGGATCTCGAAAAAATCACCTGTTCGGGTGGTGCCACACCGGGTTTGGTGCAGTGCAGCGAGTTGTCCGCCATGGGGTCGTTCGTGATCCACGCCATCACGTTCGGTGGCAGCTACCGCGCCGCAGCGACTGAGGCCATCGTCACGTACGCCTGAGCGACCGGCGCCCGTCACTCGGCGGTCACCACGACGCAACCGGTGGAATCCCCACGGGCGGTAGGTTCCCGGCCGTGCCGGGCTGCTACGTGACGAGGCGAGACCTGCTCCGGTGGACGGCCATGGCTGCGGCTGCGGCGCCCGGCGGGCTGCTGGTCGACCCGAGTCGTGCCAGTGCCCAGTCGGCGCCGGTGACCGCGACCGGGCTCGAGCTCGTCACGCTGACCGAGGATTCGGCGATCATCACCTGGTACACCGGCGCCACCGGGTCCAAGGACGAGATCGGGCGCCTCGAGCCAGCGCCAGCCGATGCCGAGGTGCGCTGGGGGACCGACCCCGCTCGCCTGGATCGGGTGGCGAGCAGCGGCCGGACCGATACGCCATACCACCGCATCGTGCTCACGGGCCTCGAACCGGGCCGCACCTACCACTACGAGGCTCGCTCCGGAGGGGTGCTGGCGACGCCGACACCCTTCTCCATGATCGAGGGCAACGCGGTCAGCACGGCGCCTGGGCCGGCGGCGGTCGCCGGGCCGTTCTCGTTCACCGTGCCGCAGCCGCCGCGGGGACGCTTCCTCTTCTCGGTTGTGCTCTGCAACGACTTCCACTTCGGCGAGACGGTGGCCGGGCGATCGGGGGACATCGCGGCCCTCGCCGGCGTCTCGCAGGTCCCCGGGCACCCGCCGTACCCCGAGGTGATGTTCGAGTCGCTCGTCGCCGACGCGTCGGAGTTGGGCGCGGACTTCCTGCTGGCCGCCGGTGACATCACCGCAGAGGCAGAGCCCGTCGACCTGCGGACGGCCCGGCGCCTGCTCGACGGCTTCGGCCACCGGAACCGGGACTGGTTCGTGACCCGCGGCAACCACGATCGGGCCCACGAGGGTGACGCGTGGGCGTCATGCAGCGTGGGCCGGTGGGGCGGGCACGACTGCTTCGTCGACGAGTTCTTCCCCGGGGGCGACCCGACCTACTTCGCCGACGAGGTGCTCGGCCTGCGCGTGATCGGCATCGACACCTACGACCGCGCGGGCAAGGGAAGCGACGCAGGAGCGCTCTCGGCAGATCAGATGGCCTGGTTCCGCGAGGCCGTGGCCGAGGCACCCGATCAGCCGACGATCGTGTTCGGCCACCACCCGCTGGTGGTCGAGGGATCGCCGTACCCGTCGCCGCCGAGCAGCGCGCTCGACGTCGCCCAGGCGGCCGAGATCCAGGCGGCGTATCAGGGAAGTCCGGGCGTCTTCCTGCACCACGCCGGGCACACGCACCGCAACAAGCGCAGTGCGCTGGCCGGTGCGCCCGGCGTCGTCCACCAGGAGGTCGCGGCCGTCAAGGAGTACCCCGGTGGCTTCACCCTGTTGCGGGTGCACGAGGGCGGGTACGCGCTGAACTTCCACAAGTCGAGCAGCGACGAGGCCCGAGCCTGGATCGAACGCAGCCGCACGCAGATCGGCGGCACCTGGCCGCAGTTCGCGCTGGGGAGCCGGGTGTCCGACCGCAACGCCGTCGTGGAGCGGGACCTGTCGGGCCTGCAGGTGGCGGCGGCCTTCCCCACCTCCTCCGTGGCACGCCCGACGACGCCTGCTGACGCGGGCTCGGGCTCGGACGACGACGGTCCCTCGCCGGCGGTGCTGGCGGTCGCCGGCGTGTCCGTGCTGGCAGCCGGAGCCGGCGGGCTACTCGCCCTCCGGCGTCGGCGGGAACCGGAAGCAGTTCAGGAGCGGCAATCCTGACGAACCCGTCAGGAGCGAGACGGATGTCACATCCGTAGGGTCCTTGTCATGGATGTGGTCCTGATGCCGCAACTCGGCGAGACGGTGGTGGAGGGGACCATCACCGCGTGGGCGAAGGCGGTGGGTGACGAGGTCGCCATCGACGACACCTTGTTCGAGGTGTCCACCGAGAAGGTCGACACCGAGGTGCCGTCCGCTGTCGCCGGCTTCCTGCGCCTGGTCCTCGTGGCGGAGGGTGGAGCCGTGCCGATCGGCACGCCGGTGGCCGTGATCACGGCGACCCCCGATGAGGCCTTCGATCCGCCGGTCGAGCCCGGCGTTGCGCCTCCGCCTGCCGACGCGCCCCCGGCACCGTTCGAGCGACCTCGATCCGACGCCCGTGCTCCCCAGGAGCCCGCAGCACGATCGTCCAACGGCCCGGTCCTGTCACCGATCGTGCGGCGGCTGCTCGAGGAGCACGAACTGGCGCCGGCGTCGGTCGTCGGATCGGGCCGGGATGGCCGCATCACCCGCAACGACGTCCTCGCCGCCGCCGCCCAGCGCTCGAACGGGCACACACCGATCGAGAGGGTGGCGCCGCCCATCCCGACGATCGAGGTCGGTCCCGATGATGAGGTCGTCGTCCTGTCGCGGGCGCGCCTTGCGACCGCTGAGCACCTGCACCACTCGGTGACCACGGCGGCACATGCGCTGGTGGTGACCGAGGTCGACTGGTCCGGTGTCGATGCGGTTCGCCCCAGCACCGGTCTCAGCTACCTCCCGTTCGTGGCGAGAGCGGTCATCGACGGGCTGCACCGCTTCCCCCACCTCAACGCCAGCTTCGACGTCGACCGCCTGGTGGTTCACCGGCGCATCCACCTCGGCATCGCGGTCGACGTGGAGCGGGAGGCATTGCTCGTCCCGGTGGTCCACGACGCGCATGAGCTTCGGCTGCAGGCGCTCGCCGCGGCGGTGGCCGACGCAGCGGACCGGGCTCGCCGCCGCCGTCTTCGGGGTGATGCGTTCGATGGCGGCACGTTCACGCTGACGAACGTCGGGTCCTTCGGTACGGTGCTGGCCGCCCCGATCATCAACCAGCCGCAGGTGGCGATCCTGTCCACCGATGGCGTGCGCATGCGGCCGACTGCAGTCGCCGACGGGAACGGCGGGTGGGGCGTCGCCATCCGACCGCTCGGCAACCTCAGCCTCAGCTTCGACCACCGAGCCGTCGATGGCGCCTACGCCGCCGCCTTCCTCGCCGACGTCCGGATGACGCTGCAGGACCGTGACTGGTCAGCTGAGGTGTCGGGGTGAGCGACCATCGCGGCTACCCGGTGAAGGAACTGGTCGACGACCTTCGCCTCGCCTTCGTGTCGCGCGCGATCGACGATCGCGAGATCGCCATGCAGAAGCAGAGCCGGGTCTACTTCCAGATCTCCGGCGCCGGGCACGAGGCGGTCGGGCTGGCGCTCGCCCGGCACCTGCGGCCGGGGTACGACTGGTTCTTCCCCTACTACCGGGACCAGGCCCTCGTACTCGGTCTCGGGGTAACGGCCACCGAGGTCTTGCTGCAGGCGGTCGGGTCGGCCGCCGACCCGTCGAGCGGCGGCCGCCAGATGCCATCGCACTGGGGGCACGCCGCCCACAATATCGTCACCCAGTCGAGCCCCACGGGGAGCCAGTGCATCCCGGCCGTGGGGTGCGCCGAGGCCGGCCGCTACCTCGTGCGGCGGCCACACCTGGCGGCGGACCACGGCACGTCGGCCTCGCACCCCGATGAGCTCACCTACGTCAGCCTGGGCGAGGGCGCCTGCAGTGAAGGAGAGTTCTGGGAGAGCCTCAACACGGCCTGCAACCTCCACCTGCCCGTCCTCTACGTCGTCCCCGACAACGGCTTCGCCATCTCGGTCCCCGTGACCGATCAACACCCGGCGCCGATCCACGAGCTGGTGCGGGGCTTCCGGGGGCTCGAGGTCCACCACCTCGACGGCACCGACTACTTCGCCGTGCGCGACGCGGCGACGTCGATCGTCGCCCACATCCGTGCCGGCGTGGGACCGGCGCTGATCCATGCCGACGTGGTGCGGCCCTACTCGCACTCGGCGGCGGACACGCAGAGCAAGTACCGGTCAGTCGAGGAACTGGCCGAGGAAGCCAGGCACGACCCGCTTGACCGGTTCGCGCGCGACCTCATCCAGGGCGGCGTGCTGTCCGAGGTCGAGGTCGACGCGCTCCGCGACGAGGCTCGCCAGGAGGTTGCCGATGCCGCCGCGGCAGCCCTCGCCGCCCCCCGACCGGACCCGGCGACCGTGCTCGACCAGGTCACCGCCCTGCCCCATCTGCCCGACCCGGGTCCGCCACCCGTGCCCGCTGCGGACGAGGCTCAAGGGGTTGCGCTGGGCGAGGCCATCAAGGCGACCCTCCACGAGGTGATGGCCGCCGACGAGCGCATCCGCGTGTTCGGTGAGGACGTGGCCGACGCGCGTGACCAGGTGCTGGCGGGTGTCGAGGGCAAGGGCGGTGTTTTCGGCACGACCCACGGCCTCCAGCGAGCGTTCGGCCAGGCCCGCTGCTTCAACACGCCGCTGTCGGAGGCGAACATCATCGGGCGAGCGGTCGGCCACGGCATCCGCGGCCTCCGACCTGCTCCCGAGATCCAGTTCTTCGACTACATCTGGCCGGCGATGACCCAGCTCCGCAGCGAGGCGGCCACCATCCGCTGGCGTTCGAACGGCGCCTTCACCTGCCCGATGGTCGTGCGGGTCCCGATTGGCGGCTACCTCACCGGGGGCAGCATCTGGCACAGCCAGTGCGGCGAGTCGATCTTCGCCCACATCCCGGGCTTGTCGATCGCCATGCCGAGCCGGGCGCGTGATGCCGCCGGGCTGCTGCGGTACGCGTTCCGGTGCGAGGACCCGGTGCTGTTCCTCGAGCACAAGCACCTCCTGCGCCAGCTGAGCACGGTCGACCCGCTCCCACCGGAGGACTGGGTCCTTCCCTTCGGCCTCGGCGACATCCGGCGCCCCGGCGACGACGTCACCGTGGTCACGTGGGGTGCGACGGTGTCCCGATCCGTGGACGCGGCCGAGCAGCTGGCGGATCGGGAGGGGATCGAGGTCGAGGTCATCGACCTCCGCACGATCCTCCCGTGGGATCATGACCTCGTGGCCCAGAGCGCGGCGCGCACAAACCGCGTGCTGGTCGTGCACGAGGACACGCTGACCGCTGGGTTCGGCGGCGAGGTCGCGGCCTGGGTCGGGGAGCACTGCTTTGGCGACCTCGACGCGCCGGTTCGGCGGTTGGCGGCCGCGGACTGCCCGGTGGCGTACGAGCCGACGCTGGAACGGGCGGTCCTGCCGCAGGTCGATGACATCGCAGCGGCTCTGCTCGACCTGGCCACCTGGTAGCGCTCGCCCGCCGGGCCATCTGGGCGGGTGTGGTTGGACCCGCTGCGTCAGACGTCGGGGCCGTGGCCGAACGGCGGGTCGTCGCCGGACGGCGGGGTCGCACCGGTGGCACGTCGCCGGCGCAGGGCGAGGGTCGCGCCTGCTCCCGCCGCGGCGAGCAGGGCGATGCCGCCGACGACCACCGGGGCGCTCGTGCTGCTTCCCTCGTCCGAGCCGCCATCGGTGCTCGAGCCCGACGACGGGTCGGCTTTGGCGAGGGTGGTCGTGGCGGACTCCGGCGCGGCCTCGGCCGTGCGAAACGGTCCGGTCACCTCGTAGGTGATGCCGGCGTTCCTGGTGTCGAACTCCGCTCCGGGGATGACCTCCTTGAGCATCTTCGGCGACGGCCCGCGCTGGCTCGAGAAGTAGAGGCGGCTGCGGTCGGGCGACAGGCACGGACCCGTGATCTCGGACCCGGTCGGATCCTCGGCCACTCGGGCGAAGGGTGCCACGGTGCCGTCCGAGCTGATGATGACGAGCTCCATGTTCCCGCCGTCCTCGGCCACGAAGAGGTCGCCGGTGTCGGGATCGACGGTGATGTTGTCGACCCCGGAGAGCACGGCGCCCTCCTTGCCATCAGTGGCGGGATCGCTGTCCCAGATCACCTCGTACTGCTGCTTCTCCAGGTCGATGTGGTGGACCTTGTTGTCGCCCTTTGAGGTGAAGTAGATCGAACCCCGATCGAACCAGATGCCCTCGCCGCCGTTGAAGGTAGTGGCCCCGTCGACCTGGGTCTTGGTGGGCTTGGACGCGGCTGACGGGTCCGGCACCTCGGCCCAGGTGACGGCACTCTCGTCTCCGACCACTGCGGCGTGGACGACGCCCTTCGACAGATCGGGGTACGTCGTCGGGGTAAAGCGGTAGAGCAGGCCCTCGGGGTCGTCCTCGGTCATGTAGACGGCCTTGCCCTCGGGATCGACCGCAGCTGCCTCCCGGTTCCACAGGCCCATGGCCTCGTGGGCGACGGCCTCCTTCTTCCCAGTGGGGTCGCACTCCCACAGGCGGCCCCGCTTGTCGATGGGTTCCTCGCAGCTCATCCACGTGCCCCACGGGGTCGGGCCGCCGGCGCAGTTGGATGTGCTGCCCTCGAGGATCCGGTAGGCGTCGACCACCTCGCCGTCGGCGTCGAAGCGGATCGCGCTCACCCCGCCCTGGTCCGGCGCGAACAGGGCCGTGACCTCGCTGTTGCAGGTGTAGATCCACCCGCCGTCGTCGGTGGGAAAGGTGGCCGCACCGTCGGGAAACGCGTGCCAGGCGTAGCCGGTGTCGGCGACGGGCTCGCCGCCCACGGCGATGATGCGCGAGGTGAAGCCCTCGGGCAGCAGCAGGCCGTTCTCGTCGGCCTCGACGGCCAACGCCCCGTAGGGGCTGGCGCCGGACTTTGCGGGCTGGGCGGACACCATCGCCGCGGGGATCACGGCGGTGCCGGCCCCGGCCGTGATGGCCCGCTGGAGGAACTGTCGACGGTCGATGGGCACAGACGGTAGTGCCGTACTGGCCGACCGTCCTGCCTCGCTTCTGACCTGCGGTTTCCATCGACGCTGGCTATGGGAGGCATTGGCAGAATCAATAGGCACGGGCGATGAACTGCCCACAGTTTGTAATAGGATGTCTATTGTCAATCAACCGAAAACCCGAGAGGTCCTTCCCCAATGTCGCTCGTCAACACCGAGATCAAGCCCTTCTCCACCACCGCCTTCCACAAGGGCGAGTTCGTCGACGTCTCCGACGGCGACCTGAAGGGCACGTGGTCGGTCGTGTTCTTCTACCCGGCTGACTTCACCTTCGTCTGCCCCACCGAGCTGGGCGACCTCGCCGACAACTACGCCGAGTTCCAGCGCCTCGGGGTCGAGGTGTACTCCGTCTCCACGGACACCCACTTCACCCACAAGGCGTGGCATGGCAGCTCCGACACCATCGGCAAGATCGAGTACCCGATGCTCGGCGATCCGACCCTGGAGATCTCGCGCAACTTCGAGATCCTGCGCGAGGGCCAAGGCCTGGCCGACCGCGGCACCTTCCTGATCGACCCCGAGGGCGTCATCCAGTTCCTCGAGGTCACCGCCGAGGGCATCGGCCGCAACGCCGTGGAGCTCCTCCGCAAGGTCAAGGCTGCGCAGTACGTCGCCAGCCACCCGGGCGAGGTCTGCCCGGCCAAGTGGGAAGAGGGCGATGACACCCTGACTCCCTCGCTGGACCTCGTCGGCAAGATCTGATCCCGCCGGTCCGACCGGGGACAGGCCACTGGCCCGTCCCCGGTTCGACCACCCCGCCCCAAGGGCGCCCTCCCCCCTCTGAACCCGCCACGCCTCCTGGAGCCGCTGCCATGCTCGATGCCGCACTCGCCGCCCAACTGCAGACCCACCTCGAGAAGCTCACGCAGCCCATCGAGCTGGTGACCTCCCTCGACGACAGCCCCAAGTCCGCCGAGCTGCGCGAGCTGCTCGAGCAGATCGCCTCGCTGTCGCCCAAGGTCGAGGTCCTCGCCGCCGATGATGACGAGCGTCGCCCCTCCTTCTTGATCCGCCGAGTCGGGACCGATGTCGAGGTCCGCTTCGCCGGGATTCCGATGGGCCACGAGTTCACCTCGCTGGTCCTCGCCCTCCTCCAGGTCGGCGGACACCCGTCCACCGCCTCGTCCGAACTGATCCAGCAGATCATGGACATCGAGGGCGAGCATCGCTTCGAGACCTACTTCTCGCTCACCTGCCAGAACTGCCCCGACGTGGTCCAGGCGCTCAACCTCATGAGCATCCTGAACCCGAACATCCACCACACCGCCATCGACGGCGCCCTGTTCCAGGACGAGGTCGATGCGCGCAAGGTGCTGGCGGTCCCGTCGGTGTTCCGCAACGGCGAGCCGTTCGACCAGGGGCGCATGAGCCTCGAGCAGATCGTGGCCAAGCTCGACACCGGTGCCGCGGAGCGCCTCGCCGCCGAACTGGCGGACAAGGAGCCCTACGAGGTACTCGTGGTCGGCGGCGGGCCCGCCGGCGCGGCGTCCGCCATCTACGCCAGCCGCAAGGGCATCCGCACCGGCGTCGCGGCCGAGCGCTTCGGCGGCCAGGTGCTCGACACCATGGCCATCGAGAACTTCGTGTCGGTCTCCTACACCGAGGGTCCGAAGCTGGCGACGGCGCTCGAGCAGCACGTCCGCCAGTACGACGTCGACGTGATGAACCTCCAGCGGGCCACCAAGCTCGTCCCCGCAGCCGAGCTAGGTGGGCTGGCCACGGTCCACCTCGTCAACGGGGCCACCCTGCGCTCGAAGACCGTCATCCTCTCGACCGGAGCGCGCTGGCGGTCCATGAACGTCCCGGGTGAGGACGCCTACCGCAACAAGGGCGTGACCTACTGCCCCCACTGCGACGGGCCCCTCTTCAAGGGCAAGCGCGTCGCCGTGATCGGCGGCGGCAATTCCGGCGCCGAGGCCGCGATCGACCTGGCCGGCGTGGTCAAGCACGTCACGCTCATCGAGTTCGACGACCAGCTCCGCGCCGACGAGGTCCTGCAGGCCAAGCTCCGCAGCCTTCCCAACGTCGACATCATCGTCAGCGCCCTCACGACCGAGGTCGTCGGCGACGGCGAGCAGGTGACCGGCCTCGTGTACGAGGACCGCACCTTGGGCGACGCCCACACCGTCGGGCTCGAGGGCGTCTTCGTCCAGATCGGGCTGCTGCCGAACACCGAGTGGCTCGAGGGCACGGTCGAGCTGTCGAACCGCGGCGAGGTCGTCATCGACGACCGCGGCCAGACCTCGGTGCCGGGAATCTTCGCCGCCGGGGACTGCACCACCGTCCCGTACAAGCAGATCGTCATCGCCCTCGGCGCCGGCGCCACCGCCGCCCTGAGCGCGTTCGACCACCTGATCCGCCTGCCCGCTCCGGCGGAGGTCGACGTCGACAAGGAACCGGCGGTCGTCTGAGCGTGAACCTGCGCGATCTCGAGTACTTGGTGGCTGTCGGCGAGCACCGCCACTTCGGTCGGGCCGCCGAAGCATGCATGGTCAGCCAGCCGACCCTGTCCACGCAGTTGAAGAAGCTGGAGCAGGAACTGGGCATCGCGCTGATCGAGCGCTCGCCCCGCCACGTCATGTTGACGGCGACGGGGGAGCGGGTGGCCGAACGGGCCCGAGTCATCCTCGACGAGGCCGCCGCCATCCGGGTCCTCGCGCGCCAGGCCACCGACCCCGAGGGCGGCACGTTGCGGCTCGGCCTGTTCCCGACCCTCGCGCCGTACCTGTTGCCGCACGTGGTCCCGGCTCTCCACGAGCGCTACCCGCACCTCGAGCTCCTCCTCATCGAGGAGAAGACCGAGGTCCTGCTCGACCAGCTCCGCTCCGGTCGCCTCGACGTCGCCATCTTGGCCCTGCCGATCGTCGGCGAGCAGCTCGAGCAGCAGCACCTCTTCACCGAGGACTTCGTGCTGGCTGTCCCCGCCGGGCACCCCCTCGCCGAAGCGGGCGGCCCGGTCGATCCGTCGGTCCTCGCGGGGGAGCAGGTGCTCCTGCTCGAGGAGGGCCACTGCCTCCGCGACCAGGCGCTCTCGGTGTGCCGCCTCACGGGTGCCTCCGAGCGGCGCGGCTTCCGGGCGACCAGCCTCGAGACCCTTCGCCAGATGGTCGCGGCAGGCGTGGGGATCACCCTGCTTCCCGAGCTCGCCGTGTGCCCTCCGGTGCCGCCCTCCGACAACCTCGTGCTCCTGCGGTTCTCTGACCCGGTGCCCCAGCGCGAGATCGCCATGCTCTGGCGCTCGACCAGCGTCTTCCAGGGCCTGCTGCCCGACCTGGGCGCCCTCATCGGCAAGCTCGCCACCGACATCGCCCGCGGCTGACCGCCCGTGATGGGCGCGGGTGAGCCGTGTCTCACATCAGCCGAATCCTGACCACTTTGGTTGGCTATCGTGACCGCACCCGGGCTCGCCGGTTTGGGAGCTCTGACCTACGAAGTTCGAGGGGGCGGGCCGGTTCGGGTCAGCTGCCGAGGGGCTCCTCGGTGGCTTGCACCTGCTGGGCGGTCTCGGTGAGGGCTTCGCCCAGCTCGGTGCGACGGGCCGGAGGGCCGTCGTCCGAGCGGGGCGCGGAGCCGGTGGAGAGGGTGCCGTTGCGCAGGGCCTGCATCAGCGTGGCGGCCAGGCCTTCGAAGCTGCCGCCGCCGCCCGTCACCAGGACCTCCGGCATGATGTCGATGCCGCCCTCGCCGATGGCGCCGGCGACGGCCACGAGGGCGGTGGACATCTCGCCGATGGCTTCGCGCTGGGCCTCGTAACCTGCGGCCTTGGCGACGCCGAGCGCCTCCGTGGCCTTGGCCTCGGCCAGACCGATGGCCCGGAGCCGGTCGGCTTCCGCCTCACCGGTGAGGCGGACGTACGCCGCTTCACCCGACGCCTGGGCCTCGCGGGCCTGCGCCTCGTTCTTGCGGATGTCGACCGACACGGCCGAGCCGGCCAGCTGGGACTGCATGTCGGCGGTGCCCTTGGCCTTCTCGGTCTCGATGCGGGCCGTCTCCGCCTTCTGCTGCTCGACGAACGTGGCCCGCTCCTGGTTGGCGATCTCCCGTCGGGTCAGGACCTCCACCAGCTCCTCGGGGAACACCACGTCTTGGATGTACACGCCCCGGGTCTCGACCTCGTAGGCGGCGAGGTACTGCGTCACCGCCTCGAGGGCGGCGCGCTGCACGGCCTGGCGCGTCTCGATGAACTGCACCGCCTCGAGTGCCTGGAGGGTGTTGCGGAAGTGGTTGCCCACTGCCGACTGCAGCACCTCGTTGACCAGGTTGACCATGGTGCCGACCATCGAGATGACCTTCGGCGCCCGGGTGTCGGACACGTGGATCTGCACCTGGAGGTCGATGGTGAAGATGAAGCCCTCCCGGCTCTTGCCGATGATCGGTTCGAGGCGGGAGTCCAGGTCGTGGGCCTGGGAGTTCGACGTCGACCAGTTGAGCGTCAGGATGAAGGTCGGCACGACCTCGGCGGCGTAAACCCGCGGGTTGATGGGGTACTTGCCGGTGCGCAGCGGCTCCTGCCAGATGCCGCGGTGGCCCGGGCGCACGATGGAGCCGAACTTGAACTCCGAGCCGGACGTGTCGAGCGTCGGCAGGCCGACGAAGCCCTTGATCACGGCCACCTCGCCCTGGTTGACGACGAGCATGGGGACCATGTCGACGCGCACCAGGAACGGGTTCAGCAGGTAGGCGCCGTACTGGAGCGGGTCGTGCTGCAGGCCGATGCGGCCCCCGGCTTCAAGGAACCGCTGGAAGTCCTGGTAGTTGTTGTGGAGGTCGTTCTTGGAGCCGAGGAGCGTGTCGATCAGTTCGGCGTCGGTGACGGCGGGCTGCTGCTCCATGGCCTCGATGTCGGCGTAGCCGCCGAGGCGGCTGGCGATGTCGCCCGACTCCAGGGGCTGACCCTCGAGCGTGGTCACGATGCCGACGACGTCTTGGCCGCTGCTCGGGGCGATCACCACGACCTGGAGCTGGCGCGGGTCCAGCCCGAACGACTCGGAGGTGATGCCGGCGCCGCTGCTGAGCCGGACCAGCTCGGGTGCGACCGGGAGGCCGAACACCTGGCGGCTGCCGATGACCATGAAGGCGACGGGGTGCAGCGGCACCAGGGTGCCGGGGGGCAGGACCGGGCGCTGCACGCCCTTCTGGCCGCCGCCGTCGACGAACCCCTGGAGGTCCGAGAAGTTGCCGAACTGGGGCTTGAACTCGGCGCTCTTGGCGCCGATCGGGACCGGCTGGCCGACCTGGGCGATGACGACGCCGATCTCACCGGCTGGGATCTGCACCCACGGGAACTTGGTCACGGCGAAGATGGGCCAGATCCGGACCCGGAGCCCGGGCATGAGGAGCGTTGCCTGGTAGCCCGCCTCGCCCTTGAAGGCGACGGGGTTGTCGTCGTGCAGCTTCCGGAGGCTGATCCGCTTGTTGACCAGGCCCACCTCTGCCGGGCCGATCTTGTGGATCGACTTGAGCACCACGTATGCGATCACCGCCAGGACGACGAGAGTCGCGATGGTTGCTACCGACATCTGAGCTCGCTTTCCATCTCTCGACACGATGTCGAGTGCTGCCGAGCGTACGCCCCCGCACCTCGGGCGGCGCGGGGTGACGGGTCGTCGGCCGCTCGACCGGCGCCCGTCACAGATCGAGCATGCCAGCGAGCTTGGTGAGCATCGTGATGTTGCGCGTGGTGTTCGGCACCGCACCAGCGGCCTTCCAGTGCGTGGGCTTGAGCTGGGTGTCCTGCGATGCGCCCTCGATGCGCCAGTGCACCTCGGCGCCGTGGACCTCCAGCTGGTCCACCGGCCCGCTCAGCGCCTCGATCGATGACCGCTGCGCCGGCGAGGGAGCCTTCCGCAGGAACGCGACCAGGTGGGTGGTGCCGTCCGGCAGGTCGCCGAAGGGCCGGCGCTCGACGATCTCGACGATCTCCCCCGCCGTGCGCACGAAGGTCTCGACCTCGAAGCCGAACGATTCGTGCAGCGCACGCTCGATCTGCGCCTCGAGCGTCGCACGGACGAGACGCGAGCGGAACACGGCGTTGCCGCTGTTGATGTGCGTCCATACCTCGTCGAATCCGAGCTGCTCGAGGTCGGCGCGCAGCTGCGCCATCGCCACGCGCCGCTTGCCAACGTTGACCGCTCGCAGGAACGCCACCTGTTGCTTCGCCACGTGGCCGACGCTACCGACTGCTGGTCGGTTCCGATCGACCGTGCGAGCATGAGCGGGGTGGGGCTCCGATCGCTGACCTCCTTGCTCCTGGTTGTTTCGCTGACCTAGCGCACCCGCATCCCGGTCGAGGGTGATCGAGGGCTCATCCCCGCAGGTGAGAGGCCGATTCGAACAGGGACCTTGGTCCCACGCCGGTCGGGACCTCGGCCTCTGTTCGGCTCGAGCGCCGGAGCAGAAGATGAGCGGGATCCTTCCCCACTTCTCTGCCCGAGGTCCTGCTGTGAGTCCCGCCAACCAGACAATGCTCGCCCGCTTCGCCGTGGCCACATCGATCTTCGCCCTCCTCATGGTGGGCGTCGTGGCCGTCACGGCGGGCGGCTCCTCGGGTTCGGGCGACGCCGCCGCGGCGGCGCCCGTCGACGTGGCCCTGACCGAGTTCACGATCTCGCCCGCCGCGATCGTCGTGCCGCTCGGCGGCTCGTTGAACATCGCCAACAACGGGACGATGGCCCACAACGTCTCCGTGCTCGACACGGCCCTCAAGACGGCGGACCTCGATCCCGGGGTCTCGGCCCCGCTGGACGTGTCCTCGCTGGACCCGGGGCAGTACGAGATCTTCTGCGCCATCACCGGCCACAAGGACTCAGGGATGACGGGGACGTTGACCATCACGGACGGGAGCGGTGCGAGCACGGCCAAGGCTGAGGATGCCGCCGCCGCCGACAGCGCCCATTCCAGTCACTCCGTCGCCGATGTCGGAGCGCTCGAGTCGACGGACCCCGTCGCCAAGCAGTTCGACAAGCAGATGCAGGAGGGCATGGACACCGGCGTCGCCGACTTCTTGGCCAACGCCACCAAGTACGGCGAAGGCAAGATCCCGACCGGCAACCAGATCCTGAAGCCGACGATCCTGGCGGACGGTACCAAGCGCTTCAACATCACCGCAGCGGTCACCGACTGGGAGGTCAGCCCCGGCAAGACCGTGAAGGCGTGGACCTACAACGGCATGGTCCCCGGCCCGTGGATCAAGGTGGACCCCAACGACGACGTCGAGGTGGTCATCACCAACAACCTGCCCATCAGCACCGACATCCACTTCCACGGCGTCGACGTCCCGAACGACCAAGACGGCGTGGCCGGCATCACGCAGGACTACATCAAGCCCAACACGACCTACACCTATAAGTTCAACGTCGGGCCCAACAACCAGCAGGCGATGTACCACGCCCACTACCACGGCCAGGAGGCGGTCCTGAACGGGATGTTCGCCATCTTCCAGGTGGGCGAGGTGCCGATCCCCAAGGCCGGCACCTACGGGCAGTTCGAGATGCCTGAGACCGTCAAGGTCAGCCAGGAGATCCCGATGGTGCTCAACGACGCTGGCGTCATCGGCCTGTCGTTGAACGGCCACGCCTTCCCGATGACCGAGCCGATCGTGGCGCCCAAGGACACCTACGTGATGCTCCACTACTACAACGAGGGCCTGGTCGGGCACCCGATGCACCTGCACCGCCAACCCCACATCGTCATCGCCAAGGACGGGTTCGCCCTCAACTCGCCCTATCAGGTCGACACGCTGTGGGTGTCTCCCGGTGAGCGCTACACGGTGCTCATCAAGGCGGCCGAGGTCGGGACCTGGGCCTTCCACTGCCACATCCTCAACCACGCCGAGGGCAACGACGGGCTGCTCGGCATGGTCACCGCCATGGTGGTGACGGACCCCAACGCCGCCAAGGGCACCTGACCCCGCCGAGATCCCCCCAGACGAAGCCCCCGGGCGCCGCCCAGGGGCTTCGTCGCGTTCCGGGTTGCCGTCGGGCGGACGCCTTGCCAGGCTGCTCGCACCATGCCGTGGCCATCGTGGGAACAAGCAGCGACCGCGTCGATCGTGCTGATCGTGCTGTCGCTCGTGCTGCGCCAGATCGATCGCCCGCGCGTCCGGACCGTCGCCGCGTTCGCGCAGGAGTTCGCGCTGGTCTCGTTCCTCTACATGCTCTGGCGCCTCGCCCGGCAGCTGCCGCTGCTCCACGAGGACGGGGCGATCGAGCGCGGGGAGTGGATCTACGACTTCCAGAAGGCGATCCACCTGCCGAGCGAGCTGACGATGGAGCAGTGGCTGGCGAAGCACCACTGGCTGGCCCAGCTCACCGTGAACTACTACGCCACGGTCCACGTTCCGGGCCTGCTGTGCTTCTTGGTGTGGCTCTGGGTGCGCCACCGTGACCAGTACCCGAGGTGGCGCAACGCCCTGGCCATCACCACCGCGTTCTGCCTGTTCATCCGCTTCGTGCGGGTGTCGCCGCCTCGCCTGACGCCGGGCCACGGCTTCTGGGACCTCAGCGCCCAACTCGGCCACGACATCTACGGGCCGGTCGGCACGGGGGCGTCGGATCAGTTCGCCGCCATGCCCAGCATCCACATCGCCTGGGCCACCATCGTCGCGTTCGGCATCTGGCACTGCGCAGACAGCAAGTGGCGGATCATCGGCCCGCTCCACCTGGTGTTCACGTTCTGGGCCGTCATGGCCACGGCCAACCACTGGTGGCTCGACGGCCTCGTGGCGGTGGCCCTCGTCGGCGTCGCCTTGGTGATGGATGCCGGGGCCCGGGCCGGAGCCGCTCGCTGGCGGGCCCGCCGCCTGCCGTCGCCCGACCCGATGCGGTCCGATCCCGAGCCGGAGCTCGTCACCACGGGCTGACTCACGTTCGGTGCGGGGTGGCGGTGCGACCGAACGAGGCCCGGACGCGACCGTGCCCGCCGCTTGGGGGGAGGGGGAGGGCGGCGGGCACGGGCTTCGGTCGTCGGTGACCGGTATGGATGCGACCTGACTACCCGGCTGAGGAGGTTCCAAACCTCCTCAGCCAGAATTCCTTCCGCTCAGCGCTCTTCGATGCGGCCGTTGGCGTGCTTGGCGAAGCGGCCTTGCACCGGTCCGTGGTTCGGGGCGTCGTCCTCCCACGGCCAGCCGCCGAACTGCGTGCGGTTGTAGTCGTCGAACGCCTGGCGGATCTCCTGCTCGGTGTTCATCACGAACGGTCCGTAGCGGGCGACGGGCTCGCCGATCGGACGGCCCTGGAGGACGAGGACCTCGGCCGTCTGGCGGCGGCCGGTGAGCTGGATGGGTGCGTCGCACCGTACGACGGCGCCGATCTCGTTGTGCACCCGGTGGTCGCCCACCGTGACGCCGTCGCCCTCGAAGACGTAGAGCACCCGCACGGTGTCGGGCCCCTCGGCTGCGGGAAGCGTCCAGGTGGCGCCCGGCTCGAGTTCCAGGTGCCAGATGGCCAGGTCGGACTCCGGGCGGGCGGCCCACGAGTTCGGCGGGGGAGCGAGCGGCTGTACCCCGTCGAGCTCCCCGGCGTAGACGGTGACGGTGGTCGTCCGGCCGGCATCGTCGGTGTGGGTCACCTGGGGGATGTCCTCGGCCCACAGCATCGTGAAGTACGGATCGACGAGCTTGTCGGCCGCCGGGAGGTTCAGCCAGATCTGGAACAGGTGGAGCGGGTTGGGACCCTCGGCATCGACCAGCGGGAACATCTCGGAGTGGACGACCCCGGCGCCGGCGGTCAGCCACTGCGCGTCGCCGCGACCGAAGCGAGCCGTGGCACCCAAGGAGTCCGAGTGGTCGATGAGGCCCTGGCGCACCACCGTCACCGTCTCGAAGCCGCGGTGCGGATGCTGGGGGAACCCGGGCACCAGGTCGCCGTGGTACATGTTCCAGCCGTCCTTGCCGGCGAAGTCCTGGCCGATCTCGCGGCCCTCGAACGTGGCCGCCGGTCCCAGCTCGCCGTCACCCTCGGGGTAGTGGTCCAAGTGGTGGGCGCAGAACAGGAACGGGTCGATGGTCGGCCACTGCGTCCCGAGCGAGACCTCCTGCAGCACCGATTCACCATGGTCGGTCGTGATCGGTCCGGTCGTCTCTTCATCGGTCGCGCTCATGGACACCACGCTACGGGTGCGCGCCAACCTCCACGCCGAGCACCCCTCGGGTCAGCATCCGGTCAGGTGGAGGACCCACGATGCTCACGCAGCGGTCCGTCGACAGTGGGCTGCTGATCCATACGCTGGTCGGTGTGCAGGACGCGGTCGAGATGACCACCACGCATCCGGGCGCAGACGTCGTTCCCGGGACCCCTTCGGGGCCTGACCTCATCGATCTCGCCGTGGTCGGCGCCCACCTGAGCGGCCAGCCGCTCAACGGGCAGCTCCTCGCTGAGGGCGCCGAGCTCGTCGTCACGACCCGCACGGCACCGCGCTACCGGCTCTACCGGCTCGAGGGCGGCCCGCCCCTGCGCCCGGCCCTCGAGCGGGTCGACGGCTGCGGCAGGGCGATCGAAGTCGAGGTGTGGTCGATCAGCGCGGCGGGCCTCGGGCGGGTGCTCGCCGCCGTGGCCCCGCCCCTCGGCATCGGGACGATCGAGCTCGCGGACGGCCGCTGGGTCAAGGGCTTCATCTGCGAGACCCGCGGCCTCGCCGACGCCCCCGACATCACCGCGCACGGCAGCTGGCGCAACTACCTCCAGTCGCTCGACTGACGGGAGCCGTCGCTTCTTGTCACGGTTCGACACGGTGGGCGTGTCGTTCGCTGATAAGAACGGAGCACCGTCGCTCGGTCCCGCCCGGGGACGTACGATCGGCCGGCGCCCGGCCGACCGGCTCGGCGCGAAGGGAAGATCTCGATGGCGCTGGTGGCCGCACCCGACCTGCCGTTCCTGCTCACCGAGTCGCGGGCGACTCCCATGCACGTCGGCGGGTTGCAGGTCTTCGAGCTCCCCGAGGATGCCGGCCCGGACTGGCTGCGCGACCAGTACGAGGCGATGCTCGCCTACGACGACATCGCCCCGCTGTTCCGCCAGCGTCCCTACCGGTCGGTGCGAACCGGCATGCAGTGGGCGTGGCGCGAGGACGACGAGCTCGACATCGAGTACCACGTCCGCCACTCCGCGCTCCCCGAGCCCGGCCGGGTCCGCGAGCTCCTGGCGCTGGGCGGCCGCCTCCACGGGTCCCTCCTCGACCGCCAGCGACCCCTGTGGGAGTTCAACCTCATCGAGGGCCTCGAGGGCAACCGCTTCGCCGCGTACACCAAGGTCCACCACGCGATGGTCGACGGCGTGTCCGCGCTCCGGCTCCTGGAGCGGTGGCTGTCGACCGACCCGAGTGCCGACGTGCCGCCGGCCTGGGCGGCGAAGCCGAAGCGGGATCGCCCCGCGGGTTCAGGGGCGAACCCGCTGGAGCTGGCGTTCGAGGCGGCGAAGGGTGCCGTCGACATCGCTGCCACCGGTCCCGTGCTCGTGCAGCAGGCTCGCCGGGCGCTCCAGGAGGACCTGGCCGCGTTCCCGTTCAAGGCACCGCCGACGATGTTGAACGTCCACATCACCGGCGCCCGGCGCATCGCCGCCCAGACGTGGAGCGTCTCGCGGGTGAAGGCCGTGGCGAAGGCATCGGGCGCCACGCTCAACGACATCGTGCTGGCCATGTGCTCGGGTGCGCTGCGCCGGTACCTCGATGAACTGGGCGCTCTGCCCGACGAGTCGCTCACGGCGATGGTGCCCGTCTCCCTGCGGACCGACGACAGCGCAGGCGGCAACGCGGTGGGCGCGGTGCTCACGTCGCTCGCCACGGACACGCCGGACCCGAGCTGGCGCCTGGCCCGCATCCGTGAGTCGATGCAGATCGCCAAGGACACGATGCAAGGTCGGTCGTCGCTCCAGCTCCTCGCCCTCAGCGCCGCCAACATGTTCGCCACGCCGCTGGTGTCGATGCTCGGCGGCGGCGAGGGCATGCGGCCACCGTTCAACATCATCATCTCCAACGTCCCCGGGCCCCGCAAGGACCTGTACCTGAACGGTGCTCGGCTCCAAGGCGTCTACCCCGTGTCGATCCCGTACCACGGCCAGGCGCTCAACATCACCCTGACCAGCTACGTCGACAACCTCGAGATCGGTCTCACCGGCTGCCGCCGCCGGGTCCCGCACCTCCAGCGCCTGCTCGCCCACCTCGAGGAGTCCCTCGTCGAGCTGGAGGTCGCCGTCGGCCTCAGCAGCGGCAAGCCGAAGAAGGGCGCCCCGTTCCGCGACCTCTGACCCGGATCAGGGCCCGGCAGCGGAGACGCGCGTCAGATCGGCAGGTCGCCGGTGCCGAGGCGGGTGCTGCCCGTGTCCCGGTAGGCGGCGATGGTGCGCTGGGCGATGCGCATCTGGTGGATCTCGTCGGCTCCATCGGCGAAGCGGGCCCAGCGGGCGTGCTGGAACATGTGCGCCAGCGGGGTGTCGGTGGAGTAGCCGAGGGCACCGTGGACCTGGATCGAACGGTCGATCACACGGCCCAGCATGTTGGCGACGAAGTGCTTGGCCATCGACACCTCGCTCTTGAAGTCGAGCTTGTTGTCGATGCGGTAGGCGGCGTGCAGGACCATCAGCTTCGCCTGGTACAGCTCCATGGTGGAATCCGCGATCATCCACTGCACGCCCTGCTTCTCGGCCAGCATCGACCCGTGGGAGAACCGGTTGAGCGATCGGTCGACCATCATGTCGAGCGCGGTCTCCGCCTGGGCGATCCAGCGCATGCAGTGCGCGAGGCGGGCCGGCCCCAGGCGTGACTGGCCGAGCAGGTGGCCTTCGCCCCGGCCGCCCAGCATGTTGGAGTCGGACACCCGCAGGTCTTCGATGACGATCTCGGAGTGGCCGGTGCCGCCGTGCATGGTCTCGACCTCACGGACCCGGTTCCAGCCCTCGCTCGGGATGTCGACGATGAAGGCCGTGTTGGCCGCCTGGGGGAGGTCGGGGTTGTCCTCGGTCCGGCAGATGAGGATGGCGAACTTGGCGCGCCGGGCGTTGGAGATGAACCACTTGTGCCCGTTGATGACCCACTCGTCGCCGTCTTTGATCGCGTGGGTCCGGATGAGCGTGGGGTCCGAACCGGCTACCTCGGGCTCGGTCATGGCGAAGCAGCTCATGGCCGTGCCCTCGCACAGCGGCCGCAGGTACTTCTCCTTCTGCTCGTCGGTGGCCCAGTTGAGCAGGGTGTGCATGTTGCCCTCGTCGGGCGCCATGCAGTTGAAGACGAAGGGGCCGTAGTAGGCCTTGGCCGCCTCGGCCTGGACCATCGCCAGCTCGACGTGGCCGAGGCCCATGCCGCCCCACTCCTCGGGCATGTGCGGCAACCAGATGCCGGCCTCCTGAGCCTGGGTGCGCATCCCGATGAGCTTGGTGAGGTACTCGGCGCGGTCCTCGATGTGGTCGGGGTCGGTCAGCTCGGCCTCGGTCGGCTTGATGACGTCGTCGACGAAGGCGCGGATCCGCAGGCGGAGCTCGTCGAGCTCGGGGGTGAGGGTGAAGTCGATGGCCATCGACAGAACGTACCGCCGCAGGCGATCCCTGTCTTGACCCGCGGGTCAAGTGGTGGAAGACGGTGGGACGGGTCAGGCCTCCGACCGGGCCCGGGAGGCGGCGCCGAGGACGGCCTTGAGCGATGCCGTGATGATGTTCGGGTCCGTGCCGACGCCCCACCGGGTGGTGCCGACGGGGTCCTTCGTCTCGACGTAGGCCACGGCGGTGGCATCGGCCCCGGCACCCATCGAGTGCTCGTGGTAGTCGACCACGTCGATCTCGATCCCGAGGGTGGCGATGCCGGCGACGAACGCAGCGATGGGGCCGTTGCCCTCGCCGAGCACCGAGGTCGCGTCGCCGTCGACCAGCAGGTGGGCGGTGATGGCGGTGCGTCCTTCGGAATCGGTCGTGAGCTCGGTGGAGCGCAGGACGTACGGCGCATCGTCGGCGAGGTACGTGGCGGAGAAGGCATCCCACATGGCCCCGGGCGTGATCTCCGTCCCGGTGTCCTCGGCGATGTTCTGGATCGTCCGGGAGAACTCGATCTGGAGGCGGCGGGGGAGCGAGAAGCCGTGCTCGGTCTCCATGATGTAGGCGACGCCGCCCTTGCCCGACTGGCTGTTGACCCGGATGACGGCCTCGTAGGTGCGCCCCACGTGCGCCGGGTCGATGGGCAGGTAGGGGACGCCCCAGGTCGCGTAGTCCTTGGTGGGATCGGCGGCGCCGGCGGCCTCTGCGTCGGCGTACAGGGCGGCAAAGCCCTTCTTGATGGCGTCTTGGTGCGAACCAGAGAACGCCGTGTAGACGAGGTCACCGGCGTACGGATGGCGCTCGTGCACGGGAAGCCGGTTGCAGTACTCGGCGACGCGGCGGATGGCGTCGATGTCCGAGAAGTCGATCTTCGGGTCGACGCCCTGCGCGAACAGGTTGAGGCCCAGCGTCACCAGATCCACGTTGCCGGTGCGCTCGCCGTTGCCGAACAGGCAGCCCTCGACGCGATCGGCGCCGGCCAGCACGCCGAGCTCCGCGGCCGCCACGGCACAGCCCCGGTCGTTGTGCGGGTGCAGCGAGAGGGTGATGGCCTCGCGGTGCTTCACCGTACGCAGGAACCACTCGATCGTGTCGGCGTACAAGTTGGGCGTGTACATCTCGACCGTGGCCGGCAGGTTCATGATCAGCTTCTTGTCCACCGTGGGCTCGATGACCTCGGCGACGGCATCGCAGATCTCCACCGCGTACTCGACCTCGGTGCCGGTGTAGCTCTCCGGCGAGTACTCGTAGCGGATCAGCGTCTCGGGGTGCTCCTCCTCGAGCTTGCGGCACAGCTTGGCGGCGTTGACCGCGATCTCGGTGATGCCATCCTTGTCCAGGCCGAACACGACCTTGCGCTGCAGGGTCGAGGTCGAGTTGTAGAAGTGGACGATGGCCGAGTGGGCACCCCGGATGGAGTCGTAGGTGCGGCGGATCAGGTCCTCGCGGCACTGCGTCAGGACCTGGATCGTGACGTCAGAGGGGATCAGGTCCTCCTCGATCAGCTGCCGCACGAAGTCGAAGTCGGTCTGGCTCGCCGAGGGGAAGCCGACCTCGATCTCCTTGTAGCCCATGGCCACGAGGGTCGTGAACATCTTGAGCTTGCGGCTCGGGTCCATCGGGTCGATCAACGCCTGGTTTCCGTCGCGCAGGTCGACGGCGCACCAGAGCGGAGCGGCGGTCAGGCGGTTGTCGGGCCACGTTCGGTCGCGCAGGTCGAGCGGGACGTACGGCTCGTACTTGGCGAACGGCATGGGCTTGGGGGTCACAGGCAGCGGGGGCATCTCGTTGCTCGCTTCTCGGGTTCGGCTTCAGTCTTGTGGGTGGAGCGGGCGGCACCGGGGTCCGGGCGCCTCGCAGGCTCGATCGGTGGGCCGCACCGTGGCCCGAAAACGAAGAAAGCTCCCGGCCCGGGGGCGCAGGAGCGAAGGCACGTGCCGCGGTGCGGCGAGCACGTGCCTACATAAGGAGGAGGAGGTCGGTGGTCAGACGCATCGGAAGCAGTATGCGCCCGTCACCACCAGACTGGCAACCCCCCGACGTGCCTTCCACACATTGAGCGCACGTCGAATCAGGTCACACGTGCACCGGTGGGGCGCGCTCGTGACCTGATTCGGGCGAACCCGGGCTCGGCGGTCGAAATCGGGTCACACGTGCACCGCAGCGGTGCAGAGGCGACCTGATTCGGCTGGAGTTACGCGAGGCGACGCGCGAGGCGGACTCGGGTATCGGCGATGGTCCCGCAGATGTAGTCGTCCGGCATCGACCAGGTGAAGCGGAGCAGATTCCATCCGAGGAGCAGGAGCTCATTCCCTCGGATGCGGTCCGCATCGAAGGCCGAGCGCACACCATGGGTCTCCCAGCCGTCGAGCTCGACCGCCAGCTTCGTCGCTGGTTCCGCCAGGTCGATGAACGCATTGCGGCCGTCGGGTCGTCTCACCGGGTGCTGGCGAACGAGCGCTGGCATCCCTCGCATTGCCATTGCCGCAATGACGCGAGCTTCGAGGACCGAGCGACCGGGATCGTGGCCTTCGCCTCGGAGGGCAAGCGCCCGCATGAGTGCCGTCGGTCGTTCGCGACCAGGCATGATCAGCTCGTACGTCCTCCGCGCTAGCGCGTCGAGTCCCAGCGTCCCGTTGAGGAGTGCTCGATCGATCCAGCGGCCGAGGGTTGCTTCGCTCTGTCGGCCGCCGACGTCGATCAGGCTGCGGGCGACCGACGTGACGGGGATGCCGTCGCGGATGACCGTGTCCTCAGGGAGCAGGTGGATCGTGCGATGGGCGAACACGCCGGGGAGCCTGACTCGTCGGTAGCCGTCGGTCAGCACCTCGAGGCGGCCGGTCCGTTCGACCAGCCCGTGGATGCGCACGGCGGTTCGATGGCTGGCTCGAACGTCCTCGCCCCCCGCCAAGCAAGCAGCCATCGCCCGCTGAGCCCACGTCACATCGGCCGCCCCGACGATGTACACACCTTCTCGGGCCCGGCTCCACTGCCCACGGTCGACCGAGGATTGGATCGTGCGGCGGGTTCCGCCAGCAGCCATTGCCTGCTCTCGTGAGATGAGCCCGTGCTGCGATCGGGCGATCTCGTTGATGAAGCGGTGGTCCACGGGTGCCTCCGTCCGAGTGCTGCGCTGCTCGCGGGGAAGGCCCCGGCAGCGTCCCACGGGCAAGCCCGGGGCGCGCGGAAGAGCGACTCATCTGGCTCGGTCCCTGTGGTCCCAGCAGGGGGGGCGTGAATCGGGTCATCTGTGCACCGTGAGGGTGCATGTGTGACCTGATTCGGGGTGGGTTAGGCGGGGTGGAGCTGGTTGAGGGTGGCGACGTTGTCGGCGAGGATCAGCTTCTGGGT
>JBKJPY010000063.1:0-5791 GCA_046594195.1 Acidimicrobiales bacterium | reverse complement strand
TTGGTGCACTGGGTCCAGCCCGTTGCCGCCGTCGGGGTTGGGGAGGAGGTCGTCCTCCTCGTAGTACGCCTCGCAGTGCACGCAGTACCAGCCGGCGTATTGGGCCTTGTAGAGGTGCCCGTTGTCGTGGATCTTCTGGAGGAACGCCTGCACCGCCTCCCGATGGTCGGGGTCTGTGGTGCGGATGAAGCGGTCGGGAGCGATGTCGAGCAGGTCCCAGGTCTCCTGGAACCGCGCCGAGGTGCGGTCGGCCTGCTCCTGCGGGGTGATGCCGTTCGCCTCGGCCGCTCGGGCGATCTTGAGGCCGTGCTCGTCGGTGCCGGTGAGGAAGAACACGTCTTCGCCGAGCAGGCGCTGCCACCGAGCAAGGGCGTCGACCGTCACGGTCGTGTAGGCGTGCCCGATGTGGGGCACGTCGTTGACGTAGTAGATCGGGGTCGTCAAGAAGGAGCGGCCGGGCACCGGTTCACCCTAGCGAGGCACCCTCTGCGGCCCCCACGGCGTTGACCCCACAGGCGCCTCATGCGGCGGCCGGAGCGATGTGATCAGCGACCGAGCAGGTCGTTGGCCCGGGCGAGCACGTCGTCGAACATCTCCGGGGTCAGCTTGCCGGTGAAGGTGTTCTGCTGGCTCACGTGGTAGCTGCACAAGATGGTGCGGCCGTCGGGGAGCGGCACCTCCACACCGTGGCCGAACGGCGGGCGAGGCCGAAGCCCGAGGTAGTTCGTCAACCCCTGGTACCCGAACTGGCCCAGCACCAGGAACACCGAGGCGTTCGGGAGCTCCGCCAGTTCGCGGTCGAGGAACGGCCGGCAGGTGTCGCGCTCGGTGGTGGTGGGTTTGTTGGCGGGGGGCGCGCATCGCACCGGCGCGGTGATCCACGCGCCGGTCAACCGCATGCCGTCGTCGATGCTCACGCTGTGGGGCTGGTTGGCGAACCCAGCGCGGTGGAGCGCGGCGTAGAGGAAGTCACCGGACCGATCGCCGGTGAACATGCGCCCGGTGCGGTTGGCGCCATGTGCGGCCGGGGCCAACCCCACCACGACCAAGCCCGCTGTGGGATCACCGAAGCCGGGCACGGGACGAGCCCAGTACTCGTCGTCGCGGTACGCCGCCCGCTTCTCGCGCCCGACCTCCTCTCTCCAGGCCACCAGGCGCGGGCAGGCGCGGCAGGCGATGACGTCGTCGTGCACCTGGTCGAGGCTGTCCACGACAGCGACGGTACCCCGGGCTCCTGAGATGCTCAGCAGGCGGTGTGCTCGAGCACGAGGCCGCGCCCGTGCACCGTGTGGACGCACAGCGGCAGCCCGTCGATCCTCGCCCGCACCGCCTTGACGCGGTTGTCCAGCGCTCGGGAATCCGAGGGCGGTCCGTCGGGCCACACCGCGGCCATGAGGTCCTCCCGCAGCACCAGCATCCCCATCGATTCGATGAGGGTGCGCATGAGGCGGGCCTCGAGCGGGCTCAGCACCACCATCTCGTCGCCGACCCACAGGAGGTCGTCGTCGTCGATTCGGGTAAAGACGGCGCCGAGATCCTGCGACCAGGCGATCAGCCGGTCGGCTCGCGCCGTCAACTCACCGACGTCGATCGGGATGCGGACCCAGTCCTCGAGGTCATGGCAGATCGGGGGTTCCGTCCCGGGTTCGACGAGGTAGAGCACCGGACGGGCGCGGTCGGCCGCTTCGTCAGAACGAGCGACGCTGAGGGCTGCGGCGTGATCAGGAGCAGGGGGCGGCCAGCTCCGGACCTCGACGCCGCGCGTCGAGGTCCACGACAGCGCCCGAGCGACCGGATCACCGGCGACGGTTGAGGTGTCAGACATGGGTTCCTCCAAGGGTGCGCCCACCACGGGCGCGGGCCGTTCCGAGACAGGCGCCCGGCGAGGTCACGCTGTGAACGTACGCACCGGACGTTTCGGCAATGTGTCGCAGACGTTGCGCCTTGTGGTGGAAACCCTGACTCCCGACCGATGAGCGCGGCCGATCAGCGCGCCGTCAGTGCAGGGGCACGGAACCGGCGCTTGTGGGCGACCACGCCCCGCTGCGCGAGGACCCGGATCAGGTCTTGGACCTCACGGTCGACCTTGCGCCCGTCGAGCATGGTCAGCTCGAAGGTGTCGTAGGCGCGACCGTCGTGGCTCGTGATGACGGCAGCTCGAACGGCCACGCCGGCCGCACGGAAGACGGCAGCCACGTCGGCGAGCAACCCGGGCCGAGCGGGCGCGTCGATCTCGCACACCGTGTGCCAGGGGGACGCTCGATCATCGAACTGCAGTTCCAGGTCCGGGAGCGGACCCGCCTCGGTGAACGAGGACATCGTCTCGGCGACCGCCCGTTGGAGCTGCTCGATGCCCGGCGGCGTCGGTCCGGTCACCACGAACACCTCGAGCGCCGCGCCGTCTGCCCACGTCACGAAGTTGGCCCGATCGATGTCGAGGCCCTGCTGGTTGAGCGTCGCCGCGACCGAAGCCAGCAGCCCGGCGCGGTCCCGTCCGATCACCGCCAGGAGCCATCGGTCGTCCCGGTCAAGGTCGTCGACCAGGACGCGGAACTGCCGTCGTCCGGGAAGCGGGTCGATGGCGCGAAGCTGCCCGGCGAGATGGTCCTCGTCCACCGCGAGCAGGTAGGCCGCCGGAGCGCTCACTGCTCGGGCCACCGCCGCCTGGTCGTCGCCGACCTGGTCGATCACCGCCTGCCGACGGGCATCGACGAGATCGCGCCGAGCCTCGTCGGGGTCCGACCGTCCGAGCGAGTCCAAGATGAGCCCGTAGAGCTGCTGCAAACGGCGCACCTCCCAATCCTCGTGGGTCTCGCTGCGCAGCGCGGCGAGGACGTAGGTCCCGCGGGCTCGCTCGGGCGTCGTGAGGTGGCTGGCGAGCTGACGGACGTGTTCTTCGGTGAACGCGCCCGATCTCCGGGCGGCCGCCCACAACAGGTGGCGGTCGTCGACGAGCTCGGCCACCCCCGCCCGGTCGGCGGCCTCCAAGCCGATCCGCTCGACGATGGCGCGGGCGACGTCGCCCGGTGCCTTCTCGGCGTCGAGCGCCTCCATCAACAGCGCCGCGAACAGGAGCCGCTTCGGATGCTCGATGAGCCGAGCCTCTTGAACCGCAGGATCACCTGCTGCGAGGTGGCGCAAGCGCTCGAGCGCGGCAAACCGGTAGGGCGCATCGAGGTCGAGCACCAGGGGGTCGTTGCGCCGGTGGCGGATCGCCGCGTCGAGCTCCGGCAACGACCGAGCCAGGACGCCGGTGTTCTCCAGGAACCGCCATGAGCGGGGGGTCCCGCGCTCCACGACGTCGAGGAGCAGCTCGCGTTCGTCGCGCGTCCACCCGGCCGCCTCGCCGTCGGGCAGGCCGCCCAGCCACGCGACCAGCTGCTGCGACCCGACCGCGAACCGCGCCGATAGGGCCGCCCGCAGTGCGAGGGTGAGGGCGTCGTCGTCCGCCACCGGGCCCGGCATCGTGATCTCGCCGTCGACGACCACCGGCTCGGGTGCGACGGACCTCCCACGGAGGTCATCGCGGGCGGCGCTGCGGAGCCGCTCCGTGACGGAGTGAGACCGGCGCTTGAGCAGCGGCGGCGTGATGAGCGTCGTCGCCAGGACGACCAGGAGCAGCGCGGCGTAGAGGTCATCGCCCAAGACCCCCGCCTCGAGGCCGATCGTGGCGAAGATCAGGCCGACCTCGCCGCGGGGCAGCATGCCCAGCCCGATGAGCCACTTGTCCCCCGGCACGCCTCGGGCGCCGACTGCGGCGACCAGCTTCCCGACGATGGCGATCGCGAGGAGGATGCCAGCATCGCGCAGCACCTCGACGCGACCGAACGCCGCGACGTCGGCGTGGACGCCGATCTCGAGGAAGAAGACCGGGATCAAGATGTGGCCGATGGGCGCCAGGTCGGTGCGGATGCGCTCGGCCTGGTCGGTCTTGCCCAGGGCGATGCCGGCGACGAACGCCCCGACGATCGGCGCGAGCTTGGCCTGGTTGGCCACCTCGGCGAACGCGAGGGTGAAGGCGAACGCGAGGGCGACCAGCGTGCCCGGGCTGCGCCCCACCCGGCCGATCCACCGGAACGTCGCCGGAGCGAGGCGCAGGCCGGCGGCGGCCCCGATGACGAGGAAGGCCACCGCCATCAAGATGATCCCGGCGACCGATACGAGCGACACCGAACCCTCGGTGACCAGGCGGACGACCACCGTCAACACGACGAGGCCCATCACGTCATCGGCGACCGCCGCGCCCAAGACGATGCGGGCCTCCGAGGTGGCGAGGGCCCGGAGGTCGCCGAACACCCGGGCGGTGATGCCCACGCTGGTGGCGGTGAGCGCCGCGCCCACGAAGAGGGCGGTGTTGCTGTCGAAGCCCATCGCGAGCATGGCGCCGTAGCCCGCGACCATCGGCGCGACCACGCCGACCACGGCCACCAGCATCGACGCCCGTCCGACCTTGCGCAGTTCGACGAGGTCCATCTCGAGGCCGACGTCGAGCAGCAGGAGGATGACGCCGATCTCGCCGAGGACGGTGAGCACCTCGTTGTCGATGCTCACCCACCCGAGCAGCGACGGCCCGACCAGGATGCCGGCGAGGATTTCGCCCACGACGGCCGGGATGCCGACGCGGTCGGAGATCTCCGCAGCAGCCTTGGCCGCAACGAGGACGATCAGGAGGTCGAGCAGGATGCTGGCAGTGTCCATGGGGTTCCGTGGGTCAGTCTGGCGTGGATGGGCAGGGCCCGGCCGCGACGCCGCCGGGCTCCCGAAGGAGCCCGGCGACCTCGACCGAGCATCGTGCCCCGGGCTTCGTGCCCGGGACGGTCAACCCGTCAGGGTTGCGGAGTGAATTCGTCCTCGAGGGTCGGGCTGCCGCCACCGTGGCCGCTGACCTCGCCCTCGTGGAGGTGGAACTCGGGGTACGCCAGCGCACCCATCTCCGGGATGTCGAGACCAGCGATCTCGTCCGCCTCATCCGACCGGATACCGCCCTTGGTGAAGGCGTTCTGGATCTTGAAGAAGGCGTAGGCGATGCCGAAGATCACCGTACAGAGGACCAGGGCGCCGATGGCCTGCGCACCCAACTGTCCGATGCCGTCGCTGCCGTAGAGGATGCCGGTGACACCCTTCGTGGCCGCGTCGCCCTCGGTGGTGAGGTTCCAACCAGCGCCGTAGGAGCCGTTGGAGAAGATGCCGACGCACAGCACGCCGAAGATGCCTCCGACGCCATGCACCGAGATGGCGCCCACCGGATCGTCGATGCCCCGCTTCTCCCAGAAGGCGCACGACAGGATGACGATCGGAGCCGCGAGGAGTCCGATGACCGCAGCCGCCCACGGCGACACGAAGGCGCAGGGAGCCGTGATGGCCACCAGACCGGCGAGCATGCCGTTGACCATCATGCCGGGGTCCGGCTTGCCGGTCGTGAACATCATCCAGAACATGGCGGAGACCGCACCGAACGCTGCGGCGATGCCGGTGTTGGCCGCGACGATGGCGAACTGGACGTCCGTCGCAGCGAAGGTGGATGCCGCGTTGAAGCCGAACCAGCCGAACAGCAGGATGAAGCAGCCGAGCATCGCCATCGGGACGTGGTGGCCCGGGATGGTGTTGGCGGAGCCGTCCTTGTTGAACTTGCCGATGCGGGGCCCGATGACGAGCGCACCGGCGAGTGCGGCCACGCCACCGACGGCGTGGACCACGCCGGAACCGGCGAAGTCGACGTAGCCGAGGCCGAGACTCATCGAGTTGCCTAGCTGGCTGAGCCAGCCGCCACCCCAGGTCCAGGCACCGAAGA
>JBKJPY010000052.1:0-39388 GCA_046594195.1 Acidimicrobiales bacterium | reverse complement strand
CTTCTTCGCGGGAGCCTTCTTCGCAGGAGCCTTCTTCGCAGGAGCCTTCTTCGCAGGAGCCTTCTTCGCAGGAGCCTTCTTCGCAGGAGCCTTCTTCGCAGGAGCCTTCTTCGCCGGCGCGGCGGACTTGGCCGAGGCGGCGTTCTTCTTCGCAGGTCCCACCCGAGCGGCCATGGCGGTCAGCGCCGCCGGCCGAAGCGCCAGCCCCGACGGTCTTCGTCTTCGAACACTGCGTCGGACGGAGGAGGGAGGTCCTCGCTGTCGCGGGGGCCGAGCGGTTGGTCATCCGACATCGCCTTGCGGAGCTCGGTGAGGAACGCATCCTCGTCGGTGTCCTCGGGGCGCTTGGGGCGCTCGGCAGGTGAGAAGCCGAGGTCCACGGTGCTGACCGGGGCGGTCGGCGGTCCGTCGGGTGGATCCTCGACCCCGGGAGCCTCGTGGTCAACCTCATCGAAGGCGAGCGCCTGCGGGGCAGCCTGCGGAACCTCGTCGGCGCTGGAGTCCTCCGCAGCGTCCTCGGGCGACGGAGCCGGGTCGGGCTCGACCTCATCCTCTGCGGGCTCGGGAGCGGTCTCCTCGAGCGGCGCATCGGCAACCGGCTCGGAACCAACGACCGCCGGCTCGGGCTCATCGAGGTCGGAGAAGTCCGGGACCTCCGGGTCCGTCAGCGCCGGAGCGGGCGCCAAGCGGAAGCCCGCCGGGTCGTCGAGGATCTGGTGAAGCTCCGCAAGGGTGGAACCGAGCTGGGAGCGCTGCTCCTCCACATGGCGCTCGAGGACGCTGACGTCGCTGCGCAGCGACTCGCGGATTCCTTCGAGCTCGCTGATCTCGGTGGCCAGGCGCTGGCGCGCCTCGCGACGCTCTCCGGCTGCTTCCGCCTCGACCTCGGCCCGGCTGGCTGCGGCGCGCGCTTCCGTCTCCGCGTTGAGGGCCGAGGATCGGGCCTCGGCATCCGCGAGGAGGGCGTCCGCCTGCTCCTTGGCCGCGGCGAGCAGCTTGTCGGCGTCCTCGCGCGCTTCGCGCACGGCGGCATCCGCGGTCCGCTGAGCCATGACCAGGGTGCGCTGTGCCTCCTGGGCGGTCTCGTCTTCCGACGGGCCGCTCGGGGTGGCAGCGACCTCGGCCGAGACCCGCTTGGCGACGCGACGTTCGATCTCGGCCTCGACGGCCGCCGGATCGGGCCCGGTTCCCGCGGTCTTCGCCTGCTCCAGCGCCTGGGTGAGCTGGACTTCAACCTTGCCCGCCATGGCCGTGGCCCGGTCGAGGAAGTCATCAACCTCGGTGGGGTCGTACCCCTTTCCCCGGTACTTCTTGAACTCGGCGTGCTCGAGCAGGCGCTTCAGGGTCAACTCCATGGAGCCACCCTACCCGTGCACCTCCTCCCCAACCGCGCCGCTCAGCCCGGAAACGGGGTCAGGTGTCGTAGCCGCGGTCGTGGAGGCGGCGACGCTCCTCCGGGGACACCTCGACGTTGGTCGGGGTGAGCAGGTACACCTGGTTGGCGACGCGCTCCATCTGCCCGCCCAGCCCGTAGCAGAGGCCGCTGGCGAAGTCGATCAGCCGGCGCGACAGATCTCGGTCGGCGCCCTGGAGGTTCATGATCACGGGCAGGCTGCCCTTGTACTTGTCAGCGACGTCCTGGGCCTGGTTGAACGAGGTCGGCATGACGACGAACGGCTTGGCGTTGGGCATCACGGGCATCGGGCGCACCACCTGGGGACGGGGACGGACCTGGCCGACACCAGAGGGGGCGACGGTCCGGCCCAGCTCGGCAGCCTCGCGGGGATCTCCGCCTCGAGTGCTGATGGGACGGACCGAACCGATGCCCGACGGCTCGTCGGGGTAGGTCGAAACCGCGGCAGGCGGCTGGCTCCGGGCCGGGGCACGATCGCGCCCGGGCTGGGCGCCACGCTCCGGTTCGTCGTCGTAGTCCCTGCCGTACTCGTCGTACTCGGCATCGTCGCCCAGTCCGAGGTACACCATTGCCTTGCGCCACATGGTGGTGAGACTAGCCGTGACCGGCGGAAGGGCCAGGGACGGACGGTCGGGGGCCGAAGAGGGCGGAGCCGACGCGGACGAGCGTGGTGCCTTCGGCCACCGCGGCCTCGAGGTCCCCGGACATGCCCATCGACCTCACCGGGAGGTCAAGTTCGTCGGCCAGCCGACGCAGCAGGGCGAAGCCGGACCGGGCTTCCGACGGCGTTCCCGTGCGGCCGACGGTCATCAGGCCCTGCACGTCGAGCCCGTCATCGCGCAAGGCGGCAACCAGGTCGGCGGTGTCCCCGGGGTCGCAGCCGCCCTTCTGCGGCTCGCCGGACACGTTCACCTGCACCAGGACGGCCGCCCCAGGGGCGCGCTTGGCGATCTCACGACCGAGGTCCCGCCGATCGACGCTCTGCCACAGGGCGACGATGCCGGCGAGGCTCCGGACCTTGTTGCGCTGGAGTCGGCCGATGGCGTGCCAGCGCACGGCGAGGTGGGCGTCGGCCACGATCGGCGCCTTGGCCACCAGTTCCTGGGCATAGTTCTCGCCGAGGTCGACCAGGCCGGCCGCCGCCGCCGCCAGCGCCACCTCGGGCCCGAATCCCTTCGTGACGGCCAGGAGGGTGATGGCGTCGGGGTCCCCGCCGGCGGCGGCGATCCGGTCGCGCACCTGGGCGACCCGGGCCTGAAGCACCTCGAGCGTCGGCCCGCTCATGTCAGCCTCCGCCGGAGGTTCATGGCTCGATCCAGGCCACGAGCGCCTGGCGTTCGGGTTCGCTGCGGGCACGGTGGGACCAGTGGACCGGGCTGCAGGCGGTGCAGGTGCCGATGTCGTGCAGGTCGATGCGGAGGCGGCGGCACGCCTCGGCGATGCCGGCCGCCACGTCCAATGCGGGCGTGCCCCAGGCCGTGACCGCCCGAACGCCCTCGCCGTAGCGCTCGGCGACCAGGTCCAGATCAGGGCCGCCGAACTCGTAGCAGCGGGCGCGGATGCAAGGTCCGAGGGTGGCGTGCTGCGGGGCACCGCCGAGGTCGGCCATCGCTGCTGCCGTGGCCTCGATGACCCCGGCTTCGAGGCCGCGCCAACCGGCGTGGGCGACGCCGATGACCCCGGGCCCGGTGAGCAGGACCGGCGCGCAATCGGCCGTCTGCACGGCGAGCACCGCGCCGGGGACCGCGGTGACCGCGGCATCCGCCTCGGTCCCCGCATGCTCGCCGGGGGCCGTGGCGGTGATGACCCGCGCCCCGTGGACCTGGCGGAGCCACGACCAAGGACGATCCACGATCGCCGAGCGTCGAGCGGCCAGGACCGGCGGATCGGTGCGGACCATGAGGTCCCCGTGGCGGGTGTCGGTGAAGACGGATCGGACCTCGCCGGTCACGGCCGGGCTACTTCAGGAACGAGGGAACGTCGAACTCGTCATCGCCGCCACCGTCATCGGTGTCGCCGGCGTCGTCGCCACCATCGGCGAACAGGTCGCTGGCGCTCGACGGGCGGGGCGGACGGGCGGGAGCATCGCCAGGCGCACCCTCGCGGCGCCCCGGGCGGGAGGTCTTCTCCTCCCACCGGTCGAAGCCGGCTGCGATGACGGTCACGCGGACCTCGTCGCCCATCTCGTCGTCGATGACGGTGCCGAAGATGATGTTGGCGTCGGGGTGGGCCACGCCATGGATGACCTCGGCGGCCTCGTTGACCTCGAACAAGCCGAGGTCCGAGCCGCCGGCAATCGAAAGCAGGATCCCTCGAGCGCCCTCGATCGATGCTTCGAGCAAGGGGCTGGAGATGGCACCGCGTGCGGCGTTGAGCGCCCGACCCTCGCCGGTGGCGCTGCCGATGCCCATGAGGGCGGACCCGGCGTTGCTCATGATCATCTTCACGTCGGCGAAGTCGGTGTTGATCACGCCGGGAGTGGTGATGAGGTCCGTGATGCCCTGGACGCCCTGGAGCAGGACCTCGTCGGCCATCTTGAAGGCGTTCATCATCGACGTCTTCTCGTTCGACACGGTCAGGAGCCGGTCGTTCGGGATGACGATCTGGGTGTCGACCTTCTCCTTGAGCTTCTGGATGCCGGCCTCGGCCTGCACCGAGCGCCGCCGCCCCTCAAAGGAGAAGGGCCGGGTCACGACGCCGATGGTGAGGGCACCGATGCCCTTGGCGATCTCCGCGATGACCGGGGCCGCGCCAGTGCCGGTGCCACCGCCCTTGCCGGCGGTGATGAACACCATGTCGGCTCCCTGGAGGACTTCTTCGATCTCTTGGCGGTGCTCCTCGGCGGCGAGGCGGCCGACCTCCGGGTCGCTGCCGGCTCCGAGGCCGCGCGTGAGCTCACGCCCGATGTCGAGCTTGATGTCCGCGTCGGACATCAAGAGCGCCTGCGCGTCCGTGTTGACGGCGATGAACTCGACGCCCTTCAGACCCGCATCGATCATGCGGTTGACGGCGTTGACGCCACCACCACCGACTCCGACGACCTTGATGACCGCGAGATAGTTCTGGGGATTTCCGGCCATGACTTCTACCTCCACACAAGGTGGTTGGAAGGCGGACCCTCAACGGTGGCTGGAGGGAGGGGTGAACCTTGATGAACGGTTGACATTAGTACCCAATCATTGCGGGTCAGCGGGACGGGAAGTGGGACGCTGTCACGATCGGGTCACCGTGGTGGCCCTCGGGACGGTGACGTCGATGGTGGCGATGGTCGCCCGGTCGGCCTGTTCGAGCAGGACGCCGAGCGCATCGGCCTTGGCGGTGGGCTGGCTGCGGTCGCCCCAGCGGACCTCGATGTCGTCGGTGAGGGTCAGGCGAATGCCCGTCGGCGTGGCGCTGGCGGCAGCCACCTCCGAGCGGAGGTCGGACGGAAGGTCGGCGAGCGTGGCGACGACCCCGCGCTGGGTGGCGGACACCTGGTCGCCAACCCCGACGGCGTCGCCGCTGACCACCGGCAGGTCCGTCCCGGCGGCAGGAGCGAGTGCCCGACCGCGGCGATCCACCAGCACTGCCGCCGTGCCGGTCCCCACGACGGCGACGGGCGTGCGCTCAACCAGCGAAATCCGGACCGTGCCGGGCCAGGATCGCTCCACCGATGCCCGTGCGACCCACGACAGGGCCTCGAGGCGCCGCTCCGCCGCCGGGGCATCGAGCGCCACCATGGGCGAGCCGACGATGATGCCTGACGCCGCGCGAGCTTCGGCCGGCGCGATGCGCGAAGCACCCCGAACGGCCACCTGGTCGACGTCGAGCACCGGCGACTGCGTCAGTGCGAACCCCGCGCCGAGCACCACCACAGCGACCACCGCGACCAGGGCCCAGCGCAACCGGCGACGGCCCTGGCCACGAGCGACCTCGACGCGGCGGGCTTGGAGCCGGGGATCGACGAACGACGGGCTTTCGATGCGCTTTGGACCCGTGGATGCCTTCGCATGCTTCGGCGCTTTGGCCGCTTCGGCCGCTTCGGCCGCTTTGGCTGCTTTGGCCGCTTTGGACGGCTTGGACGGCTTGGGCGGCTTGGCGCGATGGCGGAAGACCGTGTCCGTGCTCACGATGCCAGCTCCGGCATCGGCTCGAAGCCGATCAGGCAGGTCTCGGGGTGCAGCGCGATGCCCGTGCGCTCGTGCACCCGACGGCGCACCTCGACCATCAGGTCCCAGATGTCCTGGGCGCGGCCGCCCTCGTCGGACTGGATGAAGTTGGCGTGCTTGGGCGACACCTCGGCGGTGCCGATCCGCAGGCCCTTGCAGCCCGACTCGTCGATGAGCTGGCCGGCTGAGGTGCCTTCGGGATTGGTGAACACCGAACCAGCGTTGCGCCCACCGGGCTGGTGGTCGCGGCGCCACTGGGTCTTCTCCTTGATGGCTGCCCTGGCCACCTCGGGGTCGGCCGGCTGCAGCTCCAGCTCGGCCCAGACCACCAGCTGCTCGGGACGGAGGGAGGACCTCCGGTACGCCAGGGAGAGCTCCGATGCCGACACGACCCCATCCTCGCCCGACGCCAGGTCCACGACGCGGATCCTCACGAGGGAATCCCCCATGTCGGCGTCAGGCACGCCGGCGTTCATGCGCACCGCCCCGCCGATGGAGCCGGGGACCCCCGCCGCCCACTCGAAGCCGCTGAGCCCGGCACTCGCAGTCTGGCGGGCGACGACCGGGAGCTTGGCCCGAGCACCTGCCCGCACGCGGGTGCCATCGATGGCGATCTCGGCGAAGGCCGGCCCCAGCACCATGACGAGCCCGGCGAACCCGGCGTCGCAGACGAGGAGGTTGGACCCGAGGCCGACCACCAGGACGGGGACCGGGGGGTCGTCGGTCCCGACCGCTCGAGCGACCGCGGCGAGGTCGTCGTCGTCGCGCACCGTGATGCCCAGGGCGGCGGGTCCACCGGCGCCGTAGGTCGTGAGCGGGCCGGTGGGGAGCGACCGCTCGACGGAGCCTGGTAGGCGCGCCGCGAGGGCGTCGATGGTGGCGGCGGTGGTCGTCACGGGAGCGGGTCCGCGTCGTGGGCGACGATCCGACGACCCAGGCCCGACACGTCACCGGCTCCGACAGTGAGGCAGAGGTCTCCGGGGCGCAGCGCCCCCTGGAGCCACGAGGCGGCGTCGTCGAGCGTCGGCACCCAGGCCACCTCGGCCCACGGCCGCACATCGAGCACGGCGTCGACCAGCGATCGACCGGAGACGCCCGGCAGCGGCTCCTCGCCGGCGCCGTAGATCTCGGTGATTGCGACGACGTCGGCGAGCGCGAGCGCGGCGCCGAAGTCCCCGAGGAGGTCCCGGGTGCGCGTGTAGCGATGCGGCTGGAACACGGCAACGACCCGGGACCACCCAGCCTCCTGCGCCGAAGCCAGCAGGGCTCGGACCTTGCCGGGGTTGTGGGCGTAGTCGTCGACGAACGTGGCCCCCAGCGCATCGCCCAGCACTTCGAAGCGACGAGCCACCCCGCGGTAGGCACCGATGGCCGCCACGGCCTGCTCGACCGGGATGCCCAGCTCCAGGGCCACGGCGATCGCGACCGCTGCGTTGCGGGCATGGTGGCGGCCGGGGGTCCCGACGCGCACGGGCCCGAGCTCATCGGCGCCCCGGCGCAACCCGAACGTGGTGTGCAGGCGCTCGACCTCGACCGAGTGCACCTGGAGGTCGGCCTCGGGCCCCTCACCCACCGTCACCGCACCCACGGCGTCGGCGACGCGCCGCGCCCGCTCGTCGATGGCGTGCTCGCCCCGCGGGTCGTCGATGCACACGACTCCCGTACGGGCGTCCTCGAGGAAGTGCAAGAAGCCCGCCTCGATGGCGTCGATGTCGTGCCAGTAGTCCAGGTGGTCCTCGTCGATGTTGGTCACGACGGCGATGTCGCCCCCCAACCGGAGGAACGTGCCGTCGCTCTCGTCGGCTTCGACGACGAAGGCGCCGTCGCCCCGCTCGCTCCAGTGGGCCGCCCGGCCGAGGCCGAGCGGCGTGGCGCCAACGAGGTAGGAGGGATCGGCTCCGGCTGCGTCGAGCAGCGTGGCGAGCATCCCGGTCGTGCTGGTCTTGCCGTGGGTGCCCGACACCGCCACCGTCGGGCGGGCGGCGCACACGAGGGCGAGGATGCCGGCGCGATCGAGGACGGTGCACCCGGCATCGGCCGCCGACGCCAGGTCGCGCTCCGTCGGGGGGAACGCCGTCGAGTGGGCGACGATCTCGGCGCCATGGCGGTGGGCGGAGGCGAACAGTTCCCCGGCGGCCACCACCTCGGGCTCGACGCCGGCCGCCTCCAAAGTGGGCCACACCGCTGTCTCGTTGACGTCGGACCCCGTCACGCGGTGCCCCATCGCGGCGAGGATGATGCCGATCGCGCTGATCCCGGCGCCGCCGATCCCCACGAGGTGGACGACGCGCGGCGCGGCCAGGTCCGTCACCGGGGCTTCAGCCACGAGCGGCCTGCTCCACCACGGCAGCAGCGCGCTCCGCCGCGTCCACCGACGCGCCGGCGCGCATCGCATCGGCCATGTCGGCCAAGCGGCCGCGATCGTCGAGCAAGGCGCCGAGCTCCCGCTCGAGGCGGTCCGCATCGAGCTCGGCATCGGGCACGACGACGGCGCCGCCGAGGGCCTCGACCGCCCGTGCGTTGGCCATCTGGTGGTCCCGGGTGGCGATGGGGAGCGGTACGAGGACGGCGGGGAGCCCCGCGGCCATCAGCTCGAACACCGAGCCGCCGGAGCGGGTGACGGCCAGGTCGCTGGCGTCGAGCAGGAGGTGCATGCGGTCTTCGTAGGCCACCAGCTGGTAGGCGATTCCGTCCACCGGCAGGTCCGACGGGCCATCGCTGCCGTCAGAGAACCCGTTGCGGCCCACGACGTGGCGGAACGCGAGGTCCGACCGGTGGGCCCAGCGTGTGACGAGTCCTTGAACGGCATCGTTGATGCGCCGCGAGCCCAGGGAGCCCGCGAACACGCCGATGACCGTGCGGTCGGCCGGCAGCCCGAGCGCCGCCCGGGCGGCGGCCGGATCGGGGTGCTCCGCCATCGCCCGGATCTCCGCTCGCAGCGGGTTGCCGGTCACGGTGGCGTGCGGGAGGTCGGTCCCCTCGAAGGAGACGGCAGACGCCGTGGCGAAGCGGCGCAGGGTCCGGTTCACGGCACCGGCCCGCTTGTTCTGCTCGAGCAGCACGAGCGGGATCCGGCACAGCACGGCCCCGACGCCGCAGGCGAAGCTGGCGTAGCCGCCGAGCACCACGACCACGGCCGGGCGGCGGCGCCGAACGATGCCGACGCCCTGGACCAACGCCCTGACGAGGTCGATCACGGCCGCCACGTTGGCGACCGACAGCTTGCGCTGGATGCCACGACCCGGCAGGACGTCGACCGTGAAACCCGCCTCCGGAACCAGGTCCTGCTCGGGGCCGCGCGCCGCCCCGACGAAGTGGATGGTGGCGGCGTCGTGACCGCGGTCCACGAGGGCGCGGGCGACGGACAGGCCGGGCAGGAGGTGCCCGGCGGTGCCGCCCCCGGCGACGAGGGCCCAGGTCGGCTCGCTCATGCGTGCCGGGTACGCCGCGTGGACCGCGTGGACCGGGGCAGGTGCTCGGCGGGGTGGCGGGCGATGTTGAGGAGCATGCCGGTGGCGGCGAGGTTGATCATCAGCGAGGAGCCGCCGAAGGAAACGAACGGCAGCGGAACGCCGGTGATCGGCATGATGCCGATCACGGCGCCGATGTTCATGAACGCCTGGACGGAGATCCACGCGGTGATGCCGGCAGCGACGAGCATCGAGAACCGGTCCTTGGCCCGAGCAGCGATCCAGGCGCCGGTGCAGGTGATCCCGAAGAACAGCAGCACGACCGCCATGGCCCCGACCAGCCCGAACTCCTCGCCGATCACGGCGAAGATGAAGTCGGTGTGGGCGAACGGCAAGAAGCCCCGCTTGGCGGTGGACCGCCCGAGGCCCCGTCCCAGGATGCCGCCGTTGGCGATGCCGACCAGCGACTGGACGTTCTGCAGCCCCGAGTTGGACGGATCGGCCCATGGGTTGAGGAACCGAAGAAAGCGGGTGCGGCGAAACGGCGTGAAGGCCACGAACATGGTGGCCACCGCCGTGCCGGCCAGGGCGGTGAGGCTGAGGCCCAGCAGCGGTACGCCGGCCACCAGGAGCACGGTCAGCACCGTGACGGCGATGATGATCGTGGTGCCCAGGTTCGGCTGCAGCATGATCAGCGCCGCGACCAGCCCGAGGTAGGCCACGACCGGGGCCAGGCACCACCGCCAGTCGGCGATCTTGTCCGAACGCCGGTCGAGCAGATCGGCGACGAAGAGCAACAGTGCGAACTTGGCGAACTCCGACGGCTGGATCTGGATCGGCCCGGCGCCCAGCCAGCGGGTGGCGCCGTTGACGGACACGCCCACACCTGGCACCAAGACGAGCACGAGCAGGGCGACGGCGATCGCCATGAGCGGGCGGGTGAACCGGCGCCAGAAGTCCACCGACACCATCAACGTGGCGAACAGGGCACCGGTGCCGAGCACGGTCCACAGCGCCTGGCGCTCGAACAGCGACCACGGCACGCCGCCGGCGCGCACCGCGGGGACCGACGAGGCCGACATCACCATGACGAGGCCGAACATGTTGAGCACGACGACGATGGCGGCCAGCAGCCAGAACGACCCGGTGGGGATCCCGGGGACCGAGAGCCGGCGGCGGCGCTCGATGGCCGGCGGAGCGACGCGGCCGCGGAGTGCGGGGTGGCTGATGGTCGTGGTCACGACGCCGCCTCCAAGTGCGCCCGGACCGCACGGTGGAAGTCGTCGCCCCGTGCGGCGTAGCCCGGGTACCAGTCGAAGGAGGCGCACGCCGGTGACAACACGACGTCATCGCCCGCTTCGGCAAAGCCGGCGGCCAGCGCGACGGCCTCGTCCATGGAGCCGGCGATGACGGTCCGCGTGCGGTCACGGAACGCGGCCTCGATCTCCGGGGCGGCCTCGCCGATGGCGACGACGGCGCGCAGGTGGGGGGCCAGGTCGCCGAGCTCGGAGAGGTCGAGGCCCTTGTTTCGACCGCCGGCGATCAGCACGGCGGACTCGAAGCCGGCCATGGCGGCCATCGTCGCGTGGGGCGCCGTGGCCTTGGAATCGTCGTACCAGCGCACCCCTCCAGCCTCGCCCACCAGCTCGACCCGATGGGGGAGGCTGCGAAAGGCACGGAGAGCCGTGCGGATCCCATCCAGGGTCGCCCCGACCGCGCCGGCGGTCGCGGTGGCGGCCAGGGCGTTGGACACGTCGTGGGGCAAGGCCCGCGTCAGCTCGTCGACGGCCAGCACCTCCATGCCGCCGGGGCCCCGGAGCCACCCGTCTGCCACGTGCCAGTCGGCCGGCTCCCGCAGCCCGAACGTCTGGGTGCGCTCCCCTACCGGTGCCCATCGCATCACGACGGGGTCATCGGCGTTGGCGACGGCCAGGCCGCCGCGGTCGTGGTTCGCCCAGATGCGTGCCTTGGCCGCTTCGTAGCCCGCCAGGTCGAGGTGGACGTCGAGGTGATCGGGTGCGAAGTTCAGCCAGGTGCCGACCTCGGGCTGGTGGGCGGTGGCGAACGTCAGGCGGAACGACGACGCCTCGACCACGAAGACCTCGGTGGCCGGGTCGTCGAGGGCCTCCACGAGGGGCACCTCGACGTTGCCGGCCGGAACCGCCACCACACCCGATGCCAGGAGCATGTCCGTCACGAGCGACGTCACGGTCGTCTTGCCGTTGGTGCCGGTGATCGTGGCGATGGGACGGTCGTCCCAAGCGGCCGCGAGGTCCAGTTCGCTGCGGATCGGGACGCCGGTGGCCAGGGCGGCGGCGAAGAGCGGATGGCGCTCGGGGATGCCGGGGCTCGGGAGCACGGCGTCGTGCATGCCGACGAGGGCGGCCCAGTCAGCAGGCGGGTCGACCCAGCGGGCACCGAGGTCCGCGGCCAGCACGGGCCCGTCCGCACCAAGCCCGTCGTCGGTGGCCGTGACCGTGCTCCCCCGCTGCACGAGGGCCCGCACGATCGCCCGACCGGTGACGCCGAGGCCGACCACCAGGCCGTGGCGAGGGACGAGCGATGCCGGAGCGAAGGGGCCCGTCACGGGATGAACGACGGAAGCGAGGGAAGCGTCGTGAAGTCGGCGTAGAACATGCCGAGGGCCAGGGCGGTGGCGAGGCCGGCGATCATCCAGAAGCGGACGATGACGGTCGTCTCGGGCCAGCCCCGGAGCTCGTAGTGGTGGTGGATCGGTGCCATGCGGAACACGCGACGCCCGAACACCCGGAACGAGAACACCTGGATGATGACCGAGAGGGTCTCGACCACGAAGAGCGCACCGATGATGGGCAGCAGCAGCATCGTGTTCAGCGTGAGTGCCAGCCCGGCGAGCGCGGCGCCGATCGCGAGCGATCCGGTGTCGCCCATGAAGATCTTCGCCGGGTGCGCGTTCCACCAGAGGAAGCCGGCACACCCTCCGAGCATCGCAGCCGCGACGACCGCGAGGTCCAGCGCGTGCTCCACGCCGTACACGAGCGGGTTGCGGAAGGCCCAGAAGCCGATAATGGTGAAGCTGGAGAAGGCGAAGATGGACGAGCCGGCGGCCAGGCCGTCGAGCCCGTCGGTGAGGTTGACGCCGTTGGTCACCGCCATGATCACGACCACCGAGAACAGGACCCATCCGACCCGTCCGAAGTCGATGTCGAGCAGGGCCGACGAGTCGAACGAGTTGTAGCGGGTGAACGACAGGTTGGTGTGGACGCCGGTCCACACGACCGTGGCGATGGCGAAGCTGCCGGCCACCAGCAGCAGGCCGGCAACCTTGGTCTTCTTGTTCAGGCCGAGGTTCCGTTCGCGCGTGATCCCGATCCAGTCGTCGAGGAAGCCGACGAGCCCGGCGCCCACGACCAGCAGGAGCACGAAGATGCCCGACCGGGTGAACACGACGCGGCTGCGGAGGTGCGCCACCGAGTACCCGACGACCGCTCCCGCGACGATGGCGATGCCGCCCATGGTGGGGGTGCCCGCCTTCACCTGGTGTCCCTCGGGGCCCTCCTCACGGATGTTCTGGCCGATCTGGTGCGTGGTCAGCCACACGATCAGGTAGCGCGTCCCGACGAGCGACACGGCCAGGCTCAGGCCTCCGGCCATCAGCAGGGCGATCATGCGGCCGTGCCTCCGGTCCATCCGGCGGCAGCGAGCGCATCGCGGAGCACCAGGCGATCATCGAAGGGGGTCACGACGTCGCCGACGATCTGAGACGTCTCGTGCCCCTTGCCGGCCACGAGGACCACATCGCCGGGCCTGGCCTCGGCCACGGCAAGGGCGATGGCGGCCGCCCGATCCGGTTCGATGCGGAGGTCCGTGGGGGCGTTGATTCCGTGCTGCACAGCAGAGATGATCGCAGCCGGGTCCTCCCCGCGAGGGTTATCGGTGGTCAGCACCACCAAATCGGCCAACTCACCTGCGGCTTCGCCCATCTGGGGGCGCTTCGCCTGATCACGGTCGCCGCCCGCCCCGAACACGATGATGACGCGGTTCGCCGTCAGCTCGCGCGCAGCGCCGAGGAGCTGGCGCAGGCCGTCGGGCGTGTGCGCGTAGTCGACCGCGGCGAGGAACGGCTGCCCCTGATCGATGCGCTCGAAGCGGCCGTCGACGAGCTCGGCTGATGCGAGGCCGGCGACGATGGCGTCGAGCGGCAGACCGAGCGCCTCGGCCGCCGTCGCCGCGGCGAGCGCGTTGGCGACGTTGAACCGGCCCGGGAGACGCACGACGACGTCCCGACCGCGCCAGCGGAACCGAGATCCGTCCACGGCGACGTCGAGGTCGGTGACGTCGTCGAAGGAGTAGCCGACGAACGGAACCGCAGCGGCGTCCGCCAGGAGCCGGCCGTGCGGCACGTCGAGGTTGAACACGGCCAGGTCGCAGAGGTCCGTTCCGAAGAGGCGGGCCTTGGCGGCAAAGTACGCCTCCATCGTCTTGTGGTGGTCGAGGTGGTCCTGGCTCAGGTTGGTGAACACGGCCACCCGGAAGCGGGTGCCGTCGACGCGGTGAAGGTCGAGGGCGTGCGAGGACACCTCCATCGCGACGAGGTCGCCCCCGGCGTCGCGCAGGGTGGCCAGGTGGGCTTGCAGCTCGGGTGCCTCAGGCGTGGTGCGGGACCCGGTCAGCGTGCCGATGACCCCGCATGGCCGGCCGGCGGCCGTGGCGATGGCGGCGAAGAGGTGGGCCACAGTGGTCTTGCCGTTCGTGCCCGTGATGCCGACCAGGCCGAGCGCATCGGACGGGAACGCGAACAGGGCCGCCGCGATCGGGCCCATCGCCCGGCGCACCGATGGAACCACCAGCTGGGGCACGTCGAGGTCCAGCCGTCGTTCGCACAGCAGGGCGGCCGCACCGGCCTCGACGGCGCCAGCGGCGAAGTCGTGGCCGTCGAACGCGGCACCGGGGACGCAGCAGTACAAGGTCCCGACGACCACCTGGCGGGAGTCGTGGGTGATGGAGCGGACGTCGACGCCGAGGTCACCGACCCCGTCGAGGGCGTCGAGCGACCCCCGACCGGTCGCGGCCGTGACCAGATCTCGGAGGAGCACGGGTTCAGCCTTGCGCAGTGGTGGTGGTCCGGGCGACATCCTCGCCCTCCACCTCGCGAGCTGAAGCGGACAGCTCGGGCACATCGTGGCGGGTCGCACTCAGCAGGGCGGGCGGCGGGACCTCGTAGCGCCGCAGGGCGGTCGCAGCCAGGTGGGCGAAGACCGGAGCAGCGACGTCGCCCCCAAAGATCGACGTGCGTGGATCCTCCAGCGTCACGATGATCGAGAGGTCGGCGCCGTTGACCATTCCGACGAAGCTCGCCTGGTACTCGTAGCGGCCCTCCTCGTTGAGGTAGCCGTCCTCAGGGTCGATGTTCTGTGGGATGCGGGCCGTGCCGGTCTTGCCCGCCGGGACGTAGCCGGGGACCGCAGCGAGCTTGCCGGTGCCTTCCGACACCACCTTGCTCAGCATCGCCTGCATCGCCGCCGCCGTGTCCGCCGAGATGACGCGGCGACCGTCCGAAGGCTCGGTGGGGACCTGACCCGTCCCGGTGTCGGTGGAGGCGACGATCTTCGGCGCGATGTAGAGGCCGTCGTTGGCCACCACGTTGTAGGCGCCGAGCATCTGCAGGGCGCTGACCGCGATGCCCTGACCGATCGGGATGGCGCCGATGTCGACGCCAGACCAGTCCGAGGTGTCCTTCATGATGCCGGCCGTCTCGCCGGGGAAGCCGAGGCCCGTCGAGGTCCCGAACCCGAAGTCGCGCAGGTACGCGTCGACCCGGTCCTTGCCCAGCTTCTGGGCGACCTTGATGGTCCCGATGTTCGACGAGGTGGCGATGATGTCGGTCACCGACCAGTTCGAGATCGGGTGCGGGTGGCTGTCGGTGAACAGCCGGTCGTAGATCTGGAGCTGGTCGGGCACGGAGAGACGGGTGTCGGGGGTGACGGTCCCCTCCTCGATGGCGCCGGCCACCGTGATCATCTTGTTGACCGATCCTGGCTCGAAGACCGAAGTGACGGAGCGGTTGTCGCCGGTGTTCTCGACCTGGCCGTCCTCGCCCTTGGCGACGCTGGCCATGGCGAGGATCTCGCCGGTGCTCGGGCGCATGATCACGGCCTGGCCGCTCTGCGCACCGGTCGCCAGGACCTGGTCGGCCATCGCCTGCTCGGCCTCGTACTGGAGGGCCTGGTCGAGGGTCAGGTAGAGGTCGGTGCCCTGGACGGCCTTGTCGAGCTTGCGCTCGCCACCGACGATCGGCTTACCCCACACGTCCTGCTCGTAGTACAGCTTCCCCGGCTTGCCCTCGAGCTGGTCGTTGAACTCGCTCTCGAGCCCCGAGACCCCGCCGGTCGTGCCGTCGAGGGCCTTCTGGCCTTCGGGCAGGGCATGGCCGATCACGCCGACGGCGAGGTCGTCACTCGGCGTGGCGCGCTGGTACTCGCTTTCCAGCGTGATGCCGGTGAGCTCGTCGGCGGCGATCGCATCCTTGATGGCGGTCTCGTCGTCCTGGGAGATCGACTTGGCGATGACCCGGTAGTGCGAGTCGGCGCGGAGCTTGGCCTCGACGTCGACGGCGTCGAGACCGAGGATGCGGCCCAGGGCGCGGGACGTGGCGATGGGGCGGCGAACCTGGAGCGGATCGGCGATGACCATCGGCTGGGCCACCGACATGGCAAAGGCCTGCCCGTTGCGGTCGTAGATCGCTCCCCGGCTGGCTGGCAGGACCCGGAAGCCGTCGCGCTGCGACTCGCCGTAGGCGACGTAGCGGGAGGTGTTCGCCACCTGGACGTCGACCAGGCGGATCGCCACGGCGGCCACGATGGCCCCCATCAGCACGACGAACAGCACGAGGCGCTTCAGCGTCCGCGCTCGGAGCTGGCCGCCCGTGAGCGATGGCACCTCCCGGCGCACCACGGGGCGGGGCGCAGGAGCGATCGGACGGCGGCCGACCGACCCGGACGCCGACTGCGAGCGTCCCCGGCCGACGGGCGGGCGGGCAGCCCGGTTGGCCGGCGGCGGCGTGGAGCGGCGCGGCGCGGGCGCCGGTGCCTGTCGCCGAACGGTGGGCGTGGACTTCTTCGGTCCCCGGCGGGCGGCCGGGCGCGCCGGCGCCGGCCGCGAGGCCGGTCGCTGGTCGATCGTGGTGGTGCTGCGCGAGCTGGGCCGACCGAAGAAGTCGTCGTTCACTGGGCTGGGCCTCCCCCGTTGGGACCGGCCAGCTCGTCAGCCGTGCCGGTCGATGTCGTTCCGGTCGAGCTGGCCGGGTCGTTGGTGTCGGTCGTACCGGTCGAGTTGCTCGGATCGGCATCGCTCGTGGCGGTGTCGTCCGGCGTGCTCCCGGTCACGACGGGAGCGTCGGTGCTACCCGGCGTCACCCAGTGCTGCAGGTCGGCGGGGACCATCCCGAGCTTGCGGGCCTCCCGGGAGATGCGAGCGGGCGACTGCAGATCGGCCAGGCGGAGCTTCTCTTGGGCCAGCGCCGTCGTCTCCTCCTGGATCTGGGTGTCCAGGTGGTCGAGCTCGGACTGCCCGCCCTCGAGGAGGCCGTAGAAGAGCGCTGACGCCATGAGCGAGCCGAACACGAGGACCGTCGACACGATGAGGACGGCACCCGTGCGACGGCGTCGGATGGACGGCCGCAGCGACGGTCGCGTCGGAGGAGGCACGACCCGCAGGTGCGGTCGGCGCGGAGCCGGTTCGGGCTGGGCGATGCGGCGGGGCGTCGGGCGGGGGGCGCGCACGGGGCTGGTCATGACGGGTCCTCAGAGGGTGGAGCGGGCAACTTCTCGATGGCACGGAGCCGGGCACTGGCGGCGCGGGGATTGGCAGCGGTCTCGGCGGCCGACGGCGTCCAGCCCCCTCGCTTGAGCAAACGGCCATCGGGGACGGCGCCGCAGCCGCAGGGCAGACCGGGCGGACAGGTGCAGCCGCCGTCGTCGGCCCGACGGAGGCGCTCCTTCACGATCCGGTCCTCGCCCGAGTGGTAGCTGATGACGACCAACCGACCACCCGGCGCCAGCACCTCGATGGCGGCGTCGAGAGCCGGCGGCAAGACGTCGAGCTCCTCGTTGACGTGGATGCGCAGCGCTTGGAAGGTCCGCTTCGCGGGGAACCCGCCCTTGCGGCGAGCCGGGGCGGGGATGGCCGACACGACGACGTCGGCCAGCTCGCCCGTGGTGGCGATGGGCCGGGCGGCGATGATGGCTCGGGCGATGCGGCCGGCAAAGCGCTCATCGGCGTTGCGACGGAGGATCCCGGCCAGCTCGTGCTCGTCTGCGGTGTTCACGAGGTCCGCGGCAGACGGGCCGCTGCCCTGGTCCATCCGCATGTCCAGCGGCGCGTCGTGGCGGTACGAGAAGCCGCGCTCGCCATCGTCGAACTGGGGCGAGCTGACACCGAGGTCGAACAGGACCCCGACGATCGGTTGGCTGGCGGTGCCGGCCGCGGCGACCACCGTCGCCAGCTGGTCGAAGCGGGCATGGTGCACCTCGGCCCGAGGGCCGAATGAGGCGAGCCGTGCCTGCGCTGCAGCCAGTGCGTTCCGATCGCGATCCAGTCCCAGGACCCGCAGGTCCGAGCGCGACTGGAGCACGGCCGCCGCATGACCGGCACCGCCAAGGGTTGCGTCGACGATGGTGCCGGCGGGAACGGGCTGGAACAGCTCCACCACCAGGTCCAACAGCACGGGATCGTGGACGAAGGGTCGTTCTTCGGTCATGAGCGCGGCCACGGGGTCACGTCGGGTCCGTGGAGAGGCCGCCGAAGGTATCGAACATGCGGTCGACGTCGTCGACCATCGGCGCCTGCTCGGCGTCGTACCGGGCCGCGGGCCAGATCTCGAGACGCTCGATGGCGCCGGCGACGACCAGCTCCGCCTCGCCCTCGATGCCGACCTTGGCCCGCAGCTCGGGCGGGAGGACGACGCGGCTCTGGCGGTCGACGGAGATCCGAGGCGAGCCCATGAACAGGAGCTGGCGCTTCCGGCTGTCGAGCATCATCTCGGGGTCGTTGGCCTTGAGGGCGTCGACCACGAGCTCGAACGCTCGGGGCGTCATGAGCATCAGGCTCTGCGTGCCCGACGCCCGCACGATCGCCGCATCGACGAACGCCCCCTTGAAGGCGGCGGGGAGCGCCACGCGGCCACTGGCCTCGACGCGGGTCCGGTAGTGGCCGGAGAAGGGGTGGTGCCCGAAGGCGGGCAGACGCGCGCCGGTCAGCGTCCCGGTCGCTCCCCCCTCGACCTCGGCCTCTCCCCGGTTCGCCATTGCGTGCCACTTTATTCCATTTCTCTCCAAGCGCAAGCAGAAATATGGGATGACCTGCACGAACGCACGTTCGTATCGGTCAGTCCGTGGCGGCCAACGCGACCCGCAAGCGCCCGATCACGTCCTCGCCGCTCACCGGCCCGACGCCGCGACCGGCGGTCTGCAGGTCGGCGGTCGCCCGCTCCCGTTGGTCGGGCTCGAGGGCGAGGACCTCGACCAGCGGTGCCGGGTCCCATCGCTGGAGGAGGGCGCACTGGAAGCGGGCAGCAGACCGGGTACGCCGTTGGGAGATGCCCACCACCTTCTGATCGCCCACCGTGACCTCACCGGGGCCGAGCCCGGCGAAGCAGACCAGGTCCGACCACGGCCGACGCTGCAGCGGGCCCTCGTGGGCGATCGCCCCGGGCAGCCCCAGCTGGTGCACCACCTCGACCCATGCCCGACCCAGCCAGCCGAAGGCGCGACCGACATCGCGATCCCACCGGGCATCGTCCGCCGGGAGGATGACGTCGATCCACAGCGCTCCACCGGGCGCCAGGTAGACCGCCCCTCCCCCGCTGCGGCGCCGCGCCACCTCCACGCCGGCGGCGGAGGCCGCAACGGCATCGATGACGGCATCGCGCTGGGTGCTGCCGAGGACGACCGCCGGTCGCTCGACCTCGAACCACCACAGCGCAGCCGTCGCGGGATCGGGGATGTCCCGGGCGTGAAAGGCGGCGGCCGAGCCCCACAGGTGCTCGACCGGCCAGCTCCCCTCGCTCACGAGCGCAGGACCAGGCGGTCGACCGTGAACTCCTCCAGCTGGCCAGGGACCGGTGCCACGCCGATGCCACCACCGGTCGGGACGATCATGCGACCGGCCCCGTCCGCGACCACGGGTGCGGTGACGTCCTCGGCGAAGTAGGCCAGCGATGGCCCGAGGTCCGTCGGGAGCGTGCACCCGGGCAAAGCGGCGACCGCGAGTGCGGCGGCTCGCCCGATCCCGGACTCGATCATCCCCCCGACGAACACCTCGAGCCCGGCGTGGCCGGCGTGGCCGACCAGGGCCGCCGCAGCATGCGGCCCCCCGCAGCGCGCCGGCTTCACGTTGGCGATGCGGCCGGCTCCGAGCGCCACGGCCGCGTCCAAGGCGCCCGTCGAGGTGATCGACTCGTCAAGGGCGACCGGCGCCTCGATCAGCGAGGCCAGGTGGGCGGACCGGACCAGCTCGTCGGCCGGCGCGGGCTGCTCGACGTATTCGAGGTGGAGGCGGTCGAGGCGACGGAGCGCGTCGGCGTCGGCGGTCCCGTTGAAGTCGACGGCAAGGGGAAGGTCCGGCCACGCCTCGCGCACGGCACCGACCGTCACCAGGTCACGGGGGTCCGCTGTGACCTTCAGCTTCACCATCGCCACCCGCTCCTGGAGCCGCGCCTCCACCCGGGCCAGCACCTCGTCGACCTCGTCGGCACGGCCGATGACCGCACAGGTCGGCACGGACGCCACCGGGTTGCCGCCGAGCGTCGCCGCCAGCTCGGTGGCGAGCGAGCGGTCGACCCGCTGCAGCACCGCATCGGTCAGCGCCGTGAGCACCGCGGCCGACGCCATCGGATGGCCGACGACCTGCGGCGCCCGACCGGCCAGCACCGCCGGCACCACCTCGTCGCGCAGCACGAGCCAGGCACCGGCCGTGTGCTCGGAGCTGTAGGTCGGACGGGCGAGCGCCGAGCACTCGCCCCAGCCCACAGTGCCGTCCGCAAAGGTCGCCGCGACCAGCACGAGGTCCCGCACCTCTTCGGATCCGTGAGCCGCACGATGGGCGTGGCGCAAGGGCATCCGGATGCGCCGCAGCTCGACCGAGACCAGATCCGGGTGCTCCGACCCGGGCGCAGAGGAGGTCATGCCAACTGGCGGAAGGTCCGGCACCAGTGCAGGTACGTGATGACGTCGTCGGGTTCGGGCTCGTGATCAGAGCCGTACTGCGTTTCGAGCCGGAAGCGGAGGTAGGCGGGATCGGGCACGGGGAGGAAGGGCGACCGACGCCACCAACCCGGGGACGCCAGCCGCAGCGCCTGCGACACCGCCACGCCCCACAGCGACGGACGGCGCAGCACCGCGAGGGCCGCCTGCACCCACCACCGCGCTGAGGTCACCTCGGTCGCTCCACGAGGGCAGCTTGGCACGCCAGATGGCGAGGCACGCGGCGCTCGTCCGGTGACCGGCCCTCTATCGTGGGTCGCTCATCGGCGATCAGGAGCAGCTCGTGGCAACGCAACCCATGGCGGAGCGACCGGACAGCTTCGACGATCTGTACCGGGCCCTGGCGGAGTCGATCGGCCAGGTGATCCAGGGGAAGCCCGAGGCCATCGAGCTGGTGCTGCTGGCGCTCATCGCCGAGGGGCACCTCTTGGTGGAGGACGTTCCCGGCGTCGGCAAGACCACCTTGGCCAAGGCGCTGGCCCGATCGATCGACGGGAGCTACGGCCGCATCCAGTTCACGCCGGACCTCCTGCCCTCGGACGTCATCGGGGTCAACGTGTGGAACCGGTCGTCCGGCGCGTTCGACTTCCGGCCCGGCCCGGTGTTCGCCAACATCGTCCTCGCCGACGAGATCAACCGGGCATCGCCCAAGACCCAGTCGGCCCTGCTCGAGGCCATGGCCGAGCGCCAGGTCACGATCGACGGCACCACCCGGCACCTCCCGCCGCCGTTCCTCGTGATCGCCACGCAGAACCCCATCGAGAACGAGGGGACCTATCCCCTGCCAGAGAGCCAGCTCGATCGTTTCCTGCTCAAGGTGTCGGTGGGGTACCCCGACCGCGACGCCGAGCTCGACATCCTCGCCAGCCACGGCGCCCGGGACCTGCTCGACGACGTGGAGCCGGTGATCACCGGCGCCCAGGTGAACGGCCTGGCGGCCGCGGCCCGAAACGTCCACATCGCACGGTCGCTCCAGGGCTACCTGGTCGACCTGGCCCAGGCCACCCGCCGTCACCCGCACGTGTCCGTCGGGATGTCGCCGCGTGCCACCCTCGCGCTCCAGCGCGTGGCCCGCGCTCGCGCCGCCACCCGCAGCCGGACCTACGTCACGCCCGACGACATCAAGGCCCTCGCCGGGCCCGTGCTGGCCCACCGGCTGCTGCTGTCACCCGCAGCACGTGCCGGTCGGGCCACTGCCCAGTCGGTCATCGCCGACGTCCTCTCCCAGGTCCCCCAGCCCGAGGCCCGGCCCGTGCAGAGTGCCGGCTGACCGTGCTCACCCGATCCGGTTGGGCGGTCGTCACCGGGATCGTGGCGGGCACGGCACTCGGACGGCTGCTCGCGGTGACCGAGCTCTACGTGCTCGCCGCGGTCGCCAGCGCCCTCGTGGTGCTGGCCCTGCTGTGGGTCCGGCGCCCGCTCCCACGCCTGGCCGTCGACCGACACGTCAGCCCACCGCAGCTGTCCGCCGGAGGCGTCGGCCGGGTTGAGGTGTCCCTCGCCAACCACGGTCCCCGACGCCTTCCGCCCGTCGTCATCGTGGATCCGGTCGAAGGGACGATCGGCGCTCGCCTGGCGGTCGGTCCCTTGGTGGTCGGTGCCCGCCAGGACGTCGGGTACCGCCTGCCGCCCCTGCGGCGGGGACAGCTCCACATCGGACCGTTGACCACCGAGGTCATCGATCCGTTCGGCCTCGCCCGCCGGCGCCTGCCGGGCGTGGCCGAACTGGCGATCACCGTGCTGCCTTCCATCGACCCGGCGCCGCCGCTGCCGCTCGGTGGCGGCCGCCACGAGCCGCTCGCCGGCCTCAGCCGCCGGGTCGCCTCGGCTTCGGGTGGCGCTGACCTGGTCACCCTGCGTCCCTACGTGGTGGGCGACGACCTGCGCCGGGTCCACTGGCCGTCGACCGCACACGCCGACGAGCTCCAGGTGCGCCGCGACGAAGACCGCTGGCAGGGCCACATCGCAGTCCTCCTCGACACCCGTGCCGGTGCCCTCGATGCCTCGGACTTCGAGCGGGCGGTGAGCGCGGCCGCGGGGGTCATCGATGCCGTAGCCGCCTCGGGTGATCGCGTCCGCCTCGCCACGACGGGTGGGATGGACTCCGGCATGGTCGACGCGGTGCGAGCCGGCCATGGCCTGCTGGAGGACCTGGCCCTGGTCCGCCAGGAGCGGGATCAGCCGCTCGTGATGCCGATGGCCGACCCGCGGCGCCCGGTCGCACTGCTCGTGCTCACCGGCCATACCGATGACCCCCTCCCTTCGGCCGTGCGGGCGGCAGGCTTCACCGACCACCTGCTCATCTCCTTCGCCGACGTTCCGGCCGCAGACGCCGACGTCGTGGTCGCGGCCGGCGAATCCTTCGCCGTCGCGTGGGCCCGGGCGATGGGCGCCACGGTGCCGCAGTGAGCCGTCGCACCCGCATCCCGTGGTGGGCCGAGCTTCCCCTCGTGGCCGTCAGCGTCGCCACGGTGCTGGGCTTCACGCGCCTCTACGTCGGGTGGGGCTTCCTCACCCAGCTCCTCGCCTTCGCCCTGGGCGCCCACGCCACGGCCATCGCGTGCCGCCGGCTCCGGGCTCCGGCCCCGCTCGTCGTGCTGGCCGCCGTCGCCGGGGCGGGCGTCGCCGTCGGGTGGATCCTGTTCCCCGGGACCACCGCAGCCGGCCTCCCCACTCCCGAGACGTGGCGGGCCGCATCCGACTCCCTGCACCTCGCCCGCGAGCAGTACCCGGTGGTGGTCGCGCCGACCGAGGTACTGCCGGGGTTCCAGCTCGCCGCCGGCCTGGCCCTGTGGCTCGCCGCCTGGTTCGGGGACTGGGCAGCGCACCGCCTGCGCGCCACTGCCGAGGCCATCGCCGCCACCACGGCGATCTTCGTCTTCTGCTCGGTCCTGGGGTCCGGAAGCGGCGAGGTGGCCTGCGCCGCCGCATTCGCTGGAGCGGTCCTGCTGTTCGTGGCGGTCCAGCGCTCCGTCGCCCTCGATCGCGACCAGTCGTGGCTCCCCACCCACCGGACCACGGCTCGCTCGGTGCTGCGCTCGGCGGGCGTGGTCGCCGTGCTCGCCCTCGCTGCGGGGGTGCTGATCGGCCCGACCCTCCCTGGTGCCCGCTCCGAAGCCGCCATCAGCTGGCGCGGCAACCAGGGCGGCGATCGCTCTCGGGTGACGGTCAGCCCGATGGTCGAGATCCGCAAGCGCCTCGTCGACCAGAGCGACCGGGAGGTCTTCCGGGTCCGCTCCTCCGCGCCGGCCTACTGGCGCCTCACCTCCCTCGACACCTTCGACGGGGACATCTGGTCCAGCAGCGGCGAGTTCAAGCAGGCCGGCGAGGAGCTCCCCTCGGATGCTCCGAGCGCCGGGGACTTCCGCCCGGTGACCCAGAAGGTGACCATCGAAGGGCTGTCGACGATCTGGGCGCCCACCGCGTTCGAAGCCGTGAGCGTCACCGCGACCGAGACACCGCTGCGTTGGGACCCCGATTCGTCGACGCTCATCGTCGACGCGTCCGAGCCGACCTCGGATGGCTTGACGTACTCGGTCGTATCGAAGGTGCCGCAGTTCGGCCCCGATCAGCTCGATGCCGATTCCGAGCCGGACCCCGCCGCGATCCGATCGCGCTACCTCGGGCTCCCCTCCGACTTCCCGTTCCTGGCGAGCGACCTGGCCCGCCGCGCGACCGAGGGGACCCGCACCCGCTACGAGACGGCACGGGCCCTGCAGGACTGGTTCCGCAGGGAGTTCACCTATTCGCTCGAGACCGACGATGGCCACGGCGATCGCGCCGTGGAACGGTTCCTGCGCAGCAAGGAGGGCTACTGCGAGCAGTTCGCCGGCACCTTCGCCGCCATGGCCCGATCGCTCGGCATCCCGGCGCGGGTGGCCGTCGGCTTCACGCCAGGCGAGACCGACCCGGACGATCCGAACCTGTACCGGGTCCTCGGCCGCCACGCCCATGCGTGGCCCGAGGTGTACTTCCCCGAGACCGGTTGGGTGGCGTTCGAGCCGACGCCGGGCCGGGGCATGCCCGGAGCCGAGGAGTACAGCGGCGTGCGCGCCCAGCAGGATGCGACGCCGCCAGCCACCAGTTCCACGACAACGACCGCGGCTGTAGCCACGACCGCAGCCCGAGCGCCGGAGTCGTCGACCCCCGTCACGCAGCCGCCCCGGACCCAGCGAACCGAGACCGCCGGGAGCGACGCGGACACCCGTGACGGAACCGGTGGGAGCAGGGCCTGGACCGGGATCGCACTGGTGGCGGCCGTTGTGCTCTTCGCCGCGGTCGCGGTCATCCGGCGCCGGCTCATCGCCGCACGCCGGCGTGCGGCGATGAGCGATGCCGACCGGGCGTGGGCGCGCGTGGTTGCCGGCCTGTCCCGCTTCCGCGGGGTCGACGTCGACCCGTCCCACACCCCCGTCGAGGTGGCTGCAGCGGCCACCGGCGCCGCCGGGCCGGCAGCCGGCGCGCTGGATTGCCTGGCCGAGCTCGTCACCGCCTCCCGGTGGTCACCGGAGGGGCTCGATGCCCAGGATGCCGCTGAGGTGGACCGGCTCGCCGCGGAGGTCCTCGCCGCCGTGCGGACCCGCGAGCCGGCGCCCGTCTGAGCGGGCGGCAGATCCGCTCCGGTCAGGAGCGGTCGTTGTCGTCCTCGGCATCGTCGTCCTGGGGGCGGAGGCGGTTCCGCACTCGATCCCCGGTATCCCCGAAGTAGTCGCGCAGGCCACCGGCGTGCAGCGAGGCGGAGAGCTGGGCCATGCCGGCCCGGCCCATCTTGCGGAGGCTGCGCTCGAACCAGAGGGCGGCGCCGAGCATCACCACGAACCCGCCGAAGGACACCACGAAGTTCACGGCCGTGGCCAGGGCGACCACGAGGACGATCAGGCCGACCACGAACAGGGCCGTGGCCCAGCGCATGCGGCGCAGGCAATGGGTGTAGAGCGAGTGATTGCCGATCTCCCCCGCCAGATCGGGGTCGGTCGCGTAGAACTGCTGCTCGATCTGTTGGAGGATCCTCTGCTCGTCCTCAGAAAGCGGCACGTCGTCAACCTTTCGACCACCGGGGGCCCGACCCAGTCCGATCAGTGTCGCACAGCGGACGGCACGCGACAACGCGTCACACCCAGTTCCCAGCCCGATCTCACGGCTCCTCGGGGTCCGCGTCGGGACCCCACTGCTGCTGGCCCTTCCGGGCGACCCGGATGCCACCGGGTCCGGCGAGGCTGGCGGGGCCGAGCGCACCGTCGCCGAAACGGGCACGTACCGCATCCATCGCCTCCTCCGCTGAGCTCCAGTTGGCGCCTCCTTCTGAGGTTCCGGCCGCCATCAGGTCGTCGAGCGACAGCTGGCGGTTGCCCCGGTCGTCGAGCTGCGAGACCCCGAGGCCGAGCAGCCGGACACCCGGGGATGGATCGACCTCCGCCAGGAGGCCTCGCGCCATCCGTGCCAGCTGATGACCGGAGTCCAGCCCGCCGTCGACCGTGGCCGAGCGCGTGATGGTGGTGAAGTCCCCGAAGCGCACCTTCACCGTCACCGTGCGTCCGACCACGCCTGAGCGGCGCAACCGGGTCGCCACCGCGTCCGACAGCCGGACGAGCTCCACGTCGAGCTCGTCGCGGCGGAACCGGTCTCGGGCGAACGTCTCCTCGTGGCTGATCGACTTCGCCGCCTGGCTGGGCACCACCGGACGGGGATCTTGGGCGTTCGCCAGTGCATGGAGGTGCGTTCCCGAGGCCCGACCGAGCGCCCCCGTCGCCGTTGCGAGGGGCAGCGTCGCCAGGTCCCCGACCGAGCGGACGCCAAGCCGCTCGAGACGACCGAGCGTCGCCGGACCGACGCCCCACAGCGCCCGGACTGGCAGGGCGTGCAGGAAGGCCAGCTCCCGGTCCGGAGCCACCTCGAACACGCCCTCGCCGAAGACCGGGCCGCTCGGCGATGCCTTCGGCTTGGCCTGTTCCGAAGCCAGCTTCGCCAGGAACTTCACACGGGCGACCCCGACCGAGCAGGTCAAGCCTTCCTGCTCGAGGATCCGAGCTCGCAGGCGGTGGGCGATCTCCATCGGCGTCCCCAGCAGCCGCCGGGCCCCACGGACGTCCAAGAAGGCCTCGTCGAGCGAGATCGGCTCCACCAGGGGCGTGAAGGACCGGAAGACCTCCATCACCCGAGCGCTCACCTCGCGGTAGCGGGCATGGTCCCCGGAGAGGAACACGGCCTGGGGGCAGAGGCGGCGGGCGCGGGCACCGGGCATGGCGGAGTGAACGCCGTAGGAGCGGGCCTCGTAGGACGCGGCGGCCACCACGCCCCGAGCACCGCTCCCGCCCACCACCACCGGACGGCCCCGCAGCTCGGGCCGTCGGAGCAGCTCGACGGACACGAAGAAGGCGTCCATGTCGACGTGGAGGATCCCCGCGCCGGCGTCCTCGGAGCCGTCGGCCCGGCCGGGCCCGGGCTCCGGAGCCGTCACGGGACCGGCGAGACGGTGAGGCTCGAGCGGTCGCGGCCGGCGACGTGGTAGCGGAAGTCCCGGGCGAGGGTCCAACGCTGGCCCAGCCACGCCGAGAGGGGCTCACGGACCCAGAGCTGCGCATGCGCCAGGCGGTCGTCGCACTCCCCGATGGCGACGTACCCGGCATCGAAGACGATGCCGTCGGGATCGTCGAGCACGAGGTCGCCTTCCACGGTGGCGGCTCGATGGACCTCGACCCGGAGGTGCCAGCCCAGGTCGGGCGCGACCACCTCGATGCCGTAGAGCAGGCCATCCCAGCCCGACACCACCAAACCGGTCTCCTCGCGCACCTCGCGCTCCAGCCCGGCGAGCACCTCCTCGCCCTCGTCGATGACGCCGCCCGGGGTGGACCAGTCCACGGCGCCGTCGTGGCGGCGGTTGGCCACCAGCAGCACGCCGTCGGGCCCTTCGATCACGGCTCCCGCCACCAACCAGCGCTTCACGGTCGACAGTCTGCCAGCGGCGGACCGGTCCCTGCAGCGACGCCGGTCCGAGTCCTCAGCGCAGGCGGCGGACCTTCCGGATCCGGTCTCGGACGCCCCATCGAGTGACCAGCCAGAGGGCCTCGGCCACGATGCTCGGGTGCATCTTGGAGACACCCCGCACCCGGTCGCGGAACACGATCGGTAGCTCGGTGATGGTGCCGCCCGCCTTGGCGACCTCGTAGGCCATCTCGATCTGGAACCCGTACCCGTCGGCCCGGACCTGGTCAAGGCCGACCTTCTGGAGGATGGCCGAGGTGTAGGCGCGGAACCCCGCAGTCGCGTCGCGCACCGGCATGCGCAGCATCGAACCGACGTAGCGGTTGCCCCACTGCGACAGCAGCCGGCGGTGGGTGGGCCACCCGGGGACGGCGCCACCGGGGATGTAGCGAGAGCCGATGGCCAGATCGGCATCGCCCTCGGCCACGGCGGCGATCAGGGCCGGCAGCATGGCCGGGTCGTGGGAGAGGTCAGCGTCCATCTCCAGCAGGACCGAGTGGTCGCGCTCGAGACCCCAGGCAAAGCCGGCCCGGTAGGACGGGCCGAGACCGGACTTGGCGGCACGGCGCAGCACATCGATCTGGCCGAGGTGCTCGGCTGCCGCTTCGGCCAGATCGGCGGTGCCGTCGGGACTGCCGTCGTCCACGACGAGCACGAAGGCGTCGGGCACTGACTTGCGCACGCGGCCGAGCACGTCGGCGATGTTCTCGGCTTCCTGGTAGGTCGGGATGATCACGAGCGCAGACATTCGGGCCGTCACTCTACGGGAGCAGTGGCCGCCGGACGGACCCGATGGACGAGATGGGTTGGCCGACCTACCCCTGGGTAGCTTGGCCCCATGGCCGATCTCGATCCCCCGCCAGGTCACGCACCGCTGGACTCCGCCCTTCCGCCAACGGGCGCCCGGGTCCTCGCCCTCGTGGCGATCGTCGTGGCCGGCGTGTGCGGCGGGCTGATCGGGTACAAGGTCGCCCAGCTGTCGCTCACGGACGAAGGTGACATCATCCCCGGGCTGATCGGCCTGGCTGGAGCGGCGTTCGCTGCCGGCGGCGTGGCCGTGGTGTCGGTCCTCGTGCTGCGGGCCATGGGCGAGTGGAAGACCATCGTCGAGACCGGGGATCCGGCCGCGGCCCGCAAGGCCCAACTCGACGCCAAGCGGAAGTCGTGAGCACCGGCCCCGGCGAGTTGCTGGCGCTGGCCCAGCCGATCGCCGTGGAAGTGGCCGCCCACCTGCGAGCCTCGCTGGCCGGCGACGGACCCGCCGTCAGCTCCAAGAGCACGCCGACCGACCTCGTCACCGAGCTCGACACCTGGGCCGAGGCCCACATCACCGAACGGATCCTCGCTGCGAGGCCCGACGATGCGATCCAGGGCGAAGAGGGGGCGGACGTCCTGGGCACCAGCGGGGTGACCTGGTGCGTCGACCCCATCGACGGCACGGTGAACTTCGTCCACGCCATCCCAGGATTCTGTGTGTCGATCGCCGCGCAGATCGATGGGCGCAGCGTGGCCGCCGTCGTCGCCTCGCCGCTCCACGACGAGGTGTTCACCGCCACACTCGGCGGCGGCGCCGCCTGCAACGGCACTCCGATCCGCTGCGCCGAGCCGGCGTCGCTCGCCCGCTCGGTCGTGGCCACCGGATTCGGATACGACCCGGCCCGCCGCACCCGCCAAGCCGCCGTCGTGACCGAGGTCATCGGCCAGATCGCCGACATCCGCCGCTTCGGCGCCGCCGCCGTGGACCTGTGCTGGGTCGCTTGCGGCCGCGTCGACGGCTACTGGGAGGTCGGCTTGAACCCGTGGGACCACGCCGCCGGCTCCCTGATCGCACGAGAAGCCGGAGCGGTGGTCACCGGGCTCACCGCCGACACCGACCCGAGCGAGCACTTCACCCTGGCCGCGCCACCCGAGATCTGGGCGGATCTGGCCGCCATCCTCGGCGCGGCGGGCGCAGGCGACGTCTGACCAGACCGGAGCGCGCCGTCCGAAGCTCGGCTTTAGGGTGCGCCGAACCATCAATCCGAGAGGTCCGCCGTGCGCACTCGTCACCGTCGCTTCGCCATCACCGCCGTCGTCGCTGCGGCCTGCGTGGCCCTCACCGCGTGCCAGCCATTCCACCTGACCACGCCCGGCGGCTCCGGCATGGTCCGCTACCGCGACGCCGTGTTCACCCAGGTCGACAAGACCGCCGACGTCACCTACGGCAAGGCCGCCCGGATCAGCGGGTCGCTGCAGACCCTGAAGCTCGACGTGTACCAGCCGCAGGGCGACACGGTGACCAAGCGCCCAGCCATTGTTTGGGTGCACGGCGGAGGCTTCAAGAACGGCAGCAAGACCTCGGTCGAGATCGTCGACCAGGCCACCACCTTCGCGAAGAAGGGCTTCGTCAACGTGTCGATCGACTACCGGCTCACCAAGGGCTGCTCACCCTTCACCGACGAGTGCATCCGCGGCATCGAGATGGCGCAGAACGACGCCCAGGCGGCCGTCCGCTTCCTGCGGGCGAACGCCGCGTCGTACAAGGTCGACCCCGACCGCATCGCGATCGGCGGCAGCTCGGCCGGTGGCATCACGGCGTACAACGTCGCCTACGGGTCCGACCGCGTCGGCCACAGCGGCAACCCCGTCTACTCCTCGAAGGTCCGTGCGGCCGTGTCGGTGTCGGGTGCATCGCTCACCACCAAGGCCGACCCCGGTGAGCCGGCGACCATGGACTTCCACGGAGATGCGGACGACATCGTCCCGCTCAGCTGGAGCGACTCCACCCTCGCTGATGCGCGCGCGGCCAAGGTCGTCGCCGAGCGGACCGTCTGGAAGGGCGACGGCCACGTCCCCTACGCCAAGCACCGCCAACAGATTCTCGACGAGACTCGCAACTTCCTGTTCGCCGCCATGGACCTCGGTCACGCCGCGAAGTAGCCGACCTGCCGGTCAGCTCTCGGCAAGCGATCGCTTCGCGTCACGCCCGACGCTGCCCGCTCCCCTACGATCACCAGCCGTGGGCACCCGGATCTTGAGCGTTGAGGACGATGAGCGGATCCGCACGGCGGTGCGCCTGGCGCTCGAGGACGAGGGCTGGACGGTCGACGAGGCGGAGAACGGCGAGGAGGCGCTGGTGAAGTTCGCCCAATCGCCGACCGACGTGGTCCTCATCGACATCATGCTCCCCGACATCGACGGGTTCGAGGTGTGCCGGGCGATCCGGCGTCAGTCCGACGTGCCGATCGTCATGGTCACCGCCCGCGACGACACCCACGACGTCGTGGCCGGGCTGGAAGCCGGAGCTGACGACTACCTGACCAAGCCGTTCGCCCCCAAGGAGCTCTCGGCGCGGATCCGTGCCCTCCTGCGGCGGGCCCGAACCGCGGACCCGGCGAGTCCGCACCTGCGCTTCGGCGACCTGGAGGTGATCCCGGACCAGGGGGTCGTGCGCCGCGCCGGCCAGGAGGTCCACCTCACGAAGACCGAGTTCAAGCTCCTCGTGGAACTGGCGTCGTCCCCGGGCAAGGTCTTCAGCCGGGAGACCCTCCTCGACAAGGTCTGGGGCTACGACTACTTCGCCGACGGCCGTCTCGTCGACGTCCACGTCCGCCGCTTACGCACCAAGGTCGAGGCCGATCCGGCCAACCCCCGGCACGTGGTCACCGTGCGCGGCCTGGGCTACAAGCTCCAGACCTGAGGCCGGTGCCACCCCCCACGGATCCCCTGGGTGATCCGGCTGACCTCGCGCCGCACCGGTGGTGGCAGGGCGTGCGCATGCCCCGACTCGGCCTGCGGGCGCGCATCACGCTGGCATTCACGCTCGGCGCGCTGTTCCTGTCAACGATCCTGGCCGGCACCACCTGGGCGCTCACCCGGGAGAACATCCTGGGCCAGCGCGAGAGCGCCGTGACCCGCCAGGCCTTCCGCAACTCCGAGGTGGTCGAGTCGCAGCTCGCCCGGGGCCAAGAGGACACCGACCTGCGCGCCGTCCTCAACTCGCTCGACAGCGAGACGCCGTCGCGGGCCGTCGTGCGCGACGCGTTCGGACGCTGGACGAACCAGAGCACGGAGTTCGACGAGGCCGCCATCCCGGACGATCTCCTGAAGATGGCCGAGCAAGGCACGCCGTCGCGCATGCGGGTGTCGATCGACGGCGAGCCCGATCTGTTGATCGGCGTGCCGCTCCCCGATGTCGACGGGCTCTACTTCGAGTTCGTGCCGCTTGCGGACGCGCAGAGCACCCTCGAGTCCCTCTCGACGTCGCTGTTCGGAGCCGCACTGGTCACGACCCTGGCCGGTGCGGCGGTTGGCTGGTGGGCGAGCCGGCGGGCGCTGCGACCTCTCGCCGACGTCTCGATGGCGGCCGAGGCCATCGCCGGCGGGCACCTCGAGACCCGGCTGGGAGCCGTCGACGATCCGGACCTCGGCGTGCTGGTGACCTCGTTCAACCACATGGCACAGGTGCTCGAAGAGCGCATCGAACAGGACAACCGGTTTGCGTCCGACGTGAGCCACGAGCTCCGGTCGCCGCTCATGACGCTCTCCGCATCCATCGAGGTGCTGTCGTCGCGTCGCGAGGAGATGCCCGATGCGTCCGCCCAAGCCGCGGTCGACCTGATGGTGGCCGACGTCGCCCGCTTCAAGCAGCTGGTCGAGGACCTCCTCGAGATCTCCCGCTTCGATGCCGGCGCCGCCCGCCTGGACCTGAGCGAGATCCGGCCCGGCGAGCTCACGACCCAGTCGGTCGCTTGGTCGCAGAGCCCCGACGTGGCGATCGAGCTTGACGCCGACCTCGCCGGCGTCTTCATCCGAGCCGACAAGCGACGCCTCGTCCGCGTCATCACGAACCTGCTCGACAACGCCCGCAAGTACGGCGGCGGCGCCACACGGGTGCAGGTCCGCAAGGTACCCGAGGGCATCCAGTGGGCGGTCGAAGACGGCGGGGCCGGGGTGCCCGAGGACGAGCGGGAGCTGATCTTCGACCGGTTCTCGCGCGGGGCAGGCTCCAACCGCCGCGCCGGCAGCGAAGGCGTGGGCCTCGGGCTGTCGCTGGTCGCCGAGCACGTGGCCCTGCACAAGGGATCCGTGTGGGTCGAGGATCGCCCCGACGGCCAGAGCGGGGCTCGGTTCGTGCTGTCGCTGCCGGTGGCCTGGGACGAGCCCCGTGAGCACGACGACGAGGATGCCGGAGACGTGCCATGACCCCGTGCCGCCGGCTCCTCGCCGGCTCCGCCGCCTCCCTCATCGGCCTCCTCGGCCTGGCCGGCTGCGGCGTGCCCATCGATCGCGAGCCGCGACCCATCAACCAGACGACGGTCGCTCCAGCCGAGACCGTGCCCACCACGGTGGCGCCCACCGGAGCGGCGACGGTCGAGGTCTACTTCTTGAACGATGGCCGGCTCCAGGCCGAGGAGTACCCGGTCGAGGGCGAGGTCACCCTCGGCAAGGCGCTCGACTTCGTCCTGGCCGCCCCACCGGAAGATGCGTCCAACAACCTGGACACGTCCGTTCCCCCCGACACCCAGCTGCGCGGCGTCGTCGTGAAGAACGGGCTGGCGACCATCGACCTCACGGGGGAAATCAACGACATCGGCGGGCCGGCGCAGAAGGAAGCCTTCGCCCAGATCGTCTTCACCGCCCTCGGGTTCGACGAGGTCCAGCAGGTCCGCTTCTTCATCGACGGCGAACCGGTCGATGCGCCGACCGACGATGGCAACCTGGCCAAGATCGACGCCGACAACTACGACCCGCCCCTCAACCCCCGGTAGCGGGTCGCTGCGGCGCGAACAGCGCCGATACCCGCAGCAGATCGGGCTCGACCACCTTGAGGTGCCCGACCCCCTCGGCCACGGGAACCCGCACGATGGCACCGCCCTGGAGCGCGACCATCGAGCCGAACGCCCCGTCGTGCACCGCGTCGACGGCGGCCACGCCGAAGCGCGTCCCCAACACGCGATCGAACGCCACCGGCGTCCCTCCTCGCTGCACGTGACCCAGGATCGTGGTGCGGGTCTCGATGGCTGTGCGCAGCTCCAGTTCCCGGGCCACGACATTGGCGATGCCGCCGAGGCGCTGGTGGCCGTAGGCGTCGACTTGGGGCTCGGTCACCGCGAGGGTTCCCGGTGCCGGGCGTGCCCCCTCGGCCACGACGACGATCGTGGCCCAGCTCCCTTGGTCGTGGCGGGCGACGATCCGGCGAGCAACGTCGTCGAGATCGAAGGGCTCCTCCGGCACCAGGGTCACCGCCGCGCCACCGGCAATGCCGGCCCAGACGGCGATGTGACCGACGTGGCGGCCCATGACCTCGACCACCAGGACCCGGTCGTGGCTCTCCGCCGTGGTGTGCAGGCGGTCGATGGAGAATGTGCAGATCTGCACCGCCGTCTGGAACCCGAAGGTCATCTCCGTGCTGGCGATGTCGTTGTCGATGGTCTTCGGGACGCCGATGACCGGAACGCCGTCGCGGTCGAGGTCGTTGGTGACCCCCATCGTGCCGTCGCCGCCGATGGCGACGATGGCGTCGAGGCGGTGGCGCGTCATCGCGTCCTTCACCAGCTGCACGCCGTCGGGCCGGGTGTAGGGCTGGTCGCGCGAGGTGCCGAGGATCGTGCCGCCACGGGGCAGGATCCCTCGGCACCGATCGATGGTGAGGGGCTCCCACGTGTCGTCGAGCACGCCGCGCCAACCGTCGCGGAAGCCGATGACCTCGCCGCCGTGGTCGACTGAGACCGCTCGGACCACCCCCCGGATGACCGCGTTGAGCCCTGGGCAGTCGCCGCCTCCGGTCAGCACCCCGATCCGCATGGCGGCACCCTACCGGCGCACGACGGGCCCTCAGGCCGAGGGGTGAGCGCTCCGGTAGCGTCGCCCGCCATGGCTGTCGTGATCGCCCTCGATGCAGGTACCACCGGTGTTCGCGCCTTCGCCGTCGACCCTTCGGGGCGCGCGGTCGGGTACCGGTACCGGGAGTTCACGCAGCACTTCCCGCAACCGGGATGGGTCGAGCACGACGCCATGGAGATCTGGAATGCCATCGTCGGCACCACAGCGGAGCTGGTCTCGTCGCTGCGGGAGCCCATCGCTGCAATCGGGATCACCGACCAGCGCGAGACCGTCGTGGCGTGGGACCGCCGCACTGGCCTCCCCCGCCACCGCGCCATCGTCTGGCAAGACCGCCGGACGGCCGGGCGATGCGATGCGCTCGCCCAGGCGGGTCACCTGCCGCTCGTCCGCAACACGACCGGGCTGGTGCTCGACCCGTACTTCTCGGCGTCGAAGATCGAGTGGCTGCTCACCGAGGGCGGGGTCGAGGCGGACGAGAACCTGGCCGTCGGCACCATCGACTCGTGGCTGCTGTGGAACCTGACCGGCGGCAAGGTCCATGCCACGGAGCCGTCCAACGCCAGCCGCACCATGCTCTTCGACATCCGCACCCTGGACTGGTCCGACGAGCTGTGCGAGCTGTTCGGCGTGCCGCGCCACGTGCTGCCCGAGGTGCTGCCGTCGAGCGGACGGTTCGGTGTCACCGATGCGTCCTCCGGGCTGCCCCCGGGCATCCCGATCAGCGGCATCGCCGGGGACCAGCAGGCCGCCCTCTTCGGCCAGGCGTGCTTCGAGCCCGGCGCCACCAAGAACACCTACGGCACCGGATCGTTCGTGCTGATGAACGTGGGCGAGACGTGCCCCGAACCGGCTGAGGGCCTGCTGACCACGGTGGCGTGGAGCATCCCCGACGGCACGGGTGGCACCCGCACCGACTACGCGTTCGAGGGCGCCATCTTCTCCACGGGCTCCGCCATCCAGTGGCTGCGTGACGGACTGGGCATCATCGCCCGAGCGGAGGAGGCCGGGCCGCTGGCGGCCAGCGTGGAGAGCACCGACGACGTGTACTTCGTGCCGGCCTTCACCGGCCTGGGGAGCCCGTGGTGGGATCCCTACGCCCGTGGAACGCTCGTGGGGCTCACCCGCGGCACCACCAAGGCCCACATCGTGCGGGCGGTCGTCGAGTCGATGGTGTTCCAGACCCGCGACGTGGTCGACGCCATGTGCGAGCACTCAGGGCGGCCGGTCGCCGGGCTGCGGGCCGACGGCGGTGCCGCGGTGATGGACCTCCTGCTGCAGCTCCAGGCCGACCAGCTCGGGGTCCCCGTGCGCCGGCCGCGGGTGCAGGAGACCACGGCGCTGGGGGCGGCCTACTTGGCCGGACTGGCCGAGGGCGTCTGGGCCTCGACCGACGACATCGACGCGAACTGGGCGCTCGACGCCGAGTTCACCCCCGTCGTCGACCGCTCCGACGCCGACGAGCGCCACAGGCGCTGGCTCCAAGCCGTCGCCCGAAGCCGCAACTGGGCCGAAACCCCCGAGTAACCCCCCCTCCGGAATGACAGCAAGCGCGAGCGCGAAGCCGGGGCTCCGAGCAGAGCGAGCCCAGGGGGTTTGGGGGACGGAGCTTGCGGAGTCCCCCAAGACCAGCGAGGTGCGACGCAGTCGTGCCGAGCTGCGAAGGCAGCCGAGCGTCAGCGAGTCGATCGAAAGTTCGAGGAACGGAGAGAGCGGCGGGAGCGCAGCGACCAGAGCGAACGAGTGACGAGACCGGGTGTCAGCCCAACTCGGCCCACCGCAGGGCGACGATGCGGGCGAGGGCATCGAGCTCGTGGCGCTCGCGGGTCCGCCAGGCGATCTTGTCTCGACCGGCGACGACGGCGAGGCCGACATCGGCCATGGCCGACCAGATGACGTCGTTGCCGCCGAGGTCGGCGCCGCGGCCGGAGCCTTGGAGCTCCTCGGCCGAACTGGAGCCGTGTACGAAGGCGACCAGCCAGCTCTCGCTCGGCGCCCGTTCGCCGGCGATCAGGGTCACGGCGGCCTCGAGGTCGATCACCGCGACCCACGCCGCCGACAGCGACCGGGGCGCCACATCACGGGCCACCTCGAGCAGTGCCGATCGGTCCCTGGCCTCGACGAGCTTGCCCGCTGTCTCGAGCGTGGCTCGCCGCGGGTCGTGGCCCTCGGGTCCGACCGAGCGCACCTCCTCGACCTGCACGCCGTCGACCTGGCGAACCTCGCTCACCAACAGGTCGACCAGGGTGGCATCGGGCAACTGGACCACGAGTTCATCGACCGCTTGGCCTTCGCCCGTCTCGAGGATCTCGATCCCCACCACATCGCCCTTCACCGCGCCGATCCGGCTGGCCACCGCACCCAGGGCACCAGGACGGTCCGGCAGCCAGACGCGCAGCACGTAGCTCTCCATCCACGGCACCCTAGGTGTCGGGTGTGAACGGGCTGTTTCGTCCGCGGGAGCAGCGTGGGGCGGGGTTCCGGGAGCTTGACCAACCGGTCAAGTAGCGTGACCGGGTCATGGACCGGAAGCTGACCCAGCGGGGCGAGGAGCGGCGCAAGCAGCTGATGGCGTATGCCACGAAGCGGTTCGCCCAGAACGGCTTCCACCCCACGTCCGTGGCCGAGATCACCGAGGGCCTGGGCGTCGGCAAGGGCGTCTTCTACTGGTACTTCGACTCCAAGGAGGAGCTGCTGCGGGCCATCTTGGCCGACGCCCAGCTCGACCTCCGCCGTCGGCAGCGCTCGGCGGTGAGCGGGGCCGGCTCGCCCTCCGACGGCATCGAGCGCGGCATCCGGGCGTCCATGGAGTGGTCGATCCAGCACCCCGACTACTTCCGCCTGTTCCAGTTCGCCGCCACCGACGACCGCTTCAACGACGGGCTCCGCAAGGGCGAGGGCGTGGCCGTCAACGATGCCGCGAAGGTCCTGGCGGCGGCCATGGAGGCGGGCGAGATCGCCGAGGGCGACGCCACCTTGCTGTCGCACGCCCTGCTCGGCGTCCACACCCACCTCGTGCACCTGGTGCACCGGGGGGTGCTGGAGCCCACCGGTGACGTCATCGACGCCGCCGTGGACTTCTGCCTCCACGGCCTCCTCGACCGTCCCCCGACCTAGCGATCCTCAGCCGGCATCGGGCCGAGCCGGGTGGACCCGGCGCAAGCGGTGCCGGATCGAGTCGACGATCGATCCGACCACCGTGGAGGCACGAGGGCGCTGCGACTGCGGTCCACCCCACAGGCGATGAGCTGACCGTGGCGCAGCAGCGCCAGGGCAGCGTCGGACTGCGTGCGGTCGAAGCGCTCGAACGCCCCCGTACGCTCACCGTCGAATTGGCTGCCGGGAGACCGGGCCAGCACGGCGAGCTTGCCGCCGGGGCGCGGGAACGGCGGTCTTGAGGACGAAGCTCGATCGGGGTCAGGCCGGGACGAGTCCGGCCACGTCGGCAAGGAGCTCCAGCGAGCGCAGGCGGGCATCGATGCCCGGTGACGCCGCCACGACCATGAGCTCGTCGGCATCGGCATGGACGGCGAACCCCTCCAGGAAATCCTTCACCTCGTGCGGCGTGCCGACGGCGGAGTACCGCATCATCTCGGCGATCTGGGCGCCCTGCGGCGAGGCGAGGATCTCGTCGGCCTGCTCATCGGTGAGCGTGATCCCCTTCTGGACGAACATCCGCACTCGGGCCCGCCGCACGGTGAGGTGCTGGGCCTGAGCATCCTCGTCAGTGTCGGCCGCGATCACGTTGACGCCGGCGATGACGTACGGCTCCGCCTGCTGGTCTGACGGCTGGAACTCGTGGCGGTACGTTGCGACCGCCTGGCGCAGCGCCTGCGGCGAGAAGTGCGAGGCGAAGGCGTACGGCAGCCCCATCGCCGCCGCCAGCTTGGCGCCGAAGAGCGACGACCCCAGGATGTAGATCGGCACGTGGGTGCCCTTGCCCGGCGTGGCCTCGACGCCCGCCACCAGGGAACGATCCGAGAGGTAGCCCTGGAGCTCCTGGACGTCCTGGGGGAACCGGTCGGACGAGGCGGGGTCGCGCCGCATCGCCCGCATCGTGACCTGATCGCTGCCCGGGGCCCGTCCGAGGCCGAGGTCGATGCGCCCCGGATGCAGCTCCGCCAGGGTCCCGAACTGCTCGGCGATCGGCAGCGGCGCGTGGTTGGGCAGCATGATCCCGCCCGCACCCAGACGGATCCGCTCAGTGTGGGCCGCCACGTGGGCGATGAGGACGCTGGTGGCCGACGACCCGATCTGGGCCATGTTGTGGTGCTCGGCGTACCAGACCCGTTCGTAGCCCCGCTCCTCAGCGAGCTGGGCCACCCGGACGCTGTTGGCGAACGCGTCCCGCGGGGTCTGGCCCTTGCCGATCAGGGCGAGGTCGAGGACGGACAGACGTGGCGGGGAGAGGGGCACAGCTTGTTCCAACCGCCCCGACCCGCGTCCGATTCCCGACCGGAAGGGGTCCGGTGGGGTCAGCCGAGCTTGGTGAGGGCCTTCTTGAGGCCGCGGATGGCCTGGCCGATCCGCTGCTCGTTCTCGATGAGGGCGAAGCGCACGTGGCCGTCGCCACCGGGACCGAAGCCGACCCCGGGTGACACCGCCACCTGTGCCTCACGGACCAGCATCGAGGCGAACTCGATCGAGCCCAGCTCCCGGTAGGGCTCCGGGATCGGAGCCCAAGCGAACATCGTGGCCTGCGGCGGGGTCATTTCCCAGCCGATCCGGGCGAGGCCGTCGCACAGCGCGTCGCGGCGCGCCTGGTAGATCGGCAGCACCTCGCGCGGATGCTCGGGGTCCTCGTTCAAGGTGACGGTCGCCGCGATCTGGATCGGCTGGAAGGTGCCGTAGTCGAGGTAGCTCTTGAGCTTCGTGAGCGCGGCGACGACCTCGGCGTTGCCGACCAGGAACGCCACCCGCCACCCGGCCATCGAGAACGATTTGGTCATGGAGTACAGCTCCACCGCGCACTCTTTGGCGCCCTCGGCCTGGAGGATCGACGGAGGTTCGTAGCCATCGAAGCCGAGCTCGGCATACGCGTTGTCGTGCACGACGATGACGTTCTTCTCCCGAGCGAAGTCGACCACCTTCTGGAAGAAGTCGACGTCGACGCAGGCGGTGGTGGGGTTGTGCGGGAACGAAAGCACGATCACCCGGGGCTTCGGCCAGGAGTACTCGTAGGCCTCGGCCATGTTCTCGAAGAAGTCCACGTCGGTGCTCAGGGGCACCTCCCGGACGTCGGCCCCGGCGAAGAGCGGGCCCCAGATGTGGATCGGGTAGGACGGCGACGGCACCAGGGCGGCGTCACCCTTGTCCAGCAGGACCCACATGAGGTGGGAGAACCCCTCCTTGGCCCCGATGGTGTTGATGACC
>JBKJPY010000018.1:0-66623 GCA_046594195.1 Acidimicrobiales bacterium | reverse complement strand
ACCGGACAAGTCCCATGTAAGGCACGAAGCCATGCAGAGCTGGAGCCACGACCGCTGCTGTCGGCGACAGCCCACCACGAATGCCGGGCCTACGCCCAAGCATCACAGGCAGAGCTTTCGGAGCCCCCCCCACCCAGGGACGATCCGGCTTGCCGGTCGTCCCTGCGAAGACGGCGGCGTCAGCCGTTCGCCATGGTTCAGCTCGAGGAACGGAGCGAGCGCAGCGAGCGAGTGACGAGAAGGGCCGAAGCGGAGCGAGGCCCTACTGGTCGATCCAGAGGCCGAGGAGCGAGTGGCCGTTGGCGAGGCCCATGCTGGGTTGCTGGACCGGATCGTCCGTCGAGGCCGGTCCCGGCTTGCTGGGATCGTCACCCGGGAGCGGCGGTCCGAGGACGCCGTGGACCGTGTTGTCCTCGACCACGGCCCACGGGGTGTACCAGGTCCAGATGCTGTACACCTGCTTCGCGAAGATCCCGCTGATCTGCTGGTAGATCTCGGTCCGCTTGTCCGGGTCGGCCTCGCTGCGACCCTCGTCGAGCAGCCGGTTCAGGTCGGGGTCGTCGTAGCGGCTGAAGTTCACCGGGTTCCCCTTGCCGTACCACCAGACGTGGTTCGTGTCGGGATCGCCGCCCGGGAAGTTGCGGAACAGCGACGCCTGGAACTTGCCGCCGATCGCGTCGTCGATGCCGGCCGCCTGGTCGCGCTTCACGAGGGATACGTCCAGGCCCACCTTCTTGGCCCGCTGCTGGATGAGCTCGGAGAAGCGAAGGGTCGCCGGGTCCACGCCGGTGGTCAGGGCGAAGGAGCTCTTGCCACCATCGGCGACGTAGTCCGCGACCAACCGCTTCGCCTTCTCGGGGTCGTACGCCGGGAAGCCGGGATCCTTGACGTAGCCGATCGAGCCCGGAGCGAAAGGCCCGTCTGCCACGGTGGGCAGACCGTCGTTCTGGGTCTGGTTCAGCTCGTCGCGATCGATGCCGATCGCGAGCGCCTTGCGCATGCGGATGTCGTCGAACGGCGGCTTGGCCGTGTTGAGCTGGATGAACGTGACCTCGGCGGCAGCCTCCGAGACGAGCATGTTGGCGTCGCCGCTGTCTCGGAGGTCCTTCAGCTCGTGGCCGATCAGCTCGGCGTTGCTGGTGTGGATGATGTTGGCGCCGCCGCTGCTCTTCAAGGAGTTGACCCGCACCTGCCCGTCGGCGAGGACGCGGAACTCGATGCGGTCGGCATAGGGGTACGGACGCCCATCGGGCGCGGTCTGCCAGTAGTCCTCGTTGCGCGTACCGATCAGCTTGTCGTTCTGCGACCAGCTCTCGAACTTGAACGGACCGGTCCCGATGAGCTTGCGGTCGCACGTCTTGTCGTCGTCGAGCTGCGCTTGGGCCACGATCCCGACCCGGCTGCCGCTGAAGAGGAACGCCGGGAACGCCACCCAGGGAACCTTCGTGGTCACCGTCACGGTCTGGCCCTCCGCCATCACGGTGTCGATGTTGCTGAACACGAAGGTGAACAGCAGCGGGCTGCGCCCGGGGTACTTGCCGCGGTAGGCGTCGAGGTTGTTCTTGACGACCTCGCCGGTGAGCTTGCTGCCGTCGTGGAAGGTGACGCCGTCGCGCACCACGATGGTCCACTCGGTGAAGTCGTCGTTGGGGGTCACCGACTTCGCAAGGTAGGGCGAGTACCCGCCGTCGTTGTTCGGCACCGTGAGCGTGTCGTAGATCGCACGCACGACCATCTCGCCCGAGATGGCGAGCTGGGACTCGGGCAGGCAGTAGCCGCCGCTGGTCTCGCCCTCGAGCCCGTAGACGATGGTCCCGCCCCGCTTCGGCTTCCCGGCGTCGTCGAGGCCGCTCTCGCCGCACGACACGTCGAGGCACGCCTGCTTCTTGTCGGTCGGCGACGAACCTCCGTCGCCGGCCTTCGTGCCACCACACGAGGCGGCGAGGAGGCTGAGTACCAGCAGGCCGGCCGCCAAGGTGGCCGTGCCACGTGGACGCGAAGAGCAGAACGTCGGCATCGTGATCCCCTGATGATCGGCGGGGTCGAGGGGGCGGCCGCCGATCGGTGTGAACCCTGTCACAGTTCGCGGCCGGAGAACATGGTGATGGGGAAAGATCACCTGGTCAGGTGATCTTCGACCCACCCTCGACGGGGGAATCGCCGGGCGCCTTCCTGCCGATTCCGGGCAGCCGGAACCGTCGGAACCGTCGAAACCGTCGGAACCGTCGGAGCGCGGGAGGGACCGGTTCGGAGCTGGAGTTCCCGTGCGCTAGGCCCCGACCGACAGCCTGATGCCGGTGACCTGGTCGTGGATCTTCTCGGCAAGCTCGCGGGTCAGCGTGAAGACGTGGTCGGCCTGGGTTTCGTCGTGCAGGGCCAGGCCACAGACCGGCGTCACGAGCGCCTGGCGGCGCAGCAGGACCGGGTCACACCCGTTCTGGACGAGTTCGCACCACTGCGCCGAGAGCTGGCGCCAGTAGCGGGAGTTGTGCTCACCGAGCGGGCCATCGGTGGGGACCGCCCCCCAAGCGACCCAACCGCCGCGCTCGAGGTAGGACCCGAGGGCCCCGGCGGACCCGGTGACGTCGGCGCCCAGCGGCATCGACAGCAACCCGGGGCCGGCCTGCATGATGAGGCGCCAGTCGGCGGGTCCGCAGACGTGCACCCCGGTGAGTGCTCCGTCCTCGATGGCCGCCAGCGCGCCGGACAAGACGTCGACGATCTGGTCGGCGGGAAGCGGCAGCTCCGAGCGGAGGCCCCCGACGAGTCCCGGCTCGTCGAACACGACGACCCGCGACACACCGGGAGCACGAGCCTCGGCGAGCGCGACCAGGTCCCGGGCGCGGGTGGCCACGGCGCCGCTGGCGACGGCGAAGGCGGTGGCGACCGGAGCTCCGGCATCGACCAGGGCCAGACCGAGGGTGATGGGTCCCGTCAGCTGGAGCTTGATCGGGTCGGTCCGGCCGGCCACCGCGTCGAGGAACGCTCGCCAGGTCGTGAACGGCCTGCCGGCGAGGGATCGGTCGCCCGGCTCCACCGTGGGATCGAGCGCTCCGACGTCGGGGATCGAGAACGAGCCGTCTTCCGCCACGACCACGCCCTGGACCCCCCAGAGCCCCTGCGGGATCATCATCTCCAGGGGATCGATGCGCGGGAGGGTCGGTGCTGCCGGGAGCTCGGCCGTGCGTTCGAGTACGAACCGGATGGCAGCATCGCGGTCGGTGTGCGGGAGGCTGCCGACCGAGGTGGGGGCGCCGAGCGGGAGCGTGTCGGGTCGTCCCCTCGCCTCATCAGCTGCCTTGGCTGAACCCACGTGCTGGCCCTTCGCAATCGAGATCTCAGCGAACCGAGGATCTCCCCCTCACACTGGAATAGCGACCGGCGCGGCGCGTCGGCAAATCTCGACCTGATGACCACCCTCCTCCGACTCCGTCTCTGGCCCCTTCGGGCCCTCTGGGTGGTCCTCGCGCTGGCGACGACGGGTCCGGCCTCGGACGCGCTCGACGACCGTTCGACGACCGTCGCCGCCACCGCGGCGGTGGCCGCGTGGACGCTGTGGGGGGCGGCGCTGGTGGCGCTGTTGGTCCCGCGCACGCTGAGCCTGACGGTGGTCCGCATCCTCGTCCCGGCCGGGGCGGTGGGCGCGATCCTCGCCGTGGCCGCCGGTGCGGAGTCGACCGTCGCCGACGGCGCGACCGTCATGGTCGGCGCCCTCTCGATCGTGGCGGTACTGGCGCCGTGGACCACCGATGCGTTCGTCGACGGCTCGTCCTACGGGCCCGAGCGGCGGATCGCACTGCGGACCCCGCTGGCGCTGGTGCTGGTCGCCGCCATGACCTGGACCGTCACGGTGACGGGTGCCGCCGGTGCACTCCTGCTCGTCGCGGCGCGCCAGTGGGCGGCGGGCCTGGGGGCGGTGGTGCTCGGGTCGGCCATCGTGTGGCTCGGGGCCCGCTCGATCCACCAGCTGTCCAAGCGGTGGCTGGTGCTCGTGCCGACCGGCCTGGTGATCCACGATCCGCTGGTGATGCCCGAGCCCCAGTTGTTCCTCCGCCAGACCATGGCCCGCCTCGGCCCGGCCGAGGCAGAAGTGGGCGAGGACCTCGCCACCGAAGACCTGACCGCCGGCGCTTCGGGCCTTCTGATGTCGATCACGCTGTCCGAGCCCGTCGAGCTCCTCGTGCGCGATGGTCGTCGGGCAACCACCCTCCGCCCCGTCGATCGCGTCCTGTTCAGCCCCGCCCTCCCGGTGCAGTTTCTCACCGAAGCTCGACAGCGCCGCCTCCCCGTGGCCTGATCGCAAGCCCGGGCGCTCGAACCCTTCTTGTCAGAGATCGGCACCGAATCAAGCCACCGCGCGGACAAGAACGGTTCAGCGGGGGAGCGCGGGGCGGATCTCGGGGAGGTCGATGCCCCATGCCGCGTGGGCGGAGGTCCGCATGAGGGCGGGGTCGCCGGTGGTGAGGATGGTGCGCTCTCCGCGTGCGGGCTGGAGCCGGGCACCGAGGTCCGACGCCATCTGCGCCGCGGGATCGAGCAGCGCGGTCCCGGGCAGCTCGGAAGCGAACGCGGCGGCGGCTGCGGGATAGTGGGTGCAGGCGAGGATCACGGCGTCGGCACCCCGGAGTGGCGCGACGACGTGGCGAAGGTCGGCAGTGAAGGCATCGGCGCCGATGCGGCCGGCCTCGATGTGGGCCGACAGCGGTTGGGCGACTCGCGACACCACCCGAAGACCCGGACGCGTGAGTGCTCGTCGGTAGTGGCCGCCGCGGATCGTGCGCCGCCCGCCGACCACACCCACGACCCCGTCGAGATCATCGGGGACCGATGCGACCCCGGCCGCGATGATCCCCGACACCGGGACCGCGGCCGCGCCCAGTCGGTCGACGACGGTGCTCGCCGCGTTGCAGGCGAGCACGACCTCGGTGCACCCGTGGCCGGCCAGCGCCGCCACCACGGAGCGCAAGCGGTCGGCCAGGGCCGCCGTCGGAACGAGCCCGTACGGCGTGTAGCCGGTGTCGGACCAGTAGACGACGTCGACCTCCGGCGCCGATGCGTCGAGGCGGCCGAGCAGCCCGAGTCCGCCGATGCCCCAGTCGACGATGCCAAGGCGGTCCATCACGGGTACGAGAGCGGCTCGCTGACGCCCTTCTCGAGCGGTCCGGAGTCGAACGCCACCACCCGCTGGGTCGTGGTCACCGTCAGGACTTCGAACGTGCCGGCCGGGAAGCGGCTCTCGAGGAACCAGCGGTACTCGTGCTCGGCGCGGATCGGGTTGTAGCGGAGCATCGTCTGCCAGTCCGGGTGCGAGGTGAGCGCGTGGAGGTCCGTGTCGAACTGGGGGTGGCGCTTGGGCATGCGCAGGTGGGTGAGCGTCGAGGTGGCCAGCAGGGGAAGCTCGCGGGCCCGAACCGGCTGGGCGACCATGTCGACCACCCACAGACGCCCGCCGGGAGCGAGCACGCGGCGAACCTCGTCCATGATCGGATCCCAGTCGAGGTAGCGGAACGACAAGAACGAAAGGACCACGTCGAGCGAGTCGTCGGGCAGGTCGATGAGCGGACCGCCGATCCGGTCGAACCGGAGGCGCTCGCGTCCGTCGCTGCGGGCCTGGGCCCGCCCCACCATGGCGACGGAGTCGTCGAAACCGAACCCGGCCTCGACGTCACCGCGATCGTCGAGCGCACGCAACAGGGCGCCGTTGCCGCAACCGACCTCGGCGACGCGGAAGGGCCGGCCGAGGTCGCGCCGGGCGGCGTCGGCGTGCTCGGTGATCCACGCCCACTCCGCCTCGCGCACGGTGATGTCGACGTAGGCAGCGTCGTAGAGCTCGGCGACCTTGTCGTAGGAGGTGACGCCATCGGGGTCCTTGGGAAGGAACTCCGTCATGGCCTCCACCGGCGCACCGGCGTACTTGCGGACCGAACCGGCAAGACCGTGGGACTTCTTGCCCGGCGTGGCGACGAGGTACAGGTCCGCCCGCTGCTCGGGGTTGCGACCGGCCCAGGCGAAGCGGTCCTTCCGGGCCGACACGGTCGTGTAGCCGTGGTTCCCCGAGCACGGCACCTCGAACGTGCGGGCGAAGAACGGTGCGAACCAACGAGCGGTGCGACAGGCATGGAAGGAGGCCCGACCGTCGGGAGCGAACGGGATCCGCATCTCCCGCCACTCGTGGGGCGAGAACTGCTCGGGCCACTCGGTCGACTTGAACATGGGCCCGTACATGCCCGAGTGGCCGATGAAGTGCAGTTCCCGGATCTGGCGGCCCTCGGCAGCCAGGCGATCCATCTCGGCGACGAAGTCGGCCTTGCCGTCGAGGCGGGCAAGCTGCACGTCGGCGTCGGGCTGGGCCGCGGCCAGCTCCCGCACCATCGTGTCGGCCGCAACGGCAAACGCTGCGGAGCCACCGCGGTACTGGATGGTGTGCGCCACCCAGATCACGGGGGCGCCGACCCCGGCCTCGCCACCCGTCCTCCCGGCCTCGGCCCTCGGCTCGGCCGCTTCGGCGAAACGCGTGCGCGGATGGTCACCGTCGGGGATCCAGGCGCCGAAGCTGCCCACGAGGTCCAGCACCTCTTCCCGGTCCAGGTCGTAGACGTTCATGTGCTCCGGCGGCGGCGAGTAGGCGTGCAGCGTGAGGCCGCCCACGGGCGCCACCATGTCGTGGATCACCTCCGGCCCGAAGCCAAGCCAGTCGGGCGCAGCCTTGTCCGTCTCCTCGACGACCGCGAGGCGCGGCCCATCCCAGGCGAAGCGGCGCTCGGCGAACACCCCGGTCAGCACGGCGACGAACCCGGCGCTGCCGCCGTGGTCGTGCGGCGCGCATCGGGCGCCGGGCACCCAGTTGGCCAACATGACCTCGAGCTCGTCCGAGGCGAACACCTTCTGGCGCGAATAGGGCGTGCCGGGCACCGCCTCGAGCGCAACGCCCTGCAAGGTCGGGACCAACTCCATCAGGGCATCGATCAGGCCGGCATGGGGGCCGGCCGCCACCGCCGCAAGCAACTGCGAGAGCAGGCCCGCCGACAGCAGCCCCGCATCCAATCCCACCTCGGTCACCGGCCGACCTCCCTGAGGAAAGTCAACCACACGGCGCACGGCCCCACGAAGGTCGGTCCAGGGTCATCCGGACCCCACTGCGGACCGTCATCCAAGGGCGAACGGGGCCGCCACGACGAGTTCGACGTTGCGGTCCTCGGTGCCGCCCAGCAAGGCGATCGGATCGATCCAACGGTCGTCGTTGGCAGCGAGCTCACGACTGATCGAAGCCAGCTCCTCGCTGGTCCACCCCGACCCCGGCCGGTGGTCCACGGCGGGCGGGGCGGCGTGGTCGAGCACCGTCACCAGGATCGAGATGGTGCCGTCGCGGTTGTCCACCAGTTCGAAGGTCCGGCCCTGCTGGCTGAAGTCGATGCCGCTGGCCGTGTCCACCTCCCAGCAGCCGCTGCCGGGCGCACTGCCGCGGTGGACGAGGATCTTGTGCTCGTGGCTGTGGCCGTTGACCCACAGGACCACGTTGGGAAAACGGGCGATCATGGCGACGAGGTCTGCTCCCAGGGTGCGCGGCCCCGGGTCGACCTCGTCCTCGTGGCGGTTGTCCATCGTCCAGCTGTTGTGGTGGCTCAACAGCACGACCAACCGATCGGTCCCGCCGGACTGCACCCAGGTCCCGCTGGGGTTCCGGTAACGGCGGTGGTGGCGCTGCAGTTCCTGCTCGAGCCAGGCGGTCTGGCGTGGCCCGAGCGAGCCATCCGATCCCTGGCTGTGGCTGCAGGTGTCCAGCCCGATGACCTGCACCGCGTCGCCGTCGGGTCGCGACCACCAGGAGGCGTGCTGGTCGACGTGGTCCTGGGTGAAGCCGTGCGCGCCGGCGTCGACCAGCTTCTGGAGGAACTCGTCGAGCGGCACGGAGCGACGAGCTTCGGGATCGGGGGTGACCTGCTGGATGCCCGGGCCCCGTCCCCACCCCTCCCACCGGTCGGCCTCGGTGCCCGCCAACCGGGCATGCACGTTGGAACGAACGAGGCCGAACGCGCCGCGCGGCTTGGCCGACGCCGTGGCGAGCAGGTCACCGAGGTGGGTCACGCGTTCGCCGAACGTCCCCTGGTAGAGCACGTCGTGGTTGCCGAACACGGCGAGCCACGGCACCGCCAGCCCGGTGGCACGGAACGGTCGGACGGCGGCGTCGAGGAAGCCCGGCAGGCACGGGAACCCGGCTCGGCCGTAGATGTCGTGGCTGGGATCGTCCGGGTGCCAGGCCCCACGCCAGCCGGACCGCTGTACGCCCTCGTAGGTGCCGGGCGCGCCGGAGTTGGGCGTCACCACATCGCCGGTGAGCACCCCGAGCCACCAGGCCACCTCGCCGGCCGTCCGGTTGTCGGTGTTGTCACCGGTCTGGGCGCACCAGGCCATCGGCGCTCCGGTGACCGGGCTCACCGCCACCGCATTCGTCGCGATGACCAGCTGGTCGAGGACCTGGGTCGTGCACGTCTCCTGGGGTCGATGACCGCCGTCGGCGCCGGGGTTGAACCAGCCGAACGTCTCACCGCCTTCCAGCCGGGCGGGTGACTGGGCATCGCAGACGTGCACGTCGGTGTGGTGCGCGAAGTACAGCAGGGAGCGCCGTACCGAGGTCCGTTCCTCGGTCGGGACCGCCCCCAGGTCGGATCGCACCAGGTGCGGCTCCCCCGCGGCCCACGTCAACCGCCGGTACCGTCCCGATCCCGTCGGACGGATGGTGGCCTCGAGCGTGGTGCGAGGCCGGTCGGCACCGCGGGACCCGGCCTCGGGCGGAGCCTCAACCGGCACCCGCCACGCCCTGCGTCGGGCTTGGGCACCCTGGCCAGCCCACCGCCGGACCCGAGCCACCATGTGGCCCAACGAGTTGTCGTGGTGGTTCGGCATCGCCGTCATCTTGTCTCGTCACTCGCTCGCTGCGCGCACTCCGTTCCTCGAGCTTCGATCGACGGGCTGACGCCCGGCTGCCCTCGCAGGGGCGGACGTTCGAGGCGAGGAGATCAGATGGCGGTTGCGCCGGCGGCGACCTCGTCAGCTTCATAGGCGACCACGCTCTGACCGGGAGCGACTCGGCGCTGGGGGTGCTCCCACCGCACGGTCGCGGTGCCGTCTGCACCGGGTTGCAGCGTGGCTGGGGCGGGGACGCCATGGGCGCTGGTCTGCACGAGGACCGGCCCGAGGATCGGCGCGGCGGCCCAGCGCAGCGCGGTCACCGGCTGCTCGTCGACCAGCAGGTCCCGCCGCGAGCCGATGGTGACGGTGGCGGTGGCCACGTCGACGTCGATGGCGTAGCGCGGAGCCCCGCCGCCGGCGAGGCCGAGGCCCTTGCGCTGGCCGAGGGTGACCAGCTCGACTGCGTCGACCGATCCGACCGGAGTGCCGGAGCCGTCGACGACCTGCCCAGGGGTGAGCGGGATCAGCCGGTGGAGGAACGAACCGCGCCCGCTCGTCTTGGTGATGAAGCACACGTCCTGGCTGTCGGGCTTGGCCGCCGTGCGCAGCCCGAGGTCGGCCGCCAGTGCTCGCACCTCGGACTTCTGCCGCTCGCCAAGGGGGAACAGGGTCCGCGCCAACTGGTCCTGGCCCAGCATGTGCAGCACGTAGCTCTGGTCCTTCGCCGCGTCGGCGCCACGGGCGACGCGGCGGGTGCCGTCCGGTCGGGTCGTGATGCGGGCGTGGTGTCCGGTGGCGACGGCGTCGAACCCGAGGGACCGGGCCCGCTCGTCCACCGCCGCAAACTTGATGTGGCGGTTGCACTCGATGCACGGGTTCGGGGTGCGGCCCGCCCCATGGTCGGCGGCGTAGGGGGCGACGACGTGCTCCGTGAAGGCGTCGCCGAAGTTGAAGACGTGGTGGACGAGTCCGAGCGCGTCCGCAACGCGGCGGGCGTCGTCGACGTCGCTGACCGAACAGCAGCCGGAGTCGCTCTCGCCGCCCCAGAGCTTCAGCGTCACGCCGACCACCTCGTGGCCCTCGTCGCGCAGGAGCGCGGCGGCAACGGAGGAGTCGACCCCGCCCGACATCATCACGAGGATCTTCACGCCGCCGGCTCCGAAGCCGCTCGCAGCTGCGCGATCGCCGCAGGGATGACCTCTAGGGCGTGGTCGATCTCCTCGTCGGTGGTGGTCCAGCCGAGCGACAGCCGCAACGCCCCGCGCGCCCAGTCGGGTGCCACCCCAAGGGCCTCGACCACATGCGACGGCTCGAGCGCCCCAGACGCGCAGGACGATCCAGCGGATGCCGCCACGCCCGCTTCGTCGAGCAGGAAGAGCAGGGACTCGCTGCTGACCTCGCGGCACGACAGGTGGACGATGTTGGCCACGCCGTCGACCGATCGCGGCGGGATGGTGGTGCGCACGTGATCCGTGGCCTCGGTCAGCCCGGCAGCCAGGCGCTCCGCCTGTTCCCGGGCCCGCCCGGTGACCGTGACCCGGTCGCGGGCCGCCGCCGCCATCGCCACCCCGAGGGCGACGGCGCCGCCGACGTCGGGGGTGCCGCTTCGACGCTCGCGCTCCTGTCCACCACCGATGAGCAGGGGCGCCAGCGCAACTCCCGGTCGGACGGCGAGGATGCCGATCCCCTTCGGTCCACCGACCTTGTGGCCGCTGATCGTGATGAGGTCGGCACGAGCCGCCGCCGCCGCGACGTCGATCCACGCCGCCGCAGCAACTGCGTCGGTGTGCAGCACCAAGCCGTTGGGGTGCGACGTCCGGGCCCGGTCGACCACGTCGGCGATGGCATCGAGGTCCTGGAGGGTGCCGATCTCGTTGTTGGCGAGCATCACCGACACCACGGAGATCTCCGGGTCGGCGGCCAGCTCGTCGGCGAGGTGGTCGAGGTCCAAGCGCCCCGATGCGTCGACGGCGACGGTGCCGCCTCCCATCGCGTGGACGACGTCGAGCACCGCGTGATGCTCGATCTCCGAGCAGAGGGCGCGGCCGCCCGCTGCGCCGAGGACGCCGCGGACGGCGAGGTTGTCGGCCTCGGTCCCGCCGGAAGTGAACACGATCGCACCCGGATCGACCCCGATGAGCCCGGCGATCCCGTCGCGGGCGTCATCGAGCCGACGGCGCGCCTCACGAGCCCAGCGGTGCTGACCCGACGGGTTGCCCGGGCTGTGCTCGAGCACCTCGACCAGAGCCGCGATCGCCTCGGGACGCATCGGCGTCGAGGCCGCGTGGTCGAGGTAGGCGGAGGGCACCACCCAAGGCTACGGGGCGAGGGTGTACCTGCTCACGTGCGAGGGCGAGTCCACGCCGAACGGCGTGCGCTCCCAGTCCGACCAGCGATCGGCGAGGACCAGCCCGGCGGCGACCGCCATCTGGTCGAGCTCGTCCAGGGTCGACCAGCGGATGTGCCACGGCCTCAGGGCGATGCCGGCCTCGGTGATGTCGACGTACTGCCCCATCGCCTCCTGGCGCCCGGGGTCGGTCTGGCTCACGCTCAGCACGACCCGGTCCGCCTCGATGGTGCGCGGCGCGACCGACTGCTGCGCCTGCCCCGGCGCGGGGACGAACGCCTCCACCACGAACGATCCTCCGGGGAGCAGCCTCCGAGCAGCCGACGCGAAGCAGCGCTGCTGATCGCTCGGGTCCACGAGGTTGAACAGCGTGTTGTACGCCACGAACACCACGGCGAAGGAGCGGTCGCCCACCGGCGGGTCGGCCATGTCGCCCACGATGGTCTCGACCGCGTCGCCACCGGGCTTGGCGGCCACCTGGGCGAGCATCGCCGCCGAGGTGTCGACGCCGACCACCTGCACCCCCAGGCCGCTCAACGGCACGGCCAGGCGGCCCGTGCCCACACCGAGCTCGAGCACCGGACCGCCGCCGGCATCGTGCCCGAGGTCGGCCAGGTCGGCGAGCAGCGCGGCACAGGTCGCGGCGTCGGTGATGCCGTCGTACCAGTCGTCGTAGACCGAGGCGAAGCGATCGCCGTAGGTGGCAGGGTCGTAGCCGTCCATCGGCCCAGTGTCGCATCCTGCTGATCCGGCGGTGCTGCCGGGTGCTGCCGGGTACGGCTGCGTACGATGCCGGGAGTGAACCAACTTCGGCTCAACCCGCTGACGGGACGCTGGGTGACCGTGGCCACGGGCCGCGCCTCCCGGCCGGGAGACTTCGCCACCGATCCGGGTCATCCCGTGGATGACGCGGCCTCGGGCTGCCCCTTCTGCCCCGGTCACGAGGAGGAGCTCCCTCCGGCGCTCGAGACCTACGGCACGGGAGGCGAGTGGTCGCTGCGGGTGGTGCCCAACCGCTACGCAGCGTTCGAGGGAGCGGGCGAGATGGAGGTGGCCCGGCTCGGACCCCTGTTCGCCAAGGCGCCGGCACGTGGCATCCACGAGGTCCTGGTGCTCACCCCCGAGCACGACCACAGCTGGGCCGACCTCGACGACCGCCAGACCGGCCTGGTGATGGCCGCGCTCCGGGACCGGCTCGAGGACCACGCCGCCACCGCCGGCATCCGTTACAGCCAAGCAATCGTCAACCACGGCACGGCAGCGGGGGCGAGCCGCCGCCACCCGCACGGGCAGCTGCTGGGCATCCCGTTCGTGCCCGGCGAGCTGATCGAGGAGCTCGCCGGCTTCCGCCGCTTCCAGGGCGGCTGCCTGCTGTGCGCCACGATCGAGGCCGAGCGCGACGCCGGCTACCGGACCATCGCGCTCGATGACGAGGTCGCCGTGATCGCCCCCTGGTGGAGCGGCGTCCCCTTCGAGCTGCTCGTCGTCCCGGTGCGCCACGACGGCCACCTCCACCACGCGGCTCCGGTCTCGCTGGTCGCCGTCGGCACTGCGATCCGAGACGCCCTCGCCCGGTTGCGCACGCTGCTCGGTGACGTGTCCTACAACATCGTCTTCCACACGCTGCCCCACCGGTCCGACGACCCGTTCCACTGGCACGCCCACATCACCCCCCGGCTCCACAGCACGGGTGGGTTCGAGCTGGGCACCGGCGTCCCCATCAACATCGTCGCCCCCGAGGACGTCGCCGCCTTCCTCGCCGGCTGAGCCGCCACGCCGCCCGGAACCGGGCGACGGCGCCGGGTCAGCGGAGGACGACGAGCCCCACGGCGGGGCGGGTCAGCAGCCGGACCTGGGGTGCATCCAGGCGGGCCATCCCGACCCCGGAGCTCACGAAGATCTCGTTGCCGTCGACCTCGTGCATGCCGCCGCGCGCCACCGATCTCGACACCCGGGAGGACGTGACGATCGGGCCGAGGAGCGGGAGGGCGATCTGGCCGGCGTGGGTGTGCCCCGACACCGTGAGATCGACGCCCGAATTCGGTGGGAGGAGCAAGACGACGTCGGGTCGGTGCGAAACGAGGATCCGGATGTCGGTGGGGTCGCTGGCCATCAGCTCGTTCCGCATGGCGACTGCCGGCGGAGGTGCCCACAGCAGTTCGTTGCCGCCGAGGCGAACCGTGCGGTCGCGCACCGTCGTCGTGACGACGTCGTAGTCGAGGATCTCGATGTCGGTGCCGGCGACCAGCTGGTCCAGGCGGTCGCCACGGTCGACGTCACCTCGAACGGCATAGACGCCGCCGGGCGCCTCGAGCCGGCCGAGGAGGCGTCGAAAGGGTGCGAGTTCCTGGCGGAACTGCCGGTCGTTCCCCTGGAAGAGGTCACCCGGGATCACGATGATGTCGGGCTGGAGCCCCAGGAGCTTCGTCACGGCCCGCTCCTCGTAGGAGGTGATGCGGGTGGTCTGCAGGTCAGAGAGGACCCCGACGCGGATGGGGTCCGAACCGGCCCGCGGCGCCGGGAGCTCCACCTCGCCGCGCTCGACACCCAGGCGGAAGGGCGCGACGTGGGTGCCGTACCAGGTGACCGGGGCGGGCACGACGAGCGCGACGGCGACGACCCACACCGGCCACCGGGCACCTCGCACCGCGCCGCCGATGAGCAGCACCACGCCCACTGCAGGAAGGGCCAGACCGGCCACCAGGTACGCCAGGTGGAACACCGAGAAGGAGCGAGAGGTCGGCGCCGCGGAAGCGGTGGGCACCACGGCGACGGCACCGGCGACGCCCAGCACGGCCAATGGCACCAACGCCCGCCACAGGACGAGCGGGCCCGGCGACCGCACCACCAGAACCACGGCGGTGGCCGACGCGAGCAGCGCGACCGCGAGGGCGACGATCGTCAGCGTCGTGGTGTCCATGTGACCGCCAGCCTTCCAGACGGTCGCCGCCGTCGCCGACCCGCCCGATCGCGCCTCTCTAGGCTGCGCCGATGAGCGGTCGTCGGCGCTGGGGTCTCCTGGTGGCACTCGTCGTCGTCCTGGGCGCGTGCGGCAGCAACGGCGACACCTCGGGCCCGCCCGCCGGCGGTGATGCCATCGATTCCCCCGCAGGGGACTCCTTCGCCTTGGCCCTCGGCATCGACGTCGTCGATCCCGGGTCGGTCGACCCCCTGCTCGCCTACGACCTAGTGGTGGTCGACGGCGCCCAGACCAGCGCCGCCGCCATTGCCCGGCTCCAGGACGGTGGCGCCACGGTGCTCGGCTACCTCAGCGCCGGGACGCTCGAGCCGGGACGGCCCTGGTTTGCCGCCGCCGAAGACCAGGGCTGGCTCCTCGAGCACTGGGACGACTGGGACGAGTGGTACGCCGACGTGTCGGAGCCGGGGCTGCGGGCCCTGCTGGTGGACGAGGCCCGGTCGGAACTGGACAAGGGCTTCGACGGCCTGTTCCTCGACAACACCGACATGGTCGAGGGTCACCCGGACCAGCGCGACGGGATGCGCGCCCTGGTCGCCGCACTCGACGACCTGACCGAGGACGACCTCCTGCTGTTCGCCCAGAACGGTGACCCCGTCGCGTCGGGCATCATCGACCACCTCGACGGCTGGAACCGCGAGGACGTGTCGTCCACCTACGACTTCGACGCGAAGGAGTACGTGGCGGTGCCCGAGGGCGACCACCGCGAGGCCCTCGCCCAGCTTCGGACGCTCCACGACGCTGGCCTGATCGTCACGGCCACCGACTACTTCGGGCGGCCGGAAGGCGGTGCTGCCGCGGTCGCCGCCGAGGCTGCATGCACCGCCGGCGCCATCCCGTTTGCCTCGAACATCGGTTTGACCCGCATCGCCGACCCACCGCTGACCTGCGCCGATCCCTGACCGGACGTGACGGACCTGACCGACGTGACGGACGCGAGCGCCTCCGAGGCAGGATCTGGGGTGCCGGCCTCGTAACCTCGTCGCATGGGTCGCATCCGGGTTTCCACCGTCATCGACGCTTCGCCGGCACAGGTGTGGGACGAGGTCCGCCACGTCGAACGCCACGTCGACTGGATGGCCGACGCCGTCGAGATCCGCTTCACGTCGCAGCGACGTTCCGGGGTGGGCACCACGTTCGACTGCCTGACCAAGGTCGGGCCCATCCGCCTCACCGACAAGATGGAGATCACCGACTGGCGGGACGGGAAGCTCATGGGCGTCCGCCACGTCGGCCTGGTCACCGGCACCGGTCGGTTCACCGTGACCAAGACCCGCGGCGGACGGTCGCGCTTCACCTGGGACGAGCGCCTGCGGTTCCCGTGGTGGCTCGGCGGTCCGGTGGGCGGCGTGGTCGGTGGCCGCGTGATGCGCCAGATCTGGAAGCGCAACCTTCGCGTCCTCAAGGCCCTGGTCGAGAGCGGCCGCGCCAACTCGTAGCGCCGCCGATCAGGACCCGAAGGTCGGCTGGTACGAACCGGCGAACACGATTGCCCCCACCACGAGGGCGATGGCCAATCCGCCGCACAGCGCGTAGGGGATGCGACGGTCCAGACCGGGACGTCGGGCCAGGTCGAAGAACGCCCACCCCGCGATGGCGCCTCCGATCAGGCCACCCAGGTGGGCACCGATCGAGATGTTCGGCACCGAGAAGGTGATGATCAGGTTCAGGATCAGCACGGGCATCAACGGCGAGCGCGACAGAGGGATCCCCTGGGCCCGGAACGCCAGGAACATCGCCCCCATCAGCCCGAAGATCGCCCCCGATGCCCCCGCCGACAGCGCCTGCGGCTCCATCACGAGCGAACCGACCGAGCCGGCGAGCAGCGAGACGCCGTAGATGATCCCGAACTTCAGCCGGCCGGCGTACTGCTCCGCGGCCCGACCCAGGATCCACAGCGAATACATGTTCACCGCCAGGTGGATGATCCCGAAGTGGACGAACCCGGCGGTCACCAGGCGGTACCACTCGCCCCCGCCCACACCGCCCGAGTACTGGCCGAACCCGTTCGAGTAGAGGTAGGTGATCGACGCCAGGTCCAGGTGGAAGTCCGTGATCGAGCCGCCGAGGTAGCCGCCCGACTTCACGATGACGAAGCCGATCACGAACACCAGGACGTTGATGCCCATCAGCACCTCGGTGACGATGGGACGCTGCACGAGCGAGGGGATGCCCTGGAACACCTTCTGGGCGCCGGCCTTGGTGCACTCCGGGCAGTGGAAGCCCACCGAGGCCTGGTGCATGCACTGCGGGCAGATCGGCCGATCGCAGCGCTGGCAGATCACGCCAGCTTGCTGGTCGGGGTGTCGGTAGCAGGTCTGGAAGCCGGTCTCCACGGGTGCGACGGTAGCGGGGACCACCAACCCCTCCGCCGCGGCAGCTACTCCAGGTCGTCGTCGAGCTCGTCGACCAGGGAGAACCAGTAGAAGCCGTAGGGCGGGAGTGTCACGAAGTACGGCAGTTCACCGACGGGCGGGAACTCGACGCGCCCGAAGAGCTCGACCGGCTGCTTGCCGGCCAGCACCGAGAGGTCGATCTCGACGGGCTGTGCCACCTTGGAGAGGTTGTTGACGCACAGCACGATGTCGTCGGCACTGTCGTCGCGCTCCTGGCGGCGCAGGAACACGAGGACGGCCTCGTTGGCCACCTCGAGCGCCTCGAAGGACCCCGTGCCGAACACGGGGTGCTGCTTGCGGGCCTGGACCATGCGCTGCACCCAGTGCAGGAACGAGCCGGGGTTCCGCAGCTGCGACTCGACGTTGACGGCCTGGTAGCCGTACACGGGGTCCATCAGCGCCGGAAGGTAGAGCTGGGCGAAGTCTGCGGTGGAGAAGCCGCCGTTGCGATCCGGGGTCCACTGCATCGGTGTGCGAACGCCGTCGCGATCGCCCAGGTAGATGTTGTCACCCATCCCGATCTCGTCGCCGTAGTACATCACCGGGCTGCCCGGAAGGCTGAACAGCAGGCCGTGGAACAGCTCGGCGATTCGGCGGTCGTTCTCGAGCAGCGGCAGGAGGCGTCGGGAGATCCCCACGTTGCGCTTCATGCGCGGGTCCTTGGCGTACTCCGAGTACATGTAGTCCCGTTCCTCGTCGGTGACCATCTCGAGGGTCAGCTCGTCGTGGTTGCGCAGGAAGATCCCCCACTGGCCTCCGTCGGGGACCTGCGGGGTCTGGGCCATGATCTCCCGGATCGGGCGGGACGTCTCCTGCCGGGCGGCCATGAACATGCGCGGCATCAGGGGGAAGTTGAAGCACATGTGGCACTCAGGGGCATCGGCCTCACCGAAGTAGTCGACGACATCGGCCGGCCACTGGTTCGCCTCCGCCAGCAGGATCTTGCCGGGGAATTCCTGGTCCACGACGTTGCGGACGCGCTGCAGGTAGGCGTGGGTCTCCTTGAGGTTCTCGCCGTTGGTGCCATCTCGCTCGAACAGGTACGGGACCGCATCGAGCCGGAAGCCGTCGAGCCCCAAGCCGAGCCAGTGGCGCACGACGTCGAGCATGGCGTCGGCCACCTCGGGGTTGTCGTAGTTCAGGTCCGGCTGGTGGTGGAAGAACCGATGCCAGTAGTACTGCTCCCTCCCTGGCTCCCAAGTCCAGTTGGACGGCTCGGTGTCGACGAAGATCACCCGCGCCTCGGACCACCGGTCGTTGTCGTCGTTCCACACGTACCAGTCGTGCTTCGGGTTGTCGCGCGAAGAGCGCGACTCCTGGAACCACGGGTGCTGGTCGCTGGTGTGGTTCATCACCATGTCCGCGATGACCCGGATGCCGCGCCGGTGGGCCTCGTCGATGAGCTCAGCGGCGTCACCGACGGTGCCGTAGTCCGGCAGCACGGTGAAGAAGTCCGAGATGTCGTAGCCGCCATCCTTCAACGGCGAGCTGTAGAACGGCAACAACCAGAGGCAATCGACGCCGAGCCACTCGAGGTAGTCGAGCTTCTCCGTGATGCCCCGCAGGTCCCCGGTGCCGTCGCCATTGGAATCGTGGAACCCACGAACCAGGACCTCGTAGAAGATGGCCCGCTGGTACCAGCTGGGATCGTCGTTCATCGGGCGATGGTACCCATGACCACCTCCCGGTCGGACCGTGGTGTTCGCACGGCAGACCCGCGGCTGGCACACTCTCGCCCGTGCTGGTGCGACGTGGGGCCCTCCTCCGAACGACCGCTGGCGCCGTCGCCGTCCTCGCCACCGTGCTCACCGCGTGCGAGCCGACCCCGGTACCGACCCGACCGGGCACCCAGCGGGTGGTCGTGCTCGGCGACTCCGTCCCGGGCTGGCTCATCCGCGACGGCTCGGCCGGCGTGCCCACGGCCAAGGTGACGCTGGTCAACGGGACCCTCGACGCTTGCGAAGGGGCAAAGGACAACCCGCCGGCGCGATCGCGCACCGGCAAGGTCGTACCCACGCCTGCCGCGTGTGCCAAGGGCTGGCCGTCGATGTACCCGCCGCACCTGACGGTCCGCGCCGACGTCGCCATCGTCATGAGCAGCACCCACGCCATGCTCGACCACCAGCTGAGCGGCACCTGGCGCCACCCCTGCCACACCCCGGCCCGCTCCTGGTACCAGGCCGACGTCACGGCCCGCCTCGACCTCGTGAAGACGAAAGCCACGCGGGTGGTCCTCGTCCTCCCCGCCTGGCCGGGCACCAACAGCGGCTGGATCATGCCGGCGGACTCCACTGCCCGCGCCGACTGCGTCCGGTCCGTGCTCAAGGCCGCGGCCCGAGCCGCCGACGTGATCACGCTCGATTTCGGCGCCTACCTGTGCCCCACCGGTCCCACCGCATGCAAGCCGTGGCGAACCGTCGACGGGATGCACATCGACAAGGCGCGCGCACCGTCCGCGCTCGGCTTCGTCATCAACTCGTCGCTCCCGCCCTCGTAGCCACCCACCAGATCAGCCGTCGAGCCAGGTGACCTGCGGCTCCGGCCGTTCGGGTGCGGCCACGGTGCCGGTCGGCCAGCCAAGGTAGACGAGCGCCACGAGGTCGTGGTCACCGTCGAGGTGGGCGAAGTGGCGCACCGCGTCCTCGAGCACCTCGGGCACCGTGGCCCAGTAGTTGCCGAGGCCGAACGAGGTGGCGGCGAGCAGCAGGTTCTGCACGGCGGCAGCCACGGCGTCTCGGTCCTCCCGTGCGCGAACGGGCTGCGGGTCCGCCTTCACCCACACGAGCAGGATGGCCGGACTGCGCGCGTACTTGGTCCGCAGCTTGGCGACCTTCTCCGCGGGCACCCCGAGGCCCGGAGCGACCGCCGCCAGCGCTTCGCCCAGCCGGTGGCGTGCGGTACCGGTCACGACCGTGAACCGCCACGGCCACGTGCGCTTGTGGTTGGGGGCCCACGTGGCCAGTTCCACCAGGAGCGAGATCAGCTCGTCGGGTACGGGATCGTCGGGATCGACCAGCAGGCTGGTGCGCCGGGTCCGGATGACCTCGTCGACCGCCGAGGGCACGTCGAGCTGCGGGATCTGCGGGTCGCTCACCCCTCTAGCATGCCGCAGCCGACCGTCACGTCACCCGCTTCGTCCCGACCTGCGAACCCACCCGCCCGCCATGACGAGCGCGTGAACACGCGTCGGCCCGGGTGACCTCGCTCGCACGGGTCGCTACGGTCGACCCATGCGTGCGCTGCGGAGCTTCACCGTCCGACCCCACCTCCCGGAAGCGCTGGCGCCTCTCGAAGAGCTGGCGATGAACCTGCGATGGGCTTGGGACGATCGCACGCGGGACCTGTTCCGGTGGGTCGATCCCGACGCCTGGGACGCCACCCACCACGACCCGGTCTCGATGCTGGCCACCACGTCACCCACTCGGCTGGCGGAGCTCGCGGCCGACCCCGCGTTCTTGCGGTTCCAGACGTCCGTCCACGAGGACCTGACCCGCTACCTCGAGGAACCTCGCTGGTTCCAGAGCCGCGAGAGCGGGCTGCGTCAGGTTGCCTACTTCTCGCCGGAGTTCGGCATCTCCGAGGCCCTCCCGCAGTACTCGGGTGGCCTCGGGATCCTCGCCGGCGACCACCTCAAATCTGCCAGCGACCTGGGAGTCCCGCTGGTCGGCGTCGGCCTTTTTTACCGGCACGGCTACTTCCGCCAAGGCCTCAACCAGGACGGCTGGCAGCAGGAGCGGTTCCCGGATCAGGACCCGTTCGCCATGCCCCTCACCCTGTGCGAGGGGATCCGCGTCACGGTCGACCTCGCCGGCATCGAGATGCAAGCCCAGGTATGGCGAGCCGACGTCGGTCGGATCCCGCTCTACCTCCTCGACGCCGACGTCGAGGACAACCCCGACGAGATCCGCGCCGTGACGGACCGCCTGTACGGCGGTGACGTGGAGCACCGGTTGCGCCAGGAGATCCTCCTCGGCATCGGTGGCGTCCGGGCGCTCGAGGCCCTGGGGCTCGACGCCCAGGTCTTCCACACCAACGAAGGCCACGCCGGGTTCCTCGGGCTGGAGCGCATGCGACGCTCGATCGTGGACGACGGCCTCACGTTCGACGAAGCGGTCGAGGCCACGCGCTCCGCGTCCATCTTCACGACGCACACCCCGGTCCCCGCCGGCATCGACCGGTTCCCCCGGACCCTCATCGAGACCTACTTCGGCGCGTGGGCGAACGAGTGCGGCACCTCGATCGACCAGCTCATGGCCCTGGGCAACCGTCCCGGCGAGCCCGAAGGGGAGCCCGATGACCAGCGGTTCAACATGGCGGTCATGGGCCTGCGGCTCGCCGGCCGGTCCAACGCCGTCTCGGCCCTGCACGGCGAGGTCAGCCGGGAGATGTTCAACGAGCTGTGGCCGGACCTCGAGATCGACGAGGTGCCGATCGGTTCGGTGACCAACGGCGTGCACAGCGGGACCTGGGTATCCGCCGACATGAGCGACCTGCTCGCCCGGCACGTCCTGCCCGACTGGGACGAAGCCGGCGCGGAGAGCTGGGACCGCGTCTGGTCCACGCCCGACGACGAACTGTGGCGGGTGAAGGAGCAGGCGCGCGCTCGCCTCGTCGCCTTCGTGCGCGGGCGCGTGAAGCAGCGAGCCCTCGGCAGCGGCATCTCGGCGTCCGAGGCGACGTGGGCCGATGACCTGCTCGACCCGAGCGCGCTCACCATCGGGTTCGCCCGCCGGTTCGCCACCTACAAGCGGGCCAACCTCCTGCTCGCCCAGGCCGACCGACTTCAGGCGCTCCTGCTGTCCCCGGATCGGCCGGTGCAATTCGTGTTCGCCGGCAAGGCCCATCCGGCCGACGACGAGGGCAAGAAGATGATCAGCGAGATCGTCTCATTCGCCAAGGAGCTCGGCGTCCGTCACCGCTTCGTGTTCCTCGATGACTACGACATCTCCGTTGCCCGCGCCCTGTACCAGGGGTCGGACATCTGGCTGAACACGCCGCGTCGGCCTCAGGAGGCCTGCGGCACCAGCGGCATGAAGGCGGCCCTCAACGGCACCCTCAACTGCTCGATCCTCGACGGCTGGTGGGACGAGCTGTTCGACGGCGACAACGGCTGGGCCATCACCTCCGCGGAGGACCTCGACGACCTCGCCGCCCGAGATCGGCTCGAGGCCGACAGCCTGTTCGACCTCCTCGAGCACCAGATCATCCCCCTGTTCCACGAGCGCCCCTCCGCCACCGACGGCCCGAGCGCCGTGCCCCACGGCTGGCTGCGCCGGGTGAAGGCGAACCTCGTCTCGCTCGGTCCCGCCGTCGTCGCCTCCCGGATGGTCCGGGACTACACCGCCCAGCTCTACGAGCCCACCGCGGCGGCCGCCGAAGCCCTGCGTGCCGACGGGAGCGCCCGGGCCAAGGACCTGGCGTCGTGGAAGGGCCGGGTGCGGAGCCAATGGGGCGGCGTGAAGGTGGCCGGGGTCGACGCCGGCGACGAGCCTGCGGATCTGGGTGCGGAGCGCCACGTGACCGTCACCGTCGACTTGGGGGGCCTCGAGCCCGGCGACGTCGAGGTGCAGCTGATCCACGGTCGCGTCGCCCAGCACGACCAACTCCAGACCACGTCCACGACGGTGCTGAGCTGCGACGATGCGTCGGCCCGTCCGGCGACGTACTCCGGCACGATGGTCTGCGCCACCCCTGGCCGCTACGGGTTCACCGTCCGAGCGATCCCGCACCACCTCGATCTGCCCACCCCCGTCGATCTCGGCATCGTCACCTGGGCCTGACGGCGAGCGATCGCTCCCCGGCACGATCTGCTCCCGGACGCGCCGTGGCATCCGTTCTCGTCAGGGATCAGCACCCGAGGCGAGCACGTCCCTGAAGAGAAGGGAAGCGGGCGATCGTCCGATCAGGAGCCGGTGAAGGTCGCCTTGCCGGGGCCGTGCTCGAGGAACGAGGCGACACCGGTGCGGGCGTCGTCGGTGCGGAAGACGTCGACGAAGAGCTCCTGCTCGAGGTCGAGGCCGGCGGCGAGGCTGCCCTCGAGGCCCCGGTCGATGGCTGCCTTGGCCAGGGCGATTGCTGCGGACGGGCCGGCAGCCAGCTCGGTGGCCCAGGCGAGCGCAGCGGCGTCGAGCTCGTCGGGCTCGACCACCCGGTCCACCAGGCCGAGCTGGAGAGCCTCGTCGGCCCGCACCTGGCGACCCGAGAAGATCAGGTCCTTGGCCCGGGCCGGGCCGACCAGCCGAGCGAGGCGCTGCGTGCCGCCGCCGCCCGGGATGATGCCGAGCAGGATCTCGGGTTGGCCGAGCTTGGCTTTGGTGGAGGCGATCCGGAAATCGCACGCTAAGGCCAACTCGCACCCGCCACCGAGCGCGAAGCCGGAGATGGAGGCGATGGTGGGCCTCGGCAGCGAGGCGACGGCGTTGAACACATCGAGGAAGAGTCCCCCGATGGAGCGGGCCTCGTCGGGACCGGCGAACTCGGAGATGTCGGCACCGGCAGCGAACAGGCGGTCGCCGCCCGTGATCACCACGGCGCCCGGCAGATTGGCGCGGAGGGCGTCGACCGCGGCGTGGATCTGCCGCAGAACCTCGGACGAGATGGCGTTCACCTTGGGGTTCTGGAGACGGACGATGGCCACGCCGTCGTCGCGGCGCTCGATGGTCACGAGCGGGGAGGCGGATTCGTTCATCCGCTGGACCCTACCGGTCGCCCAGGATCCGATCGGCGGCTGACCACGGGTCCAGGCGGCCGGCGAGCAGGTCGCGCTCGATGTCGTCGCGCGCCGCCGCACCGAGTCGGGCGTCGGCTTCGGCCCGGATGCGCTGCTCGACCACCAGGGCAAGCTCCTCTCGGAGGCGTTGCTGGCGCCGTCGCTCGAGCGCTCCCGTGGCGGTGAGGTGCGCTCGGTGCTCGCCGACGGCGTCCCAGAACGCGTCGGCCCCCTCGCCCGTGGTCCCGACGGTGGAGACGATGGGCGCCCGCCAGCCGTCGGCTCCGCTCCCCCGGGTCAGGTCGAGCATCGACTCCAGGTCGTGCACGGTCTGGGAGGCGCCCGACCGATCGGCCTTGTTCACGACGAACACGTCCGCCACCTCCATCAGCCCCGCCTTGTTGGCCTGGACGCTGTCGCCCCAGCCGGGGTTGACCACGACCACGGTGGTGTCCGCCGCGCCGGCGACCTCCACCTCGACCTGGCCGACGCCCACGGTTTCCACCAGGACCCAGGGGAACCCCACCGCATCGAGCAGTCGGATGGCCTCCCGGGTGGCGAGGGCGAGCCCACCGAGGTGGCCGCGCGTGGCCATCGACCGGATGAACACGCCGTCGTCGAGGGCGTGCTCGTTCATCCGGGTGCGGTCGCCGAGCAGGGCACCGCCGCTGAACGGCGAGGAGGGGTCGATGGCCAAGACGGCCACCCGCTCACCACGAGCGCGTGCGGCAGCGACCGCCGCGCTGGTGAGCGTCGACTTGCCGGCGCCCGGGGCGCCGGTCAGCCCCACCGTGTACGCCGCGCCGGTCTGCGCGAACACCACGCGGTTGAGGGCATGAGCGGCCTCATCACCTCGCTCGATCGAGCTGAGGAGCCGCGCCAGCTCCCGCCGGTCTCCCTCGCGCGCCGCTTGGAGCTGATCAGGAAGGGTCACGCCGCTGTCCGCCTCGTCGCGTCAGAGCGAGACCGCGGACTCGGTCTCCAACGGTTCCGCCCCGAACTGCTCCACCGAGGTCACACCCGGCACCCGGTCCTTCAAGATGCGCTCGACGCCCGCCTTCAACGTGACCGTGGATGCAGGGCACGACACGCACGCGCCGGTGAGTTCGACGGTCACCACACCCGTGGCCTCGTCGACGCTCTTCAGGAAGATGTCACCGTTGTCGGCCTGGATGGCCGGGCGGATCACTTCGATGGTCTTGCGTACCTGGTCTTCCACGATGCTCCTCTTGGTGCAGGAATCCTCTCACGACCGTTCCGGCGCGGGCGAACCCCACGACGTGCAACGCCGCCGATGCGGTCTGTGTTCCCCGCGATCTGGGAAGCTGATCGGGTGCTGGGCTTCGCCGGGGTGCTCGCCCACCAGGGTGGATGGGATGAATCGCTGGTCGTGATCGTGCCGCTCGGCCTGGTCACAGGCCTGTTCGCGCTAGCGCACCGCCGCGCTGGAGCTCGCGACCAGGACCTGCCGCCCTCGGTCCAGCGAACGAGACATTCGTGACCTTGCGCACCACGGTCAACGAGCTCGACGTCGACGAGGACGGGCTGCACGCCCTCGTCGTGCCCCGAGACGACGTCCTGTTGGAGGACCTCGCGTCGAGCGACCCCTCGGGCCACGACTTCCATTTCGTATGCGCCGAAGGGCCCTTCCGGGCCTACGACCGAACACTGCACGCCGAGCGGCTCGACACCGGCGGCTACCACGTCCGCGAGGAGATCGTGTGGGACATCGCCATCCCGCTGTGGGGCGCGCTGTTCCGTCCGCTCGTCGCCCGGCAGCTGCGCCGCACGGCCCCGCCCGAGGTGCTCGACGAGGACCAGGCCGCCCGGCGAGCGCCCTGGTGGTCGCCGCCAGCCCGGCTCGACGCTCGATCGTCGTCGGTCCTCAGCATGCTGTGCGGTCTGTCGATGCTCACCGGCTACCTGGGTACCACGATCACCCAAACCATGACGTACGCGGCAAAGGAGTTCGGCGCATCCACCGCACAGCAGGGCGCCACCCTGGCCGCCGTGCGGGTGGGCGTGCTCCTCTCCCTGGTGCTGGTGACGCTGTCGGACCGGCGAGGGCGCCAGAAGCTCCTGCTCGTGTGCGCCGTCGGGGGCGTGGTCGCCTCGGTCGCCGGCGCCGCATCGCCCGGTCTGCTCGCCCTCGGTGGGACCCAAACCGTGGCTCGCGCATTCGCCACGGCCTTGGCCGTGCTCATCGGCGTCGTGTCGGTGGAGGAGATGCCCGCCGGCGGACGGGCCTACGCCGCGAGCGTCCTGGCCATGACGGCCGCGCTCGGGGCCGGCATGGCGGTGATCCTCCTTCCGGTCGCAGACCTCGGCCTCGCCACCTGGCGCGTCGTCTACGTCGTGCCCCTGTTCGGGCTCCCGTTCTTCGTCCGGCTGGCCCGCCGGGTCCCCGAAAGCCGCCGGTTCGTCCGGCCGCACGGCCGGGCCACCATGCTTGGTCATCGGGGCCGGCTGGTGCTGTTGGCCTCTGCCAGCTTCTTCGGCTTGGTGTTCCTGGCACCGATCAGCCAGTTCCAGAACGAGTTCCTCCGTTCCGAGCACGGCTTCACCGCCGTCCAGCTGACGATCTTCACCCTGGCGACCAACACACCCGGTGGGATCGGGATCGTCATCGGCGGCCGCCTTGCGGACCTCCGCGGCCGGCGCGTGGTCGGGGCCGTGGCATCGGTTGGCGGCGCCATCCTCCTCACCATCGGCTACCAGGTGTCGGGGGCGATGCTCTGGATCGCTTGGATGGCGGGCACGGTCGTCGCCGCAGCCACGGTCCCGGCGCTCGGGGTCTATGGGGCCGAGCTGTTCCCGACGTCGCTACGGGGGCGGGCCAACGGCCTGATCACCGTGGCCGGCGTCTCCGGCAGCAGCGTCGGGCTGATCCTGGCCGGCCGCTTCGACACCCACTTCGGCAGCTTCGGCCCCGGCATGGCCATCCTCGCCGTCGGCCCGTTCATCGTGGCCGCGCTCGTCCTGGCCTTCTATCCCGAGACCGCCCACATCGAGCTGGAGGTCCTCAACCCGGAAGACTCCCTCGCCGGCGGCGCCGCCACCATCGCCCCACCTCTGCTCTGACCCGCCCCTCCCCCGCCGAACTTCGTACCGCTCGAGCTCAGAGGCAGCGGTCTCCGGTACGAAGTTCGTCTCCCCGTGGGTGGCGGGGTCAGAGAGCTCGGAGCCAGGTTCGGATGACCTGGGCGACGGCGGCGTCGCAGCCCTTGAGGTCGTGGCCCTTGCCCTCGATGGTGTGGTGGGTGACGGGGCCGGCGATGACGGCCGACGCTTCGCGGAGCTCCTGCGGGGTGCCGAAGGGGTCGCGGGTGCCAGACACGAAGAGGCACGGGATGGTGAGGTCGGGCAGGTGCTCGATCCGGAGCTTGTCGGGCTTGCCGGGCGTGTGGAGCGGATAGGCGATGAGGACCAGTGCGGCGGCGGGCAGTCCTCCGGCCACGGCCATCGAGCACATGCGGCCGCCCATGGAGCGGCCGCCCAGGGCGAGCCGGGGCGGACGGACGTGCACCTCGGCGCAGAACGACCCAGCCTGCTCCCGGATCGACTCGAGCAGCTTCGGCGCCCGGTCCGGTGGGTGCCTGGGCCCCAGGTCCCGGTAGGGGAAGTTCATCCTCCGCACCGGCATCGGCGCCAGCGCCTCCTCGATCGCGACCAGCGCAGGCTGGTCCTTGTGGCCACCGGCCCCGTGGGTCAGGAGCAAGGCACCCACCGGGCGCGCTCGGCCGGCCACGTTCGGCCGCTCAGCTGTGCAGCAGGATGCGCCGGGCTTCGGTGAGCTCGGTGATCCGCTGGGCGGCGTCGTCGACATCGCCTCCATGGTCGGGGTGGGCGTCACGGAGGAGGTCGCGGAAGCGGTCCTGCACCACCTTGCGCTGGATGGACTCGGGGGCCAAGCCGAGGATCCCGAGCGCCCACACCACCGGGTCACGGCCGCCGAGCGTGGACCAGTTGGCGGTGCTGCGGCTCTCGGTGAGGTACTCGACGAACTCGGGGCCGAGCTCGGCGCGCCAGTGCATCGCCCGACGCATGGCGCCGAGGACCTCGTGGCGCGCCGAGGGATCCAGGCGGCCGGCGGCGTACACGGCTGCGAGGACGTTCGGCTCAGGTGAGCCGGACTCGTTCAGCTCGAAGAGCAGTTCCTCGCCCGTACCCATGAGCCGGTGCGCGCACTTCGTGAGGCCGACTCGGTCGTCCTGCAACCGGTGTCGCAGGCGGGGCTGGACGATGCGCTGACCGGCCTCGACCTGGTGCGTGAGACGGGTCAGGTCGTCGAACAGGTCGGGGTCGACTTCGGGGATGAACGCCGCCACGATGCCGCTGAGCAGCAGGCCGCCGAAGCCGGGAGCGGGTGCGGTCGGGAGCACGGTCACGCCGATGGCGACCCGTCGGGTGGGCGCGATCGGGCGGGAGTGGAACACCTCCAGCTCGGCCAGCAGCATCACGACACGCTACCGGCGCGTGGGTGGTTCAGACGAGGTCGAGCATGCGCGTCCGGAGTCGCCCGATGAGGTCCTTGGCAAGGCCGATGCGGTCCACGACGGCCCCGTCTTCGTCGCTGGCCGGGGTGTCATCTTCAGCTCCACCCTCGTGTTCGGAGCCGTCCTCCTCACCGGATGGTCCCTCCCGGACCTCCTCCGATACGCCGTCCTCCGCCCCGTCCTCGGGTTCCGCCTCCGCGTCGATCCGCGTCCGCTCGGCGGCTTCGTCCTTGCCCTCCACCCCGTCGCCGTTGCCCGGGTTGGCCGCAGCGAGCGCATCGAGGTCGGCGGTGTTCTCGAGCACCCCACGCAGCTCCTCCACCTGCTCCAACAGGGCGTCCCACTCGTTGCCCGACATGCCGTACGGAACGCTGAGCCCCTCGAGCCCATCGGCGGCCGCCGTGTACCGGGCGACGAGCTTCTGGTCGGCCGGATCCTTGCCGATCTTGTCGACCGCCACGTACAGGGCGTCGAGGGCGGCATGCGTCGCCAGCCCGTCCTGCTCGGCTTCTTCGGCGGGCGGGTTCAAGACCCCATCGATGAGTTGCGCCACGTCCTCCTCGGACTCCACCGGCACCAGCAGCTCACCGGTCTCCTGCCAGGCGTGGGGGATGTGGGCTGCGATCAGCTCGGCGTCGAGGGCGGCCAGCTCATCGGCGGAGACGCCCTCGATCTCGAACGCAACCTGGGGGACATCGGCGTCGAGCTCCTCGCCCTCTCCTCCTTCGACGGCAGCGATCAGCTCGTCGACGGCCGCCTCGTGCGGGGCGGCCACCACGAGGGCGCCGACCTCCCACACGTGGGCGATGCCGTGCAGGTCGAGCATCCCCGAGAGGGTGACGCGCAGCTGGTTGCCCCAGCCATCGAGTTCGTAGGCAATCTGGTCGCCCTCCCCGAGCGGCATCGCCACCGTGGGCACGGCTACCCCCTCGGCACCGACGTCGTCGATCAGCATCGCGTCGCAGTCGATGCAGCGTCGCACCGACGCCACGTACTGGGTTCCACACTCCGGGCACACGCGCGTCGCCATGCCAGGAAGCTTGGCAGACGCTGGACCTCCGGTGGTCTCTTCGTCAGCGGGCGACGGGGACGGGGTCTGCGACCACGACGTCGATCGGCATTCCGAGCACATCGACGAGCAAACCGCTGCGCTCGGCGGACGCGTAGAGCTCGAGGCTCAGGTCGGCATCGGGCTCCCTCGTGCGAATGGACACGACAAGCCGATCGTCGTCCTCGGCCACGTCGAGGCCGGTCACCAGCTGGCGGTGCGAGCGGTCGAGACCGATGGCGACACGCAGGACGGCTGCGCTGACGAGGACGATGCGCTTGTCGTCGTCGTCGAGCGCCGCCCACTCCGGATGGCTCGACTTCGGCGCGCTCTTGCGGTGGTACCGGGCGATCTGGGCGACGACCTCGATCTCCTGGTCGGTGAACCCGACCAGCCGGTCGGAGTTCCGGATGAGGTAGTAGCTGTGCTTGTGGTGCTTGCCGTGGGAGATGACGAGGCCCACGTTGGCGAGCAGCGCCGCCGCCTCCAGCAGCGAGCGAGCGTCGGGGCCGAGCCCGTGGCGATCGGCCGTCGCGTCGAACAGCTCGAGCGCCAGACGAGCCACGTGCTCCGAGTGGACCGGATCCTCGTCGCAGTGCCCCATCAGGTCGAGCGCGCTGCGACGGGCCACGTCTCGGAGGTGGGGCAGCGACCCGCCTCGGCGCCGGGCGATGGTGTCGAGGAACACGCCCTCGCGCAGGGCGTACTCCGAGAGGATCATCTCCTTGATCCCGAACCGCTGGACCACCCCTTCGAGGACCAGGGCGCCGGCCAGGATGATGTCGGCCCGCTTCGGATCCAGGTCGGCGAGCTCGCTGGTGGTCCCCGCCGCTCGTGCGTCGATCAGGACCTCCGAGACGGCGTTGACCTGCTGGCGGGTGAGCACCGCGGCGTTGAGCGTGCGCAGCGGTTCGTCACCGGCGAGGCCCCGAGCGAGGCGGAACACCTGCTCGATGGTGCCGGACGACCCGACGGCCACCTCGAAGCCGTGCTCCTCCACGGCCCGGTCGAACGACGCCAGCACGCCTTGGATGTGGCGGCGGCAGGAGTCCACCGCTGAGGGGTGGAGGCCGTCCGCGGCGAAGAACCGGTTCGTGAGGCGGACCGCCCCGAGCTTGAAGCTGACGGACGCGAGCGCCTCGCCGCGTTCGCCGATGAGCAGTTCGGTGGACCCACCGCCGATGTCGCACAGCACGAGTCGGCGGTCGTAGAGCTCGAGCGCCTGCAGCACGCCGAGGTGGATGAGTCGGGCTTCCTCGACCCCTGACACCACCTCGATCTCGACGCCGGCCTCCTTGCGGGCTCGCCGGAGGAGCTCCTTGCTGTTCTCCGCCTCGCGCACCGCGCTGGTGGCGACGGCCCGCATCGGGGCGCCGTGGCTGTCGGCGATCTTGCGGAACCGGGTGAGCGCTTCGACGGCCCGATCGATCGCGTCGGGAGCGAGTTCCTTCATGTCCGTCGACCCGGACCCGAGTCGGACCATCTCCTTCTCGCGGGTCAGGACCTCGAAGCGGTCGCCGTCGGTGGTGCGAGCCACCACGAAGTGGAGCGAGTTGGTCCCAACGTCGACAGCGGCAATCGTCTCCGGCACCAAGCCGAGGCTACTGGTGCCCACCCCCGCCATAGCGCAAGCCACCAAGGCGAGGAAGGGGTTCCGAGCGAAACTCCCCGACAACGCACCAGCCACGAGGACGAGGTGAGGTTCCGAGCGGAGCGAGCCCAGGGGGTTTGGGGGACGGAGCGTGCGGAGTCCCCCAAGACAGCGAGGTGCGACGCAGTCGTGCCGAGCTGCGAAGGCAGCCGGGCGTCAGCCCGTCGATCGAAAGCTCGACGAACGGAGAGAGAGAAGGAGCGCAGCGACGGAGCGAACGAGTGAGGAGACTAAAGTCCGCTGATGCCCGAGAAGCAGGTCCCCACCCGAAACCTGGCCATGGAACTGGTCCGGGTCACCGAGGCCGCCGCCTTGGCCGCTGCCCGCTGGGTCGGTGGCGGCGACAAGCTCGCGGCCGACGGGGCGGCGGTCGATGCCATGCGCATCGTGCTCGATACGGTCCCCATGGACGGCGTCGTCATCATCGGCGAGGGCGAGAAGGACGAGGCGCCCATGCTGTTCAACGGCGAGCGCATCGGCGACGGTACGCCGCCCGAGGCCGACATCGCCGTGGACCCCATCGATGGCACCACGCTGACCGCCCTCGGCCGGGGCAACGCGATCGCCGTGATCGCCGTGAGCGAGAAGGGGTCGATGTACGACCCGGGACCGGTCATGTACATGGAGAAGATCGCCGTCGGTCCCGAGGCGGCCGACGTCATCGACATCACCGCCACGCCGACCGAAAACCTGCACGCCGTGGCCAAGGCACTGGGCAAGCGGGTGACCGAGCTGACCGCCGTCGTCCTCGACCGTCCGCGCCACGATGACCTGATCGGCGAGATCCGCCAGGCCGGCACCCGCATCCGCTTGATCCCCGATGGAGATGTCGCCGGCGGCATCTCCACGGCGTGGCCGGACTCCGGCGCCGACATCTTGTTCGGCATCGGCGGGACGCCCGAGGGCGTCATCACCGCTGCGGCCCTCAAGTCCATGGGTGGAGCCATTCAGGGGCGCCTCTGGCCCCGCAACGACGACGAGCGCGCTGCGGCGATCGAAGGCGGCTGGGATCTCACCGAGGTGCTGGACACGGATCGTCTGGTCTCGGGCGACAACTGCTTCTTCGCCGCAACGGGTATCACCGACGGCGAGTTGCTCAAGGGCGTCCACTACGACTCCCGCGGCGCCACCACCCAGTCCCTCGTGATGCGCTCCCGCTCGGGGACGGTCCGCCAGGTCAATGCCCGCCACCGCCTCGAGAAGCTCAAGGAATTCTCGGCGGTCGAGTTCAGCTGACCTGCTGCACCTCGGAGGCCGCGGTCAGCGGCTCCCATCCCGGGCCCCGGTAGAGCCGGCGCGCCCGGTCCCTCCACCTCGAGGTGGCCCGCACGTCGCGCCCCAGCGCCCGCCACTCGTGGAAGGCGATCGTGCCGAGGTTGTACGAGCCGATGTTCTTCGTCAGTCCGTAGCGGACCGGCTCGACCTCGGGCTCGAAGGTCCCGAACAGGCGGTCCCAGATGATGAAGATGCCGCCGTAGTTCTTGTCGAGGTACTGCGGGTTCGAGCCGTGGTGGACCCGGTGGTGGCTCGGCGAGTTGAGCACCGCCTCGAGGGATCCGATCCGCTCGATGACCTCCGTGTGGATCCAGTACTGGTAGATCAGGTTGAGGGCGCCGCTCATCACGATGAGCGCAGGCGAGACGCCCATGAGGGCGAGGAGCCCGACGAAGAAGGCCGTCTGGAAGGCGGTCCAAGGCTGACGCAGCGCCGTGCTCAGGTTGAATTCCAGGCTGGAGTGGTGGTTCACGTGCGAGGCCCAGAAGAAGCGGGTCTCGTGGCTGATGCGGTGGTCCCAGTAGTAGATGAAGTCCCATCCCACGATCGCGACCGTCCAGCCGAGGGCGCCGGTCCCGAGGTCGACGAGCCGGTGGGGCCACAGCAGCGAAGCGAACCACCAGCCGACGATGCCCATGACCACGTTGATGCTGACGACCGATCCCGCCCCCATCCCGATGGAGGCCCAGAAGTCTCGGCGGTCGATGCGTCGACGGCGTCGTCGCAACACGGCGAGCTCGATCGCCATGAGCGCGAGGTACAGCGGAACGGCAACGAGCGTCAGGTCCGGCGGATGGGCAACACCCATCGGGTCACCGCCTCCCAGCAGGGACGGCGCGGGGCCGCTTCACCGTGCTCCCGGAGGCAGGCCTGGCAGCCGGTCGGAGCGGGTCCGCTCCCGTCGGGCCTCGCCCGCCGCTCGGTCCCGGCGGAGGCCGATGTGCTGCATGATCGTCACCACGATCAGGAGCACCAGCGTGGCGATGGCAGTGGCACGGGTGGTCCCACGAGCCCAGTCCAGCATGGCCGTGGTGGGCCGCCACGAGGAATCGGCCACCGTCCCCCGCTCACCAACGGTGACCAGGGTGAACACGTTGGCTGCGAAGAACACCATCCACAGGATCATCATCGGCAACCACAGCACGATGGAGACGAGGTCGTAGGGCATGCGGCCAGCACGCCAGATCCGGTTGAGCACAGGCCATCGCAGCAGCAGGAACTGGGCGAAGAGGACCGCGAACGCGAGCAGGAACCGCACCAGCAGGTCCTCGCGCGACCGGTCCGAGTCGCTGGTGACGCCGATGCTGATGGGGAGGAGCCACCAGGCGGGAAAGGCCAGCAGGGCCAACGTGGGGCCAAAGGGCTGCTGGCTGCTGCGGAGGTTGCGCCCGATCCGTCCCATCCACGCGAGGACGGCCGAGGCGGCCAGGACGAGCAGGGCCAAGGTGATCCACATGCGGGACCAGCTGTACGAACCCAGGCGAATGTCCTCACCGGGCAGCAGGACGCTGGTGATGTTGGTCCACCACTCCGACGAGCGCACCGGGTCGGGCGCGCCGGCGATCGGCCTCGACCAGCGCAGAGCCCACCAGGCCGCAGCGAGCAGGGCGAGCGAGGAGAGCAGATGGGGAATGGCCGACACCGCAGCGCGGGTGTACCGGAGCTGGTAGTGCCGGTCGACATCCGACGCACCCCGGGCGCCGAAGACGGCAACGGGAGGCACCGCACCGGGCGACGGCGCCGTCAGCCCCTGGGACGAGTACAGGGCCGCTGCGGGCGCGTTGTGACGCCAGCTCGGGCCGCCTCGGACCTCGCCAGGAGCGTCGGGTTCGCTCATCGTGTTCCCCTCCCGCCCGGAGCCCAGATCCGGGTCGCCCCGGAATCGTAGTGGTGGGCCTGGTGTCAGGCCGTGACCGCACCGGCGACGTCGAGCCGCAGCTCTGCGCGTCGCACGGCATCGATGGCCGCCGGATCGAACGGATCGTCGGCGAGGGCGGACTTCGCGTTGGTCAGCGCCGCCTGGGCCCGCTCGATGTCGATCTGGTCGGCCGCTTCGGAGACGTCGCTCAGCAGCGACACCTCGTTGTTGCTGACCTCGACGAAGCCGCCGTGGACGGCGAACACGATCGGGTCGGCGTCGGCCGGACGGATGGTGACCCTTCCGGTCTGGAGCGCGCCCACGAACGGGGCGTGCCCCGTCTGGAACGAGATGTCACCGCCCTCGATCGTGCGAGCGGTGACCATCTCGGCCTCGCCGGACCAGAGGATCCGTTCGGGGGAGACGACCTGCACCGTCATCGTCATCGGGTGATCACTCCCCTGCGGACTTGCGGAGCTCGTCGGCCTTGGCGCGAGCGGCGTCGGCGCCACCCACGTTCAAGAAGGCCTGCTCGGGCAGGTCGTCCAGGTCACCGCGCAGGAGTGCCTCGAAGGAGTCGACCGTCTCCTCGACGGGCGTGGTGACACCGGGAAGGCCGGTGAACACCTCGGCCACGTACATCGGCTGGGACAAGAAGCGCTGGACCTTCCGGGCCCGGGCAACGGTGACCTTGTCCTCCTCCGACAGCTCGTCGAGGCCGAGGATGGCGATGATGTCCTGGAGTTCCTTGTAGCGCTGGAGCACCTGCTGGACGCCGCGGGCCACGTCGTAGTGGCGGTCGCCCACGACCTCGGGGGCGAGGATGGTCGAGCTGGAGGCCAGCGGATCCACGGCTGGGTAGATGCCGAGGGCGGCGATGTCACGGGAGAGCTCCGTGGTGCCGTCGAAGTGGGTGAAGGAGGTGAACGGCGCCGGGTCGGTGTAGTCGTCGGCGGGCACGTAGACGGCCTGCAGCGAGGTGATGGACCGGCCTCGGGTCGAGGTGATGCGCTCCTGGAGGACGCCCATCTCGTCGGCGAGCGTGGGCTGGTAGCCCACCGCGGAGGGCATGCGGCCAAGGAGGGTGGACACCTCGGAGCCGGCCTGCGTGAAGCGGAAGATGTTGTCCACGAAGAGCAGCACGTCCTGCTGCTGCACGTCACGGAAGTACTCGGCCATGGTGAGGGCCGACAGGGCGACGCGGAGGCGCACGCCGGGCGGCTCATCCATCTGGCCGAAGCACAGGGCGGCCTTCTCGAGCACGCCGGACTCTTCCATCTCGAGCATGAGGTCGGTGCCCTCACGAGTGCGCTCGCCCACGCCGGCGAACACGGACACGCCACCGTGGTTCTGGGCCACGCGGCGGATCATCTCGGTAATGAGCACGGTCTTGCCCACGCCGGCACCGCCGAACAGACCGATCTTGCCGCCCTGCTTGTACGGGGTCAGGAGGTCGATGACCTTGATGCCGGTCTCGAACATGGTGGCCGACGGCTCGAGCGAGTCGAACGACGGGGCCGGACGGTGGATCTCCCACCGGTCGGCGACCTCGCCGAGCTCCTCGGACGTGATGTCCAGGGGCTCGCCGATGACGTTGAAGATGTGGCCGAGGACCTTGTCACCGACGGGCACGGTGATGCCGGCGCCGGTGTTGCGAACCTCGGTGCCACGACGGAGGCCGTCGGTCGGCTTGAGGCAGATGGCCCGGACGCGGCCGTCGCCGATCTGCTGAGCGACCTCGGCCCGGACTTCGGTGGAGGTGCCATCGGGCTCGACGATGGTCATCGAGATGGCCTGGTTGATCTCCGGCAGGGAGTCCGGCGGGAACTCGACGTCGACCACGGGGCCGGCGACGGTGACGACGCGACCGGTCTTCAGCTCGGTGCTGGGCTCGTTCGTGATGGTCATGACTGCTCCTCTGAGCTGAAGTGGGCCGTGCGGGTGGCCAGCACGTGGTTCGGGTTGAAGATGTCTTCGACGTTGACCTGGTCGACGAGCAGGTCGGAGGAGTCGGACTGGCTCTGGCGCAGGGCCTCGGCGCCGCCGACGATCTCCATGATCTCGGTGGTGATGGCGTCCTGGCGGGCCCGGTTCATGACCCGGCTCAGCTTGACGATCATTTCCTCGGCATTCTCGGTGGCCGACTTCATGGCCCGCTGGCGAGCGGCGTGCTCCGAGGCGGCGGAGTCGAGCATGGCGGCGTAGAGGCGGGCCTCGGCGTAGCGAGGGAGCAGGCGCTCGAGGATCTCGGTCGGGCTGGGCTCGAACTCGTAGTCGGCCGACGGGCCGGTGGACTCGGCGTCCTCGATGGCGCTGGTGTCGAGGGGCATGTACTGCACCACGTGGGACATCTGGGTTCCCATGGAGAGGAACTGGGTGTAGGCGATGTGGACCTCGGAGTACTCGCCCGACTCGAACTTGGCGGCCACGTGGGCCGCCACCGTCCGAGCGTCCTCGTAGGACGGGTCATCGGAGAAGCCCGAGAAGCTCTCGGCGATCTCGTAGCCACGGAAGCGGAAGTAGCCCTGCGCCTTCTTGCCCACGGTGATGAGGGCGGTCTGGCGACCGGCCGCCTTGGCGGCGTTCATGGCGCGCTCAGCACCACGGATGACCGACGAGTTGTAGCCACCGGCGAGGCCGCGATCGGCGGCGACCACGACGTAGGCCACCGTCGTGATGTCGGCGCGGGGGTTGAGCAGCGGCGAGTCGCCGCCGGCCCCGGCCGCAGCCAGGTTCCGGATCACGTCGGTGATCCGCTCGCTGTAGGGACGGGCGGCCGCGACGCGATCTTGTGCCTTGGCGATGCGGCTCGCTGAAATGAGCTCCATCGCCTTGGTGATCTTCTTGGTCGACTGGACCGACTTGATCCGTCGCTTCAGTGCACGTTCTTGGCCACCTGCCATGTCAGCTGCTCCCTCAGGCCGAAGCTTCGGAGGAGACGTCGAAGTCCTTGCCGAACTCTTCGAGGGCGGCCTTGAGGGCGTCCTCGTCGAGCTTGCCGGTCTCGCGGATCTCGGTCATCAGTCCGCTGTAGCGGGCGGCGAGGTAGGTCAGGAGATCGGCCTCGTAGCGGCGCACGGCCGTGACGGCGACACCATCGAGATAGCCGCGGGTGCCGGCGTAGAGGACCACGACCTGGGCCTCGACCGACAGCGGGGAGTTGAGGCCCTGCTTGAGCAGCTCGGTGAGGCGGTAGCCCCGGTCGAGCGTTGCCTGCGACACGGCGTCGAGCTCCGAACCGAACGAGGCGAAGGCCTCGAGCTCACGGAACTGGGCGAGGTCACCCTTGAGCGTGCCCACGGCCGTCTTCATGGCCTTGATCTGGGCGGCGCCACCGACTCGGGACACCGACTGGCCGACGTTGATGGCCGGGCGGTTGCCGGACTTGAACAGGTCGTCGTCGAGGAAGACCTGGCCGTCGGTGATCGAGATCACGTTGGTCGGAATGTAGGCGGAGATGTCGCCGGCCTTGGTCTCGATGATCGGCAGGGCCGTCATCGATCCGGCGCCGTTCTCGTCGCTGAGCTTGGCAGCGCGCTCGAGGAGGCGGGAGTGCAGGTAGAAGACGTCGCCGGGGTAGGCCTCGCGCCCCGGGGGACGACGGAGGAGCAGCGACACCGAGCGGTAGGCCTCGGCCTGCTTGGAGAGGTCGTCATACACCGCAAGGGCGTGCTGGCCGTTCTCCATCCAGTGCTGGCCGATGGCGCAGCCGGTGTACGGGGCGAGGTACTTGAACGGCGCCGGATCGGAGGCGGGCGAGACGACCACCACCGTGTACTCCATGGCCCCGTAGCTCTCGAGCGTGGCCACGGTCTGGGCGACCGTGGACGCCTTCTGCCCGATGGCCACGTAGACGCAGTTCACGCCCAGGCCCTTCTGGTTGATGATCGTGTCGATCGCGACGGCGGTCTTGCCCGTCTTGCGGTCGCCGATGATCAGCTCGCGCTGGCCACGCCCGATGGGGGTCATGGCGTCGATGGCCTTGATACCGGTCTGGAGCGGCTCGTGCACGGGCTTGCGACCCATGATCCCAGGAGCCTGGACCTCCATGCGGCGGGTGCTCACGTTGGTGAGCGGTCCCTTGCCGTCGACCGGCTCACCCAGCGTGTTCACCACGCGGCCCAGGAGTCCGTCACCACAGGGCACGGAGAGGATCTCTCCGGTGGCCCGCACGACCTGGCCTTCCTCGATGCTGCCCACTTCGCCGAGCACCACGGCGCCGATGGACTCTTCGTCGAGGTTCAGGGCGAGACCGATGGTCCCATCCTCGAACTCGAGCATCTCGTTGACCGCGCAGTCCGGCAGACCGCCGACAGAGGCGATGCCGTCGCCGACCTCGAGCACACGACCGACCTGAGCGGCCGACATGTCGGGCTTGAAGCCCTCGAGGTTCTTGCGAAGCGCTGATGTGATGTCTTCGATGTTGATCGTGAGCTCGGCCATGTGCCGGTTTCTCCTGTGCCGTGGTGGCGAGTGTGGGTTGCGGTTGCCTAGAGGGCGTTCTTGAGCTGTTCGAGGCGGCGGCGGACGGAGCCGTCGATGACGGTGTCTCCGACCTGTGCAATGACGCCGCCCTGGATGGACGGGTCGATGATGACCTTGATCTCGACCTGCTTGCCCGTGGCCTTGCCGAGGGCATCGGCCAGGCGGGACTTCTGGTCTTCGGTGAGGGCGACGGCCGAGCGAACCTCGGCGACTTCCTTGTTCCCTTCCGCGGCGGTAATGGCGAGCAGCTCGTCCACGATCGCCGGGAACTCCCGGATGCGGCCGTTGGCCACCACGAGCGAGACGAGGCTCACGGTGGTGGGCTCGGCCTTGCCCGAGAGGAGGTCGATGACGATCTGCTGCCGGGTGGCCACAGGGATGTGGGGATCGGCGAGCTTGTCTCGAAGCTCGTCGTTCCCCTTCACCACCTGGGCGACCCGGAACAGCTCGTCCTCGACCTCGGTGAGGGGGCCTTCGGTCCGAGCGACCGCGAAGAGTGCCTCGGCATATGCCGTGGTGCGGTCGTCGGCCATCAGCTGTTCGCTCCCACCTGGTTGATGTACGCCTCCACGAGGGCGGCGTTGGTCTCGGCATCGAGGTTGCGGCCCACGACCTGCTCGGCTGCGCCGATGGCCAGGGCGGTGACCTCACCGCGGAGATCGGCGACGGCCTGGAGCTTCGCAGCTTCAATGTCGGCCGTTGCCTTGGTCTTGAGCTCGTTGATGTCCGCCTCGGCCTTGGCCTGGAGACCGGAACGCACCTCGTCGGCGGCCTGGCGGGCCTCCTCGATGATGCGAGCCGATTCCGTGCGGGCGTCGGCGAGCTGAGCCTGGTACTCGGCGAGGATCCCGGACGCCTCGGTGCGCTGCGCTTCCGCGGCGTCGAGATCACCCGCGATCTTGTCCGTCCGAGCCTTCATGCCGGCCTTGATGGCGGGCATGCCCATCTTCCAGAGGAAGATGAACACGATCAGGAAGGCGAGGCCACCGAAGATGAGCTCGTTCTTCTCGGGCAGGAGCTGGTTGGGGGCTGCCTGGCAGGTGTCGATCGAGTTGCCCTCTTCGAGGAGCTTGATGCACTCCTCTGCGGAGTGCTCGATCTTGACACCGGACTCCGAGGAGCCGCTCCCTTCGGCCGACGAGGCCGAGGAGACTCCGAGGACGGCGACCATGACGATCGCAGCGGCAACGATGAGCAGTTTGAATCGCTTCATCAAGAGCCTCCGTTACTGGGCCAGGAAGAACACCACGAAGCCGATGAGCGCGAGCGCTTCGACGAACGCGATGCCGAGGAACATGGTGGTGCGCACCATGCCGGCGGACTCGGGCTGACGGGCCATGGCCTGGACGGATTGGCCGACCAGGTAACCGATGCCGATGCCGGGGCCGATGGCACCGAGGCCATAGGTCAGGGCGGCGATGCCCTTGTCGGTGATTCCGCTGTCGGCGGCCGCTTGGGCCAGGACGATTGCGCTCATTGGTGAGCCCTTTCTGGGTGCTGCATGGTGCTTGGGTTGTTGAACTGGGAGAACAGGATGCGGATCAGTGCTCGTGGCTCTGAGCTGCATTGATGTACACGCCGGTGAGCAGCGTGAAGACGTAGGCCTGGAGGAAGGCAACCAAGACCTCGAAGAGGGTGAAGAAGACCAGCGCCAGGAACGGCAGCGGGGCCACGATCAGCGACGGACCCAAGGTGACCATGGCGGCGGTGAGCACGCCGAAGGTCACGAGGAGGATGTGACCGGCGAGCATGTTGGCGAACAGACGGACGGTGTGGCTGAAGGGCTGGACCAGGAACTTCGAGATGAACTCGATCGGGACCACCAGGACCAGCAAGGCCACCGGGACGCCCGGCGGGACGAGGGCGTGCTTGATGTAACCGAGGCCGTGGGACTTGAAGCCGGCGCCGTGGTACACGACGTAGGCGAGCAGGGCCAGGAACAACGGCAGCGCGATGCGGGCGGTGGCGGGCATCTGGATGACCGGGATGATGCCGAAGATGTTGGTGAACCAGACGAAGAGGAACAACGAGAGCAGGAACGGGGTGAACTTGCGCCCCTCCTCGCCCATCGTCTCCATGACGATGCCGTCCTCGACGAACTCGATGGCCATCTCGGCCAGGTTCTGGGTGCCGGTGGGCACGAGGGCCTTCTTGCGTCCGGCCACCGTGAACAGGACGACCACCATGAGGATGGCGATGAGGTAGACGAGAACGACCTTGTTGACCTCGTACCAGGTGCCGTCACCGACGATGCCTGGCCAGTTGACGATGTGCCCGAGCGGCGGGAATTCCAGTGCAAACACGCTCATTGCTCCTCAGCGGAAGGCTTGAGGCCCGGGAAGGCCAGGGATGCGGAAACGAACTTGGTCTCCCAGAAGAGGAGACCCAGGTGGGCGGCGATCAACGTCACGGCGAGCGGCACCTCGGCCACCCACGGCTGGTCGATCACCAGGAGCACGGCGACGGCGATGAGCGCCATGCGGATCAGGAAGCCGAACAGGCAGACAGCCATCAGCAGACCGAGGGAGGTGCGAGCAGCCCAGCCGAGCAGGGCGGCAGCCACCACGAAGTTGACCAGGATCAGGCCATAGGCGAAGGCGACGGAGGCCACGCCGTCGGTACCCCAGCCGATGAAGCCGGCGACGAGGGCGAAGGGCAGGGCCATGAGGCCGTGCTTCACGAGGTCACGGGCGACCTGGGCCTCGGGTGCAGGACCGAGGTCCTGCATCTGCATGGGCGACGGCTTGGGCCGCACGGTCGCGCTCATGATGCGCCACCCGCCTTGCGGTTCCAGATGGCGCCCTCTTCGTGCTTCTTCATCTCGAGGTCGTAGCCCAGGAACAGCTTCACGGTGATGCCGGCGAAGCCGAGGACCGAGAAGATGATGGTGAAGGCAGGGGTCGTGCCGGCGAGGCGGTCGATGAACAACCCGATGCCGACCATGATCAGCAGGGTGATGGCAAGCTCTAGGCCCCGCCCCATCGCGGTGCCGTAGCCCCGGTTCGTCTCGACCGCGTAGCTGTCCCGATCGAAGGACCGGCTCTTCGCGTTGCGGCCCAGCAGGGACGCAGCGGCAGCCCGTGCGGCCGCAGCGGCGGGGGCTTCGTTGCCCGGGGTGCGTGACGTGGAGTCGGTCATGAAGTGGGTGCCCAAGTGGCAGGCGCTGCAGTCTCGCAGGTGAGCCTCAGAGCCGCTTGTGAATCGAATCTCAATGTAGGCGCATCGGTGGAAGGCAGCAAATCTGCGGCCGATGGATCAGGTCGGTGCGCCGCCTGCGGGCGACGGGGCAGCCGGTGCACCCCCGTCGGCGGCCTCCGCGGCATCGTCGCCCACGGGCTCCTCGGCCACGGCAGCGACCTGGAGGAGGCGTCGGTGCTCCTCCTCGGCGGCTTCCTGGAGCCGGGCGCGTCGCGTGCCCGGATGGAAGAACGTGAGCAAGATCAGCGCCAGCGCCGCCACTGCGATGGGCACCATGCCGTTGCCCTTGCCCGTGTACACCGGGTAGAGGACGAACAGCGACAGCAGGCCCGACCACAGCCAGAGGATCGCAACGCTGCGCCGCTGTCCGTGGCCGAGGCGCATGAGGCGGTGGTGGAGGTGGTCCTTGTCGGCCTCCGCCAGCCCGGAGCGCTTCCGGGCCCGACGGATGATGGCGAACGCGGTGTCGATGATCGGGATCGCCATCACGAAGAACGGGATGAACAGCGGGGCGAAGAAGAAGAAGACCTGGCCGGAGTACTCCTCGCTCGTCTGTCCACCAACGAGGATCGTCGATGCCGCCATCAGCCCGCCCAGCATCAGCGCACCGCCGTCGCCCATGAAGATCCGTGCGGGATTGAAGTTGTGCGGCAGGAACCCCAGGCAGATGCCAGCGATGATCACGCAGATGAGCGGGCTCGGATTGTCCGGCGGCAGCACCTCGACGCCGGCGGTCGCGAGCTTGTGGCCGTACAGGAAGAAGGCACCCGCAGCAATGGCGACGATGCCGGCGGCGAGTCCGTCGAGTCCGTCGATCAGGTTGACGGCGTTCGCCATCCCGAGCACCCACAGCACGGTGATCAGCGGAGCCAACCCCGGCCCCACCACGAAGAGGCCATCGAGGAACGGGGGGCGGAAGTAGAGCATGGTGACGCCGAACAGGTACATGACCGACGCGGCCAGAACGATGCCCGCCGTCTTCGCCGGTGCGGACACGTCGCGCACGTCATCGAGGGTGCCGACCGCGCACAGGATGCAGGCGCCGACCACCACACCGATGATGGTGGGCATCTGGTCGGCGAACATGGCCGGAAAGCCGCCCGAGAGCCAGGCCACGGCCATGGCGGCGAGGAAGCCGATCAGCATGGCCACGCCGCCGAGGAGGGGCATCGGCTTGTCGTGCACCGCCCGGTCCGAGGGCATGGCGAGGACCTGTAGGCGACGGGACGCCCACTTCACGAGAGGCGTGACCAGGAACGTCACCGCGAGCGCGATGACGAAGGCAGCCACGTAGGCAGGTGTGGTGGGCATGCCGGACCAGTCTCGCCGCCTGCAGCGATCAGCCGGGGTAGGGGGCGAACTTCGAGCAGAGGGTGGCCACGGCCTCGCGCGTCTCGGCGATGACGGAGTCATCGTCGCGGTGGGTCAGCACCCGGTGGATCTGGAAGGCGATCTCCCGCATCTCGCGGTGACCCATTCCCTGCGTGGTCACGGCGGGCGTTCCGATGCGCAGACCCGAGGTGATGTAGGGCGGACGCTCGTCGCCTGGCACCGTGTTCTCGTTGAGGCTGATGCCGGCGCGGTCCAAGATGAGCCGAGCCTTCTTGCCGGAGAGGTCTGCGTCGAACGGCCGGAGGTCCACCAGCATCAGGTGGTTGTCTGTCCCGCCCGACACCATGCGGAAGCCGTGGTTGGCGAGCGCCTCGGCGAGGGCATTGGCGTTGGACACGACGTCGTGGGCGTAGGTGGAGAACTCGGGGGTGGCGGCCTCGCGGAACGCCACCGCCTTCGCCGCGATGACGTGCTCGAGGGGGCCGCCCTGCGATCCGGGGAACACCGCCTTGTCGATGACGGACGCGTGCTCGGCCTTCGACAAGATGCAGCCGCCGCGGGGGCCGCGCAGCGTCTTGTGCGTGGTGAAGGTCACGATGTCCGCGAGCGGGACGGGGTTCGGGTGGACGCCGCCAGCGATGAGCCCGGCGATGTGGGCGGCGTCGAACATGAACAGGGCGCCGACCTCGTCCGCGATGTCGCGGAAGGGCTGCGGGTCGATGATCCGTGGATAGGCGGTGGCGCCGGCGACGATGATCTTGGGCCGGTGCTCCAGCGCCAGGTCTCGGACCTGATCGAAGTCGATGCGCTCGTCCGATGGCGTCACGCCGTACGACACGAAGTTGTACAAGATGCCGCTGGCGTTGACCGGCGAGCCGTGGGTGAGGTGGCCGCCCTGGTCGAGCCGCAGGCCGAGGACCGTGTCGCCATGGTCCAGAAGGCCGAGGTACACGGCCATGTTGGCGCTAGCGCCGGAGTGGGGCTGCACGTTGGCGTGCTCGGCCCCGAAGAGGGCCTTCACCCGCTCCCGGGCCAGTTCCTCGGCCTGGTCGATGATCTCGTTGCCGCCGTAGTAGCGCTTGCCCGGGTAGCCCTCGGAGTACTTGTTGGTGAGGACGGAGCCGGTCGCCTCCATCACCGCAGGAGAGGTGAAGTTCTCCGAGGCGATCAGCTGCACGGTGCGGTTCTGGCGATCTCGCTCGGCGTCGATGATCGAGAACAGCTCGGTGTCACGGTCGGTGGGCCAGCTCATGCGGTTGCTCCTTTGGCGGTGCCAGCGGCCCGAGCGGTGATGCCCGGGATCAGCGAATCGAGGTAGCGGTCGAGCGAGGGACCATCGGCCCCGAGGGCACCGATCTCTCCCAGCTGGTCGACTCGCCGTTGGTGGCGGCCCGCCTGGTAGTCGGTCTGCAAGAAGCAGATCACGATCTCCTCGGCCAAACCGGGGGCGACGATGCGGCCACCCATGGACAACACGTTGGCGTCGTTGTGCTCGCGCGCCATGCGTGCGGTGTAGAGGTCGTTGCAGAGCGCCGCTCGGACGCCCGCCACCTTGTTGGCGGCGATCTGCTCGCCCTGTCCGGAGCCGCCCAGCACGATCCCGCGCTCGGCATCGCCCCGCACCACCGCCCGGCCGACGGCGGCGCAGTAGCCCGGGTAGTCGACCGACTCGTAGCCGTCCGTGCCGAGGTCGATCACGGTGTGGTCGAGCCCGGTGAGGATGGTGACGAGGTGGGACTTCAGGTCGTACCCGGCGTGGTCAGCGCCGATCGCGATCCGCATGGATGCCTCCGGTGGTGGCTGGGGCGACCACGGGGTCGCGAGGTTGGGGGGTCGGCCAGGCGAGGCCGACGAACGTCTCGAGCAGGGCGTCGATCTCGTCGGCGCAGGCCCGGAAGGCGCGACCGGAGCCGCCCATCGGGTCGGCGATCTCGCTCATCGGTTCGCTCGCCGAGGCGTAGTCGAGGGCCGAGCGCGCCGAGCCGGCCGTCTCCACCCACGAGCGGAGCTCGACGCCGGCCGCCCGGGGGCCCATCACATCGACGGCGGCGACCAGCTCGGGCAAGGTGAACGATCGGGCGAACAGATCCAGGTCCAGGTTGCCGACCTCGCGCACGTGGTTGCGCTCCATCCCGATGATCACCGACGCATCACGCAGCAGTTCGGGGCTGATGATGCGCGCCACGTGACCCGACAGGTCGAGGCCGCGCTTGGCCATGGCCCGCGCCGCGTTGCGCTCGGCCGGACGGTCATCGAACAGCAGCCCAGCCGAGCCGACGGTGACATCAGGCGCCACCGTGGCGAGGCGGGCGCGTAGCAGCGCCTCGGCCATGGGGGAACGGCAGATGTTGCCCGTACAGATGAACGCGACGTCGATGGTCGGATCGTAGTTGGCGCCTGTCGAAGGCCTGACCTTGACCGCCCGGTCAGGAACCCCGTTGACTGGCGCCTCCACACCCCCGGCAAGGAGAACCGATGTCGCAAGGCGAGGCCGCACTCGACCCCCGCACCCCGGTGGTGGTGGCCGTGGGCCAGGTGGAACAGCGCACCACCGACCTGGCGGCGGCGCTCGAACCGACGGCACTGCTCGCCGAGGCCGCCCGAGCCGCCCAGGCCGACAGCGGGACCCACCGCCTGCTCGCCGCCGTCGACACGCTGGCCGTGATCCACATCCTCTCGCACCGCTACCTCGACCCGAGTGTGCTCGTCGCCGCGGACCTGGGCATCACCCCTGCCCGCACCATCGCCACCGACGACGGGGGCAACTACCCCCAGGCCCTGCTCAACCGGGCCTGTGCCGAGATCTCCGCCGGCCGGTCGGGGACCTGGCTGATCGGCGGAGCCGAGACGTGGCGCACCCGACAGGCCGCACAGTCCCAGGGGACCTGGCTGGACTGGACGACGCAGGACGACGGTGTGGCACCCACCGAGTCGGTCACCAACCACCAGCCGCTCTCCCACGACGGCGAGTGGGCCCGCGGCGTGGTGCTGCCCGCCTCGATCTACGCCCTGTTCGAGAACGCCTTCCGGGCTGATCGTGGCTGGTCCATCGACGACCACCGCGACCGCCTCGCCGCGCTCTACGCCGGGTTCAGCGACGTGGCGGTGGCCAATCCCCACGCCTGGATCCGCGAGCCCTGGACCGCTGCAGAGATCCGCGACCCGTCGCCCCGGAACCGCATGGTGGGGTTCCCGTACACGAAGGTGATGAACGCCAACAACGCCGTCGAGCAGGCCGCCTGCTTCGTGGTCACCTCGGTCGGCCAGGCGCGCGACCTCGGCATCGCGACCGACCGCTGGGTCTTCCCGTGGTCCGGTGCTGACGCCCACGAGCACTGGTACGTGTCGCACCGATCGTCGCTCGGACGAGCGCCCGCGATCGGCATCGCCGGTCGGGCCGCACTCGACCTCGCCGGAGTCGGGGTCGACGACCTCGCCCACATCGACGTGTACTCGTGCTTCCCCAGCGCCGTGCAGATCGCGGCCGAAGAGATCGGGCTCGGCACCGATCGCCCGCTCACGGTCACCGGCGGGTTGTCCTTCGGAGGGGGCCCCTGGAACAACTACGTCAGCCATTCGATCGCGACGATGGTCGAGCGGCTTCGCGCTGACGCCGGCTCGCTCGGCCTGGTCACGGCGAACGGCGGCTACCTGACCAAACATGCATTCGGCGTCTACTCCACCACCCCGCCCTCCGAGCCGTGGCAGCACGCGCACCCCCAAGCCGAGGTGGACGCCCTCCCCCGCCGGGACCTGTGCGAAGCACTGGACGGCCCCGTGGCCGTCGAGTCCACCTGCGTCATGCACGACCGCGAGAGCACGCCGGAAGCCGCCATCGTCTCCGCCCTCCTCCCGGACGGCCGACGCGCCTGGGGCAACACGGCCGACCCCGCCGCCCTCACCCGCATGATCACCGAGGAGACCGCCGGCACCCCCGGCCACCTCACCCCCGACGGCGCCTTCACCTTCACCTGACCCCCCGACCACCGTCCCCACGAGGGCGAGGTTGGGTTCCGAGCGCAGCGAGCCCGGGGGAGTTCGAGGGGGCGGAGCTTGCGGAGCCCCTTCGAGCCGGCGAGGTGCGACGCAGTCGTGCCGAGCTGCGAAGACGGCCGGGCGTCAGCCCGTCGATCGAGTTCGAGGAACGGAGTGAGCGCCAGCGAACGAGTGACGAGACGCGTCAGCGATCGCGGTGCTTGGGCTTGGTGGTCTGGTCGGCTTCTTCGCCGTCGATGGCGACGGCCAGGGCACCGACGACGATGCTCAGCACCGAGACGATGTCGGCCATCTCGCTGTCCACCCAGTTCGCGGCGCGGAGGCAGATCAGCGCCACGCCGGCGAGGATGATGGCGAAGCCGATCTTCGTCGTCATCCTCCCATCATCGCCGTCGCGGGCCGGGCGAAGCGAGCTGTCGCCCAGATCGGGGCGAGCCGAGGCCATCAGTTCAGCTGCTCCGCGGTGATTGCCCCTTCGCGCAAGATGGACCAACCCTCGCCGGAGGCGTCCACGACCGTGCTGGCGACCGTGCCAGCGGGCCCCCCATCCACAACGAGGTCGGCCGAGCCGACCAGCGAGGCGGCGGCCGCGGCTGCATCCACCGGCGTCGGCTCCGTCGACCGGTTGGCACTCGTGGTGGCGATGGGGCCAACCTCGGCGGCGAGCGCCCGCACAAACGGGTGGTCGGGACATCGGACACCGATCGTCTCAGGACCGCCTCCCAGAGCCAGGCCGGAAGCAACCGCCGAGCGCCGCAGCACGATCGTGAGGGGACCAGGCCACAGCTCGGCCATCCACCGACCGACCGCGGGCTCGTCGAACGCGACCAGCTCGAGCGCCTGGTCGAGGTCGGCCACCAGGACGGCGAGCGGATGATCACCGCTTCGATCCTTGAGCTCGAACAGCGCCCGGGTGGCGCCCTCCAACGAGGGCAGCGCCGCCAGGCCGTAGACGGTGTCGGTCGGGAGCACGACGGTGCCACCGCTGCCGAGCACGGCCACCGCCTCGTTGAGCGCCGACGGGTCTCCCGCGCCCACCACCGGTGCCCCCATGTCCGACATCCTTCGGAACGCTAGTGCTGTCCCCAGTGGCTCGAACACGACCTCTACGGTGGCAGCCATGCGTCGCGCCCCGGCCCTACTCCTCCTCGCCCTGGTCGTCGGCCCGCTCGGCGTGCTGGCATCGGGGTGCGGGAGCGGCGCAGGCAGCGAGGGTGAGACGACCACCTCCCCTGCAACGACCAGCACGACGAAGCCCATCTACGCCGACCTCGATGCCTCGGCGATCACCTTCCACCCGGTCCTCGAGATCGTGTCCTGCGACGGTGGCGGCATCCCGGGTGAAACCACCGGGACCACCGAGGCGGCGCCCGCTTCCACGGTGCCCGCCACCGATGGGGAGCTCTGCTACGTGCTGGGCCCCGAGGGCGGCAGCGGCACGGATGTGCGCGACGCGAAGGTCTACGCCGACGGCGTCGGCATCGAGGTCGCAGTGCGAGAGGACTCAGTCGACGCCCTGAACGAGCTGTTCGATGCCTGCTTCGGGGCCACGGACGCCTGCCCCGCCTCATCGTCGGAGGGCAAGGGCTACGTCGCCATCGTCGTCGACGGACGGGTCGTCTCCACGCCGGCGATCGAGGCCCCGGACCTGGCCTCGACACCGTTCGTGATCACCGGCGACTTCGACAAGTCCCAGGCCACCAACATCGCATCGGCCATCAACGCGCCCTGAGCCGGCCCTCAGCCCACCTGGCGGTGGTGCCCGACGATCGCCCGGTCGTGGCCAGCGAGATCGGGGTGGACCGTGATGCCGTCGAGGCCGTGCGCTTCGAGGACCGATCGGACGGCTGCGGCCTGGGTGTGGCCGATCTCGAGGACGAGAGCGCCCCCCGGGGCCAGCCATTCCGTGGATCCGGCCACGATGTGCTGGTAGTCCTCAAGGCCCGTGGGACCCGGGACGAGTGCCTCGAGCGGCTCCCAATCGGCGACCGATGCGTCGAGCGGCTCGTCGGAGGCGATGTAGGGCGGGTTGGAGATGACCACATCGAGGCCACCTCGCAGATCGTCGGGGAGGGCGTCGAACCAGCTGCCCTCCACGAGCTGGACCCCCGAGCCGGCCATGCCGAGCCCGGCCAGGTTCGCTCGGGCGACGGCCAGCGCGTCGGCCGATCGGTCGGTGCCCCAGACTCGCGACCCGGTGCGCTCGGTGGCGACGGCGAGGGCGATGGCGCCACTGCCCGTGCCGAGGTCGGCGACGGTCAGCCGGTGTCGATCGGGGCGACGGGCCCGGACCTCGTCGAACGCGGCGAGGGCGACCTCCACGACCTGTTCGGTTTCCGGTCGGGGGATGAGGACCCGTCGGTCGACCAGCAGGTCCAGGTGTCGGAACGCCCAGTGCCCCAGCACGTACTGGATCGGCTCGCCGGCCACTCGACGGGCGACCATGGCATCGAGGTGGGCAACGCCTCGCACGGTGGCCAGCTCGTCGAGGCCGGGCACCAGCTCCGAGCCGTCCATCCCGCTGGCCTCCTCGATGATCCAGCGCGCCTCGACCGAGGGGTGACCGACGCCGGACCGGTCGAGCCGATCGGTGGTCTCGGTCCACAGCTCGCGCCAAGAGACGGTCCCGTCGTCGGCGTCGCTCACGTCAGTCTCCTTCGGTGAGCCGCCGGGCCTGCTCGTCCTGCACGAGCGCATCGCTGACGTCGTCGAGCTCCCCGGCGAGGACCTTGTCGAGCTTGTAGATGGTGAGCCCGATGCGGTGATCCGACACCCGGTTCTCCTTGAAGTTGTAGGTCCGGATCTTCTCGGACCGGCCACCGCTGCCCGTCTGGTCCTTGCGAGCCTCGGACTGCTCATCTCGCTGGCGATCCTGCTCGAGCTTGAGCAGTCGGGACTGGAGCACGATCATCGCCTTGGCCTTGTTCTGCAGCTGGCTCTTCTGGTCCTGCATCGACACGGTGACGCCGGTGGGTTTGTGGGTCAGCCGCACGGCGGAGTCGGTGGTGTTGACCGACTGCCCGCCGGGGCCGGAAGACCGGTAGTAGTCGACCTGGAGGTCGTTGGGATCGATGTCGACCTCCACGCTGGCGGCCTCCGGGAGCACGGTCACCGTCGCCGATGATGTGTGGATCCGACCCTGGGACTCCGTCACCGGCACGCGCTGCACGCGGTGCGGCCCCCCCTCGTGCTTCATGCGGGTCCATACGCCGGCACCCGAGAGCACGAACGTGACCTCGTTGTACCCACCCATGTCCGACGGCACGGCGTTGAGCACCTCGAGCTTCCACCCCTGGCGCTGGGCGAAGCCCTGGTACATCTCGAAGAGGTCGCGGGCGAAGAGGTTGGCCTCCTCGCCGCCCTCGGCCCCGCGGATCTCGACGATGACGTTGCGCCCGTCGTTCGGGTCCTTGGGCAGCAACAGGTACTGGAGCTCGCCGGTGAGCCGCTCGACGTCGGCGTCGGCCTCGGCGGCCTCGGTGCGCATCATCTCCCTGTCGTCACCGGCGAGGTCCGTGAGCATCTCCCGAGCCGTTGCCGCATCCTCGATGCGCTGGCGCAGCTCGGCGCTGCGGCTGACGATGGCCGCCAGCTCGTGGTGTCGCTTGGCCAGCGCGGTGTACTTGTCCTGGTCGGCGAAGACATCGGGGTCCGCCAGGCGCGCCTCCACGTCGAGGAACTCGCGCTCGAGGCCCTCGAGGCGATCGAGCATCAGGACGCTCCTGCGGACGTGGCCATCTGCCAATCGTCGCCCACCGGCACGACCTGTGCTGGACGAGCGAGGTGCGAGGCGAGCTCGGTGGTGACGGCGAGGGCATCCTTGGTGGGCACCGCCAGGACGAGGCGCGCATCGGGTGCGTGGGCCAGGCGGTCGTCAGCAGCCCCGGGGACCAACTCCAGGTCGACGCCCGTGGAGCAGGTGACCACGACCGGTCGACCGTCGAGGTCCGTGCCGACGGCCGACGCGACGCCCGCCTCCTTGAGGTTGGCGCGCGGCACGGCGGAACCCACCGAGCGCAGCGACGCCGCGCCGACCAGGTCCGGTCGCCGCACCAGCACCGAGCGCAGCCACCGCTCCGGCACGAGCTGGTTGAGCGGGTGGCGGAGAGCGCCGGGACGCCGCACCTCGTCGACGAACGCAACGGCTCGGGCCAGCGCATCGGAATCCGACAGCTCGGCGAACATCATCGCCCCGACCTCGCGGTCGAACCGCCCGACTCCGACCTCGATGTGCGCAGAGCCGTCGTCGGCCACAACCACGCGGGCGACCTCGAGACCGAGGAGCTCCCCGAGCAGGGACCCGCCCTCGACGACGGGCTCCAAGCCAGCGGCGGCAAGGACCGGCCGGAACAGCTCGGCTTCAGGGGCCGGGGCGGGATCGGTGGCCGGAGCCGCAGGCGTCGCCGGGGTCAGGCTGCGACCGTGCACCGCCCACACGACCGGAGGACGGGCGAACTGGGCGGCCCGACGGGCGAGGATGCCGGCGGCGGTCGCGTCATCGACCAGGAGGTGGAGCTCGGCGACGGCCGCCCGATCCGCCACGGCGAGGGTGGCGCCGAGGCGCCGGGCGGCGTCGGCCTCGTCGTCGAGCAAGATCCAGGCCCGACCGGAGTCGGCATCGATGAGGCTGGACCCGCCCGGGAACGTGCCGGGGCGCGCACCATCGGGCACTTCGCCCCAGCGGTCGCGCACGAGTGCGCCCAGCTTGGCGGCGAGCAGCGTGGCACGGCGGTCGGGGGCATCGGTCATGGAATCACCTGGGTCCGGACGCGACGATTCCGCCAGGAGCCCTGGCGGAATCGGCACGTTCTGACGGAGCTAGTTGGCGTCAGCGGTGGCGTCGGCGGCGTCGGTCGACGCAGCCTCGCCGGGGGCGCGACGGCCGTAGCGGCGCTCGAAGCGGTCGATGCGACCACCCGTGTCGACCAGCTTCTGCTTGCCCGTGTAGAAGGGGTGGCACTCGTTGCAGAGCTCGACCGAGATGGCCGCCTGGGTGGAGTGCGTGGTGAACGTGTTCCCGCAGGAGCACTTGACGTGGGTGACCACGTAGTCGGGATGGATGTCGGCCTTCATGATGTCTCCAGTGTGGCGGTTCTCGTTGCGTCTTCCAAATGGAACAACAACGGGCTATTCCCGTCGATGCCCGAGCGAAGCGAGGAGGTACATCGGCGGAACGGCACGGTATCGCCGCAGGCGGCATGCTCCTCGGGCGACGCCGAAGGCGTCAGCCCTTGGCGATCTCAGCGAGGAACTCGGCGTTCGTCTTGAACGAGGCCAGGCGGTCCGTGAGCATCTCCAGGCCGGCCGCGTTCGAGCCGGTCTCGTCCTTGAGCCCGCCCAGGACCCGCCGAAGCTTGACGATCTGCTGGAGCTGGGGACGGTCGAAGAGCAGTTCGTCGTGGCGGGTCGACGAGGCGTCGACGTCGATGGCCGGGAAGATCCGGCGCTCCGACAGGTTCCGGTCGAGCTTCAGCTCCATGTTCCCGGTGCCCTTGAACTCCTCGAAGATGGATTCGTCCATGCGGCTGTTCGTGTCAACCAGCGCAGTGGCGAGGATGGTGAGCGAGCCGCCCTCCTCCGCGTTGCGTGCTGCGCCGAAGAACTTCTTCGGGGGGTACAGCGCGCTGGCCTCGAGGCCGCCGGACATGGTCCGGCCTCCGGCGGGGGCCGCCAGGTTGTAGGCGCGGGCCAGCCGGGTGATGCCATCAAGGACGACGACGACGTCCTTGCCGTCCTCCACGAGCCGTTTCGCCCGCTCGATGACCAGCTCGGCCACGGCGGTGTGTTCCTCCGGCGGGCGGTCGAAGGTGGAAGCGGCCACGGACCCCCGCAGGAGCCACCGCTTCATGTCGGTGACCTCTTCGGGCCGCTCGTCGACGAGCAGGACGATGAGCTCGACCTCGGGGTGGTTGACCTCGATGGAGCGGACCACGTTCTTGACGATGGTGGTCTTACCGGCCTTCGGCGGCGAGACGATGAGGCCGCGGGTGCCCTTGCCGATGGGGGCGAGCAGATCAATGATCCGCACCGTCATGTTCGTCGGATCGTCGGGCAGCTCGAGCTTGAGGCGCTGGTCGGGGAACAGGGCGGTGAGGTCGGCGAACTTGGGCCGCAGCGGCTGGTTATGGGCCTGGTGGCCGTTGACCGCATCGACCTGCAGCAGCGCGGGGTTCTTCTCGTTGCGGGCGGGCGGGCGACTCTTGCCGCGGACCGTGTCACCCGTGCGCAGGCCGAACTGCCGGGTCTGCTTCACCGAGATGTAGGCGTCGTCGCGCGACGGAAGGTATCCGTGGAGGCGCAGGAAGCCATAGCCCTCGTCACGCAGGTCCACCATTCCCTCGACCTCAACCGGCTCGACAGGCATCTGGTCATCACCGTCGGGACGGCGGTCGCGGTCGCGCCCGCGGCGCCGCCGGCGGCGGTTGCCCGACTCGCCGTCGCCGTCTTGGCCCTCGCCGCCCGGCTCGCGCTGGTTGCCGTTGGGGCCCTCGCCGTCGTCCTGGGCTCCCTGCTGGTTGCCTTGGTTGCCCTGGTTGCGATCTTGGTTGCCCTGGTTGCGGTCCCGCTGGCCCTGGTTCGCGCTCGGCCCCCCGGACCGACCGCCGCCCCGCCGGCTCTGGTCGTCGCGGGCATCGGCGTCCGCACGGTCATCGTCCGAGCTGGCGCCCTGGGTGTCGCCCTCCGATGCGTCACCGGAGTCGACGGCCGGAGCATCGTCGGCGTCCGCACCGTCGCCTCCCGTCGCCGCTTCGGCCTGCGGCTCGGGCTCGGGCTCGGGATCACCGGTTGACGCCGCGTCGACGCCCTCCTCCGCGCCGACGAGGCGCATGATCAGCGACACGATGTCGGCCTTCTTCGCCCGGGCGCCGGGCTTCTGGCCCAGCTGCTCGGCGATGGCGGCCAGCTCGGCGCGGTCCTTGCCCTCGAGGAGGGTCATGTCGAACCCGGAACCGTCGCTCATGCCGCGGCCGCCTTGGTGGTGGTGACGTGGGTGGTCATCTGTGCCTCTTTCCGCACTGTCGATCTGCGTGGCGCCCGCGGCATGCCCGGCAGCGCAGTCGACGACGTGTCGACTCCAACCGTGGCCCCGGCTGCGGAAGCCGTGGGGTGTTCCCCGTCGCCCCGGCACCGAGTGCGTGGGGACACCACCATGGTAGCGACCATCCCGGCCACCTCGCGAACCATCGCCGGCGTGGCCCGACCCGCCGGCCATGGGCGATGCTGTCCGCCATGACCGCTGCCGAGCGCACCCAGTCCATCGTCTGCCTCGACCTCGAGGGGGTCCTGGTTCCCGAGATCTGGATCGCCGTCGCCGAGCGCACCGGCATCGACGCGCTGCGCCGAACCACCCGGGAGGAGCCGGACTACGACGTCCTCATGCAGTACCGCCTCGACCTGATGGCCGAGCACGGGCTCACGATGTCGCTGGTCCAGGACGTGATCAGCCAGCTGGCCCCGCTGCCCGGTGCCAAGGCGTTCCTCGACGCCCTCCGCCAGCGCACCCAGGTCGTGATCCTCTCGGACACCTTCGAGCAGTTCGCCGCACCGCTGATGGCCCAGCTCGCCTGGCCCGCCATCTGGTGCCACCGGCTCGTCGTCACCGACGACCACATCACCGGGTACCGCCTGCGCATGGAGGATCCGAAGCGCAACGCCGTGGAGGCGCTGCACTCGCTCAACTACCGGGTGATCGCCGCTGGCGACTCCTACAACGACACGACGATGCTGCGCGCGGCCGAGCACGGCTTCCTCTTCCACTCCCCCGCCAACGTCCAGGCCGAGTTCCCCCAGTTCCCGGCGCTCGAGGAGTACGACGACCTCCTCGAAGCCATCACCGCCCAGCTGACCTGACCGCCCGAATCGGGTCACCTGAGCACCCCCACGGTGCAAACGTGACCCGGGACCTGGTCGATCGCCGGGTTGTCAGGGGGCGTCGGTACCCTGCCTCCGGCATGGACGACGCACCTCCCCCCGGCTGGTTGCGCCGGTTGGGCGGTGCGCTCCGTCCCCACCGGCGCAACGTGATCGTCGCCCTCGGCGCGGCCGGGCTCGGGCAGCTCATCGCGGCGGTCACCCCGCTGGTCGAGCGCTTCATCATCGATGACGTCGTCATCGCTGGAACGTCGCCCATCGTCCCGTCGCTGATCGTCCTGCTGGTGTTCGCCGCCACCCGGTTCGCGGCGGCGTTCGTGCGCCGGTACTGGGCCGGCCGGGTCAGCCTCGACGTGCAGAACGACCTGCGCACCCAGGTGTACGACCACCTCCAGCGCCTCGATGTGGCCCGCCACGACGAGATGTCCACCGGTCAGCTGGTGAGCCGGGCCATCTCGGACATCGGACTGGTCCAAGGGCTCCTCGCGTTCTTGCCGATGGTGCTGTCCAACATCCTCTTCCTGGCCGTCGCACTGGTGGCCATGATCTGGCTGAGCCCGCTGCTGACCGTCGTGGCCCTCGTCATCACGCCGCTGATGATCGTGGTGTCGATGCGCCTGCGGACCTCCGTCTTCCCCGCCTCGTGGGACGCCCAGCAGCAGGCCGGTGCGGTCGCCGGGGTGGTCGACGAGTCCGTCAGCGGCGTGCGGGTGGTGAAGGGCTTCGGCCAAGAGGAGCGCGAGGTCGCTCGACTGGCCGAGACCGCCGAGCGCCTCTACGCCAGCCGGGTTCGGGCCATCCGGCTCCAGGCCCGGTTCCAGCCGCTGCTGCAGACGCTGCCGGCACTCGCACAGGTGGCGGTCCTGGCCATGGGCGGCTGGCTCGCCATCCAGGGGACCATCACCCTCGGCACCTTCCTGGCGTTCTCCAGCTACGTCGCACAGCTGCAGGCCCCCGCCCGGATGCTGGCCGGCCTGGTCACCATCGGCCAGCAGGCTCGGGCCGGGGTGGAGCGGGTGTTCGACCTGCTCGACGCCACCGCAACCGTGACCTCTGACGACGACGCGCCGCCGCTCGCCGTCACCGAGGGGCGGCTCGAGTTCCGTGACGTGCGGTTCGGCTACACCCGAGACGAGCCCGTCCTCTGCGACCTCGACCTGGTGGTGGAGCCCGGCGAGACGCTCGCGCTGGTGGGCACGTCCGGCTCGGGCAAGTCCACCATCGCCCTGCTCGTCCCACGCTTCTACGACCTGGCCTCGGGGTCCATCACGGTGGACGGGACCGACGTGTCCACGGTGGACCTCGCATCGCTCCGCCAGCAGATCGGCCTGGTGTTCGAGGACACCTTCCTCTTCTCGGACTCCATCGGCGCCAACATCGCCTACGGCCGACCGGAGGCGACGCCGGAGGCCATCGAGGCTGCGGCGCGCGTGGCGGGTGCGCACGGCTTCATCAGCGAGCTGGCCCACGGCTACGACACCGAGGTCGGCGAGCGGGGACTCACCTTGTCGGGCGGCCAGCGCCAGCGGATCGCCCTGGCCCGGGCCGTACTGGCCGATCCGAAGATCCTGCTTCTTGATGACGCCACCTCTGCGGTGGACAGCCGCATCGAGGCGGAGATCCACCAGACCCTGCGCGAGGTGCTGGCCGGGCGGACCACACTGCTCGTTGCGCACCGCCGTTCCACCCTCCTGCTGGCCGACCGCATCGCCGTGCTCGACGCCGGCCGGGTGGTCGACGTCGGCACGCACGCGGAGCTCCAGGACCGCTGCCACCTCTACCGCCTCCTGCTCACCGGTCCTGGCGACGAGCTCATCGAAGATGTCGACGAGCTCGCCGATCCAGTCGTCGCGGCCCAGGTGGATGGCGTCACGCCGGCGCTGTGGGTCCGCACCGGCAGCGAGGGCGCCGCGGCGGAGGAGGCCCTGGCCGCCACCGGCAAGCGCGATGCCGCCAACCTGGGTGTGGGCGTCGGCGGCCCGGCGGGCCCCGGCGGCGGCCTCGGCATGTTGGGCGGGCTGCCGGCGACGCCCGAGCTGCTGGCCCGCGTCGACGCCCTGCCGCCCGCCACGGACCGGCCGGACCAGACGTTCGACGAGGCTCGGGCGGAAGACCCCACCTTCCGCTTCGGCGAGTTCATCCGTCCGTGGCGCAAGCAGCTCGCCGTCGGCCTGGGGCTGGTCGCCCTCGATGCGCTGGCGTCGTTGGCCGGCCCCCTGCTGATCCGCAACGGCATCGATAACGGCATCGACGCGGACCCGCAGATGATGTCGGCGGTCTGGATGGCCACGCTCGCCTACCTGGCGGTCGTCACCGTCAACTTCTTCGTGATGACGTTCGAGACGTTCATCACTGGTCGCACCGCCGAGCGGGCGCTGTGGTCGCTGCGGGTCAAGGTCTTCTCCCACCTCCACCGCCAGGGTCTCGACTACTACGACCGGGAGATGGGCGGGCGGATCATGACCCGCATGACCTCGGACATCGAGGCCCTCACGCAGCTCCTCCAGAGCGGCCTGGTCACGGCGGTCGTGGCCCTGCTCACCTGCGTGGGCGTCGGCATCGCCCTGGCCTTCATGGACTGGCGGCTCGCCCTGCTCGGGCTCATCGTGATGCCGCCGCTGGTGGTCGCCACCGTGTGGTTCCGTCGGCGCTCCGGCAAGGCCTACGACGACGCCCGCGACAAAGTCGCCGTGGTCAACGCCGACTTCCAGGAGAGCCTCTCGGACGTGCGCGTCGCCCAGGCGTTCACCCGCGAGGACCAGAACACCCGGCGGTTCGCCGGTCGGTCCCGCGCCTACCTCGGCGCTCGTCTCCGAGCCCAGCAGCTGGTGGCCATCTACTTCCCGTTCGTCGAGTTCCTCTCCGGCGTGGCCGGTGCCATCGTGCTCGCCGGCGGTGCGGCCATGGTGCGCAGCGGCTCGCTGTCATCGGGTGACCTCATCGCCTTCGTCCTCTACCTCAACTTGTTCTTCGCCCCCATCCAGCAGCTGTCGCAGGTGTTCGACACCTACCAGCAGGCCCGGGTTGCGCTCGGCCGCATCACCGAGCTGCTGTCGGAGCCGTCGTCGATCCCCGAGGCCGCCGAGCCGGTCCACCCGGGTTCGCTCACCGGCCGCATCGAGCTGCGCGACGTGCGCTTCGCGTACTCGTCCACCGGCGTCGAGGTGCTGCACGGCGTCGACCTCGTCATCGAGCCGGGCGAGACGGTAGCCATCGTCGGCGAGACCGGCGCAGGGAAGTCCACGCTGGAGAAGCTGATCGCCCGGTACTACGACGTCAGCGGCGGCCAAGTGTTGATCGACGGGATGGACATCCGCTCGCTCGACCTGGGCGAGTACCGCCGCCAGCTCGGCGTGGTGCCGCAGGAGGCGTTCCTGTTCGCTGGGACCATCCGCGACAACCTCGCCTACGGCCGACCCGACGCCCCCGACGCCGTGGTCGAAGCTGCGGCTCGGTCGGTCGGCGCCCACGAGGTGATCGCCGCCCTCCCCGGGGGCTACCTCCACGTGGTGGGCGAGCAGGGCAGGTCGCTGTCGGCCGGCCAGCGCCAGCTCCTTGCGCTCGCCCGGGCGCAGGTGGTGGACCCGAGGATCCTGCTCCTCGACGAGGCGACCGCGAACCTAGACCTGGCCAGCGAGGCCAAGGTGAGCGAGGCCATGGGCATGGTCACGTCCGGCCGCACCGCCCTGGTCATCGCCCACCGGCTGTCCACTGCGGTCACCGCCGACAAGATCGTGGTGATGGACGACGGCATGGTTGCCGAGGTCGGCACCCATCAGGACCTCATCGACGCCGACGGCACCTACGCCCGGCTCTGGCAGGCCTTCAGCGGCGAAGCTCCGCCCAACCCCGAGCTCGCCGCCGCCGCGGCGGACTGATCAGCCAGCCAACCGCAGCGGCGTGTGGGCGGCGAGGGCGTCGAAGTCTCGATCGCAGGCGAGCACGGAGACGTCGTGGCGAACAGCGACCGCAGCAATCAGGCAATCGACCATCGAGCGGATCGTCGTGCCGTTCACCCGGCACATCCGGTACAGGAGAGCAGCATCGGCCCAGTCCTCGGCCTCCACCGGAAGGAAGGTCGCCGTCGCGAGCAGGGCACGCAGCTGCTCCTGGTGCCGACTCGATCGGGCCCCGGCGAGGACCTCCATCACCACGGGACCGCTCAACGCAGCACCCTCTCGGAGGAGCTGTCGCACTGCGGTTCGGATGGACAGATCCCCGCCTTGGTCGCCCCGCAGGAACTCGATCCACGCCGACGTATCGATCAGGGTCACCATGTTTCAGGCGCACCCATCCCGGATCGGATCCCTTCCAGGTCGCCATCCCAGCCCGTGCCCTCCATGGCCAGCGCCTGGTCGAGGGTCATCGACCTGGAGACACGGCGCAAGGCGAAGTTGACCGCCTCGCGCTTGGTCTTGCAGTTGTAGCGGCGCATGACCGCTGCGCATGCCTCTTCATCGATGTCGATGTTGGTTCGGGCCATGCACCGAGCATACACCCTAGATACACCATCGGGTCGAGGAACTCTCCCTCGTCGCGGACCCGAATGCTGGCCGCGGGGAACCCCGTGGCGCTCGGGCATCGTCAGACCTTCGATGTCGAATCGCCGTGCCACCATCGGACTGCTGATCGTCTTGGTCGCCGTCGCCTCGGGTTGCTCCAGCGGCGGCTCCGCCATGGGGTCGGGCGGGAGCCCCGATCCGACGCAGGAGGTCCGGCTCACGGTGTCCGGAGGCTGTGGCGACGCCTTCCTCTGGGCGACCACGCCGAAGGGCGACCTCGCGGTGACCGTCAGCGTGGAGGCACGGGATCGCTCGGGAACCGAGCCAGCGACGATCCCCATCAACGTGCCCGACCCCGACGTCACGGTCGAGGTGCTTCGGGGCACGGACCTGGCGCGCAACTTCTGCAACGACACGCTGCTGCGAGGCAGCAGGCCTACCGACATGCAGGCTGCGACGGCGGGAACCGGCTCAATGAGCCTCGACCCGTCGAAGGATCCCGGCGGATACACCAACTGCGGAACGACTTCGGGCCGGCTCCGCCTGCGGGGGCTCGTCGCCGAGGACGGCACGACCTTTACCCCGATCGACGCCACCACGGACCAGATCGGCTGCTACGCCGGCTGACGCTGCGCCGTGAAGAAGAACCCACCGATGCCGTCGACCCGTCCCATCTCCCGAGTCTGACGAACGGGACCCGACAGGTGCCCGGGATCAGTGGCCGGTGAGGTCCTTGATGTGCGCTTGGAGCACCGCGAGATCGGCGGGCATGCCCTCGTAGGACTCCTCCCGGTCGAAGAGGTCAGCGAGGTGCGGGGGAAGCTCGGGACGGATGCCGATGGCCTGCTCGACGGCGTCGGGGAACTTGGCCGGGTGGGCCGTGGCCAGGCAGATCATCGGGACGTCGGGGTCTCGGCGAGCGGACCGTGCGGCGGCGACGCCGACCGCCGTGTGCGGGTCCAGGATCTGGCCGGTGGCTTCGTAGGTGCGACGGATCTCGGCGCGGGTCTGGTCATCGTCGAACGACGCACCGTCGAAGACCTCGGTCACCGTGGCCAGGCGGGTGTCGCCTGTTTCGACGCGGCCCTCGTCTTTGAACTCGGCCATGCGGTCGGCGAGCAGGAGCGGGTTGCGCTCGTAGAGCTCGAACAGCAGGCGCTCGGCGTTGGACGACACCTGGATGTCCATGCTCGGGCTGATGGTCGGGTGCACGCCTGTCTTCTCCATCACGCCCGAGGCGAGCCAGCGGGTGAGGATGTCGTTGCTGTTGGAGCCGACGACGAGCTGGCTGATGGGGGTCCCCGTTCGGCGGGCGACCCAGCCGGCGAACACGTTGCCGAAGTTGCCGGTGGGCACCGAGTACGCGACCGGCGCACCGGCGCCGACGGCCTTGGCGGCGGTGACGTAGTAGACGACCTGCGCCATCACCCGCGCCCAGTTGATGGAGTTCATGGCCGAGAGGTTCACCGCCTCGCGGAACGCAACGTCGGCGAACATGGCCTTGACCAGATCCTGGCAATCGTCGAACGTGCCCTCGACGGCGACGTTGTGGACGTTCGGCTCCTGCACGGTGGTCATCTGCTTGCGCTGGACATCGCTCACGCGCCCGGCCGGGTGCAACACCACGATGTCCAGGCTCGCTCGACCGCGACACGCCTCGATCGCGGCCGAGCCGGTGTCCCCGGAGGTGGCAACGACGATCGTGGCCCGCTCCCCCCGCTTGGTCAGCTCGTGGTCGAAGAGGCGGCCGACCAGCTGGAGGGCGACGTCCTTGAAGGCGATGGTCGGACCGTGGAACAGCTCGAGCAGCCACAAGCCGTCGTCGATGGGTCGGACCGGACAGACGTCGGGATGGCCGAACGTGGCGTAGGCCTCGATGGCCATGGCCCGGAAGGTGGCCTCGTCGATCGACGGTGCCACGTAGGGCGCCATGACGGCGACGGCGGCATCGACGTAGGCGGGGTCGACCCCAAGCTGCGGCTGCGGCTGCCACTCGTCGGGCACGTACAACCCGCCGTCCGTCGCCAGTCCGGCGAGCAGGACGTCGCCGAACTCGAGCACGGGAGCCTGTCCACGGGTGGAGACGTACTTCACGAGTTCACGCCCCCTGGTCGTCGCCGATGACCCGCAACACCGAGGTGATGCGGTGGATGACGTCGAGCCCGCGGAGGTCCTCGAGGGTGGCCTGCACGTCGGCCTCTCGTGCCCGGTGGGTGATGAAGATGAGCCGGGCGTCGGCCCCGACACCCTCCTGTTCGAGCGAGCGGATGGACACGGCGTGGCGCTCGAACGCCTCGGCCACGGCGCGCAGGACCCCAGGCTTGTCGACGACGTCAAGGTTGACGTAGTAGCTCGACTGGAGCTCGTCGATCGGCCGGATGGGACGCCGGGTGAGCGTGAGCAGATCGGCGTGGGTGCCCTTGCGCAGGTTGACCGCGGCATCGACCAAGTCGCCCAGGACGGCAGAACCCGTGGGGTCGCCGCCGGCGCCCCGCCCGTAGAACATGAGATCGCCGACCGCGGCGCCCTCGACGAACACGGCGTTGAAGGAGTCGCGCACGCCCGCGAGGGGGTGCGACGTCGGGACCATCGCCGGGTGGACGCGCACGGCGACCTCATCAGGACCCTCGTCGACTGGAACCAGCTCAGCGACGGCCAGGAGCTTGATGACGTAGCCGAGGCGGCCGGCGAAATCGATGTCGGTGGCCGAGATGTTGGAGATGCCCTCGTGGTAGACGTCGCCGGCCACGACCTTGGCGCCGAACGCGAGCGAGGCGAGGATCGCCGCCTTGGCGCCGGCATCGAACCCCTCGACATCGGCGGTGGGATCTCGTTCGGCGTAGCCCAGCTCCTGGGCCTCGGCGAGGGCCTCGCCGTAGCCCGTGCCCTGCTCGGACATGCGGGTAAGGATGAAGTTCGTGGTGCCGTTGACGATGCCCATGATGCGACGGATGTCCTCGCCCGCCAGGGACTCGCGCAACGGGCGCAGGATCGGGATGCCGCCGGCGACCGCCGCCTCGAAGAGCAGGTCCACGCCCGCCGCCGACGCCGCCGCGTACAGCTCGGCCCCGTGGTTGGCCAGCAGTTCCTTGTTCGCGGTGACGACCGGCTTGCCCGCGGCCATGGCGGCGAGGATCAGCTCGCGGGCCGGTTCGATGCCGCCGATGACCTCGACGACCACGTCGATCCTGGGATCGGCGACGAGCTCGTTGGCGTCACGCGTGAGGATCGAATCGTCGAGGTGCACCGGGCGCTTGCGGGTGAGGCTCCGGACGGCGACCCGGGCGATCTCCAGGCGGGTCCCAGTCCGAGCGGCGATCTCGTCGCCCCGGGCCTCCACCAACTGCACGAGGGCGGCGCCCACGTTGCCGCAGCCGAGCAGGCCCACCCGCACCACGGACTTGTCAGACGTCGTCTCGGTCACGGGGCGAGGCTACCGGCCGCCCCACCAGCGGCCCGAACGAGATGGTCGACGATCCGTCGCCGCCGCGCCAGCGTGCTCGCTAGCGTTCTCGTCCGACCGAGCACGACGAGCGAACAAGGGGACGCCACCGATGGCGAACGTGACCTACGAGCTGGCGGACGGCATCGCCACCATCACGATCGACGACGGGAAGGCGAACGCCCTCACCGAGGCATTGATCGGCGAGATCCGCGCCGCGCTCGACCAAGCCGAGACGGACGGCGCCGTGGTCCTGCTGACCGGTCGTCCTGGTCGGTTCTCCGGTGGGTTCGACCTGCCCACCCTGACCGCCTTCACCCCCGCTTCTGCGGACCTGCTGAAGGCCGGCTTCGACCTTTCCTACCGACTGCTCTCGTTCCCGCGTCCCGTCGTCATCGCCTGCACGGGCCACGCCATCGCCATGGGGTCCTTCCTCGTGCTCAGCGGCGACCACCGCATCGGCGTCTCCGACGGTGGTGTCAAGGTCGGAGCGACCGAGGTCGCCATCGGCATGGCCATGCCCTGGGCCGCGGTCGAGATCCTGCGCCAGCGCCTCACCCGTGCCGCCTTCGACCGCAGCGCCCTCCTTGCCGAGGTGTTCACCCCCGAAGGAGCCGTCGAGGCCGGGTTCCTCGACGAGGTCGTGCCCGCCGACGAACTCCTCGATCGGGCACGTGCGGTGGCGACTCGCCTGGCCAAGCTCGACGCCAAGGCCCACCACGTCACCAAGCAACGGGCCCGGGCGTCGATGCTCGAAACCCTGGCCGCTGCCATCCAGCGCGACGACGACGAGTTCCGAGCCGCGATCGCTGCCCAACGCTGACAGCGGGACAGACCTCCCGTCGTCTCGACCTCAGCCGACGTCGGTGGCGAGGAGGTCCTGCTCGGTCTCCCGGCGGATCACCAGGCGAGCCTTTCCGTCGGCGACGAACACCACGGCTGGGCGGGCGAGCAGGTTGTAGTTGGAGCCCATCGAGCGGCCGTACGCCCCCGTGACCGGCGTGGCAATGAGGTCGCCGACGGCCAGGTCCGGCGGGACCTTGGCCTCAGCGACCAGGACGTCGCCGGACTCGCAGTGCTTGCCGACCAGGCGGACCACCTCGGTCCGATCGGCGGTCACCCGGGCGGGGTCGAACGTCTCGTAGCCGGAGCCGTAGAGCGCCGGGCGGGGGTTGTCGATGAACCCCCCGTCGACCGCCACGAACGTCCGGATGCCCGGCACCTCCTTGATGGTGCCGACCCGGTAGACCGTGATGCCTGCGGCTGCGGCGATGGCGCGACCCGGCTCGGCGGAGACACGGGCGGTGATTCCGGCGGCTTCGCAGGCCGCTCGGACGACGTCACCCCACTCCCTGATGGACGGCGCCTCCTCGCCCTCGACGTACGCCACACCGATGCCGCCACCGATGGACAGCTCGGGCAGCCCGGTCTCGTTCACGAACGGCGCCAGCGCCTCGACGGCCTGCTCGAAGAACCCGGCCACGAAGACCTGGGACCCGATGTGGGCGTGGATGCCGACGAGCTCGACCGCCGGCGTGGCACGCGCCCGTTCTACGGCCCGTGCCGCATCACCGACCTTCAGGCCGAACCCGAACTTGGAGTCGTCTTGGCCGGTCATCACGAATTCGTGGGTGTGGGCCTCGACTCCCGGGGTGATCCGCAGGAGGACCTTCGGCACCATGCCGTCCGCCCCGTGCAGACCCTCGAGCCGGTCGAGCTCGTCGAAGCTGTCGACCACGATGCGACCGACGCCGACCTCGCGGGCGGTGATCAGCTCCTCGTCGGACTTGTTGTTGCCGTGCAGCACCACACGGTCAGCTGGCACGCCCGCAGAGAGGGCGACGGCGAGCTCGCCACCGCTCGCAACATCGAGGTGCATGCCCTCCTCATGGGCCAGCTTGGCCATCGCCCGGCACAGGAACGCCTTGGTGGCGTAGGCCACGCCATCGCCGAAGGCAGCGACCGCCTCGGCGCACCGGGCGCGCAACTGGGCTTCGTCGTAGACGAACAGCGGCGTCCCGTACTCCTCCGCCAGCTCTGCCAGGTCGCACCCGCCGACGACGAGCTGCCCATCCGCCCCCACCTCGGACGAGTCCGGCAACAACCCCCACGGCAGCACGCTCATCGCACCCCTCCAACGGTTTCAGGTCGTCTGAGCACCGCAGCGATGCACGCGTGACCCGATTCTGCGGTCACATCGACTCCGGGGCGCTGACGCCGAGCAGGTCGAGGCCGATGGCGAAACCGATGCGCGACGACTCGACCAGCCAGAGGCGGGCCTGGGTCAGCTCGGGGCTGACGCCGTCGCCCATCACGTAGCAGTCGTGGTAGAAGCCGTGGAACCGGTCCGCCAGCTCGCGGACCCACGTGGCGACCTTGTGCGGCGCCCGGTCGGTGACGGCGATGCGGACGATGTCAGGCAACTCGGAGAGCGTGCGGAGCACCTCGAGTTCGCGCTCGTGGGTGAGCAGCCCGAGGTCGACCTGGCCGATGGGAAGCCGCTCCACACCGCGCTCGGCAGCAACCCGGTTGATGGACGCGATCCGGGTGTGGGCGTACTGCACGTAGAAGACCGGCGACTCCTTGGACTCGGAGCGCACCTTGTCCAGGTCGATGGTGACGGACTGGTCGATCGACGTGAGCAGCGACAGCAGGCGGGTGGCGTCGGCGCCGATGTCGGCGACGACGTCGTCGAGGTCGACCACGTTGCCGGCCCGCTTGGACATCTTGCCGCTGGTGAGCGAGATCATCTGGCCGAGGCGCACCTCGATGCGGTCGCCGTCGATGCCGAGGGCGCGCACACCTGCGACCAGCGAGGCGACCTGGCCGTGGTGGTCGGCACCCCAGACGTTGATGACGCGGTCGAAGCCCCGGACCAGGAACTTGTTGCGGTGGTAGGCGATGTCGCCGGCGAGGTACGTGTAATCGCCGTTGGACTTCCGCAGCACCCGGCGCTCTCGGGGGTCGCCGAACTGCTCCGACTCGAACCAGAGGGCGCCGTCCTCCTCGGTGACGATCCCCTTCTCCAGCAGGTCCGCGACGGTCTCGGCCACCGCCGAGCTCTCCTCGATCGAGGCCTGGCTGAACCACTCGTCGTAGTGGATGTGGATCGACTCCATCGTGGAGCGGATGCCACCGAGGATGCGCTCCGCAGCCCAACGACCGGCCTCGGTCACATCGTCGGCGCCGTCGTAGGTCGCGGCCAGCTCGGCCACGTACTCACCTGGGTAGCCGTCCTCGGGAACGGGCTCGCCCTTGTGGTGGGCGAGCAGGCTGGCACCGAGGCGGCGGATCTGACCGCCGGTGTCGTTGACGTAGTACTCCCGGCTGACCACGTGGCCGGTACGGGCCATGAGGCGGGCGAGGGCATCGCCGTAGGAGGCGAACCAGCCGTTGCCGACGTGGATCGGCCCCGTCGGGTTGGCCGACACGAACTCGATCATCACCTTCTCGCCGTTGCCGAGCTGCGGCGTGGCATAGGAGGCGACGCCGGCCTCGACCACGTCGGACAGCACGTCGTGCAACCAGGTCGGGGCGAGCCGGAAGTTCACGAAGCCGGGACCGGCGATCTCCACGGAGGTGACGTGCTTGGGGAGATCCGCGTTCAGGTGGTCGACCAGCTGCGCCGCCAGCTCCCGAGGGTTCCGACCGGCCTTCTTGGCCGAGGCGAGCGCCACGTTCGACGACCAGTCGCCGTGCTCCCGGTTCGCCGGTCGCTCCATCGAGACCTGCTCCGGAAGCGGTTCGACGGCGAGCACCACCAGGGCGCTGCGTACGGCTTCGGCGAGGTCATCGCGGATCACGACAGAGGGTCCTTCCAGGACGTTCGGAACGGGAGCCGAAGGTTACCGGTGAGCCCCGCTCCCCTCCCCAACCGAAACCGCACACCAACCGCTTGGGGGTGGCGCCGGGCACGATCTAGGGTGACGGCCCCTGCCCTCGTAGCTCAGGGGATAGAGCATCGCCCTCCGGAGGCGTGTGCGGGCGTTCGAATCGCCCCGAGGGCACCAAACACCACCGAGCGAGGTCCAGCCACCAGCCTGTGGCGCAGCCGGCTCGATGGGTCAGCCCAAGGGCCGGAGCGCCGCCTCGAACACCGCGGTGACGTGGGAGGCGTACGGCAACGTGG
>JBKJPY010000048.1:0-17777 GCA_046594195.1 Acidimicrobiales bacterium | reverse complement strand
CGAGGACGCACCGCATGGCGCCGGTGGCCTCGGGGCCGGACGTGCCGGCCTCGATGGCTTCGACGGCACGCGGCCCGAAGACCATGCCCTCGAGGAGCGAGTTCGACGCCAGGCGGTTGGCGCCGTGGACGCCGGAGCACGAGGCCTCGCCCGCCGCCCACAGACCGGGCAGCGACGACGAGCCGCACAGGTCGGTGACGATGCCGCCGCAGGTGTAGTGCGCGGCCGGTGCGACCGGCAGCCAGTCCTTGGTCGGATCGAGCCCGGCCGCCCGCAGCTCCTTGGCGATGTTCGGGAAGCGGGTGTCGAACGACTCCAGACCGGTGGCGTCGAGGAACACGTGGTCGGCGCCGAGCTCCAGCATCCGCCGGGTCTCAGCGCGCGACACCACGTCGCGCGGCTGCATCTCGTCGACGAAGCGTTCGCCCGTCGTGTCGCGCAGCAGGGCACCGTGACCTCGGAGCGCTTCGGTGAGCAGCGGCCGGGGCATGGAGTCGATCGACAAGGCAGTGGGGTGGAACTGGGTGAACTCGATGTCGGCCACGGCCACCCCGGAGCGCAGGGCCATGGCGATGCCGTCGCCAGTGGCCTCGAGCGGGTTGGTGGTCACGGCGTAGAGCTGGCCGGCACCGCCTGTGGTCACAAGGACGTTGGTGGCCCGCACCTCCCGCACCGACCCGTCGGGGAACCGGGCCGTGACCCCGCGGCAGCGGCCCGCCTCGACGATGAGCTCCAGCGCGAAGGCATGCTCGTGGATGGCGGCCATGGTGGCCTGCACCGCCTCGACGAGCGCCCGCTCGACCTCGGCCCCGGTCTGCGAGCCACCGGCATGGACGATGCGGGCCAGCGTGTGGCCGCCTTCACGTGCCAGCTCGAGCTCGCCGTGGGTGTCCCGGTCGAAGATGGCGCCGAGCGTGATGAGCTCGTTCACCCGATGCGGCCCCTCGTCGACCAGGATGCGCACGGCTTCGACGTCGCACAGTCCGGCACCGGCCTGCAGCGTGTCCGCCAGGTGCAGGTCGGTGGAATCCGGGTCGCCGCCGAGGACCGCAGCCACGCCGCCCTGGGCCCACCGGGTGGTGGCCTGGGGCAGCTCGCCCTTGGTCAGGACCCCGACCCGCATCTTGTGGGTCTCGGCTGCCCGCACGGCGGCGGAGAGCCCGGCGACGCCGCTGCCCAGGACGAGCAGGTCCAGTTCCGAGTCGGTCATGGCCAGCAGTCTGGCCCGCCGACCCCGGGACCCGCACCCTCGATCGACCCCACGACCAACCCCACGATCCGGTTCAGGGGTTGGCGGCGACCTCGACGTAGCGGCGCGGGGCCGGCGTGTGGAGCGCGGCCAACGCGGTGGCGGTGGTCTCGTCGACGATGGCGTTCGCGGTGTCCACGTGGACGATGGCCGGCGCGTAGGTGGCCAGTTCCGCATCCTCGTAGTCGGCGTAGCTGATGAGGATCACCTTGTCGCCGGGCGACACGAGGCGCGCCGCCGCCCCGTTCAGGCAGATGTCGCCCGACCCCGGCTCGCCGGCGATGACGTAGGTCTCCAGGCGGGCACCGTTGTCGATGTCGACCACCGCGACCTGCTCGAACTCCACCAGGTCAGCGGCGTCCATCAGGTTTCGGTCGACGGTCACCGATCCCACGTAGTGCAGGTTGGCGTCGGTCACCGTGGCGCGGTGGACCTTCGACTTCATCATCCGTCGTCGCATGGCTGGGCCCCTTGGATGGTGGGCGCCGATCGCTCGGTCGCCCCCGGGTGGAACCCCGCCAGTCTGCCCGCGACGGTCTGTACCGGTACAATCCCGTCCACCGGTCGTTCGGGGTGGGGTGCGGGTCCCCGACGGTCAGCCCTTTACGGCGAGGTTGTCGAGGAGGCGGGTCGTGCCGAAGCGGGCGGCGACGAGGAGGCGCTGGGTGCCGGCGACCGAGGTGGCCGGCTCGAGGGTGGCGGCGTCGACGAGAGCGGCGTAGTCGAGCCGGGCCTCGGGCTCGGCGGCGATGGCCTCGGTGACGATCGCCTCGACGGCGGCGACGGACCGCTCGCCGGCGGCGACGGCATCGGCGGCGGCCTGGAGCGAGCGGTGCAGGACCGGCGCGGCGCGGCGCTGTTCGGCGGATAGGTAGACGTTGCGGCTCGACATCGCCACGCCGTCGACTTCGCGCACGATGGGGCAGCCCACGACCTCGACGGGCATCGAGAGGTCACTGGCCATGCGGCGCACGACGGCGAGCTGCTGGAAGTCCTTCTCGCCGAAGTAGGCCCGGCACGGACCGGTGATCGACAGCAGCTTGGCCACGACGGTCGCGACCCCGGCGAAGTGTTCCGGCCGTGCGGCCCCTTCGAAGCGGGCCGTGATCTCGGCGACGGTGACCTTGGTCAGGATCCGGGTCGGGTACATCTCGTCCACGGACGGGACCAGGACGTGGGTCACCCCGGACGCCTCGGCGAGCGCGAGGTCCCGGTCCAGGTCGCGCGGGTAGTCACCCAGGTCCTCGCTCGCCGCGAACTGCAACGGGTTCACGAAGATCGACGCCGCGACGAGGTCGCACGCCTCCGCCGCAGCCCGCATCAGCGAGGCGTGGCCGTCGTGCAGGTAGCCCATCGTCGGCACGAACCCGACGGTCCAGCCTGCCGCCCGCTCCCGATGGAGCGCGACGCGGAACGACTCGATGGTCGCGTGGACCTGCGGCACGCTCAGCCCTCTCCCGTGAGCGACGGCGGCAGCCCGTCGTCGGCGATCAGGCGCCGTGCCGCCGCGGCCATCGCCAAGTAGGCGGGCCGTTCCGAGGGATCGATGGCGGCAAGGTGGCGGGCAACCGTCTCCCAGTCGCCTCGCGCAACCGGACCGGTCAAGGCGGCGGCTGGACCGACCTCCGCGACGTTCTGCAGCGCGCCCGCAGCCAGGTGGAGGTACGCCTCACCGGGCACACCGATGCCGCCGGCGATGCGGTGGACCTGACCCATCAGCGCAACCAGGTGGTTGGAGGCGACCACGGCCGCCGCGTGATACGTCGCACGGTCGTCATCCGCCACCTCGAACCAGCGCCCTCCGAGGTCCGCCGCGACCCGCTGCGCGAGCGGATCGCCCGCCACCGCGAACCACGCACCGACGAGCCGATCTGCGCCGCGCTCGGGGTCGGGCAGCGCCACGAGCGGATGGACGGCCGCGCGTCGCGGGTGGGCTCCGAGCACATCGAGGCCGAGCGACCCGGACGCGTGGGCGATGACCGGCTGGTCGGACGGCTCGATGGCCGACGCGACCTCGCTGATGACGGCGTCGGGCGTGGTGAGCAGCACCAGGTCCGCTCCCTGGCCGGCTCCGCTCAGGTCATCGCTCCGACCGAGCAGGCCGACGACCTGCCACCCGGCGCGGTTCAGGGCTGAGGCGAGGGAGCGCCCGGCGCGGCCCGGTCCGATCACCCGCAGGCGCGGTGCGACCGTCACGGTTCGTCGGTCTCCTCGGGCTCCCAGCCCGCCAGCGGCTCGACCTGCTCCACCTGGCCCTGGGCCCGGGCGAGGACGCCATCGTCGACGAGCTCGGGCGCCAGGTCGGCCAGGGGGGCGAGCACGAAGGTGCGCTCGGACCATCGCGGGTGCGGAATCACGAGGTCCGGTTCGTCGACGGCGACATCATCGATCCAGATGATGTCCACGTCGAGCGTCCTCGGGCCCCATCGCTGCATCCGAACGCGCTGCGCGCCGGACTCCAGCCGATGGCACACCGCAAGCAGCTCGCGGGCGCTCAGATCGGTCTCCAACTGGACGACGATGTTCAAGAAGCGGCCCTGGTCGGGTCCGCCGACCGGGTCGGTCTCGTAGACGGGGGAGACCGCGACGACCGAGGAGCCGAGCGTCCCCACGGCCTCGGCGAGGAACTGGCGCCGGTCGCCCAGGTTGGACCCGAGCGACAAGAAGGCCCTGGTCATGGGAGCCGGCGGATCCGCACGCCGGAGGTGGCGAGGGCGTGGGGCACCGGTGGCCGGAGCTTGCGGACCGCCACGGTCACGGCGGAGATGCGCGCATCGACCCCGATGACTGCGCCGGCGATTTCCGCAGCGAGGTGCTCGAGCAGCTGGGGATCACCGCCTTCGACCACGGCCACCGCCGCATCGCACAGCGCGCCGTAGTCGATGGTGTCGCCCAGGTCGTCGGACCGGCCGGCAGGTGCGAGGTCGGCTTCCACATCGAGGTCGATCTCCAGGGGCTGGGCCCGCTCGCGCTCCTCGGGGAGCGCGCCGCAGATTCCCACGACCTGCAGGCCTCGGAGCTCGATCACATCGGAAGCTCCACCCGCCTGGTCAGGCATGGCCGCCGAGCTCCATGGCGACGGTGACCAGTTCCCGGGCGGGCGGCCCGAGCTGGCGGTGCAGCAGTCGCTCGGTCAGCGAAATGGCCTTGGGGCCCGAAGGCACGAGGCCGGTCCACACCAGGTAGCCCGCGATGAGGCCCGACAGTCGATCGCCGAGCTCCTCGCCGTGGATGAGCACCTTGGTGTCGGGAACGGCGAGCAGGGCCTTGAGCTCCGGGTAGAACGCCTGGAGGTAGGTGCCGGTGTCGTCGTGGTTGCCGAACGGACGGTGCTGCCACACCACGCCGAGCTCGTCGTAGTTGTGCAGGTTCGCCGGCGACGCGACGATCGAGATCACCGGCGCGAAGCCCTGCTCGCGCACCCAGATGATCTCCTCCTGACGACGCACCCGTCGGTGGTTGGACCCGTAGCCGCCCGGGCGCTCGCACACCGCCAGGCTGCCCTTGATGACCCAACGGAAGTTGCGCGGCTCGATGCCCTGCGCCCATTTGCCCTTCACAGCCACCGGCTGCTCTCCCTCTGTTCGTGGCCGTCCACGGAGGACGGCCGGACTGCGGAACCTGCGGCGTCGAGGGCGGCCACCGTCGCCACCACATCGTGCACGCGAATCATGTCCACCCCGCTGGCCGCGGCGCGCACGGCGGTGGATACGGAACCCTCCAGCCGGTCGCCGACGGCAACGGTGGTGGTGATCTGATCGGCGCTCGCCATCGCGGCGCCGAGGAAGCCCTTGCGGCTGGTGCCCACGGCGACGGGCAGCCCGACGGCCGCCAGGCGGTCGAGGGCTGCGAGCAGCTGCCAGTTGTGCGCTGCGGTCTTGCCGAAGCCGATGCCCGGATCGATCCAGACCTCGGGCACCCCGGCCCGGCGAGCCCGTTCGGCCCGCTCGCGAAGGTAGGCCTCGACCTCGGCGACGACGTCGTCGTACACGGGCTCATCCTGCATGGTGCGCGGCTCGCCCTGCATGTGCATGGCGATCCACCCGACCTGGTGCTCGGCGGCGACCTCGTGCAACGAGGCGGACACGTCGTTGATCAAGGTGGCCCCGGCCGCCACGGCTGCCGATGCGACCTCGGCCTTGGCCGTGTCGACGGAGACGCGCACGTGGGGGGCGAGTGCGGCGATGACGGGCACAACGCGAGCCGTCTCCTCGTCTGCGGCGACCGGGCGGGCGCCGGGACGGGTCGACTCACCGCCGACGTCGATGATCGCGGCACCATGCCGGGCCAGCCGCCGACCGTGATCGACGGCGCGGTCCACGTCCACGAACCGCCCGCCGTCCGAAAAGGAGTCGGGCGTCACGTTGAGGATTCCCATGACAAGCGGACGCACGGGCACCAACGATACCGAGGACGTCAAATCGAGATCTCGGCTGATCTCGGCTGATCTCAGTAGCGCTGGATGAACCGCATGGCTTCTTCGCGCGTTGCGACGCTGGTGCGGAACAGGCCCCGCACGGCCGAGGTGACGGTGGAGGACCCGGCCTGCTTCACGCCGCGCATCGACATGCAGAGGTGCTCCGCCTCGATCACCACCATGACGCCCTTGGGGTCGAGGCTGTTCTGCATCGCATCGGCGATCTGGCTGGTCAGCCGCTCCTGGACCTGCGGCCGCCTGGCGTAGCCGTCGACGAGTCGGGCGAACTTCGACAGGCCGATGACGCGACCGTCGGTCCCCGGGATGTAGGCCACGTGGGCCTTGCCGATGAACGGGGCGAGGTGGTGCTCGCACAGGGAGTACATGGGGATGTCGCGCACCATCACCATCTCGTCGTGCTCCGCCTCGAAGGTGGTGTGGAGGTGGTCGTCGGGGTGCTGGTGGAGTCCCCCGCAGATCTCTGCGTACATTCGGGCCACGCGCGCCGGGGTCTTGAGCAGCCCGTCGCGCTCGGGGTCCTCACCGATGGCTGCGAGGATCTCTCGCACTGCGGCCTCGATCCGGGGCTGGTCGATCTCTCCGGCCGACCCGGTCACTGGATGCGCTCCAGTCCGGAAGCGGCGAGCAACTGGAGCGCCTTCAGCGGCACCGGCTCGAGTCCGCCCTCGGAGCGGCTCGACAGGGTGAGGAGGTAGGACCCGGCCTTGACCTGCAGGAGCGAGGTCTGATCGGACTCCGAGGAGAACGCACCCTCGCCGAGTCCCTCCACATCGGTGGCCCCGATGGTCCCCTCCTTCAGGGTGGCGTACCGGGTCAACAGCGCGGCGTCGTCCTTGCCGTAGTCCCGGACTTCGATCCGGAGGTTGAGCGCATCGCCGTTGGGCTCGGCCCGCTCCCACGAGCAGGCCTCGCCGTGCACCTTGTCGCCCTTGGCTCCGATGGCCTCGGGCGCCAAGCGCTTGAAGGTCTCCTCGCCGCCGACGAGACCCTTGATCTGCTTGACGCTGTAGGCGTAGCAGAGACCGATGTCGGTGGATCCCTTGGGCGGGTCCTTGAAGGTGATCGTTCCGCGATCGCTCTCCGAAGCCTTCTTGTCGTCCTTGCTGCACGCGGCTGCTCCGAACAGCACTGCTGCTGCGAGCACTCCGACACCCAGGATCCGCATCCGTGACATGGCAGGCGACGCTAGTGCTGCCGGGCGCACAGCCCAACGTCGACCGTCGACCACCGAGGGGGTCACTCCCGGTACGAAGCGACGTAGGGCAGGTTCCGGTACCGATCCGAGACATCGAGCCCGTAGCCGACGACGAAGTCGGGCGGGATCCGGAACCCGACGTAGCGGAGATCCGGATCCTTCTTCTGCAGTCCTTCGCGGACCAGCAGGGCGCAGACCTCGACGCTGGCCGGGTGCCGGGCCAGCAGGTTCTTGCGCAGGTAGGCCAGCGTCAGCCCGCTGTCGATGATGTCCTCGACGATGAGCACGTGTCGACCGCTCAGGTCCAGGTCCAGGTCCTTCACGATGCGGACGACCCCACTGGACTTGGTGGCGTTGCCATAGGACGAAACGGCCATGAAGTCGAACTCGACCGGCAGGGCGATCTCTCGGGCCAGGTCGGCCATGAACATGATCGCGCCCTTGAGCACGCCCACCAGGAGCGGCGCGCGGCCCTGGTAGTCCGCCGTGATCTCAGCCCCGAGCTCGGCCGTCCGGCGCTGCAGCTCCTCCGTACTCACGACCACGCTGCCGATGTGGGGATCGCCCTGGTAGGGCCCGGCCGGGAGGTCAGTCATGAGCGGCATCCTGCCATGACCCGGGGCTGGTCACCGACAGGCGGCCCGCCGAGCGCGAGACCCGCCACCCCCCGGCCACCTCCGTCGCGACGCAGGCGCCCCGCGCCACATCGAGCACGCGGGCCACCGATGCCGCGTCCACCCCGTACCCCTCCCCGACCCCGGCGGCGATCAGCCAGGCCCGCACCGCGGTTCCGGCGACCGCCACCGGCGCGGCCGCTAGCTCGGCGGCGACCGACGGGTCGACCTGGGCAGCGGCGAGCCCGAGGGCGGCATCGACGTCAGCGAAGAGGTCGGCTTGGCGGACGAGCACCGGCACCGGGTCCCGTTCGCCGATGCTCGCGAGCAGCGGGAGGAGTTCGTGGCGGACGCGGTTGCGGCGGAAGCGCGGGTCGTCGTTGGACGGGTCGCGGACGGGCTGCAGGCCGAGGGCGGCGCACAGGGCCTCGGTCTCGGCGCGCCGCAGGTCCAACAGGGGTCGGGCGGCGGTGCGCGCCATCCCCACCGCACCGGTCGGGCCGGCTCCCCGGATCAGGTGGAGCAGCACGGTCTCGGCCCGATCATCGGCCGTGTGCCCGGTGAGCACGCCCTCCGGCAGCACGGCGAATCGTGCCGCCCGCGCCCGTGCCTCGAGGTTCGGGCCGTCGTCGACGTGAGCCGCCACGGTGCGGAAGCCGGCCCCAAGACAGTCCGCCACGCCGGCAACCACCGCCGCCTCCGCCTCTGAGCCGGGCCGCAGGCCGTGGTCGACGTGGACCGCGGTCGGTCGGCACCCTGCTGCCGCCGCCAGCACCAGCAGGGCAAGCGAGTCTGGCCCCCCGGACACGGCGCAGGTGACCTCCGAACCCGGCGCCGGGAACGTGCAGCGGCCGACGAGCTCGCCCACCACCGGGTGGGTGAGGTCTGCGGTCTCGGTCAGGCTGCGACCGTGGGCACGACGCGAGCGATCCACGCTTGCGGGTCCCGGATCTCGGCGATGCTCGGCAGGTTGGCGGGGTCGATCCAGGCGACGTCGAGGAGCTCGGTGCCGCCCTCCTTCTCGACCGCCTCGATGAAACGCTCGCCCTGCTCGTACTGCTTCATCTTGGCGTCGAGGCCGATGAACTTCTGGAGGAACTTGGCGAACGGGTTCGCCTGGGCCCGGCGAGCGCGCAGCACGGCGCCGAAGCGCTCGGCGCTGGGGATCTGGTCCGCACCGGCGCGGTCCATGGTGACGTCGCCGTGGCCTTCGAGCAGGCTCATCAGCCCGGCCACCTGGTCGAGGACCTCGCGCTGGTCGGGAGAGGCCAAGATGGCCATCACCCCGCCGTCGTCGAGCGGATTCTTGCCGTTGCGAGCGTCCGCGGCGAGGCGACCGAGGGCATCGAGGAACCGCTTGGGATCGGGATCGACGGCGTCGACGGTCTGGGCGACGAGGCCGAGGAAGTGCTCGCGCATCCACGGGATCCCCGTGAACTGCGCGCGATGCGTGACCTCGTGGAGCGCCAGCCAGTGGCGGAACTCGCGCGGCGGAAACGCGAACTTCTTCTCGAGCCCGATGATGTTCGGACCCACGTAGTACACGATGTCCTGGTCCTCGGGGTTCTCGTCCTCGACGACGAGCAGGTCGTACTGGCCGAGCACGCGCGACGACATCCAGCCGAGCACCATGCCCATCTCGGCGGCGGCCACGCGGCTTGCGACGGGAGCAAACGGGTTGGAGGACAGGTTCTCTTCGAGGCGGTTCGTGATGGGCCGGAGCAGCCGCTGGAACGATGCGATGTTGGTGCGGACCCAGCCTTCGCGGTCGGTGACGCGCGCCCGAGCGAGGCCTGATGCGCTGCGCAGCCCGGTGGCGTCGGCCACCTGCTGTTCGGCCAGCGCGGTCAGCTCATCGAAGTCCGAGGTCAGCGAGGCGTAGTGGTACGACAGGGCGAACGGCTCGCGGCCCGCCGCTCGGACCGCGACCTTCTCGGCCAGCGCCCAGTCGACGGCAGCGGCCACCGGGGTCAGCCCTGGCCGCGAGGCGGGTACTTGGGCTTCACGACCTTGTTGAGGTAGCCGACGATGGTGGCGACGCCGAAGAGCACCGCACCAAGGGTGAGCGGCACGGCGATCCAGTAGTGCCAGACGTTCGCGAACAGCATGAGGACGATCCTACGGTCGAGCGGGGCGGACGCGGAAAGCCGACACGGTCAGCCGGGCTGCTGCTCGCGCTCGAGCGCCTTGGCGATGCGGGCCCGGAGGGGTTCGGGCACCTCGTCGAAGCACCGGCTCTTCACCACGATGCGCAGTTCCGCCTCGAAGTCGTAGGCCTCCAGGCACGGCGAGCAGTCATCGAGGTGCTGCTGGATGTGCACACGGTCGTCCTCGGTGAGTTGACCATCGAGGTAGAGGTACAACTCCCGAAGGGTTTCGTTGCAGTCGGCCATCGGAGGTTCCTGGTCAGTGGTCGGTGCCGGAGGCACTCGGGACGGGTTCGGGTTCGCTGTCGCCTTCGGGCCGGTCGGCCAGCCCGTGCGTGACGGCATAGTCGTACAACGCCTTCTGCAGCGCCTTTCTTCCCCGGTGCAGCCGGCTCATCACGGTGCCGATCGGGATGTCGAGGATCTCGGCGATCTCCTTGTACGAGAAGCCTTCGACGTCGGCCAGCAGGACGGCCATCCGGAAGTTCTCGGGGAGCTCCTCGATGGCGGTCTTGACCTCGGCCTCGCTGAAGGTGTCCATCAGCTCGTCCTCGGCGCTGCGGCCGGAGCGGGCAGCCTCGAGCCCGCCCAGGCGGCGGTAGAGGTAGAGGTCCTCGACCTCGTCGAGATCCGTCTCGTCGGGCCGGCGCTGCTTCGCCCGGTAGGCGTTGATGTAGGTGTTCGTGAGGATGCGGTACATCCACGCCTTGAGGTTGGTCCCCTCCTGGAAGCCGCCGAAGCCGCGGTAGGCCCGGAGGTAGGTCTCCTGCACCAGGTCATCGGCGTCTGCGGGATTGCGCGTCATGCGCAGCGCACCGGAGTACAGCGAGCTCATGAGCGGCATCGCCTGCTCTGCGAACGCCGCTTGGTCAGCCATCCGCCCAACCTAGCGCCGTGAGGTACGGCCGGTCCCGGGGCGCGGTTCGCGGCCTCGGAGGACCACCCGGCGAGCCCCCCCAACCTGGACGTTTCGCCCGCATGGGACAGCGGAGGGTGGTCGGTGGCACACTGAGCGAGGCGAAGGGGAGGGGGTGAAGCCATGTCCGAGGTCAGCAATCGCAGCGATCGCAGCACACCGGGGTCGTCCGAGCGCTGGTTCCGCAGCCTCTTGATGCACATCAGCGACACGGTCTCCATCACCGACGGGGACGGCCGCCTGCTGTTCACCTCCGGTGCCACCAACAACCTGCTCGGCTACGACGCCGGGTTCTGGTCAGGACGCGAGCCCATCGACCTCGTGCACCCCGACGACCTCGAACGGGCGCTCGCCGGCTGGAACCGGGCGCTGACGCAGCCCGGGGTGGAGATCTCCGAGGAGGTCCGGATGCGCTCGGCGAACGGCGCGTGGCAGGACATCTCGATCACCGGGGTGAACCTGCTGCACGACCCCGAGGTCGGCGGCATCGTCGTCACCTCGCGCAACATCACCGACCTCCGCCGCGCCCAGCGGCTGGCGGCCAGCCAGGCGGCGGTGCTGGAGCTCATCGCTCGGAGCGAGCCGCTGCCCGTGGTGGCGGCGGCGTGCCTCCAGTTGCTCGCGGACAACGGCGTGACGGGTCGCTCGTCGATCTACCTCATCGACGGCGACCACCTCGAGCTGAGCGCCGGAGCCGCACCCGCATCGCTCGTGGCGTGGATGCGTGAGGAGCCGCCGTCGTCGTCGCGGAGCCTCTGCGACGAGTCGATCTCCACCGGGGCCCCCGTGATCGTCAGCGACCTCGAAGCGGCGGAGGTGTCGCTCGGGCTTCGGCTGATCGCCGAGAACGAGATGATCCGTGCCGCCTGGTCCCAGCCGATCGTCGCCATCGGCACCGGCCGCCCGGTCGGATCGCTGTCCATCTTGTACGACGAGGTGCACGAGCCTTCGGCCCACGAGCGCCAGGCCGCCGACGTCAGCTGCAGCCTGATGGCGATCGCCTTGGAGCGCGCCGAGACCGAGACCCGCCTGGCGCACCAGGCGCTGCACGACGGGCTGACGGGGCTGCCGAACCGCACCCTGCTGCTCGACCGGCTCGACCATGCCCTCGCCCGCCGCGAGCGCAACGGGGCCGACATCGCACTGCTCTTCTGCGACATCGACCGGTTCAAGGTGGTCAACGACAGCCTCGGGCACAACGTTGGCGACCAGCTCCTCGTCGCGTTCGCCCAGCGCTTCCGTTCGGTCGTCGCTCCGAGCGACACGGTCGCCCGATTCGGCGGTGATGAGTTCGTCGTCCTCATCGAGGACGTCACCACCCCGACCCATGCGGCTGGGGTCGCCCAGGAGCTGGCCGACGCACTCGCCCAGCCGTTCCTCCTGCCCGCTGGCCAGGAGGTGTACCTGACGGTCAGCATCGGGCTGGCCGGAGCCACCGATCACCGCACCGGCGATGCGTGGCTGCGCGATGCCGACGCCGCGATGTATCGGGCCAAGGAAGCGGGGCGGAACCGCCTGGCCGAGTTCGACACCGACATGCGCGATGCGGCCGTCGCGCGCCTCCAGGTGGAGAGCGACCTGCGACGCGCCGTCGATCGCGGCGAACTCGTCGTCCACTACCAGCCGGTGGTCGATCTCCGCAGTGGCCGGATCATCGGGGCCGAGGCCCTCGTCCGCTGGCAGCATCCCGACCGCGGCCTGCTCGGTCCCGCGGACTTCATCCATGTGGCCGAAGACATTGGGACGATCCACGACCTCGGCCGCCATGTCCTCGAGGTGGCGGTGGCCTCGATGACCGATCTCGACCCCCAGCGCAACGGCCGCCCCTTCCAGCTGGGCGTGAACGTCTCGGCGCGCCAGCTCAACACGGGCGAGCTCGACCGGGTCGTCCAGTCCGTGCTCCAGCGCACGGGGTGGCCGGGCGAGTCGTTGCTGCTGGAGATCACCGAGAGCGCCCTGCTGTTCGGCTTGGACGGTCCCGTCGAGGTGATGTCCCGTCTGCACGACCTCGGGGTCTCGCTCGCCATCGACGACTTCGGCACCGGCTACTCGTCACTCGCCCGCCTCGGTCACCTTCCGGTCGACCAGGTCAAGATTGACCACTCGTTCATCGGAGCGATCGACCGCGAGGACGATCGGCTCGGACGCATCGTCGACGCCGTGCTCGCCATCGCCGACGCCCTCGGCCACCAGACCACGGCCGAGGGCATCGAGACCACCGGGCAGCTCGACCACCTGCGGCGCAGCCACTGCGACTTCGGCCAGGGCTACCTGTTCTCCAAGCCCCTCCCGTTCGACGAGTTCGCCCGCCTCCTGGCCTCCGACCCTCGCTGGTAGTGGTGGCCAGATCCACGGTCCGGCCACGCGACGAGCGCCACCGGATCCGACGACGGGGGTGCGGCTCACCCGTCCGGGTGACCGCACCGCCGCAGCAAGCCGATCCGGCACCTACGCTGGCACGATGGCAGGGCCGGAAGGGGCGCCCGGCGTGGACCTTCCCCGAGCAGCGAGCGGGTCGCACCGACCGACAGCCGCGGTGGCGGCTCTCGTCCTCGTCGCGTACCTCGCCACCGCGGTGTGGGCTCGCGAGATCAGCCTCGAAGGCCCGGCTCTCATCTGGTTCCCACCTGCGGCCGTCGCCATCGCGGTCTGCTTCTTCCGGCCTCGGTTGGTGTGGCTGATCGTCGTCGCCGAGCTGATCAGCACACCGGTCGTGATGGGCCTCGGCGCGGAGTACGGAGCAGTCCTGCTGGTCCTGAACTCGGTGGGCCTGGCGCTCTCGTACTCGTTGGGCGCCTGGGTCATGCGGCGACTGGCGTTGGACCCGCGGCTGCGCAGCCCAGAGGACCTCGCCGTGCTGGCGCTCGGGGTCGGGGCCGGCGCGGCCTCGGCCACCGTGGTCGGTGTCACCGTGCAGTGGTGGGCCGGGCTCCTCGACGCCGACCAGCTGGTGCGCTCGGCCGCCCTCTTCTGGATCGGCGACATCGTCGGCGCCGCCTGCCTGTTCCCGGTGCTCGTGATCGCCGGCGATGACCTGATCCGCCGGGGTTCGGGGCGGTTGGCCGATGACGAGTCGGAGCTGCCGCGCGGGCAGCTTGCGGTCGAGCTCCTCGCCCCGGCCGTGATCGCTGCCGTGCTCATGGCGATCGGCCAGGAGCCGATGCGGTTCGTGTACCTCGCCTTCATTCCGGTGGTCATCGTCGCCGTGCGCCACGGCGTGGCCGCCGCTGCCGTCTCGACCGCGGCTCTGTGCGCGGTGATGACGGCCGGCGCCCACCTCCAGCTCGACGACCCACTCGACCGGTCGGACTTCCAGCTGCTCCTGCTCGTGCTCGTCGCCACGGGCGTGACGACGGGTTCGGTCGTGAGCTCTCGGCGCGACGTGAGCGCAGCAAAGGCGCGCGTCAGCGAGATCATCGAGGCGACGCCCGACCTCGTTGCGTCGGCATCGCGCGACGGCTCCATCCGCTACTTGAACCCCGTCGGCCGCCGCCTTCTCGGCTTCTCGCCCGATGCCAGCCCCGCCGCCCGGGCCTTCGACTTCTTCCCCGATGAGCTGGCGCAGGACCTGGTGCGGGAGGGCATGCGCACCGCCGAGCGCTCGGGCACGTGGATGGGCATGAACCGGCTGCGACGGCCCGACGGTCAGGAGATTCCGGTCTCGCAGGTGATCGTCGCCCACCCGACCCTCGATGACGATGGGCAGCAGATCTACAGCACGATCTGCCGCGATATGACCAGCCAGCGCGAGCTCGAGGACCAGCTCCGGCGAGCCGCCCTCTACGACGAGGCCACCGGGCTGCCGAACCGGGTGCTGCTCGTGGAGCAGCTCGCCCGGGCGGTGTCGACCTCTGACCGCGACCGTCGCGTCGCCGTCCTCTTCGCCGACCTGGACCACCTCCAGCGGGTCAACGAGACGTTCGGGTTCGCGGCCGGCGACCAGGTCGTGACCACCATCGCCGACCGCATCACCGACATCGTCCGCGCCCAGGACCTGGTCGCCCGCCACGGCGGTTCGCAGTTCGTGATCGTGCTGACCGACGTACCCGACGAGTTCGAGGCGATCGTGCTCGCCGACCGCCTGCTCACGTGCTTCGCCGAGCCCGTCCAGGCCGATGGCCACGAGCTCAAGGTCACGGGCAGCGTGGGGATCACGCTCGTCGAGGCCAGCCAGGACCACCTCGAAGCGTTGCGCAGCGCCGAGATCGCCCTGCACCGCGCCAAGGAGGCAGGTGGGGGGCGCTACGCCCTCTTCGACGACGAGCTCCAGCAGCGCTCCCTCGACCGCCTCGAGATCGAGGGCGACCTCCACGACGTGTTGACGAAGCAAGCGTGGACGCTCGCGTACCAGCCCATCATCGACGCCTACGACCGCCATGTGGTCGGCGTCGAGGCCCTCTTGCGCTGGACCCACCCGACGCGTGGCCCGGTGGCCCCGTTCGACCTCATCCGTCTGGCCGAGCACACCGGGGCGATCGTGTCCCTCGGTCGCGAGATCTTCCGGCGGGCGTGCGAGGAGGCCAGCCACTGGCATGCCGAAGGGTTCGCTCTCCCGGTGAGCATCAACGTCAGCGCCCGCCAGCTACGCGAGCCGAGCTTCTTGGGCGACGTCGAGTCCGTGATGATCGAGACCGGCATCGCGCACGAGCTCGTGGTCGTCGAACTCACCGAGACCGTGCTGGCCACGCAGGAGCACGGCGAGATCGAGACCCTCCACAAGCTGCGCGAGCTGGGTTGCCGCGTTGCGCTCGACGACTTCGGGACGGGCTACTCGTCGCTCAGCGAACTCCGCGACCTGCCCATCGACGTGCTCAAGATCGACCAGTCGTTCATCACCGACCTGACCACGTCGCCTCGCGCGGCCGCCCTCGTCGGCGCGGTGATCTCGCTCGCGGCAGCCCTCGACCTGATCGTCGTCGCCGAGGGCGTGGAGCAGGAGGCCCAGATCGACGCCCTCGCCGCACTCGGGTGCCATCGCATCCAGGGGTATGCCTTGGCGCCCCCGGTTGCACCAGCGATCATCACGGGGATGCTCCGAGACGCCCGCCGATGACCGTGCTCGGTTCGAGCGCACCTCGCAGCACGACGCTCTGGTCGCAACCCAAGCGCGTCCGCGCTCCGGGCGGCGTGCGTCAGGGGTGCGAGGGTGCGGGCGGAGCGCCGTGCACCTCGAACATCAGCTCATCGGGGTAGCACCACCACCAGTCCTCGCCCGGCTCGAAGGAGCGGACGACGGGGTGTCCGCCATCGTCCGCTCCCTGGCTTCGACTGCTCCGAACCATCCACGCTCAGGGCGATCGGCCGCCCGTGGAACTACCCGTCCAGCCCGGCGTGCTCGGGACGGACCGGGGGGAGGGCCGCACCTCGACGGCGTCGTGGCCCCGACCAGCGTGCGGGTACGGCGTCGATGTGCTCGGCCAACCCGTACGCCGGCACCTCGTAGTTGACCCGCCAGCCGCGGAAGTCCTCGAGGGCCTCGCGCTCGGGCTGCTCCAGAACCATGCCGGCCGCAACCAGGTGGGCGATCGCGGCGAGCACGTCGGAATCGGTCAGGTCGCTCACCGCTTCCTCGGGTGGCGGCGCCGGCGGGAGATCCAGGGCTTCGGCGATGTCCTGCATGCTGCGGTAGCCGACCCGCAGCAGACGACGAGCCGACTTTGGTGCCGTCTCCGGGCACACCGCCAGGTGCAGGGCGGCGGCATCGAGGATGGCCAAGAAGGCGACGACCCACGAACGGGTCGGCTTCGGGGAGCGGAAGTAGACGAGCGACTGGTAGGCGGCGTGGCTCTCGCTCAGGTCCGCCGACCAGTCGGTCCAGCGGACGTACAGGTCGTCGAGGCCCTCGATGCCGTCGATGAGCGAGAACCGGGCCAGCACCTCCGGCCCCCAGGCTGGCGACCCGCCCAGCGAATCGAGGATCGTGACCTGGAGCTCGCGCCGGTTGAAGGCGGCGTAGAGCGTCGGGAGGTAGGCAATCTGCAGGGCGACCACGATGAGCCCGGTAGCGGCTCCGACGAAGCCGATCGCCGTGGGCACCGCCTGATCCGGTGCCGCCAACCCCAGCGTCAGGAGCGACGACCCCGCCTCCAAGAAGGCGTTGCCCAGGGAGTGGTCGCCGAACGGCAGCAGCACCAGGGTGAGCGATCCGAGCAGGAGCAGCAGCCACGCCGCGAGCAGCATCATCAAGAAGGTCGGCCCGCTGAGCGCCCACACCCGGTCCCGCCGCTCCCACCGCTCGAAGCGGTCGGCGATGGTCTGGAACAGCCACTGCACCGATGCGGACACCGCCCGCGTGATCCGCGACTTGGTGCCCCGCGGGACGACCGTGGTCTCGACGACGCTCGCAACGGTGGCCGCCCAAGCGACCACCCCGATGCAGAACGCCACCCACGAGAGCATCCGCACTGCCTAGCGGATCCTCCGAGCTCGTTCGCCCGCCACGTTCGTCTGATGCCTTCGGGTCCCCCCGAAATCGGAAACGGGGGCCAGGACCTGGCCGAAGAAGCACGACTCCAGCGACGCTCGGCACGTCCGCCGTCCCGCCGCTCAGTGCTGCTTGAGGCAGGTCGTCAGCGTCGAGTTGAGGATGTAGCCAACCGGACAGACGGTGCCATCGAACGGCAGCGACGAGATGCTGTCACCGGCCTTGTCGACCTTGGAAGATGCGCTCTGGCCCAGGAACGTCACGGCCGTGATGCACACGACCGCGATGAGAGCCACGAGCAGCGCGTACTCCACCAAGGACGCTCCGCGCTCGCCCTTCTTGCGACCGCGCTCGACCAGACCTCGTTGCATCCGCATGGGAACCCCTCTCTCAGCAGCGCGGCCCCGATGAGCCCGCCCGGAGGCCCGAAAAGTTCCCCGGGTGATCAATCGGTCACCCGGGAAGCGACCTGATGGGCCGTTCGGGCCAGTTCGAGCCACGACGTTCGGGCCGGTGGTGGACACCCAGCAGAGAACGGCACCCCCGGCTGCCAAAGGACCTTCGATCACCTCGTCGCGCCGGACTGCGCGACGAGCTGACGTGGGTCGTGCGGCTCGCCTCGAGATCGACCCTTGGCCAGCGACCGTCCAACCACTTACGGACTCACCGCACAAACTTGGAGCCCAAGAAGGGAATCGAACCCTTGACCTTCTCATTACGAGTGAGATGCTCTGCCGACTGAGCTACTTGGGCGTGAACGGGAAACCGTATCCGACGTGGCCCCCCTCGGAGCA
>JBKJPY010000079.1:0-6444 GCA_046594195.1 Acidimicrobiales bacterium | reverse complement strand
GGTCCTCCAAGGAGTCTTCGACCCGCCACCCTCGGCACTCGCCGTACCGTGGAACTACCTCATCATCCTCGGCGGTGTCAGCATCGCAGCCACCACCATCGCGGCCACCGCAGCGCTCACCAGTGCCCGTCGCCCACACATCGAACTGCTCCGCTCCATCTGAGGAACCCTCGGGTCTCCCCTCCCTGCCACAGCCTCGACGGACCCTGGCCACGGGTGGACCCACCCCTACGAGTAGGCGGGGGTCGAGGAGTCGTCGTACGCCGGGCCGTCAATCTTCGATGGCTTCCCTTGGTACGTGGCGCGCGGCGTAGCGGAGAGCCAAGACGACGATGATCAGGTCGTCCAGTGGTCCGATGACCGGCAGGAACTCGGGGATGAAGTCGATCGGGCTGATGACCCCGACGATTGCGACGGCGACGGCGATCTTGGCTCGGAACGGGAGACGTGGGCCCTTGCGGAGAGAGCGCGGAGGGGTCTGCGATGATTCGCCCAGTGGCCGAGGGAACCGACGTGGAGCGAGCCGGGCTTGTCCGTCGAGGGCTTCGCTTGGAGTACGCCACGCTCGCCTGGAACTTGGTCGGCGTGCCGATCCTGTTCGCCTCAGCAGTCGTCGCCGGATCTACCGCACTGGTGGCGTTCGCGCTTGACTCTTCGATCGAGATCTTCGCCTCGACGGTGGTGATCTGGGAATTGAACGGCGACCGGCAACCCGACCGGACCCGGAAGGCGACCCGGATGATCGGCGCCGCGTTCCTGGCACTCGCTGCCTACCTCCTGGTCCAGGCCGTGGTGACCATCGCAGTCCCGCATCGACCCGCCCAGTCACCCGTCGGGATTGCGTGGGTCGCTGGAACCTCGGCAGTGATGTTCTCGCTGGCAGCGGGCAAGCGGAAGACTGGCACGGCGCTTGGGAACCCGGTGCTATTGGCCGAGGCCAAGGTCACAGTGATCGACGGCGTGCTCGCCGTGTCGGTACTCGTCGGGCTGGTGCTGAGCGCCGTGGCGGGCTGGCGGTGGGCGGACACCGCAGCGAGCCTCGTGGTCGTCGCCTACGGCCTCCGAGAGGGCATCCACGCCCTCGGGCAGCGGTAGCTGTCGCTCTCGGGCCGGTACCGTCGAGCGATGGAAGTACTGCGGACTCTTGCGATCTTCGTCCTTGCGGCGATTGCCGAGATCGGCGGGGCGTGGCTGGTGTGGCAGGGCGTGCGTGAGCGCCGGGGCATCGTGTGGATCGGCGCGGGGATTATCGCCCTGGCCCTGTACGGGTTCGTTGCCACGTTGCAGCACGACGCCAACTTCGGTCGCATCCTCGCCGCCTATGGGGGGATCTTCGTGGCCGGGTCGTTGACGTGGGGTGTGGTGGCCGACGGGTTCAAGCCCGACCGCTACGACCTGCTCGGTGCAGGTCTCTGCCTCGTCGGTGTCGCGGTGATCATGTTCGTCCCCCGCACCGGCTGACGAGCGGGCGGTAGCAGCCGGTCACGACGTTGCCGCAGACGGCGAGGGTCCCGCGTGACCGCCCGGAGCGGCCAGCGCCCTGGTGCCGAGCGCTGTGATCGTGGTGTGGAGCGCGAGCACGAGCGCAGCGACGACGGCGAGACTGGGCTTGGATTGGTCGAGTTGGTGGACCACTTCGAGCACGTCGAACACCGCGGCGCCCGCACTGATCCCAACGACCGCGACGATGACAGCTCGGCTGGCGGTGAACGCGACGAGCACGGCCAGCAGGATCGAGATCGCTGTGACGGCGATCGCGAACGGGAGCGATTCCAGGTTGAGGCCGAGGACCTTCTCCGAAGACTCGGAGTGGCCCGCCTCCGCCGTCGGTTCCGAGGTGGTCTCGCCCTCGACGTGTGAGGGTGCCCCGCCCTCAGACTGCTCGTGCCCACCGCCAGACTCGGCGGGGTGCTCGACGTGGCCACCTTGTTCCTGGCGGCCACCGGTGTGGGCTTCGATCCGTGTGCCCACGAAGAACAACAAGCCCGACGCGGCCAACAACAACGCGATCAGGATGCGTCGGCGGTCCGCCCCGAGCCGGGTCGCACCGGTCTTGTCGGGGGTCTCGTGCGTGGACATGGCCGCAACGTAGGACTTCAAGCCGCTTGAAGGTCAACGACCGTCTGCCCTTCCGGCCATCCGATTCACGATTTTCTAGAGGTAGGGCTTGACCCTCAAGTCGGCTTGAAGGCGTACCGTCACGGCCATGACCACGACGACGAGCGGGATGCGCATCTCGGAGGTGACCGCCGAGACCGGGTTCACCGGGCCGACGCTGCGCTACTACGAGCAGATCGGCCTGCTGCCCCCACCGGCGCGCACCGACGCCGGGTATCGGCTCTACAACGACCGAGACGTTGACCGGCTCACCTTCATCGCACGTGCAAAGCGCCTCGGGTGCTCACTCGACGAGATCCGGGGACTCGCACAAGCCTGGGATCAAGATCGCTGCGGGCCGGTGCAGCATCGGTTGCGGTCCCTCGTGGGCGCCAAGGTTGCCGGTGCCGAGACGCAGATGGCCGATCTCCGGGCGTTCACCGCCGATCTACGCGCCGCGGCTACCCAGCTAGCCCAAGAGCCGGTCGACGGTGCCTGCGACGACTCCTGCGCCTGTGTCGCTGTCTCGCCCACTGTGATGCGTGAGCCGGTGACCGTGGAGATGGGAGCCAAGCCCGTGTTGGTTCCGATCGCCTGCACACTCGGGGGCGACGACATGACCGTCCGGCTCGAAGACTGGAAGCAGATGCTCGCCACGGTGACCGACCGCACCCCGATCAAGGGCGGGCTGCGGCTCACGTTCGAGCAGACGACATCGGTCGCCGACCTCGCGCGGTTGGTGGTCGCCGAGCAATCGTGCTGCTCGTTCCTCTCGTTCGCCATCACTGTGGACCACCGCGGCGTGGCCCTCGAGGTAACCAGCCCACCCGACGGCATGGACGTGCTCGATATGGCTTTCGGAGCACACCGTTGAATCAAGCGACCAGGGAACGGGCAAGCCTCGTCGGGTTCGGCGTTGCGGCGTGCGCCGCGTGCTGCGCAGCACCGATCCTGAGCATCGTCGCCGCCGCAGCCATCGCCACCACGCTCGCCTACCTCGCCGTCGGCGTGGTCGCCCTGGTGGCTCTCATCCCGCTCGGCATCTGGATCCTTCGACGCCAACGAATCGCACGACACTGCGAGCCAGCGGACGCACCTGCGCCGGTCCCGGTCAGTCTCACGACACGCGGCCCTGGATGACCATCCGGCAACGTAAGTGACGCCACGGTGTGGCGGCCGATGTCAGGCGACGGTGAAGTAGTTGACCATCCCCAGCTTGAAGTGAACGTGGTCCATGCCCGTCCCCATGCTGGTGCTGGACCCCATGCCCGAACCGCCGTCCATGCCACCTGATCCCATGTCGCCCTTGCTCATGGTCTCGACGATGTTGCAGAAAGCGATGTAGTCGCCTGCGGGCAGGTCCAGCGTCTTGGTCTTGGACGTCCCAGCGGCGAGGTCCGCAATCTCCCCGGCCTTCTTCGACTCGGGGATCTTGTCCTCGTTCACCGAGCCGTCGGCCTTCTTGGGCAGCGAGGCGGCGTCAGAGGCCCGCACGATGACCAACTCGTGGGTCTCCTTGCCGGTGTTGCTGGCAGTGATCGCCACCTTGCCTGCGGCCAAGTCTGCCTTCGGGGGGACGATCGACCACTCGTCGAGCACGAACGTGGTCGCCTCCGATGGTGCAGCGGGCGTGTTGGTCGCCGCGGGCTTGTCGTTGCCACACCCAGTGACGGCCAGGGCGACGGCAAGCGGCACGGCGAGGAGGACGAGACGACGACGAACGGGCACGGGGCGACCTTTGCAGTTGAGGGTGATCAGCCTACGAAGGTGAGGGGCTTGGTCCGCTCGACCAGCGCGATCTCTTGAAGGCGGGCCGGAAGGCGGAGGGCGCCGGTGAGGGCGTCGGCGCGATCGGTGGGCTGGGTGCGGGCGATGAGGACCACGGCGACGCTGACAGCGGTCGCATCCGTGGGCGTCACGGCTTGGGTATCCCTCGGGCGGTGGCTTGCATGGTTGGGCAGGCCGTCCAGTCCGGGGCCCGGCAGAGGAGGGCGTGCTCGAGCTGTTGCCGAGATCGTTCGACTTCAGCTTGCAGCACTTCTAGTTCGACGATCTTGGCGAGGACGAGGCTCCTCCAGGCTTCGATGTTCTGGCGGTCGGCGAGGAGCTCACTGATCTCATCGAGGCTGAAGGCGGCGTTCTGCCACATGCGGATCAACCGGATGCGGTCGGCGGCTCCTGGGGGGGTACCTGCGCTTTCCCGATTCCCGAGGAGGCGGCGGTGACTCGCCACGAGCAGCGGCTACCGCTCGACGTCCGGGAAGCCTGCCTCAAGTCCGACCGGAGTCCCTGGTGAAGTGCCGAATGCGTTTCGGTCAGGGTGGGGCGACAGCCAGGAGATAGGAGGATGCTCGGCCTTCGCATGCGGAGATGGTCGCCGACAGGTCAGCGAGCCCGATCCGCTCCGCGTCGGTGAGGCGCGATGTGGCGAGTGCTGATGCGCGCTCAGCGAGGGTGGTCAGCTGGGCGATCACTGCTGCGTCCTCATCGGTGAGCATCTGATCGTCGAGGGCGTGCCGCGCTGCCACGTCGAGATAGCCGCGGAGCTCGAAGAGGTCCAGCCAAAGCTGTTCGAAGTCGTCACCCAGCATCCCGTCAGCTTGGTGGAAAGTTGACCGGTCTCGCAGCGAGCCTTGCGCTAGTACCTCTAGACGCCGATGCACCGCCTGGGTCACCTGCACGCAGACCGCGAAACCCGGGTACCTCTCCGCTCGGCTCGGGCACCGTTCGGCCGGGCCCCGGGGTGAGGCGTGTGGCGCCGCGGGGATTTCTCAAGAAATCGTGGACGTCGTGCTGTCCAACTCCCCAGGGCAACTGCCTAAGAAGCGGAGAACTCCCGCTTCTTTGCCCGTGGTGCCGCTTCGGCTGTCGTCCTGTCGAAGGCGGTGGATCTCCTAGCTAAGAACCACACACGTCAAGGAGAGCCAGATGGCCGCCAACAACATCAATCCACCCACCGACCCTGAATCCCCAGGCCCGAGCACAACCGATGAGCTCATCCTGGAGGCCCAAGCCGCGGGGCTGAACCAGCGCCAGACGGCGGAGTTCGCGAGCGTGCACCCGAAGACGGTGCAGCGAAAGCTGGCCGATCCGGCATTCGCTGTTCTGGTGGCCCAGCGGCGAGCTGCACGCGTGCGTGAACTCACGGGCCGGCTCACCACTGTGGCCGCCGATGCCATCTCGGTGATCTCCGAGGCCATGGACCCCGAGTATCCAATCCGGGTCCGTCTGGCCGCAGCCCAGCTCGCGCTGCGCAGCCTCGGCGACTACCAGGCCGCCTCGGAGGTCGACGCCCGAATCGCCGATCTCGAGCAGGTCGTCGCCCGGCTCCAGGTGGGCGAGGACCGCGAGGAATCGGAATGAACCGCCGACAGGAGCAGCGCCTAGCCGCCATCGCCGACGCCCTCCCCACCCGTGACACCATCGAGGCAGCCGAGGATGCGCTAGCTGAGGAATTGGTGCGCCGGCGGATCGAGGATGGCACGGCCACACCTTCAGATTTCGCACTCCTCTGGGACACGCCGCAGCAACGCCGGTGGCTTCTCGAACGGGCGGGCGACAGCCGGTACCAGTTCACGCGGGGACTGCCGCTGCGATCCGATGTCTGCAACGCCGCCGCCCTTCTGGTCTCCTGGCCGATCGAGGAAGAACCCCCAGAGCACCTGCACGCGCAGATCCACGACAGCGCTCACCCCGCGGACGACGCTGCTCGAGGAGAACTCGAGTGGGCCCACGCCAACGGGCTCCTCGCTCTCCTCGGCCCTACTCAAGGAGCCGAGCTGCGCCGCGAGTACCACGACAACCTCGATCTGTACGACCCCCAGTGGCGTGCCCTCGAACCAGACCGTGGCGCGCCCCAGCAGATGGTCCAGCGGGTCGAGGATGGAACGGCTGACGAGCGGGATCACTTCTTCTTCCACATGCAGTACTTGGGGCTCTACCTGAACGAGTTCCTGGTGGCCGCCGTCGGCCATCGGCTCGCTCGCCTGAAGGGCGAGACCATCTACCTCACCGAGCCGCGGCTCTTGGCCATCGAGATCCTCTCGTACTTCCCCGACGAGGAGCCTCCGGCAGACTTCTGGCAGGAGATCCGCGAGGAGGGTGACCGCACGCCGACGGCGGCCACCATCGAGGAGTGGCGCGAGTACAACCGATGCCGCGTGGTGCTCGGCCGCTGGGACGGCGGCAAGCAGGGGAGGCGGTTCCTGTCGGAGAACTGGCCGCTCTATGAGGCCGAGTACCGCTACCTCGCCAGCAGAGGAGAACTTCCCTGAAGCGGACATCTACGGACATTTGCGGACATGGTGCCCGATCTGGGAACGTGACCGGCTTGCACGCCCAGGTCAG
>JBKJPY010000026.1:0-23087 GCA_046594195.1 Acidimicrobiales bacterium | reverse complement strand
GTGGCTCACGCTCATGCCGAACGACGGCTTCTTGCCGCACACTTCACACGTCGAGGCCATCACTGCACTCCAGGGTTCGCTACCGATCGACCCTGACTGGGCCGGGGAACAAAGGTACGCGGTCGAGGCCGTCGACCACAAGCTGGTGGCGGCCGCTCGTCCGGTCCTGCTCGTCTGACCCCCATCTCCTCAGTCGGTAGGCTGCGCCGCCATGACCACGCTCGAGCGCCTCGGTGCCGACGACCTCCGGCTCGTCATCACCGCATTCCGAGACGCCCTCCACGCGCACAAGGACGGCATCAACCGCCTCAACGTCTACCCCGTGCCCGATGGCGACACGGGCAGCAACATGGCCCTCACCCTGGCCTCCGTCGCCACCGAGCTCGAGGGCGTCGATGGGGACCTCGCAACGGTGTGCCGGTCCATCGGGCACGGCGCGCTGATGGGCGCCCGGGGCAACAGCGGGGTGATCCTCTCGCAGATCCTCCGGGGCCTCACCCAGACGCTGGCCGCAGCCGGCGACCAGCAGGTCGACGGTGCGCAGCTCGCCCAGGGCCTCGAGGTCGCCGCCAAGGGCGCCTACGAGGCGGTGGGCAATCCCGTCGAAGGCACGATCCTCACCGTCATCCGTGTCGCCTCCGAGGGAGCGAGCACGGCGGCCGCGTCCGGGGCGACGCTGGTCGAGGTCCTCGACGCCGCCCGTACCTCGGGGTACGAGGCGCTCGCCAACACCCCGGAGCAGCTCGAGGTCTTGAAGCAGGCGGGGGTCGTCGACGCCGGGGGCACCGGCCTCATGCTCCTGATCGACGCCTTTCTCTTCGTGGTCGACGGCCGCGAGGTGCCGGCCGCCTCGATCACCGAGGCCGTCGCCGACGCCGGGCACGTCGAAGAGCTGCGGATCCTCGCCCATGGGGACGAGGGACACGAGCGGGGGCTGGCGGACCTCCGCTACGAGGTCATGTACATCCTCGAGGCGCCCGACGCGGCCATCGGCGCATTCAAGGGCGTGTGGGCCGGCATCGGCGACTCGATCGTGGTCGTCGGCGGCGACGGCCTGTTCAACTGCCACATCCACACCGACGACATCGGTCCCGCCATCGAGGCCGCCATCGAGATCGGTCGGCCCTCGAAGATCCGGGTCACCGACCTGCTCGAGGAGGTCGAAGAGGAGCGGTGGGTGCGCGAGGGTGCCGAGCACCCCGAGCCCGAGCCCGATGCCACGCCGGTCACCACCGCCGTGGTCGCGATCGCCACCGGCGACGGCATCCGGCGGATCTTCCACTCCCTCGGCGCCCGGGTGCTCACCGGCGGCCAATCGATGAACCCTTCCACCGCGCAGATCCTCGAAGCGGTCGAGGCCGCTCCGGCGGATTGCGTGGTGATCCTGCCCAACAACAAGAACATCATCGCCGTGGCCGAGCAGGTGGATGCCACCACGGACAAGACCGTGGTCGTCGTGCCGACCAAGGGGATCCCCGAGGGTTTCGCCGCCCTGATGGCGTACGACCCCGACGCCGAGGTCAGCGACAACGCCTCGGACATGGCCGCTGCCGCGGCCAACGTGCTCGCCGGCGAAGTCACCCAGGCCGTCCGGGACTCGTCGTGCGACGTCGGACCCATTGCCGAGGGTGACTACCTCGGCATCGCCCGTGACGGGATCTGCGCCGTGGCGCCCACCGTCGCCGAAGCCACCATCGGGTTGCTCGACCACCTGCTGGGCGAGGGCCACGAGATCGTCACGTTGATCACTGGCGAGGGTTCTTCCGATGCGGAGACTCGAAAGGTGATGCTGTGGCTCGAGGAGCACCACGAAGGAGTGGAGGCGGAGACCCACCACGGGGGCCAGCCGTTGTACCCCTACTTCTTGGGCATCGAGTAGATCGGCTGGTCGTGGCGGACGTCGACGGCCCTGCGGGCGAGGGCCGGACGCGCTCGGCCGCTTCCCTGGCCGGATTCGACGACCCGAAGCCGCTGCACCTCCTGGTCCGATCCTGGCCGTGGGCGAAGTGGCTCGTCGCATCGATCGTCCTGCTCCGACTGCTGGCCGTGGCGGGCATGCGCCTCTACATCTACGTCGACTCCGGTGAGTACGACCGCATCGACTTCAGCGGCGATTGGCGACGCCCGTGGGCCACGCCGTACCTCTACTGGCTGATCCCCGGCAACGCCCGCGGCCTCGTGGTCGGCCAGGCCCTGGTCGGTGCCCTGTGCTGGGCCACGCTTGCGCTGAGCGCCGCGGCCTGGTTCCGCGTTCGCTCCCCCCGGGTGGTCGTCGCCGTGGCCATCGCCGCCCTGGGATGCACCACCATCGTCGTCAACTGGGACGCCGCCAAGCTCTCGGAGTCCCTCGGCCTGTCGCTCACGGTGCTGGTGATCGCGGCGTGGTTGAACCTGCTGCGCCGGACGGAGATCCTGACCGCGCTGCTCGTGGCGCTCGCCACCCTGCCGTGGCTGTTCGTCCGCCAGAGCCTGATCCCGACGGCGTGGCTGGTCGTCATCCTCGCCTTGGCCGGTGCGGTGGTGGTCTGGTGCCGACGACCGCCGACGGGGACGCGTGCCGTGCGCATCCTGGCGGTGCTGTGCCTCGTGCTCGCCGTCGAGACGGCCGTGGCCTCCGCCACCTACAGCCACAACCAGGAAATCGTCCACGAGAACCTCCTCGTCATCGTGGCCAACCGCGTCGCCACCGATCCGGGCCGTCTCGAGTGGTTCACTGACCACGGGATGCCCGTGCCGGCATCAGGAGACCTCGGACCGGACTCACTGCGATCGGATCCGGCGTTCTCGAACTGGGTCGCCCACGAGGGCCGCAGCACCTACCTGAAGTACCTGGCGACGCACCCGTGGTACACCGCGACCGCTCCGCTCGGGGACTTCGCCGGCGTCCGGCAGTCCTCAGCCGACGAGGCCACACCGTCGATCGCCATGCTCGCGCCGCCCGACAGCTACGCCACGAGCCGTCCGGTCCTCCCGGATCTGGTCGAGCGGTTGCTGTTCGGTCCGGGTGACACCGGGATGGTGATCCTCCTGCTGGTGGTGGTGCTCGGTTGGACGGCGGCTCGGGTGCGGCGCCGTTCGGTTCGCTGGACGATCCCGCTCTCGCTGATCGGCCTTGCCATCGCCTCGCTGTACGCCGGCTGGCACGGGGCCACCCCCGAGCTGGGCCGCCTGGCGCTGGTGGGCGCGATGGTGCTCCGCATCGGCCTGTTCCTCCAGCTAGCGGTCCTGGTCGAAGACGAGGTGCTCGATCGACGCGGCGCCCGCCGGACGGTCGATGGCCCTCGCGGCGATCCGGTCGTTCCGACAGCGGGCCGCGCCTCGTAGCCTCCGAGGCTGATGACCGACGGGCCCCTCACCTATGCCGATCTGGCGGGTTACCCGTTGACGGTGATCAAGGCGCTGCACGCCAGCCCCAAGAAGGTGGAGGCCCTCGCCAAGGTCGGCGTCGGCGACATCTTGGACCTGGTCACGTACTACCCCCGCCGCCACGTCGACCGATCTCGCCAGGTCGACATCCGCAACCTGGTGCCCGGCGACGAGGCGATGGTCGTGGCGACCGTCCGCAACCACACCAGCCACCGCCCGCCACGCCGGGGACGGGGCCGCCCCCTCAACCGCGACGAGTTCGACGTCACGGACGGGACGGGCGGTCGGTTGAAGATCACGTTCTTCAACACCTGGGGCATCGACCAGAAGCTCCCCGTCGGCACCGAGGCGGTGTTCTTCGGCAAGGTCGACTCGTTCAACGGTCGGCCGCAGATGACCAACCCCGTGGTCGACGTCATCGGCGGTGAGCAGACCGGCAAGATCATCTCGATCTACCCGCAGCACCAGGTGTCACGAGCGGGGGAGAAGGCGAAGACCAAGCTCGAGTCTGACGACTTCGCCCGCTGGGTGGGGGTCGCCCTCGGGAAGACGCGCGCCCGCGGCCTCGCCGAACCCCTGCCGGACGCCGTGCGCGACCGGCTCGGACTCGTGGATCGAGAGCGCGCGTTGTGGGGCTACCACCAGCCGGAGGCGTGGGCCGACATCGCGACTGCCCGCAAGCGCCTCGTGTTCGACGAGCTCCTCCGCGTGCAACTGGCCCTCGTGCTGCGCAAGCGGGCACTCGAGCGCACCGCCAAGGGTATGGTGCACGACGGCTCGGGCGAGCTGGTGCGGCGGTTCCACGACGCGCTCCCGTACCCCCTGACGGGCGCGCAGGACCGGGTCATCGGCGAGATCACGGGCGACCTGACCGGACGCCACCCCATGCACCGCCTGCTGCAGGGCGACGTCGGTTCCGGCAAGACCGTGGTCGCCGTGACGGCGATGCTCGTCGCCGTCCAAGGTGGCCACCAGGGTGCGCTCATGGCCCCTACCGAGGTGCTGGCCGAGCAGCACTTCGCCGGCATCCGGACCCTGCTGCGCGACCTGCGCGTCCCTGGCGATCCGGATCAGGACTCCCTCTTCGCCGGGCAGACCCAGGACCGACCGCTGCGCGTGGAGCTGCTGACGAACAAGGTGCCGGCCGCAGCCCGGCGCAAGCTCGCCGAGGGTCTGGCCGCCGGCGAGGTCGACCTCCTCATCGGGACGCACGCGCTCATCGAGGACAAGGTGGCCTTCCGTTCGCTCGGCATGGTGGTGATCGACGAGCAGCACCGCTTCGGGGTCGAACAGCGCGACGCGCTTCGCCAGAAGGGTGCCGACGGCCTGACGCCCGACGTGCTGGTGATGACCGCGACCCCGATCCCGCGCACCGCCGCCATGACCGTCTACGGCGACCTCGAAGTCTCGGTCCTCGACGAGATGCCACCGGGACGGACCCCGATCAAGACGATCTGGGTCCAGACCGATGGCGAGGGCGACGACCCCGAAGCGGAGGAGCCCGTCTGGGAGCACGTGCGCGCCGAGGTGGCCGCCGGGCGCCAGGCGTACGTCGTGTGCCCCCTGGTGGAAGGGTCCGACAAGCTCGAGGTGGCCTCGGCGGAGGAAACCCGGGAGCGCCTGTCCGGCGGTGAGTTGCACGGCCTGTCCCTCGGCCTCCTCCATGGCCGGATGGCGAGTGCGGACAAGGAGCAGGTCATGGACGCGTTCCGGGCCGGACGGACGCAGGTGCTGGTGGCGACGACCGTGATCGAGGTGGGCGTCGACGTTCCCAACGCCACGGTGATGGTCATCCTCGACGCCGACCGGTTCGGCATTGCCCAGCTCCACCAGCTCCGAGGGCGCGTCGGCCGCGGTGCCCATGCATCGACCTGCTGGCTCGTGGGGGCGGGGATCACCCCCGACGGCGAAGCGCGCCTCGAGGCAATGGTCCGCACCACCGACGGATTCGAACTGGCCGAGGTTGACCTCGACCTGCGCGGGGAGGGCACGCTGATGGGGGAGCGGCAGAAGGGGCGCAACGACCTCAAGCTGGCCTCGCTCCGACGAGACCGCGAGTGGGTCGTGAAGGCCCGCGAGGTGGCGTTCGAGCTGGTCGATGCCGATCCCGACCTCTCCCGCAGCTCCGTCATCGCCGATGAGGTGAAGCTCTTCCTCGGCGAGGACGACGCCGACTTCCTCCTGAAGTCCTGAGGCCGCTGATCCGACGAGCGATCGAGCGCCGAGCGGGGTCGGGACGCTTTTGGTCGAGGGCTGCGCCAGCTGACCGCGGACCTCCCGGATGCGACCGGCCTCAGCGGAAGGACGGGGCGATCTCGGTGATGATCTGGTCGATCGCGTCCTTCGCCCGGTCCCCGGCGCCGAGGGTGAAGCTCGGGATGATCAGCTCGTCGAGCCCGGCATCGGCCCACTCACCGATGGTCTCGATCAGCTGCTCGTCGGTCCCGCCGATCGCCGGGCGCACCTTGGCGAAATCCTCGGCCGTGGACCTGCCATCGGCCCCCAGGAAGACGAGGGCCTGGGTCGATCGGTGGAGGTCGCTGCGCTCGCGTCCTGCCTCGTCGAGCGCCTGGTCGAAGCCGACACGCTTCTCGAGCCACGACGAGGGCGTGCTCCACGTGTTCCACTCGTCGGCGTAGGCCGCCACGATCCGCGCCATGCGCCTCTGCCCGCTCGCACCGATGAGCAGGGGCAGCCGGCCCGTGGGCTTCGGCTCCAGCGGCGCGTCCGCGAGTTGGTAGCGATCACCGGTGGTCGTGGTTCGGGCCTGATCACGCAAGGACACCATCACCTCGCACGCCTCTTGGAACCAGTCGAGGCGCTCGGTCACCGTGCCGAGCGGGATGCCGTAGCGAGCATGCTCGTTCTCCTGCCAGCCGGCACCGACGCCGAGGACGAGGCGGCCGCCGGAGATCTGGTCGATCGTCGCTGCGGTCTTGGCGACGACCGCGGGGTGGCGGTAGGTGTTGCCCAGCACCAGCGAGCCGATCCGCACCCTCGGCACGGCGACGGCCAACGCGGCAAGGAGGGCGAGCGCCTCGTGCATCGGCTGGTCCAGCGCCGTGTCGTCGTTGGGCATGAAGTGATCCGCGACCCACAGTCCGTCCCACCCGGTGGCTTCGGCGTGGCTCGCCAGATCGAGCGTCTCGGCCCAGGTGTGCTGCGTCGAGATCCAGAAGCTGAAGCGCATCACCCCAGGCTAGGACCAGCGCTTCCGCCACCGTCCCAGGGGTCTGGATCTCCGGCGGGTCCCGGTAGCGTTTGGGGGATGACCCTCGACGCTGACCTCGCATCCCTGCTCGCCGGCAAGAACTTCGCCGCCTTCACGACCCTCATGGCCGACGGCCGGCCGCAGACGCAGATCATGTGGATCGGCGACGACGGCGAGCACCTGCTGATCAACACGGAGATCCACCGCCAGAAGTTCAAGAACGCCCAGCGCGATCCCCGGGTGACCGTCACCGTGTTCAGCGCCGAGAACGCCTACCAGTACGTCGAGGCGCGCGGCACGGTCATGGAGACCGTGGGTGGCGACGAAGCTCGCTCCCACATCGATGTGCTCGCCAAGAAGTACATGGGCGTCGACGACTACCCAAACCCCATCCAGAGCGAGCGCGTGATCCTCAAGATCGCCATCGACAAGATCCACAAGAACGGCTACTGACCTGCCGGATTACCTGATCGCCGCTACCACTCCGGCCCGTGGTCGTCGTCGGGATCGTCACCGGGAACGATGAGGTCCCATCGGTCGAGGCAGTCTTCGCAGCGGTAGCTCACGAGGTCACCAGGCCAGAACCGGCCGGTCTCGTCGGGTCGGGACATGAGGTGGGCGGTGCTGCCGCAGTCGACGCAGACGATCGTGGCCGACACCAGGGGCGCGCCCGAGGCGTCGGTCGGTCCCTCGTCGTGGTCGTCGTCCGCTCGGTGGTCGCTCACCGGTCGCCGGCTTCGCGCCGCTTCGCCTGGTTGGCCTGGAACTGGGCGACGCCGCTGGCGAAGTCCGGGTCGAAGATCACGGCGCGGCCGTGACGGTCTTCGTTGGCCAGCGCATCCTCGAACGTCAGCCCATAGCTTTCGTATGCCGACAGCCGGTCGTGGACCACGGCCGGCCACGGTGAGGAAGCGATGAGCTCCGCCATCTCGACCGCGGTGTCGAGCGCTGATCCCTCGGGGACGAGCCGGCTGACGAACCCGATCCGCTCGGCCTCTTGGGCGTCGAAGCCCCGTCCGGTCAACATGAGGTCCATCGCCCGACCCAGCCCCACGATGCGCGGCAGGCGGATGGTTCCACCGTCGATCAGGGGCACCCCCCACCGGCGCTCGAGGCAGCCGAACGTGGCGCCGGCACCCGCCACCCGGATGTCGCACCAGGCCGCCAGCTCGACACCACCGGCGACGCACCATCCCTCGATGGCGGCGATCACCGGCTTCGACAACGCCATCCTCGTAGGACCCATCGGCCCGCTGTCGCGCAGGCGGGGCAGGTCGGTGAGGTCCGCGCCGGCGCAGAACGCAGCCTGGTCGCCGGTGAGGATCGCCACCTTGGCGGTGGGGTCGGCGTCGAATGCGAGGAACTCGCGGTACAGGCGCTCGGCTGTTTCCGAGTTGACCGCGTTGCGCCGCTCGGGCCGTCCGATGCGGACGATGCGCACCGCGTTGCCGGAGGAGTTGCCGGGGGAGGAGTGCGTCGCGTCGCTCACCCCGCCGACCGTACCGCCCCGCACGGTCCTGGGTTTGAGGGTGGGGTTGGGTTCGGGGAGGGGGTGGGGTGCGAGACTCGGCGGCCATGGGAGCGAAGCGGCCGGAGAACCTGACCGGACAGGTGATCATCGTCACCGGGGCCAACTCGGGCATCGGCAAGGAGACGGCGGTCGCGCTGGCGACCATGGGCGCCACGGTCGTGATGACGGCCCGGAGCCAGACGAAAGGTGACGAGGCGCTGGCTGAGGTGATGGCGCGCTCGGGCAGCACCGACGTGGCGCTCGGGAGCCTCGACCTGGCCTCGTTCGCCTCGATCCGGTCGTTCGCCTCCTGGTTCCTCGAGCGCTACGACCGCCTCGATGTCCTGGTGAACAACGCCGGTCTCATCGTCGACACCCGCCAGGAGACGGCGGAGGGCTTCGAGTTGATGTTCGGCGTGAACCATCTGGGGCACTTCTTGCTCACCGACCTGCTGCGCGGCCGCCTCGTCGCCAGTGCTCCTTCGCGCGTGGTCGTCGTGTCCTCCATGGCGCATCGCTGGGCCATCGGCGGAATGAACCGGTCGGACCTTCAGACCACGAGCGGCTTCAGCGGCTTCTCCGCGTATGGCCGTTCCAAGCTGGCCAACGTGCTGTTCGCCTTCGAGCTCGCACGCCGGCTGGAGGGGACTGGCGTCACGGTCAACGCCGTCCACCCGGGCAGCATCTACAGCGGCTTCGGCGGCGACGGCGACACGGGCTTCCTGGGCGGCCTGATCCAGCTCACCGGCCGGGTCGTGCTGCGCTCGCCGAGGACGGGAGCGAAGACGCAGGTAGTGCTGGCCAGCTCCGCGGCGCCTCGGGTGATGTCGTCGACCGGCGGCTACTGGTCCCACGGGCGACGCTGGCGGGCGTCGCGCCGCGCCAGGAACCTCGAGGAGGCGCGCTGGCTGTGGGACGAGAGCGCCCGACTGGTCGCGCAGGTCCCGTGAGCAAGCCCCCGCCTCGTCCCCGTCGCACCGCCGCCCGTCCCGCTCCGGTCAAGGCTGCGCTGCGCATCGTGTCGGGCTCCGCAGGGGGACGCCGGATCGACGTCCCGCCGGGATCGTCCACCCGTCCCACGTCCGATCGGGTTCGCGAGGCGATCTTCAACGCCCTCGAGAGCCTCGGCGCCGTCCACGGGTCCCGCGTGCTCGACGGCTTCGCTGGGAGCGGCGCGCTGGGGATCGAGGCATTGTCGCGCGGTGCGGCTCACGCCACCTTCGCCGACACCGACTCCCGGGCCACCGGGGTCGTGTCCGAGAACTTGCGCACGCTGGGCCTCGCCGGAGCCGCCGTCGTCCTCACCCGGCCAACCGAGCGGTCCCTCGCGCCAGGCGGACCGTTCGACCTCGTCTTGCTCGATCCGCCCTATGCGTACGACGGCTGGGAGGGTCTGCTCGAGGCGCTCGTCCCGGTCCTGTCGCCTGGCGCCGTCGTCGTGATCGAATCGGACCGCGAGGTAGCCCTGGCGGCGGGTCTCGTTGGCATCAGATCCAAGACCTACGGCGGTACGGTGGTCCAGTTCGCAACCGCTGCCGGAGCTCCCTCGTGACCCGAGTCCTGTACCCGGGGTCCTTCGACCCCATCCACAACGGACACCTCGAGCTCATCGAGGTGGCGTCTCGGTTGTTCGATTCGGTCGTGGTGGCTGCCATCGGGAACCCGCAGAAGACCACGGGGCTGTATTCGCTGGAAGAGCGTCGGCAGATGATCGACGAATCGGTCGCCCACCTCCCCAACGTGGAGGTCCGGGTGTACTCGAACCTCGTGGTCAACCTGGCCAAGGAGGTCGAGGCCGACTTCTTGGTGAAGGGGCTCCGCGCCGTCTCGGACTTCGAGTCCGAGCTCCAGCAGTCGCAGATGAACCTCGCTATCTCGGGTGTCCACACGGTCTTCATCCCATCGGCCACCGAGCACTCCTTCGTCGCCTCGAAGTGGATCCGGGAGATCGCCCGGTTCGGTGGCGACGTGTCCTCGATGGTGCCGGCGCCGGTCGCCGCCCGTCTCGCAGCATCGTTCCAGGAGCCCCGCCCATGAGCTACGACGACCGTCCTCCCTACGACGACCGCCAGCCGCACGATCCCCGTGACTACGACGAGCAACACGATGACGCCGAGGTCGACGTGGTGCCGGTGGCGGAGGCGCCCGAGCCGCGCCGCACGCTGATCCGCGGTCGCACCCAGGTCGATGCCGAGGAGCTGTTGCGTCGCGTGTCGGACCTCATCGCGGCGGCCCGTCCGATGCCGCTCTCTGCCTCCGCGATGATCAACAAGGAGGAGGTGCTCGAACTGCTCGACGAAGCCATCGGACGCCTCCCCGACGAGCTCCGCGAGGCCCGCTGGCTGCGCAAGGAGCGCGACGAGTACCTGGCCAAGATGCGTGCGGATGGCGACGAGATCACCGATGCCGCTCGTGCCCGGGCGGAGCAGATGGTCCAGCGCACCGAGGTGGTGAAGGCGGCCGAGCACCGGGCTCGGCGGATCCTCGACGGCGCCGAGGCCGAGGCGCGGCGCCTCCGGCTCGAGTGCGAGGACTTCTGCGACCAGAAGTTGGCCAGCTTCGAGATCGTGCTGGAGCGCACCCTCAAGCTGGTCGGGTCGGGCCGCGAGAAGCTGCAAGCCACCAACCTGGCGAGGCCCGAGGCCGAACCGGAGCCCGAGCCCGAGGACGAGGGGTTCTTCGACCAGGACCGGTCGTGAGCGCCACGCCCGCCGCTCCCCCCGACGGGCCGCCGGTCGTCCTCGTCTCGGTCACCGACATCCGCCGCCGTCCCGGCAGCCGGATGCCGGTCGAGCGCACCCTCATCGCCGACAACCTCGGTCTGACCGACGTCGCCATCCCCGACGGTTCCGCCATCTCGTTCGTCGGCGAACTGGAGTCGATCCACGAAGGGGTCGTGCTCACCGGGTCGGCCGAGGTGCCGTGGACCGGTGCGTGCCGTCGTTGCCTCAAGGACCTCCACGGGGTGGCCGCCATCGAGATCCGCGAGGTCTACGAGACGAAGCCCACCGATGGCGAGACCTGGCCGCTCGAGCACGACCAGGTCGACCTCGGCCCACTGCTGCACGACATCGCCCTGCTGGCGCTGCCGTTGGCGCCGCTGTGCACCGATGACTGCCTCGGCCCCGCCCCCGAAGCCTTCCCCGCCGTGGTCGAGGGCGAACCGGTCCGTGGCGAGGAGCCCGACGCCGAGCCGGCCAAGGACCCCCGCTGGGCCGCCCTCGACGACCTCGACCTCTGAGCCCTCCGCCCAGCCGACGAACTTCTCGCGTCGTTGGTGGCCGGGCCACCACGATCACCACAAGTTCGTTCCCAACCGGGTGCTGGGTGCGCTCGCTTCGACCGGAGGGGGGATCGGTCGCTACGATCTACCCCTCGCGTCTGGCGCATCGCAGCGCCCCCGATCACGACCTCAGGACCACGACGATGGCTGTCCCCAAGAAGAAGACCTCCAAGTCCAAGAGCCGGAGCCGCCGAGCCTCCGCCTGGACCCTTGATGCGCCGTCGCGCAGCATCTGCCCTCGGTGCGGCTCCGCCAAGCTCCCCCACGTGGTGTGCGGGAACTGCGGTTGGTACCACGGCCGCCAGGCCATCGAGGTCGACTGACCCACGTCGGGCTGACCTGCCATGACGTCAACTGAACGCCTTCCTGTCGCCGTCGACGCGATGGGGGGCGACAAGGCTCCATCGGAGATCGTCGCCGGAGCCATCCGCGCCCGCGACGAGTTCGGCATCCCCGTCGTGCTGGTCGGTCGTCCCGCGGAGCTCACCGAGACCGGTGGGCTCGAGGTGTTGCCCGCATCCGAGGTCATCGCCATGGATGCCGATCCGGGCAAGAGCGTCCGGACCATGAAGGACTCGTCGCTGGTGCGCGCCGCCGAGGCCGTCCGAGACGGCAAGGCGTGCGCCATGGTCTCCGCCGGAAACACCGGGGCCACCATGGCATCCGCGCTGCTGCGGATGAAGCGCCTGCCCGGCGTGTTCCGGCCCGCGATCGCCACGCCGATCCCGAACCCAGCCGGCGGCAACCCCACCGTGTTGCTCGACGCGGGGGCCAACGCTGAGTGCTCCCCCGAGTGGTTGGTGCAGTTCGCCCAGATGGGTACCACCTTCGCCCGCACTCGCTATGGCATCGAGACGCCGAAGGTCGGCCTGCTCTCCATCGGCGAGGAGCCCACCAAGGGTTCGCCGCTGGTGAAGGAGACCCACGCCCTGCTGGCCGCCGGCGAGTGGACCGAGTCCTGTGGCGGCACGTTCGTGGGCAACGTCGAGGGGCGCGACATCATGTCGCCCGACGTCGACGTGATCGTGACCGACGGCTTCACCGGCAACGTCGTCCTCAAGACGCTCGAGGGCAGCATGCGCTCGCTCGTCAACGCCATCTTGGGCACCTTCAACACCAGTGACGAGACCAAAGCCGCCGGCGATGTGCTGTTCCCGGCGCTGCTCCCGCTCTACGCGCAGCTGGACCCGAACAACACTGGTGGGGCCATGCTCCTCGGGCTCAACGGCGTCTGCATCATCAGCCACGGTTCGTCGAACGACACCGCGATCGTCAACGCCGTGAAGGTTGCCACCGAGATGGTCGACGCCGGCCTGGTCGACGCCCTCGCCCAGACCATCCGCCCCATCGACGCCTGAGGGCCAGCTCACGTTCCGTGCCCGGAACCGCAGGTCTCCCAGAAATCGGCCCGAGATGTCTGCTGAGGCCTCGGTCAGATGGAAGCGGGCTCGCTCGAGTCGGTGGCAGGCTCCGTTTCGGGTGCGTCGAGCCAGGCGACCAGGGACGATGGGAGGGGAGCGCCGAGGTCGCGGCGGGCGGCCACGAGTTGGCGCAGGCGGGCAGTGAGCACCTGGCGCTTCGCCTCTCGCTCGACCTTCGGGTCGGCGGACGCGACCGGCTCCCCCTCGTCGTCGATGCCGGGCATCGAACCGTCCGGAGCGGGCGTTCGCGCCGGCTCGGGATGCCCGTCGGGGGTCTTGGCCGCCCCGCCGGTGACCAGCACCGGGCTGGGTCGGCCGGCGGCATCGCCGCCGAAGAGGGTGGTGAGGTGGCCGTCGAGGCGGCGCAGTTCGATGCGGACCTCGGTGAGGTCCCGGGTCAGGTCCTGTGCTCCGGCCGGCAGTTCCAGCAGCAGGTCGGCGGCGCGGAGCCACCCGTGGTCGATGGAGATGGCGATCAGCGCGGGGTCGATGGTCATGGAGTCGTGGACGTCGAACTCGGGCACCACGACGCGCACGGTCTCGGCCCATCCGCCGGGCGGGTTGAGCTCCTTGCGCAACGTCTCGTCGGGGCCGATCTCCGCGCTGACCCGGCGAAGGATCTCGATGAGGTTCCGCTCGCCGAACGAGCCCATGGGCTCCACGCCCACCGAACTGGCGGAGATGGCGATGACCCGCTCGACCTCCAGGTGATGGACCAAGACCTCGATGGGCAGGATTTCCCGAGCACCCCCGTCGACGTAGTGTTCCTCGCCCAATCGGACGGGCGGGAACGCGAGCGGGATCGAAGCTGAAGCCAGGACGCCCGCGCTCAAGGGCACGTCGGGGAGGTCGGTCGGCCGGTCGTGGCGGTCGTGGATGGCACCGGTCTCGGTGATGTAGCGCAGCTCGCCGGACTCCAGGCTGACGGCTCCCACCCGCAGGTAGATGCCCGAAGCCTGCACCCGCTCCGGATCCAGCTCGCGTAGGAGGAGGTCGGCCACGGGGTTCAGGGAGAGCAGGGATTGGGCGGTGAGCGCCTCGCGGACGGCGTCGAGGGCGCCATCGGTCTCCGGCGGACGGCGCACGAGGCTTCCGACCACCCTCACCGCCATGCGGACGGCGTTGGTGTTGTTGCTGCCATCGCCCAGGTAGCTGCGCCAGGTGGACGCCCACGAGGCCGACGCCTGGAGGCGCGTGAGCCACGGCTCCGGCTCCCACATGTCGTCGGTGGTGCGCAGCGACCGCCAGAGGCGCTCGACCTCGTCGATGGCGCGGGTTCCGTCGGGGAGGTCGCCCTCGGCGAGCTTGGCGGCGTTGAGCCCGCCTGCCGAGTTCCCGGCCACGGCAACGGGCGCAACCGCGGCGTGGTCGTAGAGGAAGCGGAGGACCCCGGCCTCGAAGCTCCCGAGTGAGCCTCCGCCGCTGATGGCGAGGCCGGTGCGACGGCCACCGAGGTCGGCCCGCAGCACCTCCAACGCGTCGAGGACGTGGTCGTCCCAGGTCGCCTCCAGGTCGGCGGGGGAGGGAGCGTGGTCCGGCACCGTGAGCGCCGGGCCGTCGAGGTAGCGCTCCGCCCGCTCGATCGCCAGCTCGCGCGCGGTCCGGACCTCCTCGACGGCCTCGGCCTCGTCGACGGGGAGTTCCTCAGCCGGGGCTTCGGAGGCGTCGCGGGACTCGGCTTCTGGAGGTTCGGGTGCGGAGTCGGCGGAGCGCCGGACGATCCTCCACCCCTTTCGTGGTGCGTCCGCCCCTTGCTCGTCGTTCTCGGTCGGTTCGTCCATGTCCGCTTCCTGGAACGCTCGGCGGTCCGCAGGTCCGTTCTCGAGGCCCCATCATGCGTCACCCAGGCGATTCGCCGCATCCGGCACGGTTCACGAGCGCACAAAGTTTTCCAGCCGCTACAGTCGCCGTCGCCCCTTTCACCTACCAGGAGAGCGTTGTGCCCGCTGAAACCCACGTCGGACAGGACCCGATGAGCCGCCAGGACGTGTTCGAGCTCGTGCGCGACCGCCTCGCCGACATCCTCGAGACCGATCCTTCCGGCATCAAGGAAGGCGATTCGTTCGCCGATGACCTGGGCGCGGACTCGCTGGCGCTCATCGAGCTCGTCGAGGAGCTGGAGGAGGAGCTGGGGGAGCGCTCCGTCGGGTTCCGCATCGAAGACGAGGACCTCGAGGACCTCAAGACCGTTCGCGACGCCGTCGACTACGTGTTCGACAAGCTCGGCGGAAAGTAGGCGTGACCCCTGAGTCGGGCGTGGAGAGCGCCGGCGCCGCCGAGCAGCTCCACGCGCCGGCGTCGTCGTCTGCCGGCGCGCCCGACGAGCAGGCGGTCCCGCCGCCCACGTTCCACCCCATTCCTCCCGCGGGACTGCAGGCGTTCTGCGATCGACTGGAGTACGGCTTCGCCGATCCGGCCCTCCTCGGCCAGGCGCTGACGCACCGATCCTGGTGCGCCGAGCATGCCGGCTACCGCTCCAACGAGCGCCTTGAGTTCCTGGGCGATTCCGTGCTCGGGCTCGTGGTGACCGACGACCTCTACGCCCTGCTCACCGATGCCGGCGAGGGCCAGCTGTCGCGAATGCGTGCCACCGTGGTGTGTTCCGCTGCGCTGGCCGAGATGGCCGTCGAACTCTCCATCGGTGAGGTGCTGCTGCTCGGCAAGGGCGAGCACGGCTCGGGCGGTCGTGAGCGGCCCTCGATCCTGGCCGACGCCATGGAGGCAGTCATCGGCGCGGTGTACCTCGATGGCGGCCACGCCGCCGCCGCGGAGCTGGTGGGCCGCCTGGTGGCGCCCCGGCTCGTCACCGCCGGCGCCCCGGACCACAAGAGCCGGCTCCACGAGTTGGCGGCCAGCGACCCGCGGCGCGAGGTGGTCTTCGAGATCACCGAGCAAGGCCCGGAGCACGACAAGACCTTCCACGCACGCGTGGTGCTCGACGGGGTGCCGCAGGGCGCCGGCGTCGGACGATCGAAGAAGCAGGCGGAGCAGGCCGCAGCCCAGGACACCTGGGCCCGGCTCGACCGCGAACTCGGGGAACTCCCCGCACGAGAGGAAGCAACGCATGGCTGAGCAGCCGGAACTCGAGACCCTTCGTCGGGATCTCGACCGCGACATCGGTGGGAAGCGGATCAAGACCGTCGAGGTGCCAGGCTCCGGGGCCATCCCGCGCCATACGAACAAGAAGCAGTTCGTGACCCTCCTCGAAGGAATGAAGGTGACCGGCATCGTCCGGCGCGATCTCTTGTTGGTGGGCAAGCTCGATTCGGGCGATGCCCTCGTGATCGACATCCAGAAGGGCGGGCAGCTGCGTCGGCAGGCGGCCAAGGAGGCGGTCGACAAGCGCACGAAGGTCGTCATCACCTTTACCCAGGGCGGCCAGCTGCGGGCCATCGACGACACGGGCAACCTGGAACTGTTCGTGGTGCCATTCGACCAGTTGACCGAGGCCGTCCCCGAGCTCGCCGACCTCGGCGTCGACATCCTCGACGAGCCGGTCTCGTGGACGGTCTTCGGCGAGCGCATGCTTCGCCACCGTGATGTGAAGCTGCGACCGCTGCTGCTCAACCGCGCCGTGATCGCCGGTATCGGCCCGGTGTACGCGGATGAGATCCTGCACCAGTCGGGCCTGCGCCCCGACCGGGAGGTCTCGTCGCTGTCCACCCAGGAGATCCGTCGCTTCTACCGCGCCGTGGTCGAAACCCTGCACGAAGCAGCAAAGCACCGCGGCGTCACCACGTCCGACGGCCAGTACTGCGACCTCGCCGGCAAGCCGGGCGGTTGGACCAACGAGCTCCAGGTCTTCGAGCGCGATGGCAAGGCCTGCCGCCGCTGTCGCGGCGTCGTCTCGAAGGTACGGATGGGCGGCAAGGCCGTGTACCTGTGCGACGACTGCCAAGTCTGATCGTCACGGTGGGCCTTTTGGCCCATGACCTGGTCTGACGCGGGGCGGACTGTCCCACGGTCAACTCACGCTGCGTGAGGTTTCGCGAAGCTGGCACGCTTCGTAACGGATCGGCGGGTCGGAAGTCACGCTCCGAGTCGAAAGATGAGCTAAGGTCACGCACCGTGGGTACTACTGGCAGGCAGGGGAGCGGTCCGGAGGATCCGGCACCGAGTGGGGCGACCGAGCCCATCACGCTGACGGACCCTGACGGGGCGGTCACTCGGGTGGCGCCGTGGTCGTCGTGGACCCGCGAGCAGGTGCGCGCCCCGGGTGGGGAACCGGCGCTCGTCACCCGCCTCGATCAGGGCCAGTTGTGGTTCTCTGCAGGTCGCCGGCGGAGCCCGTGGCGCCACGAGGTGCACGTCGGCCCGGCCATCGTGTCCACGCCCCGCGGTCGCTTCCAGGCGGTCGCCGAGCCCGACGGTGGGGCGACCATCGCGTGCCTGGCCGGCCGGACGCGCGTCGTGGCCGGTCTGCGGGAGCCGGTGCTGCTCGGCCCGGACCAGAGCGCCGCGGTTTCGAGCGACGGTCGAACCCTCGTGGTCATGGACCGCACCTCGGGCACCGAGGTCACGGAGCCGGACGTCATCGACCTGACCGATGCCGAGGAGTCCGAAGCGGCCGAGGTCGCCGAGCTCGCCGCCGTGGGCGCAGCCGCAGCGTCGGGCGGTGGGGCGGGTCACCTCGCTGCTCTGCCCGGGTTCGACGAGCGCCCACCCGGCGCACCGTCGGCGCCCGAGCCCCTTCCCTACTCAGACGACTCCGGCCCGGCCCGCCTCGGGTGGATCCCCGAGCTGGTGGCCGTGCTGGCCGTGATCGGGCTGCTCGTGGCTGGCATGTGGGTCTTCACCCGTGACGTCGACGGCGGTTCCGACACGGCGTCTGCGCGGACCACGACCCTGCCCAGCACGACGGTCGCCCCGACGACCACGGGCGCGCCGACGACCACGGACGCGCCGACGTCGACGGCGGCGCCGACCACCACCGCAATCGCAACGACGACGGCGGCGCCGACCACCACCGCGACCCCGACGACCAGGCCTCCCGCAGCGACTGGAGCGACCGCGATCGGGGAGCTGCAGGGCTGCAAGCGGGGTGACGGCGGCGTGGTCGCCACCGTGTCGGTCTCGCACCGCTCGGGGCCGGCCAGCACGTTCAGCGTGTCGGCCGTCCTCGTCGATCCGGGCGGCAACGAGTTCGCCCGAGGGACCGCTCGGTCCGCGCTGATCCAGCCGGGCGCAACCGGCAGCGTCGACGTCTTGATCCGCGCCGCGGGCGACGCGCAGGGCTCGTGCGAGCTCCTCGAGGTCACCTCCGCCTGAGGCGCCCGTCGTCGGTCCTGCAGACGGCGGCGGTCAGCAGTGGGTGTCGTTGACGCGCAGGTCGGGCATCATCGTCTTGCAGAACCGAGCGCCGACCCACGTCGCGCCGCTGATGCGAGCGCCGGTCAGGTTCGCCCGGCGGAGGTTCGCGCCGGACAGGTCGGCGCCAACGAGGTTGGCCCGCTGCAGATCGGCGCCGCTCAGGTTGGCACCGGTGAGATCGGCACCGGACAGGTCGGCACCGGCGAGCCGGGCCTCGGCGATGTGGGCTCCGGCCAGCTGGGCTTCCCGTAGCGAGGCGCCGCGCAGGTCGATCGAATACAGGTTGGCGGCGTTGAGACGGGCATGGTCGAGCTGGGCGCCCGAGCACTGGGCAAACGCCTCCAACCGGTACCCCTTGATGACCTTCGGACCGGCCACCCCGGCTCCCCTCCGTCGACCCCCTTGATCGTAGTGGCGCTCGGGACCGTGGCGTGACCGTCGTTCCGAAGCCGCATGCGACCGCCAAGTAGGGTGTCCGACCGGTCCGCACGCATGGAGTAGCCGGTGTTCCTGAAGTCGTTGACCATCAAAGGGTTCAAGTCCTTCGCGGACGCCACGAGCCTGGTGATGGAGCCCGGTGTGACGGTCGTCGTCGGTCCCAACGGGAGTGGCAAGTCCAACGTCGTCGATGCGATCAGCTGGGTCCTCGGGGCCCAGGCGCCGAGCGCGGTCCGCTCGCAGAAGATGGACGACGTCATCTTCGCCGGGACCCAGAAGCGTCAGGCGCTCGGCCGCGCCGAGGTCTCGCTCACCATCGACAACAGCGCTGGACTGCTCCCGATCGAGTTCTCCGAGGTGACCATCACCCGGATCCTCTTCCGCAACGGCGACAGCGAGTACTCGATCAACGGCGTGCCCTGTCGCATGCTCGACATCCAGGAGCTCCTCTCGGACTCGGGTGTGGGGCGCCAGCAGCACGTGATCATCAGCCAGGGCCAAATCGATGCGGTGCTCAACGCTCGGGCGGAGGACCGCCGGCTCATCATCGAAGAGGCCGCCGGGGTGCTGAAGTTCCGGCGGCGCAAGGAGAAGGCCGAGCGCCGCCTCACCTCCACCGAAGGCAACCTGACCCGCCTCCAGGACCTGCTCCGAGAGGTCCGGCGCCAACTCCGCCCGCTCGAGAAGCAGGCTGACGCGGCTCGCCGCCACGGGGACGTCGTGTCGGAACTGACCGCGCTGCGGATCCACCTCGCCGGGGCGGAGATCGCTCGACTGCGCAGCCGGATGGAGGGTGGGGCCCGCCAGCGCGCCGAGCTCGACGCCGCCGACCAGGAATTGCGTGCGACGCTTCGCCAACTCGACACCGACGTGATCAGCACGGAGGCTGCCCTCTCCGCCATGGGCGGCGACGACCTCGGCGATGCCCTCGTGCGGTTCGAGTCGCTCCGGGAGCGAGCTCGTGGCCTGGTCGCGGTGCTGGCCGAGCGCGAGCGCGGGATCGAACGCGACCGGGGCGCATCCGTGGACCAGGCCGTGGTGGCCAGCCTCGAGGCCGATGCCGCCCGCCTGGGGCGCGAGCTCGCCGACGTGGAAGAGCTCACGGGCGAGCTCGGTCCGGCCACGAACGAGCTGGAGCGGGCCGAGGCGGACCTCGAACTGGCCCAGCAGGACTTCACTCGCGAGTGGGCCGAAGGCGTCGCCACACCCACCGGTGCCGCCGCCGAGGTGCGCGGAGAGCTCCAGGCCGTCCGGGCCTCGGTCGAGCGCAGTGCCACCGAAGCCCGCCGCGCCACCGAACGCATCGAGGCCCTCGACGCCCGCATCGCCCGCCTCACCGCGGAGGCCGAGCGCCTGGAGGCCGAGGTGGCCGAGGCGACCGCAGCCGTGGTGCCGCTGGACGCAGCTCGAAACGAGGCAGTCGAGGCGCGCGTCGGGGCAGCCACCGCCCTCGAGGAAGCCGACGAAGCCCGGCGCATCGCCGACGGCTCGGTCCACACCTGGACCGCCCGAGCCGATGCGCTCGCGCTCGCGCTCGACCAGGCTCGGGCCAAGGCGGGGGCCGAACGCCTCGCCGGGATCGACGGCATCGTCGGCACGCTGCTCGACGTCGTCCACGTCGATGCCGGGTGGGAATCGGCGTTCGAGGCCGCGGTGGCCGATGCCGTTGCGGCCGTCGTGGTCGAGTCCGTCGAGGCCGGCCGCGCCGCGCTCGCCGAGCTGCGCGCCGGCGACGCATCTGGTGCCATCTTGGCCCTGGGCGCCGCCCGTCGAACGACCGCTGCGCCCTCGACCGGCGAGGCGCTGCGCGGTCACGTCCGCGGCACCCGGCCCGGTGTCGACGAGCTGCTCGACGCCCTCGTCGGTGACGCCGTCGTGGTGGACACGTGGACCGAGGCGGTCGACGTCGCCCTGGCCAACCCGGCGGCGGTCGTCGTGACCCCGGCCGGCGACCGGTTCGGTGCGACGGGCTGGCGGGTCGGTGCGGCCGGGGCGGGAGCGACGGGCGCCGCCCTCACCGAGGCCGAGGCCAACGCCGAAGCTGCGACCGCCGAAGGGGCATCCGCTGCTCGCCACGCCCTCGCCATGCGCGAGGCCCACGACCAGGCCCGCACGGCCGAGGCCGACGCCAATCGGGCCGTGGACCGCAACGCTGCTCGCCTCAAGGCCTCCACCGAGACCCTCGCCCGGACCCACCGCGACCACGCCGATGCGGTGGCCGAGGCCGAGACCCTGCGGGTCCAGGCCGTTGAACTGGAGGACCGGGCCCGACGTGACGCCGATCGGCAGGCCGAGCTCGAAGCCCGGCTGCCGACGCTCGAAGCCGAGGAGGCCGACCTGGCCGAGCAGGGGAGGGCGATGGCCGAGGCCCGCGCCCGCCTCGACGAGCGGTCCACCGCCGTCGCCAAGATGCGCAGCGACCTCGGCGTTCGTACCGCTGGTCTCGATGAGCGTCGCCAGTTCCTGAAGGCACGGGCCGCGGAGCTCGATGAGCGCCTTTCCCGCCACGCCGGCGAACGCGAGCAGGCCGAGGTCCGCCGCGTCGAGCTCGATCGTCGGGCCGTGGCCACCGCTCGCCTCCGGGCGTTCGTGGCCGGCCGTCTCGAGGTGGTCGAAGCCGAACTGCAGGAGCTCCGCGAGCGGCGCCGACGCCAGTCCGAGGCCACCCGCGAGGTATCCGCCCGGCTCGACCGCCTCCGCAAGGAGCGCCAGGCCGCCGAGCGTTCGCTCACGGAGCTGCGCGAACGCCAGCAGCGCGTGGAACTGGAGGATGCCGAGATCCGCTTGCGCCTGGAGACGGCGGTCGAGGCGCTCCGCCGCGATCTCGACTGCGAGCCGGACGTCGCCATGGCGGCGCCCGCGCCCGAGCTACCCGAGAACGTGGCCGCCTCGGCTCGCGTGCGCGAGCTCGAGCGCGACCTGCGGATCATGGGTCCGATCAATCCGCTGGCGCTCGAGGAGTTCCAGGCGCTGCAGGAGCGCCACGAGTTCCTCCAGGGTCAGCTCGAGGACGTCAAGAGCGCCCGTCGCGACCTCTCGAAGGTCATCAAGGCCATCGACGCCGAGATCGTGAGCGTCTTTGCCTCGGCCTTCGCCGACGTGTCCCAGAACTTCCAGGATCTCTTCGAGACGCTCTTTCCGGGCGGCAAAGGCCGGCTCAAGCTCACCGACCCGGAGAACCTGCTCACCACCGGCATCGAGGTCGAGGCCCGGCCCTCGGGCAAGAACGTGCGGAAGCTGTCCCTCCTGTCGGGCGGCGAGCGGTCCCTCACCGCGCTCGCGTACCTCTTCGCCGTGTTTCGGGCCCGACCCAGCCCCTTCTACGTGATGGACGAGGTCGAGGCCGCCCTCGATGACGTGAACCTCCACCGCTTCTTGGACCTGGTCCACGAGTTCCGCGCCGAGGCGCAGCTCATCATCGTCAGCCACCAGAAGCGCACCATGGAAGCCGCCGACATCCTCTACGGTGTCACCATGCAACCTGGCGGTTCGTCACGAGTGGTGACCGAGAAGGTCAAGAACTAGCTCTACCAGCACCCGGAGGTGGTTGGTAACTCCGTTGTACCACAACCGCCGCCACTGGGACCGTTGCAAGCTGTTGCATCGCGGTCGTCTGGTCAGTCAGGTCTGAGTGGCGCTCGGATGCGGGACGACGGGAACTAGTGCCGTGTGAGGCAACGCATGCCCTGTCTCCTACCGGCACATGTGGGGCACACATGAGCCGGGATGCAGCCGACACCGGCCTGCTCAGCCTCGGCGGGCTGACCGAAGTAGTTGCAGGGGACTACCGCGCGCGCAGTCCCGAGCAGGTCACGTTGAGCAGCGGTGTGCTTCGTGGACGAAGGCGACCAGGCGTAAGTGCGTGAGGCTCGTGGGCTTCGAGTGGGTCTTTAGGCCGGCTGGGGTCCTTTGTGGCTCGCCACAGCGTGCATGATGCCGAGGATGACGCCGAGCGTTGTCAGGACAGCCGCCAGGAAGACTACGGCCATGCCGAGGAACCAGGCCTCGACTCCTGCGCTTGCGACTGCGATTACGGCGCCGATGAGGAATGGGCCTGCCAGCAGGAACTTCCACCACTGCGCCCTGACCGTCCCGTCGCCCTCGGGGCCAGAGGGCGGGCTCGACCGACGCCAGGCGATGAGGCCGACTGACCCGGCGCTTAGCGCGATCGCTAGTCCTGCGAAGAAGGTCACGGGCTGGGTGCCGCCGACGATAGCGAGGCTGAGACCGGCGGCTGAGACCGCCAGGTAGATGAAGGGAACAGTGCTGTTTGGCACCTTGCGCATGGCGGTCTCCAAGTGTTGGTTCGGAATAGTTAGGGCGAGGTCGAGCATTGCTCTGCCAGCGACGCGCGCAGTCGGCTCCTCCTGGCACTGCTGGTTGAGCAGAGCGATCATGTCGGCGCCGTAGTTCTGGCGGAACTGCCGTGGGTAGAGGTGCACGAGGGCGGCGTAGACCTGAATGACGGGCGGGCGACCATTCACGCGATCGCCCCTCCGGGACCGCCCGCCAGGTGGGCGGACGCGTTCTGAACAAGTGATTTCAGAC
>JBKJPY010000064.1:0-15424 GCA_046594195.1 Acidimicrobiales bacterium | reverse complement strand
CTCGGCAGCCACACCCAAGGCTGGAAACAAGCACTCAACGCATTCGCCGTCGCCTACCCCGGCCGAATCCCCGACACCCTGAGCTGACCACCTCACACGAAATTCTTGACACCCTCTGCGACACTGACGGCGCAACGGTGTCGTACGCAACCACCTCCAGCCCCACCGAGGCGCGGTACCAGATATCCGCCGTTTTCTTTGGGCAACCTCTCCGCCCGGTGTGCGGGTCAACGCGTGATGATCATCGCGAAGGGTGCGGGCGACACTCCGTTGGCGGTCGGTTCCACCACGTCCACCGGCTCGGACGCCTTGGTCGAGTTATCTGCTCCCGTCTCGCCCCAGAGGCTTCTGCGCATTTCTGTGGTCATCGACAGCTAGCCCCAGTGGGGCTGCGCAGCAGAACGCCTCGCTCGTCCCCTGCGCGTCGACGCATGCGCCCGGCCCGAGTCCTCCCCGCCTCTTTGCCCTTGCGCCCACGTCGGCGGTGGCCTGCTGGGTCTTGGCGACCTCGGCTCAGAGTGACTCGATGCGGAAGTCGTCGTAGCGGACGGTGGAGGCGTTGTCATTGAGCAGTCCGTGGCTGGAGAGGTTCCCGAACGTGGACTGGTCGGTGGAGGTGAGGTTGTAGTTGATGTAGTTGGTGCCGTTGTAGGAGACCTTGATGTTGGCCCCGTTGAGTTCGACGGTGTAGGTGGCTGGGTTGGTGAAGGGGACACCGGAGACGGTGACGAGGGTGGTGCTGGCGCCGCCTTGCCGTTTGGCGATGTAGATGCGGCCACCGGAACCGTTCTGGGTGTAGGTGGACAGGAAGGTTGATGCGGTGGCATCGGAGCGCATGACGACCCCGGAGGTGCGTCCGCCTTGGCCGCTGTCGGCCACGGTGACGATGATCCGGGCATCGGGTTGGCCGGTGGCGGTGACGGCTCGGCCGAGGGGGACGCCGTTGATCTCGGCTTGGTTGGTGGCGTTGATGGTCCAGCTTCCGGCCGCGACGGCCCAGGTGCCGCCGCCGAGGGTGAGGTTGCGCCCGTTGAGGTTGGACCCTGTGGTACCGGTGAAGTTGTCTGACGCGTAGACGGTGGGTGCTCCCGATGCGGCGTTGCCAGTGAAGCCGTTGAGCGTGGTGGAGGTGACGGGGCCGACCGAGGATGCGTGAGCCACGGTGACGGCGACCAGTGCGGCCGTGGCGGCGAGGGCCAGGGTGGCGTGGCGGAGTCTCGTGTTCATCCGGTGATCGAGACTGCCCAGCGGGCGATCGCGGAGGATTGGAGGGCTGCGGGGGGCGTGAGGGTGATCGTGGTGGCGGTGACGGTTGTGGTGGCTTGCCAGATCGGGCTGCCGCTGGCATTGGCGATGGTGAGGCTGAGGGCTTGGCCGGTGCAGGTGGTGGCGATCCCGGCGATGGTGGCGGCGCTGGTGCGGTAGTCGGCGGCGCTGGTGTCGAAGCTGTTGGTATAGGTGACCGTTACCCCGTCTGGGTCGCAGACAGCGGTGGCGCCGTCTCCTGCGCCGACAGCCGCTGAGGCGAAGGGGAGCATCGACGCTGATGCGGACGCTACGGCGAAGAGGGCGCAGACCCCGGCGGCCGTGGTAAGGCGGCGCAACAGGCTCATGCGTCTACCAGTTCCTGCGTCATTTCGTCGATGACGCTCGCCTCGGCTGGTTCAGCAGAGGTGTCGGTGCTGCCATCCGTCTCGGATGGTTCGTCGGGGCGGGGCCAGATCGCCCAGACGAGCAGTGCCAGCGCGACGATTCCCAGGTTGTGGATGTTCAGCAGGACGGCAAGGAACTTGCCGCCCTGGGGGACGATGACGACGACTCGGCCGACCACATCGCGGCTGCGGGGGTGCCAGATGTCCGGGCCTTCGCGGTTGTCGCCTTTGGTGGTGTAACCGTGAGCAGCGTCGCCGCCGATGACACGGTGGATGACCTGATGACCGTCGCCGGGGTCGCCTTTGGGGACCCGGTAGACGATGACGTCGCCGACCTTGGCAGTACCGCCGCGTACCGTGAGCGCTAGGTCGTAGGTGTGGTAGGTGGGTTCCATCGAGTGTCCCGACACCTCGATCCACGAAACGCGACCACCGAGTCCCACGGGCAGGAACACGGCGATCGCAACGAGCCATCCCGCTGTACCTGCTACCGCCCGGACGCGGCGCAGCCACCGGCGCGGGGCTGGTGGCTTGGTTGGGGCTGATGGGCTGTCGATCTGTTCCATGTCGCACTCCACGTCGGACTGCTAGTCGCCGATCACGGAGGACGGCCCGGACCCTGTGGGTCCGGGCCGCTCCGCTGGGCTGGGGGATCAGCCGCTGATGATGACCGATGCGCCGACCAGGCTCTGGGCCGAGACAGGGGCCGACAGCGTGATCGCTGCCGAGGTCCCGGTGACGGTCAGCGAGCCGGAGGCGAGAGCGGTGCCGCCTGCGCCCTTCACGGTGACCGCAGCGGTCTGGTTGGCGCAGGTAGCAGCGATGCCGCTGAGCGTGACCGCAGTGACCTGGTACTGCGACGCCGTGGCGCTGTAGGACGTGGTGTACGCGATGGACACGCCATCGGTGTCACAGGCCGCAACCACGGTGTCGTTGGAGCCGACGCTGGTGGAGGTGAGGCCACCGAGGCTGGCAGCCGAAGCCGCACCGAAGGCAGCGATGCCCACCGCTGCGATGGCAAGACGGGAACCCTTGAACTTGAGCTTCATTGGAATCGTTTCTCCTATGGATGGCAATGGGGTGAGGTCCCGGCCACCGGTCCAGGACATCAAGCCTTCGGCGGCCAGATTCACGAATGAAGCTTCTTGAGTTGGAATGAGGCGAACGGCCCACGCAGGCCATCCCGCAGGAAACGGACAGCGTGGTGCGACAGGCGGCTGATGTTCGGGGGCGAGTCCCAGGTCCTAGGTGGCGGCTCGTGGATCGACTCCCACAGGTTTTCAGCGATAACCCGAGAGGACTGTCCTCATGGCCAAGCCCAAGAGCAACGTGATGGCGTTGCGCCCCGACACGGTGACGATGCAGATCGCCGCCTACCGGTTCCTGGCCGAGCGTGACCTCGCCCCGACCTCGCGTCGGGTGTACGCCGCGACGCTCGATGCTGCGGCCGACACGTGGAGGCGGACCTGCCGATCACGATGGTCACCGGCGACATGCTGCGCAGCCACCTGGACCAGCGCTACGCCGAGGCAACCCCGGCGACCTTCAACCGCCAGGTCGCCACGTTGCGCTCGTTCTTCGCCTGGGCCGGTCGGCAGCGGCTCGTGGTCGAAGACCCCACCGAGGCCCTGGAGCGCCGCAAGGAACGCCGGACCGCCCGCCCAGGCCGCGCCCACCGACCGGGCGATCCCCCACGGCGAGCTTGAGGCTCTGTGGGGCCACAAGGACCTGGCTCTGCGCGAGAAGTTGCTGTGGCGGATGCTCTACGAGTCCGCCGCTCGGGCCAGCGAGGTGCTCAGCCTCGATGTGGGCGACCTCGACCTCGGGGGGGGGGGGGCGCTGCGCCCGTACCGTCGGCAAGGGCGGCGGCGTGGAGTACCTCCACTGGGCCACCGGCACCGCCCGGGCTGCGGCACGTTAGGGAGTGGGTGCATCGCTCGCCCTGGTGGCGCAGGAGTTCGGTGTGCACGCCAGAACTCAGGCCTGGGAGTTCCGTCGAGCGGGCGAGTCGATTCGGTCCCGGCGGGGTTGGTAGCGACAGCAGTGGGCTCCTCTGTCGCTCCAACTGCGGCGACGAAGCGAGATTCGTTCAGGTCGGCTTCGTGGCGAGGAACACATGGGCGAACACGTCGAAGGCTCGGGCGTTCTTCTCGCCGCCTGAACCGCCGAAGGCGTCGACGGCGGGCCCAACGGAGATGTCGGTGAAGCCTGCGGCTTTCAGCAGGGCGCACCAGTCGTCTACGGGCTTGCCTCCGGCGATGCATCCGGTCCACAGGTCGATCGAGCAGACGGCTTGTTCGGGCAGCGGGACACCGTTGGCGATGTCGGCGAACTGGATCACGCCACCAGGCTTGAGCGCCCGGTAGGCGTGAGCGAACACGGCGGTCTTGTCGGCACACAGGTTGATGACACCGTTGGACATCACGATGTCGGCCCACCCGTCGTCAACCGGGAGTTCCTCCAGGATCGACTCGCGGAACTCGACGTTGCCGAGTCCGAGCTCGGCAGCGGTCTGACGGGACTTGTCCAGCATCTCGGGCGTCATGTCGACGCCGATCACCGCGCCTTGGGGACCGACTGCTTGGGCGGCGACGAAGCAGTCGAACCCTCCGCCCGAGCCGAGATCGACGACGTGATCACCCGGAACGGGTGGGCGGAGCGAGTGGGGGTTGCCGACGCCGGCGAAGGACTCGACGGCCCGATCGGGCAGCGCGTCGACGACGGCGGTGTCGTAGCCGAGGAGCGCGGCGAGGGGCCGGCCGGTGTGGAAGTGGAACGTGCCGTGCGGGTTCGTGGCCACGTCCTTGTACTTGTCGCGGACATCGGCTCGTAGGGCCTCGGGGTCGACGCTGATGTTCTGGGTCATTGAATGCCTCCGGTGGTGGTGTCAGGCACAGCGCCTGTTGAGCGCTTGGCCGTGGCTTCGAGCGCGACGAGGGAGTGGACGAGTTCGGTGCGGGCGAGTTGGCGCGAGCGGATGTGCACGAGGAGCAAGCGTCGCCAGAAGGTGTGCGGGTGGAGTTCGCCGGCCACGGTGACGAGTGCACCATCTGGGTGGTCAGCCACGATCCAGGTCCAGAGGGCGTAGGACGGGTTGCCGTCGTCGGTGACGGAGCGGTAGGCGAAGCACCGACCGACCGGGTCGAGGGTCTCGACGAAGGAGCGGCTGGGCCACGTCTGGCCCAGAGCGTGCATCTCGACGATCCACTCGGCCCCGACCTCGAGCCGATCCGGTTGTTGGATCACCGCGGTGATCGCCGCGTTCCACTTTGGCAGTCGGGCCACGTCGGTGATCGTGGTGAAGACGTCGTCGGCGGGCGCGCCGACGATGCGGGAGGCAGAGACACGGCTGGTCATGGTGCAGTCCGATCCCGGGCTAGTAGCTGAACGTGGTCGCGCCGTCGCCGATCCACTCCCACATGGGGACGGTGCCCTGCAGCTCGGCGCCGGCGATGAGGCTGTCGCCGTCGAGCTTCTTGGTGTTGAAGCAGATCGGACAGACGTAGTACTTGCCGCCGGCAGCCTCGTAGCGCTTCACCAGGTCGCCGAGGGGTGGGCATCCTTCGCACGCGACGCCGACCGCGGTGCCGTCAAGGGCGAGACGGACGGCCTCCTTGGTGAGGAACATGAGGGTCGGACGGCCGGACTCGGCAGCACCGACGGCCACCAGGTAAGCGACCGTGACCTTCTCGGGGTCTTCGAGGCCGGTGGTGAGGGAGATGACGGCTTTGTTCGACATGGTCGATCCTTTCGGCGTCGGGCTCGAATGCCTGACGCAGATCAACGTACGGACGAAGCCGCTCCCCGTCGTCCGGTGTTCGCCCTACAAATCGGCCGGGCTGAACGAGTCGAGCAGCCCGTTCTTCATGGCGAACAACGTGGCGGTCGATCGTGTCGAGGCGCCGATCTTCACGTAGATCCGCTCGATATGGGTGCCCGCCGTCTTGGCGCTGATATCTAGGGCTTGGGCGACCTGCTTGTTGGACGCTCCCCGTGCGATCAGGGTCAGCACCTCGACCTCCCGTGGTGTGAGCCCAGCGGGGCCTGATGCCCGCTTCGGTCGCGCCTGGCCGGCGGCAGCGAGCACGGCATCGACCGCCTCCGGGGCCAAGCGACCAGAGCGGACCTCGCTACGAAGCTCGGCGGCTGCATCCTTCGGGCTGCGCGCTGATCGATAGGCGCGAGGTTCGGTCATCGCTTGAAACGCGCACGCAGCCGCTAGGACCCGTCCAGCGACGGGGATCGCGGAGCCAGACAGCCCTCGGTGGTAGCCGGAGCCGTCGAGGCGTTCGTTCGCCAGCGATGCCACCGCGCCGATGCGGGCGAGTGCGGGCGGCCGAGCGAGGGTCCGCTCGGTGTAATAGGAGTGCATCCGCATCCGCTCCGACTCGGTCGAGGTGAGGGGGCCGGGCTTCTCGAGGATCGTGGCTGGCACGCCGTGCATGCCGACATCGTGCACCCAGGCTGCACGGCGAAGGGTCACGACATCGTCTCCGCTCAGACCGCACAGTTCCCCGGCTCGAGCCGCCAGAACGGCAACGGCGCGTGAGTGGCCTGACCGGGCTCGGGAGCGCAGATCGGTGAAGTCAGCGATCGCTTCCAGCGCCAAGTCGAGACCGGACTCGGTGAGCCGTTGCTGGAGGCGGGGGTCACCGGCGATCACGGTGGGCCAGTCGGTCTCGTCGTCGAGGCCGTCGAACAGGTCGGCGGCCACGGCGCAGAAGGCGTCGACCACTTCTGGGTCGAACTGCGTGGCCCGCCGCGACCGTGCCAGTTCGATGGCGGCCTCCGTGCCACCGCGCTGGTGGGCCGCCTCTACGAGGTCAGCGAGGTGAAACAGCCGGACCGATCGTGCGACATCGGTGCCACCGAGACCGTCAGGCACACCACTGCCGTCCCAGCGGGTGAACCATTGCTGCAACGGCTCGCACACGTCTTCACCGAGACCGAGGCGCTCAGCCATGAGAACCGTGCTGAGGCAGTGCGACATCAGCCCTCGCTCGACCGGCTTGCCACCGGTCATCATCAGCGTGGCAGCTAGGCGCAGCCGTTTCATTGCCGGGCTGCCTGTACCCACGCGTGCGAGTGCGTACTTGAACATCGGCAGGCCGGCCAGGTCCACCTCGTAGCTGCCTTGCCGAAAGGCGATGTCGTCGCCGAACCAGTTCGCGACCTCAGGTGTGTCGGCCACACATCCGACCCAGGCGAGCATCGCCGTGTAGTAGAGGGCCTCGGCGTTTTCGTTCTCGATGCCCATGTGCTCGCCGAGCCGGGTCGCGATGGCCCAGGATCGAAGGACATGCTCCATCGGCTGACCCAGCCCGAGGTCAGTGGCGAGGGAGAAGGCTGCCACGACCTCGGCCAGACCCAATCCGGAATCGCGATCACCCGGCGGCATCGCTCAGGCCTCGCCGATCCTCGATCGGAGTTCGACTAGCCCGTCACCGGACAGCTCATCGAGCGCGTCACCCCGGCCAGCCATTGGCTGGGCGTTGTCGGTCATGCTGACTCGCTTCGTTGCGGGGCGGACTCCGTTGGGAGGCCGGCGCGTTCCCACTCGGGGTAACCAGTATCGAGACGCCGCGCCCGGTAGCCCCGCTGGCGGAGAAGCCTGACGGCGTCGTCGGCGTACACGCAGTAAGGGCCGCGACAGTAGGCAATAACCTCGCGAGACCTGGGCAGGCGCGCTGCGGCCTCGCCGAGGACATCGATCGGTACCGATCGCGCTCCGGCAATATGTCCGGCGGCGTACTCGGCGGGGGGCCGGACGTCGAGGACCACGACGCGACCCTGGTCGAGACGGTCTGCCAGTTCCTCGGCCCCGACCTCCTCGACGGCATCGCGCTCCCCCAGGTAACGGTCCGCCAGCACCTCGACTTCGGCAACATGGGTCGCGGCCACGTCACGTAGTGCCGCCCACAGTTCGGCAACCCGGTCGCTGGTGAGCCGGTAGATGATCCGCTGGCCGTCGCGGCGGGACTGCAGGAGCCCGGCATCGGCAAGGTTGCGAAGGTGGTGGGACGTGTTTGCGACGCTCTGGCCGATCTCGCCGGCAACCTCGTCCACGGAACGTTCGCCCTGAGCGAGCACATCCACGATCTCGGCGCGGCGACCGCTCCCGAGTGCCTTGGCCACCGAGGCGAAGGCGTCGAACAGCGCGTCCTTGGCTTCTCGGCGTCCCGGCTCCATCATCATGTTCAAACTATCACTTGAACCTCCCGGTCTGTCCACCTATATTCAAGCTATCCTTTGAATCTTGATCTCACGAGAGGCTTCCACCGTGACCGGCATGACACCTCCGTCGATTGTCGAGTTTGTTGACGAGGGCCTCGGCCACTCCTCGTACCTCGTCAACCTCGGTGACGGAACGGCACTCGTCATAGACCCGGCGCGGTTGCCGACCGCCCAGCTGGCCGAGGCGCGCCGAAGTGGGCTGTCCATTGCGTTCACCGCAGACACCCACACCCACGCGGACTACGTCTCGGGCAGTTCTGACCTCGCATCCCGTGGGGCCACCTTCGTGGCGCCCACCGAATCGAGGTTGCAGGTGGCTCATCACAGTGTGATGGGTGGCGACGAGGTCGCCGTCGGTCGCTACCGGTTGCGGGCGATCGCCACACCCGGCCACACGCCCGATCACCTTGCATACCTGCTCCTCGATGACGACGTGCCGGTCGCATTGTTCAGCGGCGGGTCCCTGATGGTGGGCACCGCTGGACGCACCGACCTGATGGGCGATGACCACACCGACGAGCTCGCACATCGCCTGTACCACTCACTGCACGACGAACTGCTCACGCTTCCCGACGATGTACCGGTGTACCCGACGCACGGGGCCGGCTCCTTCTGCGCCGCGCCGGCCGGCTCGGCACGCACAACGACGATCGGCGGGGAGCGGGCCAGCAACCCACTGCTGAGCCTGGATGAGGAGGCCTTCGTCGACCAGCTCGTCGCCGGGTTCGGTTCGTTGCCGGCCCACTTCCGTCGGCTTCCCGAGCTGAACCGGCAGGGACCGCACATCTACCCGTCACTTCCAGCGCTCGATCGGCTCGACCCGAGTGCTGTCCAGATGCTCGTTGAGGAGAGGGCCACACTCGTCGACGTCCGATCGATCGACGCCCATGCCGAAGGACACCCGGCCGCGGCCTTGTCGATCCAGTTGCGCCCGGTGTTCGCGAGCTGGGCTGGTTGGTTGGTCGACCCCGACGCGCCGGTCGTGTTCATCATCGATGATGACCAGGATGAGGCAGATCTCGTGCGCCAGTGCCTGACGGTCGGGATCGAGAACCTGGCGGGCCGACTCGACGGCGGCCCCGACGCCTGGCGTGCCGCCGGCCTCGAGGTCTCATCGACTCCGTTGATCGGTCCCGACGCGATGGCGGCAACAGTGATCGATGTCCGCCAACGAGACGAATTCGACAACGAACACACCCCTGGGGCAATCAACGTCGAGCTGGGTGCGGTCAAAACGGCTGAGATTCCCGAGGGTCCCGTCACGGTCATGTGTGGGCACGGCGAGCGGGCGATGACCGGTGCCAGCATCCTGTCTGCTCTCCGTAGGCGCGACGTCTCGGTCCTCGCCGGTGGGCCCGACACCTGGGCCGAGGCCACGGGACGACCGCTCACCCGGACGTGACCGCGACCGAGGGCACGGCCCCGGTGATCCGATTGGGGTTGCGGGAGAACCTGAGCCAGTTCCTGCTGCTCGTCGGGGTGAACGCGCTCGTCGGGGGGATGATCGGCCAGGAACGCACGGTCCTGCCGCTCCTGGCCGAACAGGTCTTCGGGCTCGCGGCGTTCTCCAGCGCTCTCACGTTCATCTTCGCGTTCGGAGCGGTGAAGGCGGCCACGAACTTCTTCGCCGGCACCCTCTCCGATCGCTTCGGTCGCAAACCCGTGCTGGTCTCGGGATGGATCATCGGAGCCCCCGTACCCCTGCTGTTGATGTGGGGGCCCTCGTGGGGCTGGATCATCGCCGCCAACGTCCTGCTCGGGATCAACCAAGGGCTCACCTGGTCCACCACCGTCATCATGAAGATCGACCTCGTCGGCCCCGCCAACCGTGGCCTCGCCATGGGGTTCAACGAAGCCGCCGGCTACGGCGCCGTTGCGGTCACCGCGCTCGCCACCGGATTCATCGCCGCCAACCACGGGCTCCGCCCCGCACCCTTCTACCTGGGCGTCGCCTACGCCGGGCTCGGCCTCGCGCTCTCCACCATCTTCGTGAGCGAGAGCCACGGCCACGCCAAACACGAAGCCGCCAACCACATCGACACTGCCGACGGTCTGAGCGGCGACATGACGACAGGGCAGATCTTCAAGCTCACGTCGTTCACCGAGAAGGCCCTCTCCTCGTGTTCGCAGGCCGGGATGGTCAACAACCTCAACGACGGACTCGCATGGGGCCTGTTCCCCCTCTACTTCGCCGCCGCCGGCCTCTCCGTTGGCCGAATCGGCGTCCTAGCCGCCCTATACCCAGCCGTCTGGGGACTCGGGCAACTGGTCACTGGCGGTCTGTCTGATCGGATCGGCCGCAAGTGGCTGATCGCCGGCGGCATGTTCACCCAGGCATTCGCTATTGCCGTCATCGCCGCGACGAGCGGGTTCTGGATCTGGGCGGCCGGCGCGATGCTGCTCGGCGCAGGGACCGCCATGGTGTATCCGACGTTGCTCGCTGCGATCGGCGATGTCGCCCACCCGAGCTGGCGTGCCCGATCGGTCGGCGTCTACCGGCTCTGGCGCGACGGCGGCTTCGCGGTCGGTGCCCTCATCGCTGGCATCATCGCCGACCTGGTCAGCCTCACCGCCGCCATCTACACCGTCGCCGCCATCACCGCCGCGTCCGGGCTCGTCGTCGCCATCCGCATGTACGAGACCCACCCCCGGGGGACACCCACCACACCGGTCATCCCCGACGATGTCGACCTCGAGAGCTGACCGACGTTGCACGGCGCAGGAGGGGTTTGAAAGACCGACCGAAGGTGCCTGAGCGACCGGACAGGCGCGGTGGCCCCTGACCTGCACAAACGTTGTGAATCTGACAACGGGTGGGCGCAGAGGGACTCGAACCCCCGACATCTGCCTTGTAAGGGCAGCGCTCTAGCCAACTGAGCTATGCGCCCGAACCGTCCGCACGCTACTGCCCGACGATTCCGCTCCTCCACCGCTACGACCGGCACGGGCTCCACACCGCCATCGGCAGCCACCGGCCAGCCTCGTGAACAACCTGGTTGGGCAGAACAGCTAACCGGGAAGCGGGCGCCGACCGGAGACGGCCATCATGCCGGACGACGGCCGAGGCGATCAGGTGTCCGCCGCCCTCGTCGGCGCGGCACTCGATCACGATCATCTGGCGGCCGTCGCGGACGACCTCGGCGGATGCGGTGATCGTGCCGGTGCGAGGTTGGTCGAGGTAGCAGATGTGGATGACGGAGGTGACGAGCGACTCGAATCTCGAGGTCGATCGTCCGGTTGCGCACGGCGACCAAGGCCAAGGTCAGGTCGACCAGGGTGGCGAGGGAGCCACGGCTCAAGTTCGCGCCATCGATGCCGATTATCTCACCGTATGCAGATGATCCACTCCTCTCATCGAGATGCCCGGGGCAGGGCCGAGCGCGGCGCCGCACTCGTCGAGTTCGCGTTGATCCTGCCGATCCTGATGATGCTGCTCCTTGGAATCATCTCCGCTGGGATCGTCTACAACCGACAGATCGCGCTCGCTCACGCTTCTCGCGAGGGCGCCCGCTATGCCGCGGTTCTATCTCCTGACCAGACGTTCACGGCCGGGACGTGGGCCACCAATACCAGGGCGATGGTCATCGCCCGCTCGGGAGGCGAGCTGAGTGCGACGTCGGGGACCATCTGCGTAGCGCTCGTCTCAGGGAGCACCGCGGCGACCTACGTCGGGTCCCGTGGCGCGACCTGGTACTCGACCAACTCCGATGGCTCACCGTGTGACACGACGGACTCCTACACGACGACGACCAACGACAACGGGCTTCGGGTGCAGCTCACGGTCACCCGCGATGCTCGGTGGGACATCGGTCTCTTCGCCCGGACGATCACGCTCAAAGAGAGCGTCGTGCTGCAATCCGAGTTCGCGTCGTGATCAGCCACCATCGAAAGACCCGGTCCGACCAGTCCCAGATCGGCGGGCGAGAGCGGGGTGTCGTCACCGTCCTCGTCGCCCTGTGCCTCACCACGTTGCTGGTCCTCACCGCGATCGTCGTGGACCTCGGTGCGGCGAGAGCCAACAACCGTTCGTTTCAGAACGTGGTCGACGTTTCCGCACTGGCAGCTGGGTACCAACTCTCCGGACACGGAAACAAACTCGTGATCGCCGACCCCCAAGCCGCCTGCACGAGCGCGTTCCGCTCGATCCTCGCGAACCTCCGCACCATCTCGACCACCGCCACCATCCCGTGCAGCACCCTCGCAGCCACGAACGAGGACCCCGACTGCTCCTCATCCACCGCGATGAAGACGGTCACGGCGACCGGCACGGGCAAGTTCACGATCAGCATCAGCTATCCGGTGCCGGACACGGTCATCAACGATTCGGCGCTCCTCAATGGCGCGGGAATTAACGACGGGGAGGCCTGCACCCGTATGAAGGTCTCGGTCTCGATGACGCAGGTCGGGGCGTTCTCCGGAATCGTCGGCAAGAAGGACATATCCACCGGGGCCAGCGCAGTGGTCCGCGGCGCCATCGACAACCAGAACGGCGCGGTCCCCGCGCTCCTTCTCTTGGACCGCACCAGCTGCCAGACCGTGACGAACGCCTCCAATGGCAACGGCAACTACGGCATCATCGTGCGCAAGGTCTCCGCCACCGAGGGTGGGCACATCCACTCCGACAGCGATGGGTCGCAGTGCGGGGGCAACAGCAACGACTATGTCGTCTACGGAGCCTCGAACAGCAACGGTGGCACGTCCATCACCGTCGAGAACGGCTCGAACGGCAGCTTGGGGGCCATCTCGACCTACGCCACCACCAAAGGAAGCTTGCGTGGCGGGGCCACTTACCCGAGCGGAATCTCCCATCCCTCCACGGCCGGTCCCGTCGTCAGTCGGCTTCCGTTCGACCGCCAGTTCAACCGGAGCAATCGCCCCTCGATCACCAACCTGCATGCCGCCGCCTATACAGCGGTCAACTACACCGTCACCCAAGCGCTGGCAGCGGGCTACACGGTCGTGACATGTGGCGACGACGGATCGATCTCCGGGGCGAAGATCTTCGTCAACTGTGCCAACTACTCGCCGATCGCTGCGTCGTTTGTGAACGCGACGACCGTGGTGTTCCAGGGCCAGGTCACGGTGGCAGCGGGCAAGACGTTGAACATGCCATCGGCGAACTACGTGTACGTCAAAGGCTGCGCCACCTGCACGGGCAGCAACTACTACTCCATCTCCGTCAGCGGCGGGCTCTTTCTCAACATCGGCAACAACTCGCTCGCCAACGCGACGTGCGCCAACCGGACCGGCCCCGGCGCCGGCGGATCGGTGGCCAACACGTCGGTGTTGGTCACCGTCGGCAGTCCGCTCCTCGTCGCCGGCCAAGCCCGTCTGTGCCAGACCACCTACTACCAGGCGCAGAACACTCCAACCTACGTCCGCCAGGCGACGACGTCGGGGCCGCCGAACTGCAGCCCCCCTCTCCCGTGCCCCATCTCATCCGGCGCGGCCCCAGGCGGCAGCTACACGATCTCCGGCGACAACACCGACTGGACCGCACCCAACCAGCTGACCTCCGTCGCGGATGCCAACCAGCCGTTCGAGGACCTCGCCTACTGGAGCGAGTCCAGTGACCTGAGTCAGATCAAGTCTGGCGGCGTCCTGTACAGCGCAGGGATCTTCTTCTCCCCCAATGCACCCGTGCAGTTCCGGAGCCCGGCCAGTGGCTCTCCGCGCAACGCCCAGTTCGTGGCCCGAACCCTCCAGCTCCTCCAAGGGACCTTGGACATGAAGCCCGTCAACAGCGACGCCGTACGCGTGCCTCTGGCCGGCGGGTACGGCCTGATCCGCTGATCGGCTCATCGACGGCACCGCACCGGCTGTGTCGCCAGTTGCTTTGATCGTGCCTGCGCCCGACCCGTCGGCACGCTACTGCCCGACGATCCTGCTCCTCTACCGCAGGAGCGCAACCCGTCGGTTGGAATCGGCCCGCTTGTGGAACCGGATCCTTACGAGGCCCGCCCGGCGCAAGGGGGCTAACCGGGAAGCGGGCGCCGACGAGGGACGACCATCATGCCGACGTCGGCCGAAGCGATGAGGTGGCCACCGCCGTCGTGGACGCGACAGTCGATGACGATCATCTGGCGACCGTCGCGCACCACCTCGGCCGAGGCGGTGACCGTGTCGGTGCGGGGTTGGCCGAGGTAGCGGATGTGGATGTCGGCGGTGACGAGCGACTCGACCTCGAGGTCGATCGTGCGGTTGCGCACCGCGGCCAGGGCCGAGGCGAGGTCGACCAGGGTGGCGAGCGCGCCGCCATGGAGGTTGTCGTTCACGCCGAAGGACTCGGCACGCACCGGCATGTCGACTCGGCTGATGGGGCCGTCGGGCTCGGGATGGACCTCGAAGCCCAGCAGGTTGTGGAGCGGGATGCCGCCTTCGGCGCCGCGGGCGGGAGCGGTCACGATGCCCGCTCGCGGATGCGGCAGGTGATCGGCAACGAGTCCAGGCCCCGGATGAACAAGCGCCCGCCCCAGACCGGCTCCCCGGCGAGCTCCAGGTCGTCGAGCCGGGTGAGGATCGCGTCGAACGCGATCTCGGCCTGAAGTCGGGCGAGGTGCGAGCCGAGACAGGCGTGGACGCCGGCGCCGAACTGCAGGTGCTGCGGTGCGTCGGCCCGCTCGACATCGACCCGGGCGGCGCTGTCACCCCACCGCTGCGGGTCGCGGTTCGCCGCGGCCGGGCTGGCATAGATGACCTCGCCGGCGGGGAGCTCCACGTCGCCCACCATCGTCGGCTGCGTGGTGATCCGCCGCATGAAGTGGTTCGGCCCGTCGAAGCGCAGCAGCTCGTGCACCCCGTTGCGGAGCAACGACGGCTCGGCCTTCAGCTTCGCCAGCTCGTCCGGTTGGCGCAGCAGTGCGAGGGTGCCAGCGCCCAGCAGCGACGCCACCGGCTCGTGACCGGCCAGGTAGAGGGTGACGAGCTGGGCGATGAGCTCGCCGTCGGTGAAGGGGATGCCGTCGTCGTCTGCGGCGTGCACCAGGGCGGACATCAGGTCATCGGCCGGTTCGCTGCGCTTGTGGGCGGCCTGGACCGTCAGGTACTCGTGCATCTCGTCGAGGGCGGCCAGGCACTCCTCGCGCTCGGCTTCGCTCATCACCGGGTCGACGGTCTTGGCCACCTGCTGGGACAAGTAGCGGAACCGGGCGTGGTCCTCGTCGGGCACGCCGAGCATCTCCGAGAAGATCTCGACGGGGAGGGGGTAGGCGAAGTCGGTGACGAGGTCCAGCTCGATCACGCCGCTCCCCCGCTGCTCCCTCAGGGCATCGAGCGCGCCGTGGATGCGCCCGGTGACCCGCTCACGCAGCCGTTCGATCTCCCGAGGACGAAACGGCTCGGCCATCAGCTTGCGAATCCGGGCGTGGTCGGGGTCGTCCATCAACACGATGGTCTCCGACGCACGGGACCGCTCGGCCAGCCGCTCCAGTTCCATGGTCGTGAGCGGGTTGGGGGTCGCGTTGTGGATATCGCTCGAGATCGACGAGTCACGCAGGAGCTTGGAGACGTCGGCAAACCGGGTCACCACCCATCCGTGC
>JBKJPY010000086.1:0-32267 GCA_046594195.1 Acidimicrobiales bacterium | reverse complement strand
ACCGGACAAGTCCCATGTAAGGCACGAAGCCATGCAGAGCTGGAGCCACGACCGCTGCTGTCGGCGACAGCCCACCACGAATGCCGGGCCTACGCCCAAGCATCACAGGCAGAGCTTGCGGAGCCCCCAAAGTCAGCGAGGTGCGACGCAGTCGTGCCGAGCTGCGAAGACGGCCGGGCGTCAGCCAGTCGATCGAAAGTTCGAGGAACGGAGAGAGCGGAGGAGCGCAGCGACGGAGCGAACGAGTGACGAGACGCGGCCTAGGCTGCCGATCATGATGAAGCTCCTTCGCCGTTGGTGGGCGTACCTGACCGCTGGTGCGAACCAGAAGTTCAACGAGAACGCCGACCCCAAGATCCAACTGGAACAGGCCATCACGGAGGCCCAAGACCAGCACCGCCGGCTCAAGGAGCACGCGGCCAACGTCATCGCGCAGCAGCACCAGACGGAGATGCAGCTCGACCGGCAGCTCGAGCAACTCGAGAAGCTGAACGCCAACGCCCGCCAGGCCGTGAAGATGGCCGACGACGCCGCCAAGAAGGGCGATGCCGCCAAGGCCACCGAGTACACCCGGGCCGCAGAGACCATCGCCACCCAGCTCATCTCGGTCGAGACGCAGATCGCGCAGCTCAAGGAGATGCACTACGCCGCCACTCAGGCCGCGGACCAGGCCAAGGCGGCGGTCGCCACCAACGGTCAGGTGCTCCAGCAGAAGCTGGCCGAGAAGCAGAAGCTCCTCACCCAGCTCGAGCAGGCCAAGATGCAAGAGCAGATGAACAAGGCGATGTCGTCGCTGTCGGAGACCGTCGGCCAGGACGTCCCGACGCTCAACGAGGTCCGTGAAAAGATCGAGACCCGCTACGCCAAAGCCAAGGGCATGAGCGAGCTGACCGAATCGTCGGTCGAGACCCGCATGGTCGAGATCGAGGCCGCGGCCAACAACTTCGAGGCCCAGGCTCGCCTCGACGAGATCCGCAGCCAGATGGGCATCGAGACCGCCGCTCCCGCCACCGCGGCTCCCGCAACCCCTCAGACCGCCACGGCCACCTCGCCGGCCACCGCCGCCGAGACCGAGCCGGCCGCAGCCGCCACGACGGACCCTCCGAGTCAGCCCACCCCCGGCGCCTGACCCGACCGAATCCGGTTGTTCGTGCACCCCACCGGTGCACGCGTGACCCGAATGAGGGCTAGGGGACGATGACGAGGTCGTCTCGATGGACGACCACGTGGACCATGCCCTCGGGCAGGTCACCGGTGCGGCGGCCGGCGACGACAGACAGCTCGGAGGCGCTCACGCGGGTGAGGCCCTTCGCGAACACGACGCCATCGGGGCCGACGATCTCGACTCCCTGATCGGCCAGGAACCCGCCGATCACCCCGGTCACGCCGGCGGGCAGCAGGGAGACGCCCCGCTCGAGCAGCGCCCGACGGGCGCCCTCGTCCACCGTGATGCGACCTCCCGACTCCAGCGCAAAGGCGATCCAGAGCTTGCGGGCGCTGATGCGTTGGGCCCGGGGCTGGACCACGGTGCCGACACCGGCGACGCCGGCCACGGCATCGGCCAGCACGGATTCGCGGCGGGCGGCGGCGATCACGGCTCGTACACCGGACCAGGAGGCCATCTTGGCTGCGGCCACCTTGGAGGCCATCCCCCCACTGCCGCGTGCGCTCCCTGCCCCGCCGGCGACGCGCTCGAGGTCGGCCGTGACCTCGAGAACCTCCTCGATCAGCGATGCCTGGGCGTCGATGCGGGGATCGGCGGTCAGCAGCCCCGGCGCATCGGTGAGCAGGACCAAGAGGTCGGCCCCGACGAGCTGGGCCACCAGCGCGCTCAGGCGGTCGTTGTCGCCGAAGCGGATCTCGTCGTCGGCGATGGCGTCGTTCTCGTTGACCACCGGGACCACGCCCAGCTCCAAGAGGCGTTCGAGCGTCCCGCGGGCGTGGAGGTACTGCTGGCGGATGCCAAAGTCCAGGGGGGCGAGCAGGACCTGCCCGGCCACGAGCCGGTGTTCGGCAAAGCACTCGTCATAGACCCGCATCAACCGGCTCTGCCCGATGGCCGACACCGCCTGCAGCGTCACCGCGTCCGTGGGTCGGAGGTCACCACCCATCCCGATCGCCGGCAGCCCGGCGGCGATGGCTCCCGAGGTGACCGCCACCACGCGGTGGCCGGCGGCTCGGAGCTGGGCGACGTCGTCGCAGAACTTCGCCACCGCGATGACGTCGATGTCGCCGTGAGCATCGGTGATCGACGACGTGCCGATCTTGGCCACCACCACCTGGGACATGGTCAGTCGGCCGAGTACTCGAACGCGAAGCGGCCGATCTCGACGAGATCGCCGTCCTTGGCACCTGCCTTGGCCAGGGCCTTGTCGACGCCCAGCTTGTGGAGCCGCTCCTGCACGTAGGACAGGGCCTCGAGGTTGGTGAGGTCCGACAGGGCGACGGCACGCTCGGCGGCCTTGCCGCGCACGATGAACCCGCCGCCGTCGGTCCGCTCGATGACGAGGCCCTCGGGCTGGGGCCGGTGGATCACGAACGGCTCGGGCTCGGGCTCGGCTTGGCGCGCCCCGCGCACGGCGTCGGCCATGGCCCCCACCAGCTGGGGCAGACCGGCACCGGTGATCGAGGAGACGGCGGGCCCGTCCCACATAGTCCCCTCGTCGGCATCGGCCATGTCCGCTCGGCTCCCCACGACGACGCGCGGACGCTCGAGCAGCTCGGGCCGGTAGCCCTCGAGCTCGCCCAGCAGGATGCGCTCCTGCTCTTGGGGGGTGTGCTCGGCGAGCGGCGACAGGTCCAGCAGCAGCGCCAACGCCCGGGCACGCTCGACGTGGCGGAGGAACTGGATGCCCAGACCCTTGCCTTCGCTGGCACCCTCGATGAGCCCGGGGATGTCGGCCACCACGATCTCGTCACCCTCGTCGAGGCGAACGACGCCGAGGTTGGGCTCCAGCGTGGTGAACGGGTAGTCCGCGATCTTCGGCTTGGCCGCCGAGATCACCGAGATGAGCGTGCTCTTGCCCACGTTGGGGAACCCGACCAGGGCGACATCGGCCATGAGCTTGAGCTCGAGGTTGAGCCAGCGCTCCTCCCCCGGCTCGCCCTGCTCGGCGAACGTGGGCACGCGCCGGCTGTTGGACAGGAACCGGGCGTTGCCCTTCCCACCCCGACCACCCGCTGCCGCCAGCCAGCGATCGCCGGCCCGGACGAGGTCGGCGAGCAGCATCCCGTCGGCGTCGTAGACGACCGTCCCCTCGGGGACCGCCACCACCAGGTCGTCGCCGCCGTGGCCGTGCTTCTTCTTACCCTGGCCGTGCGTACCGCTGGTAGCCCGTCGGTGCGGGTGGTCTCGGAAGGCGAGCAGCGAGGAGACGTTGCGGTCTGCGACCAGCCAGATGCTGCCGCCGGTGCCGCCGTCACCGCCGTCCGGACCGCCCTTGGGCACGTGCGCCTCACGGCGCATCGAAACGCATCCGGCGCCGCCATCACCCGCGCGGACGTTGAGTTGCGCTTCGTCGACGAATCCAGACATGAGGGCCGAGGCTACTGGGGCGTGCGCGCGCCCCAACCATGGAGATGCCTAGTACTCCTGGACGAGCCAGTCCGGTAACGGATCAGGTTCTGCGCCCGCGTGTAGGTCCCGCTACCGCTCAAGGCCACCGTCGAGCCCCAGCTGCCGGTGGTGCTCGACCGGGACCGAGCGTTGGCGTGGACTCGGTTCATCCAGCGCTGGTGGCGGTGCCTCACGGGCACCCGAAGGCGCGGTCCACCCTGGGTCTATCGGCAGTCTGATGGCGGGTCATGAAGGGAGGCCACGCTCTGCGTAAGTCTGCCGTCAAGTGCCCACCCATAGTGACGGAGACGTCAAGGGCTGTTGGCGACGGCCGAATGACCGCTGTTTTGGGTTGGTCCGCACCAGCGTCAGACCCGTTCCGTATCGTGGGGAATCATGTCGCAGCCCCTGCCCACCGACCTCGCCGTCGCCCATGCCCCCATCCAGGTCGGGTCGCCCGGAGCCGTCCTCGCTGGGCGCACCGAGCGCGAAGACCGGGAGGACGCGTCACTTGCGCCCCATGCCACCCGGTCCTCCGGTGCGGGCAACCGGGCCGAGGCCGAGGAGCCGGATCGCTTCCGGACGTGCTTCGAGCGCGACCTGGACCGCATCCACCACTCCAAGGCATTCCGACGCCTGGCCGGCAAGTGCCAGGTGTTCGTTGCGCCCGAGGATGACCACCTGCGGACCCGCCTGACCCACGCCATCGAGGTGTGCCAGGTGGCCGTGTCGATCGCTCGGCCGACCGGACTCAACGTGGCGCTCACCGCCGCCGCGGCCACCGGCCACGACTGCGGTCACGGCCCGGCCGGCCACGCGTCCGAGGGGGCGCTGTCGCCGTTCGTCGAGGGTGGCTTCCACCATGCGGTGTACGGCGCCGACGTCGTGCTCCGACCGCTCAACCTCTGCGACGAAACGCTCGATGCCATCCGCAACCACTCCTGGAACCGGCCAGCCCCCGTCACGCCCGAGGGCGAGGTCGTGGCGTGGGCAGACCGGCTGGCCTACGTGTGCCACGACTTCGAGGACGCCGTCGATGCCGGCGTCGTGACTCGAGCGGACCTGCCGGCCGAGGTGGCCGAGGTGGTGGGCGCGGACCGCCGCACCCAGCTCCACGGGTTCATCACCGCCATGGTCGAGACCATCGGCGACACCGGCTGCGTCGGCCTTCGGCCCGCCGAGGCCGATGCGCTCGCTGCGTTCCGGGCGTTCAACTACGAGCGCATCTACCTGCGTCCCGAATCGGTGGCTCAGGCAGACCTGTCGGCCCGGCTCATCAGCGGGCTGGCTGAGTTCTACCTGACCCACCCGCGGCACCTGCCCGGGGCTGACCGGCTGGCTCCCGGCAGCGCCGACGCCACGGCCGCGGCCGTCCAGTACGTGTCTGGCATGACCGACCGCTTCGCTCACCGAGCGGCCATGGACCTCCTCGGCTGGGACGAGCGCCGCCTCCCCCGCACGGCCTGAGACGCGACGAAGCCCCCGTGGTGACGGGGGCTTCGGTCAGATCAGCGTGGGCGTGACCCGAGGGGCTTACGCCTCAGGAAGCACGTCGACGAGCTTGCGGCCACCACGGCGGCCGAACTTGACCTGGCCGTCGATGGTGGCGAAGAGCGTGTCGTCGCCGCCACGACCGACGTTCTCTCCGGCGTGGAAGTGGGTGCCGCGCTGGCGGACGATGATGGAACCGGCCGAGACGACGGTGCCGTCGTAGGCCTTCACGCCGAGGCGCTGTGCGTTGGAGTCACGGCCGTTCCGGGTGGAACCGCCGCCCTTGGTCTTCGACATGGGTCAGCCCTTCGTGATGCCGGTGATCTCGATGGTCGCGTAGTGCTGCCGGTGGCCCCAGCGCTTGCGAGAGTTGGTCTTGTTCTTGTAGGTGAAGCCGGTGATCTTGGGGCCCTTGGCCTCGCCGATCACGTTGGCCTTGACCGAAGCCTTTGAGAGCGCATCGGGAGCAGACACCACGGTGTCGCCGTCGACGAGGAGCACGGGGGTGAGATCGACCTCTCCCTCGGTCACAGACAGCTTCTCCACCTGGAGTTGCTGTCCCTCGGTGACCCGGTACTGCTTTCCACCGGTCTTGATGACTGCGTACATCGTTCTGCCTTCGAGCGTTCGTTGCGGGGCCCACAGGGCCGAGGGACAATCGTAGGGGCCAGCGCATGATCGAGCCAACCCCGGGCTCAGCGGCGGATGACCTCGTGCCCGGTGAGCTCCTCGTCGAACACCATCCCACGACCATCGCAATGGGGACAGGCCGACGACAGGGACTCCAGCAGCCCCTCGCCGATGCGCTTGCGGGTCATCTCGACCAGCCCGAGCTCGGAGATGTCGAACACCTGGGTGCGGGTCTTGTCCCGGGCGAGTGCCTGGCGGAACGTGGAGATGACGTCGTCGCGGTTCTTGCGGATCTCCATGTCGATGAAGTCGATGACGATGATGCCGCCGATGTCGCGCAGGCGCAGCTGGCGGGCGACCTCCTCGGCCGCCTCCAGGTTGTTGCGGTACACCGTCTCTTCGAGCGAGGACTTGCCGACGTTCTTGCCGGTGTTGACGTCGATGACCGTCAGCGCCTCGGTGCGCTCGATGATCAGTGAGCCGCCAGAGGGCAGCCACACCTTGCGGTCAAGCGCCTTGTGCAACTGCTCGTGAACGTGGAGCGACTCGTAGATGGGTAGGCCCCCGTGGGCGGCCGGGTCGTAGCGCTCGACCCGCTCGACGAGGGCGGGCGAGATGCTGCGGACGTAGTCCCGAACCTGCTCGAAGACCTGGTCGTCATCGATCACGACCTGGCGGTAGTCCTGGTTGAACTCCTCGCGGATGACCCGGATCGACATGTCGGGGTCCCGGTACAGCAGCGTCGGGGCCTGCGACTTGGCGGCCAGCGCCTCGATCTGCTCCCACTGCTTGGCCAGGCGGTCGACGTCCCGGGCGAGTTCCTCGGCGGAAATGCCCTCTGCCGCGGTGCGCACGATGAGACCGTGGCCCTTCGGCTTGGCCTTGTCGAGGATCTGGCGGAGGCGCCTGCGCTCGTTGTCGGGCAACCGCTTCGAGATGCCGTAGGTCGTGCTGTTGGGGACGAGCACGACGAACCGGCCGGGCAGGGAGATCTCCTGCGTGAGGCGGGCGCCCTTGGCCCCGATCGGGTTCTTGGTGACCTGGCAGATGATGGTCTGGCGGGCCTTGAGGATCTGCTCGATGCGGGGGTTGGCGCCCTTGTCGTCGAGGTCCTCGGGGTCGTAGCGGGTGTCGCCTCGGTAGAGCACGGCGTTCTTGGGGGTCCCGATGTCGACGAACGCAGCCTCCATGCCCGGAAGCACGTTCTGCACCCTGGCGAGGTAGATGTTCCCGTGGATCTGGAGGGTGTCGTCGGCGGGCCGGGACACGTAGTGCTCGATGAGGTTCTTGCCCTCCAGCACGGCGATCTGGGTGGCGGTCGGCTTCACGTGGACCGCCATCAAGTAGCGCCCGACGGGACGGCCCTTGCGCTCCTTGCCGCGCCGCTTGCTCAGCGTCTTCTCGTCGAGGTCGACGGGCGTGTCGTCGGTGATGGCGGTGATGGGCTCGCCGCCGGCCTGACCGCCGCCGCGACGCTGGTTGCCACCACCGGAACGCTGGCCGCCGCCCTGGCCGCCCGAGCCTTGGTTCCCGCCGGTGGATCCCCCACCGCCCGAGCCGCCCCGACCCCGGCCGCCACGCCGACGTCGGCGCTTGGACGACGGGCTCGACCCGGGCTCGCCGGTCGACGCTGCGACCGGTTCGGCCGGTTCGGCCGGTTCGGCCGCACCGTCGGCCGGTGCGGGCCGGGAGTCACCGATCTTGGGCTTGCGGACGAGTGCCGCTTCTGCCGCCTCGGCCGAGGGCTTGTTCTCCCGATGGCGGTCGGGCAATTCAGGTTGGCGGTCGCCGTCGGCTGCCTCCGAGCGTGAGTCCGAGGCGGGCGAGCGGTCCGCTCGCGCCGGCTTGGCGTCGTCGCTTCCTTCGGCTTCGTCGTCGGCTTCGTCGTCGGCGCCATCGTCGGCCGCGCCCTCGGGGCGGGGACGGTTGCGGTTGCGGCCGCCACGAGAGCCGCGCCGGCGGGGCTTGGCCTCGCCGGCGTCGTCGTCACCGGCTCCGTCCGAACCTGCGGCTCGGGGCTCAGCAGCCGGAGCTGCCTCCACCGGCGTGGCGGGCGACGTCGGCTCGGGCGAGGCGCTGCTCGGCGTGGGCATGGGCGTGGGGAGATCCCCTGCGTCCGTGTCGGTCATGGGTGCGATCCCTTCTCATGACGCACGCGCCGTGGCGTGCGACGTCGACGTCGCCTCGACCGGCCCCACGAGGGGCTCCAGTCGGGCGCCGTCGATCAGCGTCCATTGGGCGGTCCGGCGCACCAGGCCCTCTTCCCACGTCGGGTCGAGGAGGGCGAGCAGTTCGCTCACCCGCAACCCGCGGGGTTGGGTGGCCAGGTGGGCGTGGACCGTGGTGCCGGCGTCGGTGGGTCCGACGACGGCGAGTTCCTGCACGTAGGGGCGGACGTCGTCGGTGACGTCCTTGCCCTTGCGTTGGCGGGTGATGGTGAGCTCATCGGCAGCCAGCACGCGATCCACGGCGGCAGCCACCACGTCGGGCGCCACCCCTCGGATCTCGATGTCCCACTCGCAGCTCTCCACCGCTTGCTGCAGTGACGTGGACGAGCTGGGGATGATGGCGAGACCGGTCACTTCGAGACCGATCGGCAACGCGGCCGAGATCCGGAGGGGCAGCGCGTCGAGGTCAGCCTCGGTCGGCATGCGCGAAGAGGTCTCGTCGAGGTCGATGTCGATGAACTCGGCCACGGACTCGTGACCGGTGGACAGCGCCAGACCGAAGTGCAGCTTCGGGTGCGGGGAGAAGCCCTGCGAGTACGCCACGGGAAGACCGATGCGCCGGATGACCCGCTCCCACACCCGTGCGAGGTCGCGATGGCTGGTCCAGCGGATCTTGCCGGTCTTGGTGAACCGGAGGCGGATCCTCACGTCCGCGCTCCCACGGCGATCGGCTTCGAGGGGAGGAGGGTGACGGGGACCTCGCCCCCGATCGTGAGGTCCTGGCCGGTCCCCTGCGATCCGCCGGCCGGCGGGACCGCCGAGGCCACGACGTGCTCGATGCCGTATCCGGTGCAGGCGCCGCAGTCGTAGCAGGGCGTCCAACGGCAGTCCTCGAGGCCGACCTCGTCGAGCGCGTCGCGCCAGTCCTGCCAGAGGAAGTCCTTGTGCAAGCCGGCCGACAGGTGGTCCCAGGGCAGGGCTTCGTCCTCGGTGCGGTGGCGGTAGACGAAGTCCTCCTCGCGGAGCCCGGCGCGCTCGAGGGCATCGGTCCACAGCTGGAGGTCGAAGTGCTCGCCCCACTCCTGGAACGTGCCCCCGTGGCGCCATACGTCCTCGATCACCGCACCCAATCGGCGGTCGCCGCGGCTCACCAGCCCCTCGGCCATGGTGGCCTTCGGGTCGTGCCACTTGAGCTTCACTGCGTGGTCCCGCCGGAGCTCGTCGCGCAGCAGGTAGATCTTGCGCTGCAGCTCCTCCCGGGTGTTCTGGCCAAACCACTGGAACGGGGTGAACGGCTTCGGCACGAACCCGCCGAGGGAGACCGTCACCGACGGGTTCTTGTGGTACTCCTTGCCGATGGCCACGCAGTTGCGGGCCAGCGAGGCGATGCCGAGCGTGTCTTCGTCGGTCTCCGTGGGGAGCCCGGTGAGGAAGTACAGCTTCATCCGGCGCCAGCCCTGCGAGTAGGCCGAGCGCACGGCTGCGTAGAGGTCCTCTTCCCGGATGAGCTTGTTGATGACCTGGCGCATCCGCCACGTGCCGGCCTCGGGAGCGAAGGTGAGGCCGGTGCGTCGAGCCTTCTGGATCTCACCGGCGATGCCGACGGTGAAGGCGTCGACCCGCAACGACGGCAGCGACACCGACACCTGGCCGCCACAGTCGGGGTCGTTGACCGTGTCCACCACGACCTGCTCGATGCCCGAGAAGTCCGCGGTGGACAGCGAGGTGAGGGCCACCTCGTCGTAGCCCGTGCGCTTGAGGCCCTCGGACACCATCGTCCGAACCTGGTCGGCCGGCCGTTCCCGAACCGGACGGGTGATCATGCCGGCTTGGCAGAAGCGGCAGCCGCGGGTGCAGCCTCGGAAGACCTCGACGTTGAGGCGGTCGTGGACGACTTCGGTCAACGGGACGAGCTGCGCCTTGGGGTACGGCCACTCGCCCAGGTCGGCGATGGTCCGCTTCTCCACCGTGGCCGGAGCGGCGGGATCGTTCGGGACGATCTCGACGAGCATGCCGTCGTTGAAGATGGCGTCGTACAGACGCGGGACGTACACGCCTTCGATGCCGGCCAGCGTCCGCAGGATCTCCATGCGGTCCCGCTTGCCGTCGACCTTCCACGCCGCGATGGCGGCCGTGAGGTCGCCCACGGCCTCTTCGCCGTCGCCCAGGACCACGAAGTCCAAGAAGTCGGCGATGGGCTCGGGGTTGTAGGTGCAGTGGCCACCGGCGCCGATCAGCAGGTCATCTGCGGTGCGGTCGGCCGAGCGCACCGGGCAGCCCGCCAGGTCGATCATGTTCACGAGGTTCGTGTAGGTCAGCTCGGCCGAGAGGTTGAACGCCAAGACGTCGAAGTCTCCCGCCGCCCGGTGGGTGTCGACGGAGAACAGCGGCAGGCCGGTGGCCCGCATGAGCTCCTCGAGGTCTGCCCACGGCGCGTAGGTCCGCTCGGCCGCACCGTCGGGGCGCTCGTTGATGATCTCCGCCAGGATCTGCAAGCCCTGGTTGGGCAGGCCGATCTCGTAGGTGTCGGGGTAGGCCAGCAACCAGCTCGCAGCACCGGGGTGGTGGTCCGGGGTGTACACCCCGTCCTCGCACCCGATGTAGCGGGCCGGCTTCTGCACCTTCGCGAGCAGCGGCTCGAGCTCAGTCCAGACAGTCATGACGGGCGGAATTGTACCGGGACGAGGACTCGGACCCGGCATCCCCTCACCCAGCGTGGGCGCACGGGCTACGAGAACCTTCTCATGTGCACGGAGAGCACCAGTCCCATGCTGACGAACATCGTCAACAAGGCGGAACCGCCGTAGGACACGAAGGGCAGCGGGATGCCCGTGATGGGCATGATGCCCATGGTCATGCCCACGTTCTCGAAGATCTGGACCACGAGCATCACCATGATCCCCGTGCAGAGGAGCGTTCCGAACTCGTCGCGCGCCAACTGTGCGGCGCGCCACACCCGCCAAACGATCGTCCCCATCAGCGCCAGGAGCACCCCGGACCCGATGAAACCGAGCTGCTCCCCAACCGCCGAGAAGATGAAGTCGGTGCGCTGCTCGGGCACGATCTCGAGGCGGGTCTGCGACCCGTTGAACAGGCCCTGCCCGGTAAGGCCGCCGGCGCCGATGGCGCGCTTCGACTGATCGAGGTTGTAGCGCGACTCCTCGTCGATCTTCGTCACCGCGGTCTCGTCCTGGCGCACATAGGTGGTGAGCCGGGCGACCTGGTAGTCCTTCAGCACGCCGGAGGTCAGCACCAGCGTGGTCCCGAGCACGGCCGCGAGCGCCAGCCCGCCGAGGACCCGTCCTCGTACGCCCGCCACCGCCAACAGGGCGAACGACACGGCGACCGAGACGAGGGTGGTGCCGAGGTCGGGCTGCAGGAGCACGAAGAACATCGGCGCCCCGCAGATCCCGAGCAGCATCAGCACCCGGTTGTTGTCCAGATCTCCCCGGAACTGCGATGCCAGGCCAGCGAATCCGATGATCATCGCCAGCTTGGCGAGCTCGGATGGCTGCAGCTGGAAGCCGGGGAGCTGGAACCAGCCCTGCGTGCCCTTCGTGCGCGAACCGATGCCGGGAACGAGCACCATCACGAGCATGAAGATGCTGAGGCCGTAGATGAACGGCCAGAAGTCCTTGAGCTTGCGGTAGTCGAACAGCGCAACCCCGCCCATGATCCCGGTGCCGAGCACGATGAACACGAGCACCCGCTTGAGGTAGCCCGACTCGTACGGCGGCACCGGCCCGCGGGTGGTGCTGTAGACCATGAGCGCTCCGAAGAGGCTCACGGCCAGCACCGACGCCACCAAGACGAGGTCGACGTGGCGGAACGGCGATGCCGTGTTGGTGCGGAAGTTGGCCATGGGCCGGTGCACGCGGTGGCGGTTGGGGCTGCGAGACCCGTATGTGGTGGCCATCAGTCCGTACCCCCGACCACGATGCCCGACTGATCGGCGGCCGCGGCGGCATCGATCTCGCCGCCCCGCGGGATGGTGAACGCATCGAGCGACCCATCGGCGATCGGCTCGAGCACCATGCGCACGGCTGGGGCGGCCGCCTTCGCGCCCGCCCCGGAGAACTCCAGGAACGCCGAAGCGACCCAGTTGCTGGACCCGCCGAGGGAGAAGCCCACGAATACGGAGTTGTCCGGCCGGTTCTGGCCGTTTTTGTACTTGCCGGTCTGGGCCGTGCCCGTCTTGCCAGCGAGCGGCATGCCCCCGAACGGGAAGCCCTGGAAGGTGGGGACGGCCGTGCCGCCTGCGTTTTGCCCGGCCGGATCGACCACGCCCTGGAACCCGGTGACGAGCGCCTCGCGGTTGACCCCCCAGTCGATGGTGCGGATGACCTTCCGCTCGAAGCGCTTGTGGATCTTGGCGGGCTCCTGCGGCGCGGTGATCTTCTCCAGCACCGTCGGCTGGTAGAGCGTTCCGCCGTTCGCCAGCGCGGCGTAGGCGTTGGCCGTCTGCAGCGGCGTGGCGGTCAGCTTCTGGCCGATGGCCATGTCGGCGCTGAAGCCCGTGTTCCAGCGGCCGGCCTGCACGGCGACATCCTTGTCGTTCTCGTAGGCGCCGGGATCTTGCTTGAACAGCGCCATGGCCAGCTCCATCTCCGACGCCGGGGTCGGCATCTGACCGGCCGTCTCGACGGGCAGGTCGATGCCGGTCTTGTGGCCGTAGCCCAACTCCCCGACGCCGTCCTGGAACGCGGTTTCGCCCAGCGAACCGCTCTTGGCTCGGGCCCAGAAGTCGCGACCGACCTCGTAGAAGTAGATGTCGCTCGACACCGTGAGGGCCGGACTGAGCGACACCGGGCCGTGCGGGGTCTGGTTGGCGTTCTGCTTGCGGCAGCCGGAATCGTCGCGCGTGCCCCCGCAGAGGAAGATGACGCCGTTGTCCTGGGTGACCGCATCCTTCGTGCGCACGCCATCCTTCAGCGCGGCGTAGGAACTGGCGAGCTTGAAGGTCGACGCCGGCTGGTAGGCGCCCTGGTAGGCCCGGTTCAGGAGCTTGGCGACCGGGGGGTCGTCGTTCCTTTTGAGGAGCTTGATCTCCTGGTCGATGTTGTCGCCGCAATCGCCCTCGGGCTGCAGCCCCTGGAGGTCGCGCCAGGTCGGGCAGCTGATGCCGCCCACCAGATCCGCCGGGTTGTACGTGGGGTACGACGCCATCGCCCGCACCTGGCCCGTGGAGTGGTCCAGCACGACGAGCCCGCCGGCTTCCTTGCCCGGTCGACCCTCGAACTGGTTCGCGAGCTGCGCTTGGAGCGCCTCTTCGGCCTTGTACTGGACCTTGGCATCGAGCGCCAGGTACACGTCATCACCGGCCTTCGGCTCGACGCGCCTGCTGGTGATCTCGCGTACGACCTTGCCGCTGCGGTCGACCTCGAACACCTGGCGGCCCGGCGTGCCTCGGAGGTACCGCTCGTAGTGCGCCTCGACCCCGGCCTTGCCGATCTCGTCGGTCTGCACGTACGGCTTCTTCGGATCGTTGCGGGCGTCGAACTTCTGCCACTGCCCATCGCTCAACGGACCGACGTACCCCAGCAGGTGAGCGGCGAGCGAGCCATAGGGGTAGTCGCGCACGGTGGCGCGCTCGACGACCACCGATGAGTACTGCGCCGCCTGCTCGGAGAAGTAGATCTGATCCTCTTCGGAGATGTCCTCGGCGATCGGGATCGGTCGGAACTTGGTGTAGCGGGAGTCGTTCAACTTCTTGCGGATCGCCTTGACCGTCACCTTCTCCTCGGCTGAGCGACCCACGCTGAGGGTGGTCGACAAGCGCTCGAGCAGCGACGTCTGCGAGGCCTTCGACAGCTCGGTGAAGTCTTGGGCCTCGATGCCCACCACGATGGACTCGCGATTGTCCACCAGCACCGTCGCGTTGCGGTCGAGGATCCGGCCCCGCGGCGCCGGCGTGATGACGACCTTGGTCGTGTTGCGGCTCGCCTCGGCCCGGGCCGTGTCGCCTTCGACGATCTGGAGGAACCAGAGCCGGGCGAAGAGGGCGCCGAAGAGCGACAGCGCGGCCACGGCAAGGAGTCCGAGGCGGTGGCGGGTGCTGTCTGAGGTCATCGTGCGAAGAAAGACTGGCGCCGGTCGTGGTCGTCGGTCCTAGCCCACGAGAGCGCCCGAGAGGCCAGGGGCGCGGAGAACGCGTTGACCATCGTGACCAGCACGACGATAGATGCGAGGGAGGGTCCGCTGAGGGTCGGCTCACCCAACACCGCGCCGACCAGCGCATACAGCAGCATCCCGGCGGCCGACCCGGCGGCCGCGACCGCTGGAGCCGCCCACCGAGACGTGCGGACCATGCCGCTGGTGGTGACGCCGACGCTGTAGCCCACGATCGTGTACACCAGCGCCGAGAGGCCGAGCGGGGTCGACAGCACGATGTCGAACGAGACGCCGGCGGCGAACCCGACGATGGCGCCGCGCTCGGGGCCGAGCCGGTACCCGGCCATCACCGCCAGCAAGATCATGAGATCCGGCCGGGCCCCCTCGTAGGAGAAGCGGGCGAACAACGTGACCTGGAGCACCAAGGTCACCACGACGATCAGGCCGATGCGCGGCCAGCTCACTTGGGCGGATCCTGCAGGACGACGCGTACGTACCGCGAGGTGAGGTCGGCCGCCGGCTCGGCCTCGACCACGCGGGGCACGCCGTCCACGGCCTTGCCCACCTTGGTGACCCGACCGACGTACAGGTCACCTGGGAACGCCGACCGGTCGATGCCCGACGTCCAGAGGAAATCCCCTTCCGCCAGGGTCGGCTCGTCGATGCCCTCGATGAGCAGGGGCTTGTCCAGTCCCTTGCCCGTGGCCGTACCGACGTCGCCCTTCTGGGCGCGCACGCCGATCATCACGTCGGACTCGGTGATCAACTCGACGGTGGCCGACCCGGACCGGACCTCGACGACCCTGCCCAGCACCGCGCCTCCCTCGGCGCCCTTGGCGCGACCCGTGATGACCGCCATCCCCTTCTTCACCCCGCTGCTCGAACCGGCATCGATCTCGACGGTCTGCTCGAAGCTGTTGAGCGGACCGGAGACGACCTCCGCCACCTTGGTCTTGATCGGATCCACCTCGACACCAAGGATCTTGTTCTGGTCCGACACCTTCTGGCGCAGTCGGGCCAAGTCCGCCTGATGGCTCTTGCGGTCCTCGGCCTGCGCCTTCAGCCGCTGGTTCTCGTCCTCGAGGTCGCCATAGCCGAACGCGCCCTTCCAGCCGTTGCTCAACGGCTCGAACACCGCACTGCCTGCGGCCCGCAGCGGCCGGAACGCCGAGGCGAAGGCGTTTCGGACCGGATCCAGCGGCCCCGTGCCCGGCAGGTCGAGGACCAGCAGCGTCACGGCGGTGAGCAAGAGCAGCGCCAGCGTGAACCGCGATCGGGGCGTGCGCGAAGGGCGTCGGGAATAGGCCACGGTGCCGGAGCGGGCGGGCTAGTTCTGGAGGTTGGTGGAGAACAGGACGCCCTTGAGCGCCTCGAACTCCTCGAGCGACTGACCGGAGCCGATGGCCACGCAGTCGAGCGGATTCTGGGCGATCACGATCGGCATCCCGGTCTCGTGCTGGAGACGGGCATCGAGCCCGTGGAGCAGGGCGCCACCACCGGCGAGGACGATGCCCTGTTCCATGATGTCGGCCGCCAGCTCCGGCGGGGTCTTGTCGAGGGTGACCTTCACCGCATCGCAGATCGACGCGACGGGCTCCTCGATGGCCTCGCGGATCTCCTCGGTGGTGGTGACGATGGTCTTGGGCAGGCCCGTGACCAGGTCACGGCCGCGGATCTCGGCGTGGAGCTCCTCCTGGAGGCGCCAGGCCGACCCGAGGGCGATCTTGACCTCTTCGGCCGTGCGCTCGCCCAGCGCCAGGCTGTACTCCTTCTTGATGTACTGGATGATCGCGTCGTCCAGCTCGTCGCCGCCGACGCGCACCGACTGGCTCGACACGATGCCGCCGAGCGAGATGACGGCGACCTCGGTGGTGCCGCCGCCGATGTCGACGATCATGTTGCCCGTGGGCTCCTGGACCGGCAGCCCGGCGCCGATGGCCGCCGCCATGGGCTCTTCGATGATGTAGGCGGGCTTGCGGGCGCCGGCGTACTCGGCGGCCTCCTGCACGGCCCGCTGCTCCACGCCGGTGATGCCGGACGGGACGCAGATGACCATGCGGGGCTTCACCCACCGGCGCTGATGCACCCGGTGGATGAAGTAGCGGAGCATCTTCTCGCAGATCTCGAAGTGGGCGATGACGCCGTCTTTGAGGGGGCGGATGGCCTGGATGTGGGCGGGGGTGCGCCCGATCATGCGCTTGGCCTCGAGGCCGACGGCGAGCGGGCGGCCGTCCTTGACGTTGACGGCGACGACGGAGGGCTCGTTGAGGACGATGCCCCGTCCCCGGACGTAGATCAACGTGTTGGCGGTTCCCAGGTCAACGGCCATGTCACGGCCCATGAGCGAGGAGAGCGGGTTGTCAGCAGACATGTGACGAGCCCTCCACAGGGCGGGGTACGACGGTCATCGGAGGCTACGGGAGCGGTCTGACCCTCACAAGGGCCAACCCAGCGCACTCCGTGACGACACCCTAGCCGTCGTCACCCAATTGCAACAATCGCTCTAGCAGATGCCCCTGACCAGCAGGTGGATGCCCCTGCGATCAGCGGCCGGGGAACCAGAGGGCGATCTCGCGTTCGGCGGACTCGGGGCCGTCGGAGCCGTGTACGAGGTTCTCGTTGGTGGTGGTGGCGAAGTCGCCACGGATGCTGCCGGGCTGGGCGTCGGCCACCTGGGTCTTGCCGATCAGGATCCGGCCGAGCTCCCAGGTGTTGTCGCTGGGGCCCTCGACGATCATGGCCACCACGGGCGAGCGGGTGAGGAAGCTGACGAGCTCGCCGAAGAACGGGCGCTCGCGGTGCTCCTCGTAGTGGGCCTCCGCCAGGGTGACGTCGGCAGTGCGCAGCTCCACGGCGGCGAGGGTCAGACCCTTGCGCTCCAGGCGCGAGATGACCTCGCCGACGAGGCCGCGCTCCACGGCATCGGGCTTGCACATGATGAAGGTCCGGTTGGTCATAGTGAGGCCGACCCTACGGGTTCCCGTCTCCCCCGCTCCAACCCGCTCCAACCCGCTCCAGCGGGTCAGCCTCCTGACAGGAACGAAGCCGAGCTGACCGCATTGGCGGTGCGGAGGCGCTCGCCGAACGAGGCCAGGACGACCGCCACAAGCGACGGCACCTCCTCCAGCAGGTCGAGGAACGCCGAGCGGGGGACGAGCAGGACGGTCCCGTCCCCCTCGACGGTGACGGTGGCGGCGCGAGGGCCGCCGTCGAGCAGCGACAGCTCACCGCACAGTTCCCCCGGTGCCAGGGTCGCGACGTGCTGACCGGAGACGACCACCCGGGCGCCGACATCGATCAGGATGAACGCCCACTCGCCGTGCTCGCCCTCCTCGCAGAGGTGGTCACCGGCGTGGACGTGGACCTCGTCGGCCTGCTTCGCCACCTTGCGCAGGTCTCGATGGCTGAACCCGCTGAACAAGGGGGTTTTTGCCAGCACCGCGACACGGTGATCGGACGTGATCATGGGCATGGGGGGTACCTCCTGCCGCAACTGGTACCCACCCGACTCGGGGGACAACCCTCTGTACCGCGGCGCTCCCGAACCGATCAGCCTTCCGGGGAACCGCCATCGCCGGACCACTGGCCGTCCTCGTGCAGGGTGAGCAGTTCCACGCCGTCGTCGGTCACGACCATGGTGTGTTCGAACTGGGCGGTGCGGCGGCCATCGACGGTGGACGCGGTCCAGCCGTCGTCCCACATCCGTTGCTCCCACGCCCCCATCGAGATCATCGGCTCGATCGTGAAGGTCATGCCGGGGACCATGAGGTCGTCGTTGCGCGGATGGTAGTAGTGCAGGATCTCGGGCCGGGTGTGGAACTCGGTGCCGACGCCGTGGCCGACGAAGGCCCGCACGACGCTGAACCCGGCTCCCTCGGCATGGTCCTGGATGGCCCGACCGATGTCGGACACAGGACGACCCGGCTTCACCGCCGAGATGCCGAGCGAGGTGCACTCACGAGTGGTGCGGATGAGCCGCAGGGATTCGGAGTCCGCGGTGCCGACCGCCCACGTGGCGTTGGTGTCGCCGTGCACGCCTTCACGGAACAGCGTCACGTCGAGGTTGATGATGTCGCCGTCGCGCAGCACCCGGCTGTCGGGGATCCCGTGGCAGATGACCTCGTTCACCGAGGTGCAGATCGACTTCGGGAACGGAGGATCGATGCCGTAGTTGAGCGGGCTGGGGTAGCCACCGGCTTCGATGCACAGGCGGTGGCAGAGCGCATCGAGGTCGTCGGTGGTGATGCCCGGCTCGATGGCGGCGCCGACCTCGCGCAGGATCGCGGCGGCCGCCTTGCCGGTCCGGCGCATGCGCTCGATGGTCTCGGGCGGCTTGACCATCGGCTCGTCGCGATCATCGGTACCGCCGTGCTCGGCGTAGTGCGGCCGTTCGATCTCCGCGGGCACTGGGCGCTTGGCGCTGATGGTCCCGGGGATCACCCGATCGGTGGACGCCTTGTGGCAGCGCTTGAACTTGTAGCCGCTCCCGCACCAGCAGGGATCGTTCGGCTTCATCTTGGTGATGTCGACGGTGGAAGTGGGACTCATCGGTCGTCTGCCTGGGTGCGGAGGTAGGTGCGGGCCGGGCCGACGGCGTACAGCGACCCGGTGACCAGGATGAAGTCGTCATGACCCGCAAGCCCCAGCGCGCGGGCGAGGGCTTCTTCGACCGAGGATACGGACTCGGCGACGATTCCCAGGCCCGTGGCGGCAGCCGCCACCTCGGGAGCAGGGATGGCACGGGGCGAATCGGGGGTGCAGGCGATGACGAACCCGGCGTCGCGAGCTCCGAGCGCGTCGAGCATCTCGGCCGGATCGCGGCCGCCGAGGAAGCCCACCACCATGATCAGCGTGCCGTGCAGCGTGAACTCGTCGCGCAGCGTCGCAGCGCTGGCGCGGGCCCCGTCGAGGTTGTGAGCCGCATCGAGCACGACGGTCGGCTCGCGGTGGGCGACCTCGAACCGGCCGGGAACGGTGACCGTGGCGAACCCCTCCCGCACGACGTCCTCGTCGAGCGCCCGGTCGAAGAACGCCTCGACCGCAGCCAGGGCGATCGCCGCGTTGTCGGCCTGGTGCTCGCCGTGGAGCGGGAGGTGGACGTCGTCGACCACGCCGTTGGGAGTCCGCAGGGTGAGGGACCGTCCGCCGAGGGCGAGCACGTGCTGGTCGCAGTCGAAGTCCTTGCCCCGCCACCAGGTGCGCGCCGCCGGCGTGTCGGCGAGCAGGTCGTGGAGCTCGGGCGTGGTCTCCCCACACACGAAGGTGGCCCCTTCCTTGACGATGCCGACCTTCTCCCCCGCGATGGCCTGGCGCCAGGCGCCCCGGCCGTCCGTGTGGTCCCGGCCCACGTTGGTGAGCACAGCCACGACCCCGTCGGCGACGTTCGTGGCGTCGTAGCGACCGAGCATCCCGACCTCGATCACCGCCACGTCGACGGCCACCTCGGCAAACCACGAGAAGGCCGCTGCGGTCACGATCTCGAAGTAGCTCGGCGTGATGCCCGCCACCTCCTCGACCGCCGCCACGTCCCCGATCGCCGCCGCGAGCTCGTCGTCGCTGATGGGCTCCCCGTTGCGGGAGATGCGCTCGTTGATGGCCTCGAGGTGGGGGCTGGTGTAGGTGCCCACGGCCAGCCCGGTGGCGGCGAGCAGCTCGGTGACCATCCGGGCGGTGGACCCCTTGCCGTTGGTGCCTGTGATGTGGATGACCGGGTAGGCGCGCTGCGGGTCGCCCAGGACGGACACCAGCCGCTCCATGCGTTCGAGCGACAGACCCTCGGCCCGCCCGGCGGTGGCTTCGAGGTTGGTGTGCTGGTCGAGGTAGCGCAGTGCAGAAGACAGGTTCACGGTCCGACCACGCTACCGGCGCCCCGCAACCCACCGCCTGATCGAACTTCGTACCGGAGAGGGCCGTGAGCGGCGGTGTGATCTATCGAGAGATCACAGGGGCGGAAGCAGTGGCGAGCGGTGCGAAGTTCGAGTTGGGTTCGGGTCGTCGCGGTCGTCGGGGTCAGCGGCCGACGGCGCGGAGGGGCTCGGGGATGGGGGTGTCGAAGCGCTCGCGGAGGAGTTCGAGGTCGAAGCGGTCGACGTCTTCGACCTCGTAGCCGAGGTGGTGAGCGACCTGGGTCTCCGGACCGAGGCAGCCGACCTTCTGCCCGCCGATCCAGCCGTACGTGAAGCAGTCGAACGGGTAGTCCGGCACGCCCCGGCCGGCGGTGCGGTTGACGTTCCACCGGTCGCCGTAGCGGTCAGCGGCGACGAAGCAGAGGTCGACGGCGCGCTCGTGCGCGTCCATGTACGAGCAGCGGCCCGGCAGGTCCTCGAAAATGACCGAGAACCCGACCTCGCTCAGCAGCCGGTGGGTGTCGTCCGAGAGGGCGCCGTCGACGACCAGATCGAGGTCCCCGTGGCCGCGGTTCTGCATGCCGAGCAGCGCGTCGATGCCCCAGCCGCCTTCGACCCAGGTGGTGATCCCCGCCTGGTCGAACATCGTCAAGATGTCGAGGACGTCGCGCACTTCGATGGCCATCGGTTGTCCGTCGGCCGAATCCCTCGGATTGTTAGGAGCGGTCCGGCGAACCGGCCGACCGGGAGCGATCGCTCAGCTGGCGGCGCGGCGCGGGCGCGGGGCCCGGGTGGTGCTCTGACGGGGCACGAGGGTCGGGTTGACCTTCTCGAGCACGACCTCGGCCGAGATGACGCACTTCTCGACGTCGGTGCGGCTGGGCAGGTCGTACATGACGTTCAGCAGCACCTCCTCGAGGATGGCGCGCAGGCCACGAGCACCGGTGGCTCGGAGGATCGCCTGGTCGGCGATGGCCTGGAGGGCATCGTCGGTGAACTCCAACTCCACGTTCTCCAGCTCGAAGAACTTCTGGTACTGCTTGACCAGGGCGTTGCGCGGCTCGACGAGGATCTTCACGAGGGCGGCTTGATCGAGCTGATCGACGACACCGATCACGGGCAAGCGGCCGATGAACTCGGGGATCAACCCGAACTTGGTGAGATCCTCCGGCATGATCTGCTGCAACAGGTTCCCGAGGTCCTTGTCCTCGACGCGGCGGATGTCGGCCCCGAAGCCCACGCCCTTGGCGCCAGCGCGCTGCTCGATGATCTTCTCGATCCCAGCGAAGGCGCCGCCGCAGATGAACAGGATGTTCGTGGTGTCGATCTGGATGAACTCTTGGTGTGGGTGCTTGCGGCCGCCCTGCGGCGGCACGGATGCGGTGGTGCCCTCGAGGATCTTCAGCAGGGCCTGCTGCACGCCTTCGCCCGACACATCGCGGGTGATCGACGGGTTCTCGGCCTTGCGGGCCACCTTGTCGATCTCGTCGATGTAGATGATCCCGGTCTCGGCCTTCTTGACGTCGTAGTCGGCCGCCTGGATCAGCTTGAGCAGGATGTTCTCCACGTCCTCGCCCACGTAACCGGCCTCGGTGAGGGCGGTCGCATCTGCGATGGCGAAGGGCACGTTGAGCATGCGGGCGAGCGTCTGGGCGAGGAACGTCTTGCCGCAGCCGGTCGGGCCGATGAGCAAGATGTTGGACTTGGCCAGCTCGACGTCGTCGGCATGGGTGGAGGCCGCACCGATCTGGACCCGCTTGTAGTGGTTGTAGACGGCGACCGACAAGATCCGCTTGGCCAGGTCCTGCCCGACGATGTAGTCGTTCAGGAACTCGAAGATCTCACGGGGCTTGGGCAGCTCGTCGAACTGGAGCTCGGAGGTCTCGGAGAGCTCCTCCTCGATGATCTCGTTGCACAGGTCGATGCACTCGTCGCAGATGTAGACCCCGGGGCCAGCGATCAGCTTCTTGACCTGCTTCTGCGACTTGCCGCAGAAGGAGCACTTCAGCAGTTCCCCGCCGTCTCCGAACTTGGCCACGATCTGGTACCCCTTGCGATCGTCAGGGAGCGGCCGTGATCGGGCCGCTCTTGTCGGCGAACTCCCGTGCGGAGATCACCTCATCGATGATGCCGTATTCCTTGGCCTCATCCGCGGACAGGACGAAATCCCTGTCGGTGTCACGGTTCAGCTTCTCTATCGACTGGCCGGTGTGCTGCGCAAGGATCCCTTCCAGGAGATCGCGCATCCGCAGGATCTCCCTGGCCTGGATCTCGATGTCGGTCGCTTGGCCGCCGCCGCTGGCGTAGGGCTGGTGGAGCAGGACTCGGGCGTGGGGCAGCGCGAGGCGCTTGCCCTTGGTACCGGAAGCGAGCAGGACGGCGGCGGCCGACGCGGCCTGGCCGAAGCAGATGGTGGTGATGTCCGGCTTCACGTATTGCATCGTGTCGTAGATGGCGAACAGCGCCGTGATGTCCCCACCAGGGCTGTTGATGTAGATGTTGATGTCCTTGTCGGGGTTCTCCGACTCGAGGTGCAGCAGTTGGGCGCACAGCAGGTTGGCGATCGTGTCGTCGATCGGCGTGCCCAGGAAGATGATGTGCTCCTTCAGGAGCTTGGAGTACAGGTCGAACGCCCGCTCACCCCGGTTGGTCTGCTCGACCACCGTGGGGACCAGGTAGTTCTGCCCCCGAAGGCCGGTGTGGAGGCTCTGCACCGCCAGCCGCTCGGCCAGTTCGTCGTGGCTGGGGGGATTGGTCACTCGTCCTCCGTGGTGGCCTCGGGCGCTTCGTCCTCGGGGCCGTCGTCTTCGCTGGGCTCGGGCTCAACCGCGAGGCTGGCCCGATCGATAATGTTGCCACCCTCATCGACCAGCTCGACGTGCTCGGTGAGCCATTCGAGTGCCTTGCGGGTGCGCAGGTCGGAGCGTACCGCCGCGACCTGTCCGTTGCGTTCGAGTTGCTTGCGAACCTGGGCCGGCTTCTGGCCGACGCGCTCGGCGACCGAGGCGTACTCGGCCTCCAGATCGTCGTCGGAGACGTCGAGCTCCTCGGCGAGGGCGACGGCCCGCAGGGCGAGGTCCACCCGGACGCCCTGGGCTGCGGTCTCGCGCAGCTCGGACACGAACGCTTCTTGGTCCTGGCCGGTCTGGGCCAGGTACTGCTCGATGCTGACGCCTTGGGCCTGCAGCCGCATGCCGAGGTCCTCGAGGCGCTGCTGCATCTCCTGGTTGATGAGCGCATCCGGCACGTCGTCGGTGACCAGTTCCGCAAGGGCCTCGGCGGTCTTCTGCTGGACGGCCATGGTGGCCTGCATCTTCTTGACCATCCCGAACCGCTGCTCGAGGTCCGCACGCAGCTCGTCGATGGTCTCGAACTCGGAGGCCTCGACCGCGAAGGCGTCGTCGGCGTCGGGCAGGACCTTCTCCTTGATGCCCTTCACCTCGATCCGGAAGTCGACCGGGTCCTCGTCGGGCATCGGGTGGTCGGCGGTGAACTCGAGCACGTCGCCGACCTTGGCGCCGGCGAGCTGCTCGTCGAGCTCGGGCACGACCGTGCCGCTGCCGACCTCGTACAGGTAGTCGTCGGCGGTCAACCCATCGAGGGCCTCGCCCGAGCGGGAGCCGGCGATGTCGATGGTGACGTTGTCGCCGGTCTGAGCAGGACGATCGACCTCTTCGAGCTCCGCGAAGCTCTCCCGGAGGCGGTCGATGCGGGCATCGATCTCCTCAGGGTCGACGAGGGGCGACGGGATGGTGACCCGCAGGCCGTCGTAGCCACCGACGGTCACGACCGGGCGAACCTCGACCACCGCGTCGAACGCCACGTCGCCGCCCTCTTGCCCGGCGGTGATGTCGAACTCGGGCTGGGCGATGATGTCGACGTCGTGCTCCTCGACCGCCTCCAGGTAGTACTTGGGGACCGCCTGCTGGAAGGCTTCCTCACGAGCGGCGTCGAGACCGATTCGGGCCTCGAGCACCTTTCGGGGCGCCTTGCCCGGGCGGAAGCCCGGGAGCCGGACCTCCTTGGCGATGCGCTTGAACGCAGCGTCGATGTCGGACTCGAACTCCGCCTCATCGACCGCGATGGACAGCTTGACCTTGTTGCCCTCGAGGGCTTCGAACGTTGACTTCATCAGGCTGGCGAGCCTATCGGGCACCGCCGACACCCCCCGAATGGACGAGGCGCCGGGGGGTCGAGTTCAGCTGAGCGCGAGGCGGGCGCCGACGGCTTCCGGCGCGATGACGACGAGCTCGCTCACGGCCCGTGACGAGCCCACGTACAGGAGGTCGCTCCCCACGTCCCCATCGGCGACGAGGATCACCGTGTCGAACTCGAGTCCCTTGGTGCGGTGCACGTTCTCGCCGAGCACTCGACCGTCGCCCCGCTCCTCCCATCGGGCGAGGCCGATCGCGTCGTGCAGGTGGTCGCGCACCGCACCCCGGAACGTCAGCACGGCGATGTTGGCCGGCTCGCGACCCTCGTCGTCGGTGAGCCACCGGAGCTCCTCGGTCACCAGCTCCGCAAGACCGGGCAGGTCGCCGTCCTCGACCGGCTGGAAGCGCACACCGATCGCCTCCGGCGCCACCGCGGGCGCCGCCGCACCGCCCAGCCGCCGCCGCAGGAGTCGAGCGATCTGGTGCGCGTTGCGGCAGTTGGTGACCAGCTCGCAGGTCGTCCAGTCAGGCGACGTCGGCACCTCGAACCCGCGCACGTACAGCTCCTGCGCCGGGTCGGCGACGATCAGCAGCCGACCGGCGCCCTCGGGATCGAGGAGCTGCTCGAGCCAATCGAGCCACCGAGGGGCGAAGTCCTGGCCCTCGTCGACGACGATCGTGTCGAACCGGGCGGTGACACCCGACCAGTTGGCCTCGAGGTGCTCGGGCACGACCACCGTCCACCAGTCGTGGTCGGCGTCGGCGGGGATCGGCAACGGGACCATCCCCGGCAGCCCGAGCGCCAGGCGCAGGAACGGCCCCACCAGCAGGTCCTCGTCGTCCGGCAGCCGGTCGGCGACAGCATCGGCGAGCGGCTCGTTGTACGAGGTGAACAGGACGCGCGTGTCGTCCGCCAGGGCCCGCCGCGCCCACCCTTCGGCGAGACGGGTCTTGCCCGTCCCGGCGGCACCGAGGACGACGACGCGACGGTTGCGGTCGAGCGTCTCGAGGGGCTTCACCTGCGCACGGCAGAGCTCGTCGAGACGGCGCCGGGCGAAGATCGCCCGAGCCTCCGGCTCCAACGTGAACTCGCAGTCGGGACGGAGGAGCTGCACGATCCGTTCCACGTCGTCGTGATCGAGCAGGTGCGTCGTCGCCCACATCAGGGCGACCCGCTCGACCGCATCGGCCATGTCGTCGAGCATGGGTGCGGTGATCAGCTGCTCGGTCTTGATGTCGAGCGGGAGGCGACCGTCCAGCTCCGCCACGTTGGGCAGGACGACGCCATAGGGCACCTTCAGCCGGTTCAGCCCGGGTACCCGGCTCCGCAGGACGTCCCGGAGCGCGTACGCGTTGCCGTGGGCCTGCTCGAAGGGCTGGGGCTCCATCCGCGAACCGTGCGCCAGCCACACGCCCTCGCGAACCGTCGGTCGGTGGCCCTTCACCTCGAGCTCGATCACCCCGAAGTCCTCGTGCACCAGCACGAGGTCGAGCTCTCGATCCCGGGTGCCGACCTTGAGCCCGACGCTCGGCAGCACGACCCACCCGTCGCTCAGGCCGTGCACGCACGCGCTCACGACGCGCCGCTCCTCCTCGTTGCGCAGCGACGCGACGTCGAAGTCCTCCGGTACCAACACCCCCACCGCGACGCCCCTCCTGCGTCCGCCCCACGACGGCGACATCCTAGGCGCCGTACCGCCGCCACGTGGCCGCCCTTCGACCAGGCCGCGGATGGGCCGGTACGGTCGTCGGCGATGTCCCCCCTTGCCGGTCTCGTGTACGCGGCCGCCCTCCTGCTGGGCGCCGCCGGCGTCGGGAAGGTCACCTCGCCCGGCGCGACCCGGATCGCGCTGCGGTCCACCGGCCTGCCGGCGTCGCTGCTCGCTGCTCGCGGCTTGGGCGCGACCGAGGTCCTCATCGCCCTGGCAGCCATCGTGCTCGGAGGGCCGGTCGCGACGGCGCTCGTCGCCGTCTCGTACCTCGGCTTCACCTGGTTCGCCCGGCGCCTCCAGGCGAAGACCCGTGGTGCGGCGCCGTGCGGGTGCTTCGGAGCCTCGTCCGCACCGGTCGGGACGCTGCACGTCGTGATCAACCTGCTCATCGCCGCCGGCGCGGGCGTCGCAGCCATTGACGCACCCGGTCCGATCTGGGATGCCGCTGGCGACACCCCGTGGGCCGGCGTGCCGTTCGTGGGCCTCGTCATGTTGTTGGCCTGGCTGGTCTACGTCGCCTTGACCGCCCTGCCCGAGACCCTCGCCGCCGCCAAGGCGGCCGCCCCCACGGCGGGAGCCGCTCCATGACCGCCATCGTCGTCCTCCTCGGCCTCGTCGTTGCCGTCCTCGGCCTGCTGGTCGTCGGCCTGCTCCGAAGCCACGCCGAGATCCTCAAGCGCCTCCACCAGCTGGGCGCCGGGTTCGATCCGGACCAGCCGCCGCCCACGGCGAGCCCGCCTCCCTCGCCGGTGACGTCGCGCGAGGACTTCCAGGTGATGCCCCAGGTACCGAGCCCGCCCGACCGCGAGGCGTTCGGCGGCGCCGCGGATCTCGTCGGGGTGAGCCCCGGTGGGAACGAGACGCTGTCGGTGCGCATCACCGGTGTCGAGCACGACACGATCGTGGCGTTCCTCTCGAGCGGGTGCATCACCTGCCAGAAGTTCTGGGACGCGTTCGCCAAGCCCCGGAAGCTGAAGCTGCCCGACGGCACGCGCCTGGTCATCGTCACCAAGGGCGTCGACGGCGAGAGCCCCTCGTCCGTCGCTTCGCTCGCCCCGTCCGCCTTCCCCACGGTGATGACCTCCGACGCGTTCACCGACTACGACGTGCCCGGTTCGCCCTACTTCGTCTACGTGCACGGCCCGTCGGGTCGGGTGCGCGGCGAGGGCACGGGTCCCGACTGGGAGCAGGTTTCGTCGCTGCTGGCGCAGGCGACGGTCGACGCCGGCCTGGCGACGGCGCTCGCAGAGCAGCAGGTGGCCAAGCCCGACGCCGACGCCGCACGCGAGGCCCGCATCGACCGGGAGCTGTTCGAGGCCGGGGTCGCTCCGGGTGACGCGAGCCTCTACGGCGCCGAGGCCGCGCCGCCCACGGCCGATGCGAGCGCCGACGAGCACGCCGGCCACGACCACCCGTGAGCAGCGGTCCTCCCACCGGGAGCGAGGCGGTCCGTCACGGGCCGCCCGGGTCCGCGAAGATGGTGACCTCATGAAGCTCCAATCGCACGGCATTCAGACCGACCTGCCGCCCGGCTGGGAGGGCCGGATCGGCGTTCGGCAACGTCCGACCGAGGCCACCCGGTCCATCGGCGAGGTGGGCGAGCGACCCAACCCCGTCGTCCACCTGGCCAACTTCGCACTCCCCCAGCAGCGCGGCGACTTCGGGTCCGGTGCGGTGGACCTGATGGGCGCCGAGGATGTGCTCGTCGTGTTGTTCGAGTACGGCCCCGAGTGCGCCGGCACGCCGCTGTTCGAGCGCCGGGGCATTCCGACGAAACTCACCCCCGCCATGTTCTCGAGCGCCGCGCTCCAGCGCACGATCTCCGGTCAGGCGGGGTGCCAGATCTTCTTCACCGAAGCCGACCGGGCGTTCTGCGCCTACACGGTGCTCGGCCGACAGTCCTCGGCCCGGCGGGTGCTCCCCCAGGCCAACGCCACGCTCGCCGGAACAAGGATCGCCGCCCGATGACCGCCCTGCTCTCCCGTCGCGCCGCTCGCTCGGCGGCCGCAGATTCGGTCGCCGCAGATCCCGAGGACGCCATCGACCTCGCCGAGCACGGCATCCATCGGGATCCGGCCAAGCCCGACCCGCTCGGTTCCGCCACCTTCAGCCAGCGCCTCGTCCACCGCGCCAGCGGGCTGTTCAGCAAGGGCACCACGCGCCGCTCGTTCCTCACCCGCACCGCCGTGCTCGGCTCGGCCCTCGCCGTTGGACCCATCGACTTCATCCTCAAGCCCGGCTCCGCCTACGCCTACACGTGCGGGACCTGCTCGGACGGTTGGACGGCCTTCTGCTGCACCATCAACAGCGGCCGCAACAGCTGCCCGCCCAACAGCTTCGTGGCCGGCTGGTGGAAGGCCGACAACGCTGCGTACTGCTGCGGCGCCGCCCGCTACATCATCGACTGCAACGCGACGTGCCCCACCCAGTGCTCGTGCCGCTGCGCCGGAGGTTCCTGCGATGGCCGCCGGACCTGCTGCAACCAGTTCCGCTACGGCCAGTGCCACACCGAAATCGCCTGCTACGGCCCGGTCGTGTGCCGCGTCGCCACCTGCACCCCTCCGTGGCGGTACGACCCGAGCTGCACCACCTCGAGCGCCACCGACAACAACACCGTGAACCACGGCGCCCCGTGCATCGGGACCGACTGCGGGTCGCCGATCGACAAGAAGTACCAGGCGCTGGGCGGCGCCAGCGGCTTCCTGGGCGCCGTGGTGGTCCCGGAGAAGGCCAACTCCGACAAGCGCGGCCGCGTCGCCCGCTACCAGCACGGCAACATCTACTGGACCTCCACCACCGGAGCCCACGAGGTCCACGGCGCGATCCTCACCGAGTTCGGCAACCAGGCCGGCGTGAACGGCGTGCTCAAGTACCCGACCTCGGACACGCTCACCACGTCAGACGACCGAGCCCGCTACAGCAACTTCGAAAACGGGCGGATCTACTACCGGGGATCCAACGGCACGTTCACCGTTCCGAAGCCCTACTTCGCCAAGCACGAGTCCGTCGGGGGTGTCCACGGCATCCTCGGCTACCCCACCAGTTCGGTGCGGACCTCACCAGACCAGCAGAGCCGCTACCAGAACTACACCGGCGGCCGCATCTACGTGCAGGGCAGCCGCATCGTGGAGATCCACGGCGCCGTCTTCACCAAGCACGAAGCCCTCCAGGGCGTCCAGGGACCCCTGGGCTACCCCATCACCGACCTCCGGCCGGCGGGCGACAACCGGGGCAAGGGCCAGTGGTTCCAGAACGGGTTCATCTGGTACTCGACGGCCACCGGTGCTCGGGGCCTGTGGGGCAAGGTCAACGACCGCTTCTTGGCCAACGGCAACGTGAAGGGCTACCTGCGCTATCCGACGTCGGAGCCGACGGCCGTCGGCGACGGCCGTGGGACCGCTGCCACGTTCGAGCGCGGGCGCATCTACGCCTCCGACACCACGGACGGGTTCGAGATCCACGGCGCCGTGCTGGACGCCTACCTGAACACCTACGGCGGACCCCAGGGCACCCTCGGCTACCCCTTGTCCGAGCTCGACCCCGCTGGCACCCCCGGTGGCCGCTACCAGGACTTCGAGGGCGGTCGGCTGCGCTACGTCAGCGACTCAAACATCGTCTTCGTGCCCTGATGCTGCCCGCCGGAACGCACTTGCGAGCACCCCGCCGACAGCCGGTACGGTGATCGCCCTGCGGGTGTAGCTCAATGGTAGAGCCTCAGATTTCCAATCTGATGACGAGGGTTCGATTCCCTTCACCCGCTCCACCAGGTCAGACGCCCTTTTCGGGTGCCTGACCTTCGTCCTTCTCGGGGGGTGCCGGTCAGGTCGATGGCGCGCAGGTGAGCGGTTGGCTCGATGCGTCGGCTGCGGCCACCTCGTCGACCAAGTCGCCCTCCGCTCCCGGCGGGCGCTCTTGCTCGCCGAACGAATCGGGGTTCAGCCGTCCGAGAGCAGGCCGGCGTCGTCGGTGACGGCGACCTCGCCGGTCGCCAGGTCGTAGAGCAGTCCCACCACGAACGGCGCGTGCCCGGCGGGCGTGGCGAGGGTCGGCATCGCCCGGAGTGCTTGGACCGTTGCCGCCAGGTTCGCGCCCGTGGCCCGCACCGGATCGGCACCGACGACTTCGATGAGCCGGTCGGCAACCTCACCGGTCAGCTCGCCGAGATGACCGTCGGCGTGGTCGTCGCCCAGGGCGGCGAGCACGGCTCCGCAGCCCGTGTGGCCGAGCACCACCACGAGCGACAGGCCGAGCACCCGCACGCCGAACTCGATGCTGCCAAGTGCCACTCCAGCCAGAGACTGCCCGGCGGTGCGGACGGTCAGGAGATCGCCCACCCCCTGGTCCAACACGACCTCAGGCGGAACCCGGGCATCCACACAGCCCAACAGCACGGCGATCGGGTGCTGGCCTTCGAGAAGGGTCCGCCGGTCGGCTTCGCTCAGCACATGCGACGCAGGTGCGCCCGCCGCGAATCGACGGTTCCCGGTGACCAGATCACGAAGGGACTCGGCCGCGGTGGCTCGGGCTTGTTCGCTGGTGGTGTTGGGCACTGATGGGCCTCCGTCGATGGGTCGCAGCATCATGCCGTCCCGCCTGGGGTGCAGGAAAGCTCGCCCTCGGAACGGCACCGTCGGCATCGGGAGTCTGCACCCGGTCGTTCAAGGGCATCACTACGCGTGCCGAGGATAGGAACCAATCGTGGTTAGGAGCGACATGCGCCTCCATCCATCGAGGTTCGGACTTCGAACCCGACTGCTCGCCCTCGTCCTGCTTCCGGCCGTCTTGCTGGCGGTCGTGGGTGGCGCGGCCGCGCTTCGCCAGCGGGACGTGGCACACGCCGTCCTCGACGTCCGCGAAGAGGTGCGGGTCCTGTCCGGGCTGACCGAGCTGCGCCGGTCCCTCCTCGAGGCCCGTGGGCCGATCGAGATCGAGGTGCGGGCCGCCGAGATCGGCATCGAGCGGGACACGGCCCTTCGTCTGCTCGGCATCGACGAGCCGTCGGGCGACGGCCTCGACGGAGTCGCTTCACGGCTCCGCACCCTTCCGGCTGATGCCCGACCGTTCTCGGCCGACCAACTCGACGCCGCGCGCACCGCCCTCGCCAGCGGTGCGGACCTGGCGCTCATCGACCAATTCGACCGGCTCGATCTCCTTGCCCAGCAGCGATGGGAGCGCCGTCTGCGAGGTCTCCGCAGCCAAGTCGTGGGCACGGGAAGTACCGGGCTGAGCCATCGCCTCGATGATCTGGAGTCATCGACCCGGGCCGGCTCGGCAGCGGGGACCATGGTCACCAAGCTGGCGGACTACTGGTTCGGGATCCTCGCGGACAGCGATCGATCCGGACCCGCCCGGACGGCCATCGCCGTCGCTTCGAAGCAGTTCGACCAGGCGATGAACGACCTGACATCGAGTTCAGATCCGGCCGTCGCGGCTGCCGCCCGGCGCATCTTGGCCGACCAGCCGGGCACCCCGTTCGCCCGGGCGATCGCCGATGCGATCGCCGGACGGCCGGCCGCGCCGCTCGTCGGCGGGACCGACCTCGGCGAGATCGCAGCCACGTTCACCTCGAGCGTCGATCTCTTCAGCCCGCTCCTGGATGTGATGGAGGCTCGGACGGCACGACTCGATGCCAGCGCCACCACCCTTGCCGCCACCGCCGAGCGCGACGCACGGATCGGTGCCCTCGGCCTGTTGGCGGCGCTGGTGATGCTCCTCGTTGTGTCCCTCGTCGTCGCGGCTTCGCTCGACCGGCCACTCAGCCAGCTCATCGAGGGCATGCGCCGCGTGGGCGAGGGAGATCTCGCGGTGGGCCCGCTCCTCGTCGATGGACCGGTCGAGTTCGCCAAAGCCACCGCCGCGTTCAACGATGTGGTGGTCAACCTGCGCCGCATCGAAGGCAAGGTCGACGCGCTGGCCAATGCCGAACTGGATGATCCACGGCTGCGAGAGCCGCTCCCAGGGGCGCTCGGCGAGTCGATGGAGCGCTCCATCCAGTTGCTGTCCGACTCGGTGGCCGACCGCGACGCGCTGCAGGCCCGTCTGGCCTTCCAGGCCACCCACGACGCCCTCACCCAGCTGCCGAACCGCTTGGGTGCCCTCGAATCGCTCGATCGGGCGCTCGCCCGCTCGGCCCGGACGGGCTCCCCACTGGGCGTGCTCTTCTTGGACCTCGACGGCTTCAAGGCCGTCAACGACACCTACGGGCACCAGACCGGTGATGACGTGCTGTGCGAAGTGGCTCGCCGCCTCGACGAGGAGGCTCGCGCCGGCGACTTCTGCGCCCGCCTCGGTGGCGACGAGTTCGTGATCATCGCCGAGAACGTGGCCGGCGCCGACGGCGCGAGGTCGCTCGCCCGACGCGTGACGCATCGCATCGCCGAGCCATTCATCGTCGGGCCGGGCGGTCTCGACCGGACCCACCTCGGCGTCAGTATCGGCATCGCGATGCGTAGCGAGGCCGACGACACCCCACTCTCCGTCCTGGCCCGTGCCGATGAAGCCGCCTACCGCGCCAAGCGGGCCGGGTCCGGCATCGAGGTCACGTCCTGACCCGCCTCCACTCTCGCTGACCAGGCGTTTCGTGAGCGCCCCCGGTTGGA
>JBKJPY010000021.1:0-85715 GCA_046594195.1 Acidimicrobiales bacterium | reverse complement strand
CCGCCGCCTGGTGAGCGGGGCTTCGCCGCGAGGAATCTGCGCTCGCTCGCGGACGCCAGTCCGTGCCAAGAACGTGCCAACTCTTTCGGTAAACAGGGGGTCAGAGGGGGCAAGAGGGGTCAACGCCACATCCGCTCTGAGCTGGCCATCGTTCGTTTCCGCAGGTCAGCGGCTTGACCCAGATCCCCTTTGCAAGGCAGATGTCGTCGGTTCGATTCCGATCAGCTCCACTCGCACACCACCCACGTCAGTCGGAGCCGACCGCCCGGCTACGACGACGTGGTGGTCGGGTCCGGTGATCGATGTGGGTCGTGGGCAGCCATGGGGGATCCAGATGGCGCCGCGGCGGGCGCTCGGCGCACCAACCGCTGATCAGGTGAGCTTCACGGTCGGTGCGACCGCCTCGACGGCGGACATCACGGCGTCGATGTCGTCTTGGGAGACCTCGACCGAGATCACCCGCCAGCGGTTGTCGGCGTCGACCTCGGTGTCGAAGTAGATGTCGACGATCACCGTGCCGTCCTCCGCCTTGGACGAGTAGCCGATGGCCTTGAAGTCGCCGACCTCGAGTTCCTCGGGCCCGCTGAGGATCTCGTAGCCGTTCTTGTCCGCAGCGCCTTCCGCGCTCTCCTTGGCCGCTGCGTCGAGCGTGGTGGCCGACTCGGGGTAGACGCTGTAGACGCCGAGGGTGGCACCGCTCTCGTGCTCCATCTGGATGGTGGCGCCATCGGTGCCGGTGAAGCCCTTCGGGACCTCCATCGACAAGGTGCCGTCGGTGACGGTGCCGCCGGCCTCGATGACCTCTTCCTCGGTCGTGGGCGTGGTGTCGTCGGTCGATCCGGTGTCCGTGCTGAGGCCCGCGGTTCCGAGCGCGTCGGCCAGGGCGTTGACCGCCGCGGTCCAGTCGTCGCGGACGGCGGTCTCCGCATCGAGTTGGTCGTTGTACGCGGGGATGTCCGTGACCTCGAGGAAGGCATCGAGCTGCTCGATGTAGCGGCCCGTCTCGGTCAGCACGTCGTTCAACTCGCTGGCGTACTCCTTCGGGACGTCGAGGTCGCGCACCGCGCCGTCGAAGTCGAAGAGGTCGTTGCGGAGGTCGCGGGTGCTATCGGTTGCGCCTTGGAGGTCGTTCTCGGCCGCGAACTCGTCTCGCGTTGTGGCCTCTTCGTCGATCGCCGCATCCGCGGTCTCCGACAGGGCTTGGAAGTCTGCCCCGACCTCGGCCGTGGGATCGACGGTGGTGGTCGTCTCGGCCGCCTTGGCCTTCGTCGTGGTGGTGGGGTCGGCGTCCTTGCCGCCGCTGCCGCTGCAGCCCGCCACCAGCCACATCACCGCCACGACACCTGCGATCCAACGCTTCGTCATCGGTTCTTCCCTCCCTCGGACGGCGCCCCCCGGCCCGTCCGCCTGCAGCACCGTACCGCTCGCGGTTTCGTCGTGGGAGAAGCGGTAGCGGCGGCGTCGGTCGTACGCTCCGGGGTGATGCACGTCCACGACCAGCAGGCTCACGAGTTGATGGAACTCGTCTTCGCGTTCACCCAGGAGCGCATGGAGATGGACCCGCCGCCGCTGGATTTCTCGGTGCCGCTCGAGCAGTTGCAGGCCGAAGCCGGCCAGACCATCACGTCCGAGGGACTCGGGGCTCGCGAGGTCATGCGCCTCTTCGAGGAGGTGCTGGGCCCGGCGTGCCTCTCGATCGACCACCCGCGCTACCTCTCGTTCATCCCCGCCGCGCCCACCGAGGCCGCCACGTTGTTCGACCTCATCGTCAGCGCCACCAGCATCTACGGCGGATCGTGGCTCGAGGGCTCCGGGGCGGTGTACGCCGAGAACCAGACGCTCCGGTGGCTCGCCGACCTCGCCGGGCTCCCACCCGAAGCGGGCGGCACCTTCGTGTCGGGGGGATCCATCGCCAACCTCTCGGCGCTCGCCGTCGCTCGCACCGTGTGGCGCGACGCCGACCCGACGCGCGCCGAACGGCGCCCGATCGTCTTGCTGTCCGAAGCGGCCCACTCGTCGAACGCGTCCGCGCTGGCGCTGCTCGACGTCCGGTCGCTCCCGGTCGAGGTCGACCACGCCGACCGCATGACGGCTTCCACGATCCACGCCGCGGTCGATGCCTTGACGCAGGACGAACGTGGTGCGATCTGCGCGCTGGTCGCCACCGCAGGGCTCACGAACTCCGGGACCATCGACGACCTGTCCGCTGCTGCGGACGCCGCCGCCGAGCTCGGCGCCTGGTTCCACGTCGACGGCGCGTACGGCGGCGCGGCACTGTGCTCGTCGACTCGGCGGGCGTCGTTCACGGGAATCGAGCGGGCGGACTCGCTGACCATCGATCCGCACAAGTGGCTCTTCGCTCCCTACGACTGCGCCGCCATCATCTACCGGGACCCCCGCCTGGCGCGGCGGACCTTCACCCAGCACGCCAGCTACCTCGACGTGCTGACCGAAGCCAAGGACTGGTCACCCAGCGACTACGCCCCCCACCTGACCCGACGCGCTCGCGGGCTGCCCACCTGGTTCTCGCTCGCCGTGCACGGCACCGACGCGTACCAGGCCGCCGTCGACACCACGCTGGCCACGACCGAGGCCGCGACCGACCTCATCCGCCACCTCGATCACCTCGAGCTGGTGGTCGAGCCGGAGCTCTCGGTGATCGTCTTCCGTCGCGTCGGTTGGTCTCGAGACGACTACGCCGCGTGGAGCACCCAGCTCCTGCGCGATCAGGTCGGATTCGTGGTCCCCACGCGCTGGCGGGGCGAAACCGTCCTGCGCCTGTGCATCACCAATCCGCGGACCACGCTCGACGACGTCCGCGCCTGCCTACCGGATTGACGGTCAGGCCGGGGTGGCGCTGCGGTCGGCAGTGGAGCGGAGGGCGGCCACGGCGCCTCGGAGCACCTGCTCCTTGAACTCGTGGGTGACCTCCTTGCGCTCCACGATCCGCCGGTAGGTCAGGGGGCCGACGATGGTCGCGACGGCAGCATCCAGATCCAGGTCGGGGCTGACCTCGCCGCGCATCTGCGCCAGCTTGACGACCGTGTAGATGGGTCGGCGCCGCTCATCGATGACCTCGTCGACGACTTCCTGCATCTTGGGGTCACGCAAGCCGGCGTCGATCAACATGGGGAACAACTGGGGGAACTGCTTGACCTGGTCGGCTTCCTCGTAGCGACCGAACAAGAAGAGGAGGTCGTCCTCGAGGTTCCCGGTATCGGGCGTGGGGTGCTGGGTGACGCAACCGCGCGCGGCGAGGGCGATGAGCGCCTCCTTCGACCCGAAGTGGCGGTAGAGGGTGGACTTGGCGACGCCTGAGCGCGCCGCGACCTCGTCGAAGGTGACCCCGTCGACGCCGCTCTCGAGCAGCACCTCGACGGTGGTCTGGATGGCGCTGCGGTGCGCCTGTTCGCTGCGGGGTCGTGCCACGAAACCCAATCGTAGCGAAACAGCGCTGCCGGCAGAACGTGGCGTGGCCTTGCGGTGCCAAGAGTCACAGGAGGAAAGACGGAAATGGGCGGTGCATCGTGAGATGCCGCTCCCTAGAGTTCTGAGTCGAACAAGTAGCGAAACGCAAACGACGCGTAGAAGTGCGGGAAAGCACCATGAGCACCACCACCAGCCCACCAGTTCGGCACGAGATCGAACCAGCGATCTACGAGAAGCGATGGGCGATCCTCGCGGTGCTGTGCACCAGCTTGATGATCGTGATCATCGGGAACACCGCGCTCAACGTGGCCATCCCCACGCTGGCCCGGGAGCTCCAGGCCTCCACCAGCGCGCTGCAGTGGATGGTGGACGCCTACGGCCTCGTCTTCGCCGGGCTCCTCTTCACGGCGGGCACCATCGGCGATCGCTTCGGCCGCAAGGGCGCCCTCCAGGCCGGCCTCACCGTGTTCCTGATCGGCACGGTCCTCGCTTCGACCGCAGACTCCGCCGCCGTGGTCACCGGTGCCCGGGCGATCATGGGCCTCGCTGCGGCGTTCATCATGCCCTCGACGCTGTCGATCCTGACCAACGTCTTCCCAGCGCACGAGCGGCCCAAGGCCATCGCCGTCTGGGCCGGCATCTCCGGTGCCGGGGCCGCCGTCGGGCCGATCACCTCCGGCTTCTTGCTCGAGCACTTCTACTGGGGTTCCGTGTTCCTCGTGAACGTCCCGATGATCGCGATCGCCCTCGTCGCCGGCGCCATCTTGCTGCCGAAGTCCAAGGATCCCGAGGAGAGCCCACTCGACTTCTTGGGGGCTCTGCTCTCCATCGTCGGTCTCGTCGCCCTCGTGTACTCGATCATCGAGGGCCCATCGCACGGCTGGATGTCGGGCGAGTCGTTCCTCACCTTCGGGATCGCCATCGTCGCGCTCGGCCTCTTCGCCCTCTGGGAGTCCAAGGCCCGTCACCCGATGCTGGACCTGAAGCTCTTCCGGGACCGCCGCTTCAGCGTGGCCTCGGGCGGCATGACGCTGACCTTCTTCGCCATGTTCGGCACCTTCTTCCTGGTGGCGCAGTACTTCCAGCTGGTCCTCGGCTTCTCCCCGCTCAAGTCCGGCCTGCTCCAGCTCCCGATGGCGGCCGTGATGATGGCCATCGCCCCGCAGATGCCGAAGATGGTCGCCCGCTTCGGCGCCCACCGGGCGGTGCCCGTCGGACTCGGCCTGATCGCCGTCGGCATGGCCGTCTTCTCCCAGGTCCAGACCGACAGCTCGTTGGTGCTGATCTACTGCTCGATCCTCCCGCTGGCCGCTGGCATGGCCACCACCATGACGCCGCTCACCACGCTGATCATGTCCTCGGTCCCGCTGGGCAAGGCGGGCGTCGGGTCGGCCATGAACGACACCACCCGGGAGCTCGGTGGCGCACTTGGCGTCGCCGTCCTCGGCTCCGTCGTGACCTCGCAGTTCACCAGCAGCCTGGGGCCCGCCGTTACCGGGCTCCCTGCCCAGGCCCGGGCCATGGCGGACTCCGGCCTGGCCGGCGCGCTGCGGGTCGCCGGCGAGCTGCCCGGCAATGCCGGCGCCTCGCTGGAGGCGGCGGCCAAGCAGGCGTTCGTCGACGGCCTCTCCACGGCGGCGCTCGTCGCCACCGTGGTGGTCATCTCCGCCGCCGTCGCCGCCTGGTTCCTGCTGCCGTCCCACTTCGGCATGCAGGCCACCGCACCCGGTGGATCCGCCACCGATGACCTCGGTGACGACTTCTCGCTCGAGGGCACCCTCGACGTGGTCCACGGCATCCCGATCGACTCCGACGGTCCGTTGGTGGCGGTCGACGACTCCGCGGCCGGTGAGGTCGTCGACGAGGGGACTCGGGAACCCTCGCCCGTCATCGACTGATCCAGCCCACCGCACGATGGAGAAGAGCCGGCCCCGTCGGGGCCGGCTCTTCTCGTCGTCAGAGGTCCGGGCTCGGTCCGAGCTTCGCTCGGCTTCTGCCGCCGGACCGCTCAGTCGCCTCGGTAGAGGACCTCTGGGGTGGTGCCGGGGGCGTACCACAGCACCGACGATGTTCCGCCGGCGCCGGTGAAGTCACCGATCACCGGCTGATAGCCGTCCCCCAGTGCCTCGTTCTCCGACGGGCGTGTCCCAAGCGGGTCCAGGGTCCAGATGGACGGGCTGGCGCCGGTCGACCACATCATCAATCGGTCGGTGCCGCCGTGCAGCACGTAGGGGGTGCCGGTGAGCGATGACGTTCGCACGTCCGACCGGTACTGCCCGGAGCTGGTGAAGCTCCACAGGTGGTCCGCACCGGGGCCGGGTTGGACGAACGCGAGCTCGAGGTTGTCGGCGGAGGCAGAGAAGTTGCCGACGGCCAGTTCGTAGTTCCCGTTCACCCGAGTGGTGACCGACCGCTGGTCGAGCGAACGGATCTCGTTGCCCGACAGGAACCACATCGAGTCCGGCGCGGTCCCCGGGCCGTACCAGAGGATGTCGGCGTACCCGTTGCCGTCGAAGTCTCCTGCGACCGGCCGGTAGGTGCCGTTGGCCGTGATGGCTCGACTGGTGACGACGAGCGCTCCGTCGCCGGGCCAGCCGTAGTGGTCGATGCGATCGGGGGCGCGTCCGGCTGCGTACCAGAGGACCTCGTCGCGGGGTCCTCCGTAAGCAGCACGGTTGTCGAGGACCACGGCGCTCGTGACCGTCGAGGGCACGGAGATCGACGCCGACCGGACGGTGGTGGCCTCGGTCCGCGGCGCGCCGTCGAACCGCCAGAGGTAGGCCGTCGCGCTCCCGTTGCGGCGGAAGAGGACCTCCTCGCGGTCATCACCGACGAAGTCGCCGACCAGCGGGTCGTAGGTGCCGTTGATGGCGGGCAGCGCCACGCTGGTGAAGCCTCCTGCGCCGTCGGAAACGGAGAGGTGGTCGCTGCCACTGCCCGGGGCGTAGAAGAGCACGTCATCGTTGCGGGACCCGGCAAAGTCGCCGCTGAGGGGCAGGTAGGAGTCGTCCTCCGCTGGCGCTGGCGCTGACTGGAACCACGTGGTGGTAGCGGTCGTGGTGGTCTGGCGGAGGACCTTTCCGTCGCCGTCGAGGGCCTGGACGGCCACGTACCCGTCGGTGGGAACCGAGGTGGTGGTCTCGAAACCGCTCCGTGCGACGGTCGCCGCCGGTGCCAGCGTGGCCGGTGAGCTGCCTGTGAGGATCCGCCACTGCTTCGTGCGGGTGTCACCGTTCCAGCTGGTGGCCACCTCCATCGACGCACCCGCCACCGCGACGGCGACGTCGGGTCGGCCGGCAGGCGTACCGGTCCAGTCGAACCGGTACTGCCGATAGGTGCCCCCGGCGAGGGTGGCCTCGAACGTGACCCCGCCCGACGGGTCGTACTCGGTGACCCGACCGGCGCCGCCCCACCCGACGAGGTGGCTGCCGTCAGCGAGGGTCTGCATCGTGCCCTGGCTGGTCTCGTAGAGCTCGGGCGAATGGCGGATGATCTTCGTGTACGTCGCGGTCTGGGCGTCCTGATCGATGTGGACGATGGCGGCCCGGGAGTAGCGGCGGGCCACGCCGTTGTCGAAGTACGTGTAATCACCGCCGCCCAGCGAGCGGATGTGGTGGGCGTAGTCGGGGCCCTTCGGGCTGTCGGGATCACCCGAGACCGCGAGCGACGGGGACTTGCCGCCGAAGGTCCACAGCAGCTCCCCGGTGCTCTTGTCGATCTTGTAGTCGGCCGAGACGTTGCGAGCCGAGATGATGAGGTCGCCGTCGGTGTCCTCGGCGACGGAGTTGAGGTGGAAGTAGTCGAAGACCTCGATCGTCCCGGTGATCACCGAGTCGGACAGCGGCACGTGGTCGAGCGAGTGCCACTCCCACAGCACCGTCCCGGTGCTGAGGTCGATCTCCTGGATCACGCCGTCGAGGACGGGTGCGTCGCGTATGCAGTCGGTCAGGACGCCGGTCCCGGTGCAGACCAGCGGGTTGTAGGCTTGGACGTACGCCGTGCCGTGGTCGGTCAGGTAGAGGTCGTGGACGTCCGCCCGGTAGCCGTTGCCCATCCGGATGCGGCCCAGCTCGCGGTAGGACGAGTCGACTGCGATCCACTCGCCACGGTTGTTGCCGGGCCCGAAGGGCGCCACGCCCTCGAACCAGAACAATGCCGGCACGCCGAGGTACTGGTCCACGAAGGCGTCGCCGGACACCACGCCGGGCTCGGTCACCGGATGAAACCACACCAGGCTCCCGGTTTCGTCGTAGACTTGGATCCCCTGATCGCTCGACTGCGTGGCTCGCGGGCCGCCGAAGAACAGGCCCTCGTTCGCCGAGGTCGAGGGAACGTTGATCGTGACCGGTGACGGTCGGAGGTCCGGCCGGGTGGCGAACGGTGCCACATTGGCGTCGGCCGCAACGGAGCGACGGCTGGTTCCTTCGTCGGCGAGCGCACTGTTGGGGACGGAGATGGGGCGGCCGACCTCGAAGGCGAACCGGTCGCCCGATCCCCCCGACACCGCGACCGAGCTCATGACGGTGACGGTCTCGCCGGCGACCAGATCGTGCGCTGGATCGAACTGGAGGCCTCGGCCTTCGGGGAGTGCCCGGGTGGCGCCGGGGACGAGGCCCGAGACCGATCCGCGCACGGTGATCGCACCGATGTCGGAGGCAGAGGCCCCGATGATGGAGATCGACGTCTGGGGCGACGCCGTCTGGGATCCCGCAGCGGGGATCGAGGTGGCGGCCGCCCCCTCGGCGACGATCGTGCGTGCCAGCGGTGCGGGGCGCGCGCCACGAGCAGCCACCGGGGCCGCTGTGACCGGTGCGATGAGCACGGCGAGTCCCACCAGAGCCCAACGCGTCACGCGTGGTGATCGAACAGAGATCGTCATTGCCGTGTCCCCCTCGGAAAGTCGATGGGGGACCGTACCGCGACCCGTCGGTCCGGTATCGACCTGCCTGCGCGCGAGCCGGTGGGTGGCGCTCCGCGGCAGGTGGACCGTCAGGAGATGCCGAGGGCGCCGGGTGGGATGACGCCGAGCTTGCCGGCCTCGTAGTCGCTGAACGCTTGCATCAGCTCGGCCCGGGTGTTCATGACGAACGGGCCCTGCCAGGCGATCGGCTCGCCGATCTTCTGGCCGCCGAGGACCAGCACATCGAAGGCGTCGGTACGGGAGTCCGGGCTGGGCGAGCCCCCGATGGTCAGCACGTCACCGGGGGCGGTCACGGCCAGCTGACCGGTGGCGAGCGGACGGTGCTGGGGACCGACCGTTCCTGCGCCGGACAGGCCGTAGACCAACCCGTTGAAGTCCTCGGGCCACGGGAGGCGGACCTGCGCCCCGGGTTCCACCGTCAGGTGGAGCATGGTGATGGGGGACTTGGTGCTGCCCGGTCCGGCGTGGCCGCCGAGCTCGCCGGCGATGACCCGGATGAGGGCACCACCATCGGGCGAGGTGAGGAGCGTGACGTCTTCGCCCTCGAGTGACTGGTACGCGGGGCTGGACCACTTCTGCGCCGCGGGCAGGTTCACCCACAGCTGGATGCCGTGGAAGAGCCCTCCGGAGGCGACGAGGGACTCGGGCGGCGTCTCGATGTGGAGCAGACCGCTGCCCGCAGTCATCCACTGCGTGGCGCCGTTGGTGATGACGCCGCCGCCACCGTGCGAGTCCTGGTGCAGGAAGGTGCCGTCGATGATGTAGGTCACGGTCTCGAACCCGCGGTGCGGGTGCCACGATGTGCCCTTCGGCTCCCCGGGGGCGTAGTCGACCTCGCCCATCTGGTCCATGTGGATGAACGGATCGAGCTCGTGCAGTTCGACGCCGGCGAAGGCCCGGGTGACCGGGAAGCCCTCGCCTTCGAAGCCCTTCGGACCGGTGGTGACGGTCTTGATCGTGCGCTCGGTGGCGGTGGCCGCGTCGGGCTCGGCAAGCCGGGGGAGGGTGAGGATGTCGTCGACGGTGACTGCGGGCATGGTGTCCGTCCTTTGGTCTGCGGTGCGCCCGGTGGCGGGTCCTGCGGGTTCCCTCGTTCCAACATAGTTGACGAGTCAACTATTCCGGCGTGTGAGTGGCGAGTGGCGGCCGGCCGTGCCCAGGAGAGGTACCCAGAGGACCTCGGCACCAGTCGACGTGGTGGCGCAGGTACGGCGCGCGATCAGGCGCCGGCGGTGATGGAGGCGCGGCGGCCATCCACCGCGGACCGCTTGCCGGAGGCGTAGTGCAGCAGCTCGGCCACGGTCTCGGGCTCGTCGAGGCGCAGCACGTCCCAGATGAGTCCGTCCTTCTGGGCGGCTTCCAGGGCCTTGTGACCGGCGGAGCCCTTCTTGGGCATGTCGGTGGTGAGCAGGACGTAGCGGCTGGGCCGCTCCGCGTCGGGGTGCTGGGTGCGGAGGATGGCGGCTTTGCCGAGCGCCTTCCAGAGGGTGTCGGTTCGCTCGAGACCTGGCCGGGAGCTCGAGAAGGCGCCCGACACGTCGAAGATCCACTCGCACCCGACCGCATCGATGCCGACGAAGTTGGCCTCGACCCCCACTGGGAACTTGACCTTCTCGCGGAGTTCGTCTCCGAAGCCGCACTGGCGCAGCAGGAACTCGGCCACTTCCTGGGCTCGGGACCCGTCGGCCGTGGCCCGGCGCTGGAAGCTGACCATCTCATCCGCCTCCGCACGCCGGGCCTTCGGAAAGCGCGAGGCGAGCAGCGGCGCGAAGGCGTTGGCGCGGTCCTTCTGCAGCCAGGCGTGGTCCTGACGGGCTCGGTCGATGCGCTCGAGCGCTGCGGCGGCGTAGGCGGCGTCGGTGTCGTAGCCGGCGAAGCGTCGCCCGGTCTGCACGGCGGCGACGCCGGTGGACCCGGACCCCATGAACGGATCGACCACGAGGTCACCCGCGAACGTGTACAGCTCGATCAACCGTTCGGGCAGCTCCACGGGGAAGGGGGCCGGATGCCCCACCCGCGTGGCGGACTCCGGCGGGAACTCCCACACGTCCAACGTCAGGTCCAAGAAGCGGTCCTTGCCGATGGTGCTGTGGGCGGGGAGGCCTTCGGCCGTGCGCTTCGCCGTGGACCGGGCTCGGTCGAAGCGGCCCTTGCTGGCGACGATGACTCGTTCGGACAGATCGCGCAGCACGGGATTCTTGGCGCTCTGGAAGCTGCCCCAGGCGCAGTTGCCACCGGCGCCGCGGGCCTTCTGCCAGATGATCTCGCCGCGGAGCAGGAGGCTGAGGCGGTCCTGGAGGATGTGGGTGACGTCCGCCGAGAGGGAGCGGTAGGGCTTGCGGCCGAGGTTGGCGACGTTGACCGCGATGCGCCCACCGGGCTCCAGCACCCGGGTGCACTCGGCGAACACGTCGGTCAACATCTCGAGGTACTCGAGGTAGCTCGCGGGGATCGACCCCTCGCCCAGCTCTTCCTCGTATGCCTTGCCCGCGAAGTACGGCGGCGAGGTGACCACCAGCGCCACCGAGGCATCGGGTAGCTCGGGCATCTCGCGGGCATCGTGCACCCAGATCTGATCCGCCGTGGGAGCGACGTTGAGCACGTCGTCGGTCGAGATGGCGGGAGCACCGAAGCGCTCGTAGAAGCCGGAAGCATCGTGGTTCTCGCGCTTGCCCACGCCGAAGTTGGACGTGGTCGTCCGTTGCCGCTTCGGTCGCTCAGCCATGACGAAACCCTACCGGTGGGCAGTGACAGCGAACGGCTCTGGGTCGCGCGGGTGTTCGCCCTTTGCCCGATCGGCGGTTTCGATTCCGACGCCGGGGGCACTGGTGACCCGTGGCCCACCTCGTTCGACACACCGCAGCCGCCGATACCTCCGATGCACAGGGGCAAGCCGCCCGCGTCGGGCGCATCGCGCTGGTGACCCAGGGCGTCCTCTACATGATCGTCGGGCTGCTCGCCGTTGCCGTGGCCCGAGGCGACCACGGCGCCGAGGCGAGCCAGACGGGAGCGTTGGAGGCCATCGCCCGCCAACCGTTCGGGCGGATCGCGCTCGTCGTCGTCACGCTCGGCCTGCTTGCGCATGCCGCATGGCGGGGGTGGCTGGCGGTCGCCGGCGAACCCGGCGGTGACGACGACGCCGGGTCGATGGCCAAGCGAGCAGCGAACGTCGGGCGTGCGGTGGTCTACCTCTCGTTCACGGCCGTCGGCGTCCGCCTCCTGACCAGCGGCGAAGGGTCCAAGGGCGACCAGGCGCAGAAGTCGACGAACACGGTGATGGACTGGCCCGGCGGGCCGTGGATCGTGGGGATCGCCGGACTGGTCGTCATCGGGGTCGCCGTCTGGAACATCCGCAAGGCCGTGACCCGGTCGTTCGCCGATGACCTCGACTTCTCCCGGATCGACGCCGCCCGCAAGCCGTGGGTCTGCCGCTTGGGCACTGCCGGCTTCGCCGGGCGCGGTGCCGCCTTCGGCCTGATCGGCTGGTTCCTGATCGACGCCGCCCGCCAGCACGACCCGAGCAAGAGCCGCGGTCTCGATGATTCGCTCCGCGAACTCACCACGGCGCCGTTCGGGCCCACGATCCTGCTGATCGTGGCCGTCGGTCTCGGCGCGTTCGGCGCGTTCCGCATCGTCGACGGCCTGCTGCGTCGCGACGACGCCCTCACGCACTCCTGACCGACGAGTCCGGTCACTCGGGTTCGAACCAGACCACCGCGAGTGGCGGGAGGGTGAGGCGGGCGGACGTGGGTTGACCGTGCGCCGGCGGACCTTGGGCCACCACCGCGCCCAGGTTGCCGACGCCCGAGCCGTCGTAGCTGGTCGCGTCGGTGTTGAGGACCTCTCGCCAGCGCCCCGCCGTCGGCATGGCGACGAGGTGGTCGTAGTGCACGGTCGGGGAGAGGTTGGCGACGCAGACCAGCTGGTCGCCGGGTGCGCCGGCGTCGGCGATTCCGCGGCGCACGAACGCGGAGACGTTGATCTCGGCGTCGTTGTTGAGCCAGGCGAACCCGTCGGGATCGACGTCGCGTGACCACAGCGCTGGGCGTGTCGCGTAGGCGTGGTTCAGGTCGCGGATCAGGCGTTGGACGCCCAAGTGGCCCGGGTCGTCGAGCAGGTCCCAGTCGAGCTGTCCGTCGTGGTCCCACTCCCGGGCCTGCGCCAGCTCGCCGCCCATGAACAGCAGCTGCTTGCCGGGGTGGGCCCACATCCAGGCGTACAGGGCGCGGAGGTTGGCGAGCTGTTGCCACCGGTCGCCGGGCATCTTGCCGAGCAGGGAGTGCTTGCCGTGGACGACCTCGTCGTGGCTGAGGGGCAGCACGAAGTTTTCGCTGAACCCGTAGTGGACGCCGAACGTCAGGTCGTGGTGGTGGTGCTTGCGGTGGATCGGGTCTTGGGAGAAGTAGTCGAGCGTGTCGTGCATCCATCCCAGGCTCCACTTGAACGTGAACCCGAGGCCGCCGTGGTCGACCGGCCGGCTCACCTGCGGCCAGGCGGTGGACTCCTCGGCGATGGTGAAGCCGCCGACGTCCTCGCGGTGCACGAGCACGTTCAGGCCCTTGATGAGGTCGACCGCTTCCAGGTTCTCCCGGCCGCCGTGGATGTTGGGCGTCCACTCCCCGGTGCCGCGCGAGTAGTCGAGGTAGAGCATCGACGCGACGGCATCGACGCGCAGCGCGTCGGCGTGGAACTCCTCGATCCAGAAACGGGCGTTCGACAGCAGGAAGTTCCGCACGCCCTGCCGCCCGAAGTCGAACACGTAGGTCCCCCAGTCCGGGTGCTCGCCCCGCTGCGGGTTGGGATCCTCGTACAACGGTGTCCCGTCGAAGCGGGCGAGGGCCCACTCGTCCTTCGGGAAGTGGGCGGGGACCCAGTCGAGGATGACCCCGATGCCTGCCTGGTGGAGCACATCAACGAGGTACCGAAGGTCGTCGGGATCACCCCAGCGGGCGGCGGGGGCGAAGTACGAGGTGACCTGGTAGCCCCAGGACCCCGCGAAGGGGTGCCCCATCACCGGGAGGAGCTCGACGTGGGTGAAGCCGAGGTCGGCCACGTAGTCGGCCAGCTCGTGCGCCAGGTCGCGGAAGCCGCGCTCCTCGTGGTCGAGCCCTCGTCGCCACGAGCCGAGGTGGAGCTCGTACACCGACAGGGCCTCCTCCAATGGCCGGGAGCGCCGGGCCATCCAGTCGGCGTCGCCCCAGGTGTGGCTGCTGCGGTGGATGATCGACGCCGTGTCGGGAGCCGGCTCCGTGCAGAAGGCGACGGGGTCAGCATGCAGGACGGTTCGGCCACCATGACCGGTGACGGCCAGCTTGTAGCGGTGGCCGAGCCGGGCGTGGGGCGTCCACCGCGTCCAGAACGGGCTGTCAGGCACCCGCTCCATCGGGTCGGCACCGCCGTCCCAGCCGTTCCAGTCGCCGACCACCGACACGAGCGATGCGGCCGGCGCCCAGACCGAGAACCGGACCCCATCGTCCTCGCGCTCCCCCACGAGGTGGGCGCCGAGGAAGCGGTGGACGTCGGTGGCATCGCCGTCATCGAGCGTCGCGAGGCGCTCCGGGATGGGCGGCGATGTCGGAGGGGGGGAGCCAGGGGCCATGGCTCGACGCTAGGGGCGCAGCGGGCCGTAACGTCCGGAGCCATGAGCGAGCAGACCGACGGCACCGGTGAGCTGCCGGAGCTGGATCCCGTGGAGCAGCGGATCGTGGGCAGCCTCCTGGAGAAGGAGCGCACGGTCCCGGCGTCGTACCCCATGACCCTGAACGGCCTCCGCACGGCCTGCAACCAGAGCTCGAGCCGCGACCCGGTGATGGACCTCGACGAAGGCACCATCGAGATGAGCCTGGCCGAACTCAAGGCCCGGGGCCTGGTCCGGATGGTCTACGCCAGCAGCGGCGCGCGAGCCGTGAAGTACCGCCAGGTGCTCGACGAGCGCCTCGGCCTGACCTCCGCGGAGCGGGCGGTACTCACCGTCCTGCTGCTGCGCGGTCCGCAGGCCGCTGGCGAGCTCAAGAGCCGGACCGAGCGGCTCCACGGCTTCGCCGATCGCCAGGAGGTGGAGGTGCTGCTGAGCGCCATGGCGGCTGCACCGGAGCCGCTGGTCCACCAGCTCGAGCGCCTTCCCGGCCAGCAGGACCACCGATGGATCCACCTGCTGGGTCCGGTCGACACCTCCGCTCCGGTGGCACGCGGCTCGAGTCCGGCCGCTGCGGCGGTCGATCGTGACGTGGTGCTCGTCGACGGCCCCATCGCTCGGAACGCCAAGGTCACCGCGGCGTACGACACCCTTGCCACCACCTACGCGGATCGCCTCATCGACGAGCTCGACGCCAAGGCGTTCGACCGTTGGCTCCTCGAGCGGCTGGTGGACCTGGCGGACGGAGGGCCGATCGCCGACGCTGGTTGCGGACCGGGCCAGGTCGCGTTCCACCTTGCTGCCGCAGGGGCGGACGTGACCGGGTTCGACCTGTCCCCCGGGATGGTCGACGAGGCCCGCCGGCGCTTCCCGGAGCTGGCGTTCTCGGTCGCAGACCTCACGGCCCTGCCGGCTCCGGCCGGCGGCTCGGGCTGGTCGGCCATCGCCGCCTGGTACTCGCTCGTCCACCTCGCCGGCTCGGAACTGCGGCCGGCCATCGCCCTGCTCGCTGGCAGCCTCGCCCCCGGGGGCTGGCTGGCCATCGCCGTCCACGTCGGCGATGAGGTCCGCCACCAGACCGAGCTGTGGGGCCAACCCATCGACCTGAACTTCGTGTTCCACGATCCGGCGGGGGTGATCGACGCGTTCGCCACGGCCGGGCTCGTCGAGGTCGAGTGGTACCGCCGAGGCCCCCTGCCCGACGGAGAAGCCGACACCGAACGCCTCTACGTGCTCGCCCGCCGCCCGGCCTGATCGGTCTCGGGACGGCCGCGCCTAGCCTCGGCCCACGATGGGTGACTTCGAGCAGCTGCCGTTCGACGGGGACGACCCGCTGCCCGAGGTCGCCGACGAGCTGTCCGAGGCGGAGGCCGTCGCGGCTGACGAGATGGACCGGCCGTTGGCGTCCGAGGCCGAACCGCCCCCGATCGAACCCGCGAAGCCCCGGTCGTTCCAGGCGTCGGCGGGGATCCAGGGCCGGCAGTTCGCCGAGCAGTGCGACACGCTGCTCACCCACTTCGGCTTCGAGCTGAAGGGCCGTCGGGTGCTGACCGAGGTCGGCGTCGAGATCGACCAGGAAGCGGTCAGCCCCAGGGGAACCACGGTGTGGTTCGAGTACAAGGGCAGCATCCAGGGCAAGCGGCCCGGCCTCATCCGCACCGACACGCTGAAGAAGGCCATCGCCAACGGCGCCCTGCTCCGCTCGCTCAACGACCCGGCGCCCTACGTGGTGGTGACCTCCCACTTGCCGGACGCCGGTTCGGGAGCGGCCATGCTCGATGCGGCGCTCCGCCTGCGCTACTTCGCCGACGTCGTCTGCCTCTACGACCCGAAGGCCACCGCCCGGCTCAGCACCTGGTGACCCCTCGGGCCTCGCCACAGGCGCCGGGGCGAGACGATCTGTGGCGGTCAGCCCGCCGTGGGGTCGGTGACCCGGCCGATGAAGAGCGGGGTTCCCGTGGCGACGTCGTGGATGACGAACAGGAACGGCCGGTCGACCACCAGCTCCTCTTCCCCGATCGCGGCGCCCACGGTCTCGAAGGTGGCGGCGGTGGCGGCGGCCGCCTCGGTGCCGTGCTCGTCGACCGTCACGGTCGCCTGGTGCAAGACGTCCGCCAGGTGCAGCGGCTGGGCGAGGTCGTCGCTCGTCATGGGCTCGAAGTCGCTGGTGTCCTCCTCGAACGGGGCCGTGATCCCGAGGCCCTTCAGCACGTCGCCCAGCGCGGCGGCCTGGTCGAGGTCGAACTTCGGGAAGGTCACCGCCACGACCGTCGGCGTGCCCCCTGCAACCGCCTGGTGGAGCACGTTGGCGTCGAGGTCGGCCTCGAACGAACCCAACGTCCCGGCATCGGGGACGATCAGCGTCATGGCCAGGTCCTCGCCGGCGTAGGGGAGGGCGACCGCCTTCCAGCCGTCTCCTTGCTGGAAGGCGTAGCCACCGGTGGCCTTCAGCATCGACACGTCGACCTCGTCGCCGGTCGCGGTGGTAAACGGTTGCTTGCCGGCGGCGTCGAGCTCGTCGGGCCAGGGTGCCTTGAACCAGATGGCGTTCGTCAGCGTGAGGCGGGTGGCGTCGTTGATGGAGCCCTTCGGGAGGAGCTCGGTGATGTGCTCGCGCGTGTGCTCAGCGACCCAGTCGTTGATCTCGACGCGTGACCGATCGGGATCGGCGATGAAGTCGCTCATCCACATGCCCGTATCGAAGCCCGTCTTCAGGTCGTCGAGGAACGGGGCCTTCCACTCCACGCCGGACTGGCCCCACATCGCGTTGGCGTTGGTCAGCTCGATGCTGCCCATCTCGCCGTTGGTCAGCTGGACCGGACCGGTCTGGTCCTGGACCGCCTCGGCCGCGCCCTTCACTGCCGTGGGCCCGGGGCCGTCGACGCTGGTTCCGAGGAACGCGTCGATCTGCTTCGCCGACTCGCCATCGGCTCCGACACGGGTCATCGCGAGGACCGTTGCGATGGACAGCGGCGAATAGGCCACGTTGCCGTCGCCGGCCGCATCGACGATCGGCGCGTACAGCGCGGCGCCGACCTGGTTGACGACGGCCGCGCCCGCCGCGGCCTCATCCGGCGTCGCCGGTCGGTACGTCGCCTTGCCCTGCACGAGCGATGCCACCGCACTGCCCCCATCGTCTCCGCAGGCGGGGAGCACCAACGCCACGGCCAGGGCCGTCGCGAGGAGGGGGATCCGCCGGCGCACCGTTACCGCTCCGGCTCGGCGTCGGGCTTGAGCGACCGGGTGATGCCGGGGCCGGTCAGCTCGGTGACCTGGTCGTCGACGTCATCGAGTTCGAGGCGCAGCGCCCGGCTCATGATGGCGTGGAGGTCGTACCAGCAGGTGATGTAGGTGAGCTCCAGGATCGCCAGCTCGGAGAGGTGCTCGCGCAAGGCGGCGAAGGTCCCGTCGGAGGCCCGGCCGCCGTGGAGCACGAGGGCGTCGGTCCACGCCAGCACTGCCCGCTCGGCCGGGTCGAAGGCATCGCTCGTCTCCCACGACGCGATGGCCTGGATCTTGTCCTCGCTCACCCCGTTGTCCCGGCTGGCCTTGCAGTGCTGCGAGAAGACGAACCGGCTGCCCCGCGCCCATCCGGCGCGTGTCTGGGCGATCTCCCGCAGCACGGGTGGCAGCTCCCGATCCTCGGACCGGTAGAACGCGAACCCGCTCACGCAGTGCTCCATCAGCTCGGGGCTCTGCGCCACGACGGTCCACCAGTTGCCGGGGGTGCCGTTGTTCAGGCCGGGCTCGGCGACCGGGTCGCGGTCCCCGAAGATGAAGTCGTACATCAGCGGCACGATCCCGTCAGGAGCCTCGGCTCGGGGTACCTGGCGCAGTCTGGGCACGGGTGGCTCCTCGTTCGTGTGCGTGGTGAGCCGGACCGTACGCCGCTGATCGGTCCGGCGCGCCGGATCTGCGTCCGTCGGGGATCGGACGGGACTGCCTGATCCGGCCACCGTTGCGACGGTCGTCCTGCGTGCTCGTCACCTGATCGCGCGCCAGTTGCAAACGAATGAACCCCGCCCTCCACGGCCGTCTGGGTAGGTTTCGGGGGTCTGGACGAAGCGGGGGTTACGGGGTTGAACAAGCGCGGAGCGCTGATCGGCGGAGGCGTGGTGGTCGTGGTGGCCATCGCGGCTGCCGCCGTGTGGTTCGGCCTGCTGAGCTCCGACGACCGGCCCGGCCGGCCCGGCGTCAAGGAGGGCGATCCCGCCACCGAGGCCGCCGACGCCTTCGCCGCGGCGTGGCAGGGCGGATCGCTGCCAAAGGTGAAGTTCATCGACACCAACGGCGACGTGAACGGTCGATCCCTCGTCATCGCGGCCGGCCTCGGGCCGGGCGTCGCCGGCAAGCCGTCCAAGGTCGCGGTGACGTCCATGGCCCCCGTCTCGCCGCCCGCCGGGTCCGCGGACGCACCGAGGCGGGTCCTCGCCAAGATGGCGGTCGCGTGGCAGGTCGACCCCCAGCGCACGTGGGCCTACGACACGTCCGTCCAGCTCGTGGAGGACAAGGGGACCGGTGAGCGCACGACCCGGTGGCTCGTCGACTGGCGCCCGGCGGTCGTCCATCCTCGCCTCGTCGACGGCGACACCCTCCAGGTCGTACGCCTCCCGGCCGCCCGCGGCGAGATCTTGGGCCCAGATGGCGAGCCCCTCGTCGGCCTGCGCCCGGTCGTCATGGTCGGGATCCAGCCGGGGGGTACCGTCGATCGCGTCGTCGTTGCTCAGCAGGTCGCAGGCCTCGTGGGTGTCGACGCTTTCGCACTCACCGACCGGGTCAAAGCGGGCAGCGACACCGACCTGATCTCGGTGATCACGTTGCGCAAGGAGGCGTTCGACCCGGTGCGCGCCCAGCTCGAGGCCATCCCGGGCGTGGTGCTGCAGGAGGACGAGATCCCCTTGGCGCCGACCCGCGACTTCGCCCGTGCCCTCATCGGATCGGTCGGCCCGGCGACGAAGGAGATCGCCGAGACGTCCGGCGGCCGCATCGCCGAAGGCGATCTCACCGGCCTCTCTGGACTGCAGGCGTCCCAGGACGTGGCCCTCGCCGGCGAGGCCGGCCTGTCGATCCGGGTGGTCCCGCATGCGGGCTCCGGGCGCGAGGCCTACGTGCTCGAGGACTTCCCCACCAAGGCGGGCGCGTCGGTCACCGTCACCCTCGACACCGCGATCCAGGCCGCCGCCGACGAGGTCATGGCGACAGCCCCGAAGCCGGCGGCACTGGTCGCCATCCGGGCCAGCACCGGTGACGTGCTCGCCGTGTCGAACGGTCCTGCCGGTGCAAACGGCTACAACCGGGCGCTGATCGGGAGGTACCCGCCCGGCTCGACCTTCAAGGTGGCGTCCGGGCTGACGCTCCTCGAAAACGGCCTGACCCCCGAGACGGTGGTCGACTGCCCGGCCACCATCGTGGTCGGCAAGGAGTTCTCCAACGCCGAGGGCGAGGTGCTGGGCGCCGTCCCGTTCAGCAAGGACTTCGCCGACTCGTGCAACACGGCCTTCGTGGGCCAGTCCCGGAACATCACGGCCGAGCAGCTCTCGGACACCGCCAAGAAGCTGGGGTACCGGGAGCTGGACCTCGGCGTGCCGGTGTTCGGTGGCTCGGTCCCCGTCGCCGAGAACGAGACCGAGCACGCGGCCGACATGATCGGCCAGGGCAAGGTCGAGGCCAGCCCGTTCGCCGTGGCACTCGCCTCGGCATCGGTCGCGAGCGGCCGGTCGGTGCAACCTCGTCTCATCATCGACCCGAAGAATCCCGATCCCGAGCCGGGCGAGGAGATCGACCCGAAGGCCATCGCCGCCCTGCGTGGGCTGATGCGCGGCGTGGTGACCGACGGCACCGGCGGCGCGATGCTCGGCGTCCCCGGGGGCGATGTGGCCGGCAAGACCGGCACCGCCGAGTTCGGCACCGAGAGCCCCCCGCAGACTCACGCCTGGTTCACCGGGTTCCAGGGCGACATCGCCTTCGCCGTGCTGGTCGAGGACGGCGGCTTCGGCGGTCAGGTCGCCGCCCCGCTCGCCGCCGACTTCCTCACCAAGCTCGCCCAGGGCTGAAGGAGCCAGGTCTCCGCCAGCCGGTCACAGCATCGGCGCACGCCACTGCCCACCCGCCTCGGTCTCCGGAGCGGCGGCTTCGCCGAGACATCTACGTTGGGCGGGATGACGGGACTGGCCAAGGCTGACTTCGGGGACGGCTTCACCTGGGGGGTGGCGCACGCCAGCTACCAGGTGGAAGGGGCGTGGGACGTCGACGGCAAGGGCCCGTCGATCTGGGACACCTTCACGCACGGCGGCGGCCGGGTCCGCAACCACGACACCGGTGACACGGCCTGCGACTTCTACCACCGGTACCCCCAGGACACGGACCTGGTGAAGGAGCTCGGCTTCGACGCCCAGCGCTTCTCGATCTCGTGGCCCCGGGTGCTGCCGAATGGCACGGGAAGGGTCAACGGCGCGGGCCTCGACTTCTACGACCGCGTGGTGGATGACTGCCTTGCCAAGGGCATCACGCCGTGGGTCACGCTCTACCACTGGGACCTGCCCCAGGCCCTCCAGGACCGGGGCGGGTGGGCCAACCGCAGCATCATCGGCTGGTTCGAGGACTACGTCGGCATCGTGGCCGATCGCCTTGGCGACCGGGTGAAGGACTGGATGGTGTTCAACGAGCCGTGCAGCTTCCTGGTCGTCGGCCACCTGCTCGGGTACCACGCGCCCGGCACCCGCAGCCTGCGCAAGTACCTAGCTGGTACCCACCACGTGAACCTCAGCCAAGCGCGCGCCGCGGAGGTCCTGCGCGCCAAGGTCCGAGATGCCAACGTCGGCACCACCCACATCGTCACGCCCATGCGCTCCAAGCGCGACACCGAACGGGATCGCCGGGCCAAGGCAAGCATCGACGTCATCGCCAACCGGATCTTCTGGGAGCCCAACTTCGGGCTCGGCTACCCGGTGGACGACTCGCCGCTCATCGCCGGAATCGAGCGATACATGCAGCCGGGCGACGACGCTTCGATCGTGGTCGACTGGGACTTCGTGGGGGTGCAGTACTACCAGCGCCAGCTCGTGAAGCCGTGGCCGGTGCCGAAGCTGCGCGGCGTCCCGTGGATGAGCCACGACTTCCGGAACTACGAGATCACGGCGATGGGCTGGGAGGTTCAGCCCGACGGGCTCTACGAGTCGCTCGAGCGGTTCCACGCCTACGGCAAGGTCCCGAAGCTGGTGGTCACCGAGAATGGCTCCGCCTACCCCGACACGCTCGTCGACGGCCGCATCCACGACGACCGCCGCACCGCGTTCTACCGGGCCCACCTCGCCGAGGTCCGCCGGGCGGTGCAGGACGGCCTCCCGGTCGAGGGGTACTTCTGCTGGTCGCTGATGGACAACTTCGAGTGGGCCGAGGGCTACGACCCCCGCTTCGGCTTGGTCCACGTGGACTTCGCCACCCAGCAGCGGACGATCAAGGACACCGGCTACTGGTTCCAGCAGTTCCTCGGGGCCGAATCGACCGAGCCCGCGTAGCGCGTCTTCGTGATCGCACGGGCGTGTCGTACAAGCGGGGCGGTTCGCGCTCTTCATGGGTCCCGGCCATCGATCCCGTCACCATCACCGTGATTTGATCAGGCCGCGAGGTCGAACAGGTCTGCGAGGCCGTCCCGGAGCTGGGCAAGGACGACGGGACCCACGTTGCCCCGGACCCTGGAGATCCTCGAGGCGGAGACCCCCCGCACGTGCTGACACTGGGCGGCCGATGGTTGATCGAGCCCGTTCCGTCCGTCAGGTTCGATCGATACCTCCGACTCGTACGAACGGAGCGTCGAGGTGATCGGCACGATCTGGACGATCGAGGGCTCGAAGTCGAGCAGCCGCTGCGCCGTGACGACGATGGCTGGATGGAGGAAACCTGCCTCGTGCCCATCGGGAACGCCGAGGTCGAGGTCGATCACGTCACCCGAGGTCAGCATCGAGCCACGCGATCTCGTCCTCGCGCAACGGCGCCGCCAGCTGGCGGCCCATGTGCTCCTGGCGAAGCCGTCGAACGGCGAGGGCCACCGTGCTTCCTACCGTGAGGTCGAGGTCTGCCGCGAGGCGCTTGAGGGTGTCATGGGTCTTGCGGTCGATGCGGACGCTCGTCGATTGCATGCAAATGAGCATACAATCGAGGTCGTCGGTAGCGACCGCTGTTCGAGCCGAGTGTTCGACGTCCATGGACTGCACGATGGCGGGCAGGCGGGGGGTTTCGGCGCGGTGCGACCGAAGTGGCTCGAAACCGCGCAGTGTGCGCCGTGTCGCGGCAGTCAGTGGCCGGGGAGGACGCAGGCCGAGTCGAGGCCCAACACGTGGTTGAGGCGGCCGAACGCGATCCACGAGCCGAGGCACATCGACAGCTCGACGATCTGCTGCTGGGAGTAGTGCTCGTTCATCCGCTTCCAGAAGTCGGCGTCGATGCCGTGGTGGTCGGTGGCGAAGCGCTCGGCGTACTCGGCGGCGAGGCGGGTGCGCTCGTCGAACGCATCGGTCGTGCGCCAGTCCGCCACGGCGGCGTCGAACGTCTCCTCGACCTGCTCGCCGCCCATGTCGGTGCGCCAGTCCTGGCAGAACAGGCACCCGTTGATCTGGGCGATGCGCAACCGGGCGGCCTCGAACTCGCGGAGGCCGAGCGTCGTGTGCTCGTAGACGCTCTGGGCGAACGTCGACGCGGCGATGCCGATGCCCGGCACCATCTCGCCCCAGACGTAGAAGATCGGGTCCTTGCCGCCGGGGATGTCGATGCCCGCCGGCTCGATGTGCAAGCCGGCCTCGGGTACCGCGTGATCGGTCATGTCGGGTTCCTACCAGCGGAGGGGAGCTTGCCGGCACCGGGGATGAGCGGGACGTCCAGCGCGTCGTAGATGCCAGGACCGGCTTCGCGCAGCCAGGGGATTGCGTTCACGAGGCGTCCCGCGGCGGTCGCGTTGCCACCGGCGGCACGGTTGCCACCCTCATCCTCTGCCTCGAGGCTGACGGTGATGCGAGGGCTGCCCTCGATGATGACGGTGTGAGCGCCCGCACCACCGTCAGCAGGTGATGGCCAGTCCGGGGCGACCGAGGGGTGGATGCGGGTGATGTGCTCGAGCACGATCACGGGATCGTGGTCGACGATGCCCTGCACCTCGAACCGAAGCCCACCCTGCGTCCCCGCCTCGAAGGTGCCCATGACGTTCTCGACCGTGAACTCCAGTGCCCGACGCTGCACCGTCTCACGGATCTCGTCGAGCTCCACGCCGAGGGCTCGGGCGATGAGGCGGATCTGGCCGCCCCACACCATCGTCGGGACCGTGGGCGCCACCATCATCGGCTCGTAGTCCATGGGCTGGCCCATGCCGACGAGGTACCGCACGGAGTCCGGCTGGTCGTAGGTCGAGTAGTCGAAGATCTCCTGGCAGCGGACCTGGTCGATCGTGCTGGAGACGCTGGTGAGGAGGACCGGCAGGATGTCGTTGCCCCAACCCGGGTCGATGCCCGAGACGAACAGCGCGCCCCCGCCCTCGGCCGCAGCGGCTGCGATCGGATCGATGATCTCGGGTGGGGCGTTGGTCGGGTCGTACAGCGGGTAGATCGCCGGGGTGACCACCACGGCACCGGCCAGGAGGGCGCGTCGTACGTCGGCGATCGCCTCGTCGGGTCGGATGTCGCCGGAGGCCATGTAGGCGACCGCGCCAGGTGCGGACGCCAGCACGGCGTCGATGTCGTCGGTGGCGGCGACCCCGAGCTCGTGGTCGAGGCCGGCCAGTTCGCCGGCGTCGCGTCCGACCTTCTTCGGGTTGGCGACGAGCACCGCCGATAGCTCGAGGCCCGGGTGGGCGTCGACGACCCGGATGGCGGCCCGCCCCATGTTCCCGGTGCCCCACACGACGGTCTGGATCGTCCCCTGATCGGCCATCCCGCCGACCCTACCGACGCCGCCACACGTTTGCTGACGACCCGTCAGATCCGGCCCCCGACCGCAACTTCGTACCGGAGCGGCCCGCGAAACGCGGTGTCAGGTCACGGGCCGAAGTTCGGTCCGGGAGGCCGCGCCGGTAGCGTCGCCGGCCATGCGCGCCGGGGAGGTCGAACGGATCCTGCGGCGCGTCGGCCGGGTGTTCGTCTTGGGCCTGGTGCTCCAGCCGCGCATCAGCGGGCAGGCCGTCCTGCTGCCGGTCTTCGCCGCCCTGATGGTCTGGGCGCTGTGGGCCCTCGCGCCGGCGGCGACCTCGCTCGCGGGCCGACGAGGGCTGGCGCGCACGGCCGGGATCGCGGTCATCGTGACGCTGCTCGGCCTGGCCGGTTGGTTCCGCGTGGAGCCGGGCGGGCTGAGCGTGGTCATCCTGTTCGTGTTCATCGTGGGTGTCTTGCAGTACGCAGCGTTCGTCCGTGGATGGTGCGAGCGAGCCGGCTGGACGGGCGCGGCCGATCACTTCCGCCGGGCACGGGTCAACCTCTGGGGCGTCGCCATCACCACCGCGCTCGCGTTCGCTTCGGTGGTGGTCCTCGGCGACGATCCCGGCCCGGGACCCGAGCCTGCATGGTGGAACCTGGTGGCAGGCCACACGGTTGGCAACGGGTGGGTCATCGCCTTCTTCGTGCTCGTCTTCATCGGCTGGATCGGCGCGTCGATCGAGCTCGAGCGTGGCTCGAAGGCCATGCGTACGGCGCTTGCGGCGGACCCGGACGAGGTGGCCCCAGCGGCCTGATCCGGAGGGGTAGTCGCGTTGCAAGCGTGACGACGGCGACCTTCGAGGCAGCGATGAAATGACGGCGGGCGAAGTCCTGGTCGGCCTGTTCCTCTCGAGTCGGATCTTCGAGCGCAACGTCCTGCTCCGGTTCTTCGCCATGGCCGCCGTGACCGGGAGCCGCCGGCCTGGTTCCCGTGCGGGTACGTTGCGGCGATGGGCACCGATGGGTTCACGTTGGCCGGCACCGAAGTGGAGATCCCGGCGCTCGGGGTCGGGACGTGGGCGTGGGGTGACGCGAAGACGTGGGGCTACGGCACCTACGACACCGCGATCTCCGGGGACACGATCACCGAGGCGTGGTCCGCCTCGATCGACGCCGGCGCCACGTTCTTCGACACCGCCGAGGTGTACGGCGACGGCGAGAGCGAACGGATCATCGGAGGCCTGCTCGCAGCCGATCCGGAGCGGGCAGCGAAGGTGCAACTGGCGACCAAGTTCATGCCTGCTCCATGGAAGCTCAACGTCCGCTCGGCCCTCCTCGCCTCGCTCCGGGCCTCGCTCGACCGGCTCGGTGTGGAGCGGGTGGACCTCTACCAGATCCACGGTCCGATCAGCCTCCGAGGTCACGGTGCCCTGGCCGACGCCTTGGCCGCCGCGCACCAGGAGGGGCTCGTGCGCGCGGTGGGCGTGTCGAACTACTCCGCGTCCGAGACCAAGAAGATGGACGCAGAGTTGCGCAAGCGGGGACTGCGCCTGGCGTCCAACCAGATCGAGTTCTCGTTGCTGCGCACCGTGCCGGAGACCAGCGGGCTGCTCGCCACCTGCAAGGACCTGGGCGTGACGCCGCTGGCGTACTCGCCCATCGGGCAGGGCCGCCTCACCGGCAAGTACTCGGCGTCGAACCCGCCGCCGTCGTCGCGGAACTTCTCCGCCCATCCCATGGAGCGGGTCGATGCGGTGGTCGCCGAGCTGCGCCGCGTGGGCGAAGCGAACGGTGGGAAGACCCCGAGCCAGGTGGCCCTCAACTGGATCATCGCCAAGGGCGCGGTCCCGATCCCGGGCGCCAAGAACCGCGAGCAGGCCGAGCAGAACGCTGGTGCGCTCGGCTGGCTGATGGGCGACGATGACGTCGCCGCCCTCGATGCCGTGGCCCTCGACGGGGTGCGCAGCTTCGCCAACCGGTTCTGGCAGCACGGCTGACGGCGGATCGCAGGCTGCGGTTCCTCAGTCCGCAGGCGCCGCCGGTGCGGCCGTCGCGCCCACGGCGAGGCGGGTGGCCCAACGTCGCCCCATGCAGCGGTGGCCATCACCAAGGCACGCAGGACGGTGGAGGTCAGCCACACCGCGAAGAAGACGAGGAAGGCGGCTGGCGCACCTCGCCAGGTCAGCGTGGAGAAACCGACTACGGGTCGGTTGTTGCTAGCATCGGCTTCCCGCCCCAGCCGAACGTCGGCGAGCGCCGGACACCGGCGTGCAACGGGTGCGGTCGGGGCGTGTCGTAGCGTGCGCCCTGAACAAACCGTCTTCGGGGGTTGCTGTGCAGGTTGGTCGAGCGGCTTCGGCTGCGGTCATGGTGCTGGCGCTCGTCGCCGCCGGGTGCAGCTCCGACAGCTCGGACCCCTCGGACAGCGGTGGGCCCAAGCAGTCCGCCGTGAAGATCGCCGCCCACGGTGGGACCGGCCAGATCTGGATGATGTCCGAGCCCGGGGTTGAACTGGAACTACGGGACTCCGACGGCAAGGTCGTCCCGACCCAGATCGTGGACGACGAGGCGAAGGTCGAGAAGGTCGACAGCCGCACGACGGACGAGGCCGGGGCCCTTGTGATGCGCTACGTCCCGGTCGGCAAGGACTACGTGGTCCAGCAGGTCGACGGTTCCGGCGAGTCGAAGGCGGTCGACGTCACGGGTGTCGACGACCACCCGGCGCAGGACTTCTACGACCAGCAGCAGATCGAGGGCGGCTACGGCTACCTGACCACTCGCGATGGCACGAAGCTGGCCATCAACGTCACCTTGCCGGGCCCGGTCGAGGACGGGCCGTACCCGACGGTCATCGAGTACTCGGGGTACGACCCGGCCAACCCGGAGCCGTCGCTGGTGACGATTTCCAAGACGCTCGCCGGCGGCCAGGGGTTTGCGACGGTGGGCGTCAACGTCCGCGGCTCGGGCTGCTCGGGCGGGTCGTTCCAGTTGTGGGAGGACTCGCAGGCGATCGATGGCTACGACGTGGTGGAGACCATCGCGGCTCAGCCCTGGGTCAAGGGCAACGAGGTCGGCATGGTCGGCATCTCCTATCCGGCCTCGGCGATGCTCTACACGGCGGCCACCAACCCACCGCACCTCGCCGCCATCGCGCCGATGGCGGCCTACGACGACGGTTTCCGCGCCCTGATGTGGCCCGGCGGAATCCAGAACAAGGGCTTCGCCCGCAGCTGGGTCGAAGAGCGCGACAAGAACGCCAAGCCGCTCGAGGAGGGCTGGACGAAGCAGCAGGTGAAGGAGGGGGATACGACCTGCAAGCAGAACATGGAGCTGCGAGGCCAGAACGTGGCGCTCTCCAAGCTGATCGACGCCATGCCCTACTTCCCGACGGAGAACGACCTGGGTGACTCCTTTGCGCCGTCGACGTTCGTCGACAAGATCGACGTCCCGACCTTCCTGGTGGCGTCTTGGCAGGACGAGCAGGTCGGTGGCCATGCGCCGACCATGATCCCGGCCCTGGAGAACGTTCCGCACAAGTACGTGACGCTCACCAACGGCCTCCACACCGAAGGGCTCGCCAACCCGACGGTGCTGCAGCGGTGGCTGGAGTTCCTCCAGCTCTACGTGGCGAAGCAGACCCCCGACACCACCGGGATGGCCGGCATCTACCCGGCCGTTGCCGGCCAGATCATCGGTGACAACGAGGCTGGGGCCAAGCTGCCGATCCCGCCCGAGCACTTCAGCAAGGACACCTCCTACGAGGATGCGCTGGCCGAGTACGAGGATCAGGCTCCGGTGCGCGTGCTGTTCGACGAGGGTGGCGACCCGAAGCTGCCGCCGGGCGTCCCCGCGGCTGGGTTCGAGCAGACGTTCTCCGCCTACCCGCCAAAGGAGACCGAGGCCGCCACCTGGTACCTCGGCCCGGATGGAAGCCTCGCCAAGACGAAGCCCACCGCCGCCGAGGGCGCCGACACCGTCGACGCCTACACGGCCGATCCCAAGGCCCGCCCGGAGGTGGACCTGGTCGAGGGCGAGGACAGCTGGTGGCGGTTGCCCAAGCACGACTGGAGGTCTCCGTCGCCGGAGAACTCGCTCAGCTACCTGTCCCCGGCGCTCACCGAGGACACGACGATGATCGGGTCCGGGTCGGCGGACCTGTGGATCAAGTCGTCGGAGCGGGACACGGACCTGCAGGTGACGCTCACCGAGGTCCGCCCCGACGGCAAGGAGACCTACGTGCAGACGGGGTGGCTCCGGGCTTCCAAACGTGCGCTCGACGACAAGCGCTCCACCGAGCTCCAGCCGCTGCTGACGCAGTTGAAGTCGGACCTGGCGCCGCTTCCCGCCAACGAGTTCACGCCGGTTCGGGTCGAGATCTACCCGTTCGCCCACGCCTTCCGAGCCGGGTCGAAGATCCGGATCCTCATCACGGCGCCGGGCGGCGACAAGCCGGTCTGGAGCTTCATCACCCTCGACGGCACGCAGGACAACGAGGTCGCCCGCACGGCCGACATGCCGTCGGCCGTGGTCCTCCCTGTGGTCCCGGGCGTGAAGGTCACGACGCCCCTTCCTGCCTGCCCCGCCCTGCGCGGCCAGCCCTGCCGGGAGTACCAGCCCGAAGGAAGCTGAGCGGGCTCGACGGTCCCGACCCGGTGCCGCCGGCAGGCGGCGGTTCCTGTCCGTCGTCACCGGACGGCTCGACGCCGACCGACCAGGACTGCCGCGCCGAGCACGAAGGTGGCGATCCCGGCCGCGACGAGCCCGACGATGGCGACCCCGGTGCGGGGCAGCGGTCCGCGCGGACCGGCCGGGGCCGGTGTCGCAACGGTCCTGGGCGAACGGGGCTCGCGTGCCCGAGGGGTCTGCTCGTCGTCGTCGTTGCAGCGAGCCTCCGGGGTCTTCGCCGTGCAGTCGGGGTCCGGTTCGGCGGCGTGCACCGAGGCGACGTTCGGTATCACGGATCCCGGTGCCGGCAGGGAGACCACGCGCACGCGGACCTCGACCTCGGTGCGGCCCTTCGCTTGCACGTCGCCGATGGCGCAGGTGATCGATTGGCCCTCGGCCTCACACCGATCGCCGGCCACGAACGCCAGCATCGGGTCGAGCTCATCGGTGATCGTCACGGCGGTGGCGTCGTCGGGCCCTGCGTTGGTGACCACGAGCCGGTAGGTGAACTCGTCACCCACGTGGCGGACCACGGCGCCGCCGTCGGTCTTGTCGATCCCGAGGTCGACGTCTGGTTGCGGGGTCGTCTCGTGGTCCTCGTTGCACCGTGCGTCGGGGGTGGGTGCGACGCAGTCCGGGTCGGGCTGGTCGCCTCGCACCGAGGCGGTGTTCGGGATCTGCTGACCGGCTCCGGGCAGCTCCACCACCTCGACGACGAAGGTCCGCTCAGCGGTGGCACCGGCGGCCAGGTCGCCGACGGCGCAGGTCACCACTTGATCCGCTGCGGTGCACCCGTCGTCGGAGTCGACGAAGCGGAGGTGGACATCGAGGTGGTCGGTCATGGCCACGCCGGTCGCGTCGGATGGCCCGGCGTTGGTGGCGGTGAGGCGGTAGGTGAACTGATCTCCCACCGCCCGCACGACGGCACCGTCGTCGGTCTTGGTGATGCCGAGGTCGGACTCGGGCGCGGCGGTGATCGCGGCGGGATCGTCGTCGTCGGTGATCAGCGGCCCGTAGGGGTCATCGAGGCGACGACCTTCGCCGTGTGCGTGCGCAACGTTGGTGGTCGTGCGGTCGGGAGGACCGTCGACCCGGGTGCGGAACGTCACGGTGATCGCGTCGGATCCGTCGGTGGCCGGGGCGATGCCCATGGTCCCGCCCGTGGTCCCGTCGGCGCCGGCCCCCAAGCGCAGGGTCACCGTGCGGGTGCCGGGGTTCCAATCCGCCTGGTCATCGCCGGGCGCGTCGGTCTTGGCACCGAGGAGCACCGACGGGCCGCCCTCGGTGAAGCGGATGGATCCGGGGACGTAGGTGATGCCCGGAGGGAGGGGATCGGTCACGATGGCATGGCGGATCGGGTCGATGCCGTCGTTGGTGACGGCGAGGGTCCAGGTCACCTCGTCTCCGGCGTGCACGGGTCCGGTGGGCGCCACGCTCTTGGCGATGCCGATCTCGGGTTCGTACAGGTCGACGGCACTGTGGACCACCTGGCTGTAGAGGCTCTCGGTGCTGCTCGTCTGGACCTTGAAGCGGACCGAGTGGTCGTCGTTGCCGATGATCCCGTCGTGTTGGACGATGGCCACGTCCTGGTTGAGGTTGCTGAGGTCGTTGGGGATTGCGTCGACGCCAGGACGACGGCGGCCGAAGGCGTTGACCGTCGAGTTGAACCAGTCGTCCTCACCCGGGGCGAGCGGCCGGTAGGGAACGGCGAACGTGGTCCAGGTCGGGTGCGACGGCGCTGCGATGTCGAGTGAGTCCGGTCCGAGGCCGCGATCGCCGTCGGCTTGCACCACGCCGATGCGTGCGTTGACCGGTCCGCTCGGCGGCGGTGTGATGCCGCCGACGGTGAAGGCCTGGGCGCCGTTGTTGATGCTGGGGGAGGTCAGCTGCCACCCGTGCCACACGTTGAGGTTGCGGGCCGGCAGGTCGCGGTTGGCGTAGGCGACGGTCAGCGACCAGGAGCCGAAGCAGCCGCCGAACCCTCGGCACGACTGCACGTCGGCCACGCCGTACCGACCAGCGCCTCCGGTCCGCACGAGTGCGGTGACGTCGACGAACGCTCCGTAGGAGACCGTCCCACCCGGGTTGGTGTCGTCCCACGTGTCCCGGGTGGTCCCGTTGGCCGGCGCCGCATCGAGCGACGTGTACCCGTTGGTGGCCGGCGTCGAGAATCGGACGCGGAAGCGGTCGGTCACGCTCGGGGGAGCGGCCCCGTAGGTCGAGCCGTAGAGCGTGGCCGCCGGGGGAACGTCGGTCGCCGCGTTCCAGTGGAGTCCGGCCCACAAGACCGTCGATCCGGTCGGGATGTGCAGCTCGGCACTCGACGAGGAGAAGCTGCTCGGGTCGCGGTCCACGTCGACGGGCTCCATCGCCAACCGGTTGTTGATTGGGGGCATGGGCGCGCCGTCGTAGCGGACGGTCCCGGTCGCACCGGAGCGGGCGCCGTTGCATGCAGCTGCGGACTCGGCCGCGCTCCACAGCTGGTTGGCGTACGTCGGATCGCACGTGGTGGTGACGTTGCCGACGGTGATGATGTCGCCCCGCGCATCGGTGGAGAAGATGGGGTCCGCGAATGCGTGCGGTGAAGCCTCCGCTGGATGACCGGTCGAGACGACGGTGGCGAACGATGCAGCCAGGACCAGCACGGCGACGAACGGGCGCACCCGTGGGAGCCATCGCGAACGGCGACAGATGGACAGGACGGACATGGCAGGGCTCCTCACCCGCCGGGAACACCGCGGCAGGACAGGTCGACGGACTCGGGGCCGGCGACCGGCGAGGACGAGGACCGCTCAGGGTCTGGCGTTGCGTGGGCACCGCGACCGGGGGTCGTGCCGGGTTACGAGGGTCAGTCGCGCACCGGGTTGGCGACCGGTCTACCGCCCGCCGGCCTCGGCTTCCAGGGTCCCGTCGAAGATGCCACCCATCCGGCGCTCGCGACGCACGTGGGAGCGGTGAGCTACCAGGTGACCTCGGCGCAGCCCTCGTGGTCGTCGGGCTCGACCTGGAGGGTTGCGTGGCGGATGCCGTAGGTGTCTCGCAGCACCGCCTGGGCCTGGTCGAGCACGGCGTGGGCGTCGGTGTCGGTCGTGATCATGAGGTGCGCCGACACCACCTCCATGTCCGAGGTGAGGGTCCAGGCGTGGAGGTCGTGGACGTCGACGACGCCGGGCACGGCCGCGAGGTCCGCAGTGATGGCCTCGATGTCGAGGTCGGGCGGCGCGGCCTGGACGAGGATCCGCAGGGCCTGCCCGCCGAGCTTCCATGTGCGGGGGAGGATCCACATGCCGAGGGCCACGCCGATGACCGGATCGACCCAGGTCCAGCCGGTGATCGAGATGATGATCGCGCCGATGATCACGCCGATCGATCCGAGGGTGTCGGCCAGCACCTCGACGTAGGCCCCTTCGACGTTGAGGCTCTCCTTGGCGCCTTCCCGGAGCAGGGCGAAGGCGATGAGGTTGGCGACCAGGCCCAGCACGGCGACCACCAGCACCGGTCCGGCGTCGATCTTGACGTGCTCGCCGATGCGGTTGATCGCCTCGTAGAGGACGTAGAAGGCCACGCCGAAGAGCAGGACCGAGTTGGCGAGGGCCGCCAGGATCTCCAGCCGGTACAGCCCGAACGTATGGTGCGAGCGCTTGCTGCCCCGGCTCGCCAGCTGGATGGCGGCGAGGGCCATGCCCAGGCCGAGGACGTCGGTGAGCATGTGGCCGGCGTCGGACAACAGCGCGAGCGAGCCGGTGATGATGCCGCCCGCCATCTCCACGACCATGAGCGTGGCCAGGACGCAGAACGCGGCGAACAGCTTCCCCTTGTGCCGCTCACCCGATCGGATCGACGCGTGGCTGTGCGCGTGGCCGCCCCCGCCGCCGGCAGAACGGTCGTCGGCGGGGTCCCCGGCCGCGGGCGCGTGGTCGTGGTCGTGTTGCTCGCCGCTCACCACGGGCCTCGGGGGTGCGCAGTACGGACCATGGTCGGACGGTACCCGAGGCGGTCCGACCTGCGTCTGGGACCGGTTCTCGTGCTCATCTCGACCCAGGCCGCGACGACCAACCACAGCCAGAAACGTGAACGATGTCCCGAGACACCGGTAAAGGGTGTCCCGAGACATCGCCGTGGTGCGCGAGGGGGGACTTGAACCCCCACGTCCGTTAGGACACTGGAACCTGAATCCAGCGCGTCTGCCAATTCCGCCACTCGCGCAAGTAGCGAGCAGACCGTAGCGCACCACGTTTGCTCGGCCCCAGCCTGTTCCCGTCGCCGCCTCATCACCAGCCGGTCGGCGCGGGTGCGGCCCTTGAGGCAAGGCCCCACCCCGGTAACCTGCCCCTTCGTGGCGCTCAAGGGGTTCGAACGACGACTGGAACGGATGGTCGAGGGCACCTTCTCGCGCCTGTTCCGGTCGACGATCCGCCCCGTGGAGCTGGGTCGCCGCCTCGTGCGCGAGATGGACGACAACCGCTCGGTCGACGTTCGCGGCCGCACCCTCGTGCCCAACGCCTATGGGGTCGAGTTGTCGGAGACGGACTTCGAGCAGTTCAGCGAGGTGGCCGACGGGCTCGAGCGGGAACTGGCCGAAGCGGCGCGGGAGCACGCCCGTGACGAGGGCTACGTCTTCATGGGCCCGGTCTCGGTCCACCTCGAGCTGGCCGAGAAGCAGCACGCCGGGTCCTTCCAGATCGTCGGGCGCATGCGGGAGGGCAAGGGCGGATCGGGCGCCGGCTCGCTGCTGCTGCCCACCGGCGAGCGGCTCCAGCTGAGCGAATCCGTGGTCACCATCGGCCGCAAGCCGGAGTCGACCCTCCAGCTGGGCGATCCCAACGTCAGCCGCAACCACGCCGAGATCCGTCCTCACGGCAACGGCTGGGTGCTGGTCGACCTGGGCTCGACCAACGGGTCCCGGGTGAACGGGAACCGGGTGACCTCCCACGAGCTGCACGAGGGCGACGAGATCGCCTTCGGCAACACCGTCCTGCGGTTCGAGGCGTCCTGACCCGTCGCAGGGCGGCCCGCCGGCACGGCGGCTCGATGTCCTGACGACCGTCGCGCCAGAGCGCGAACGGGCCGACCGGTAGGCTCGCCCGGTCATGGACGAGCAGCTGCTGACGATCCTCAAGCTCTGCCTGCTGGCCCTGCTGTACCTGTTCTTCTTCCGGGTCCTGCGGGCGGTGTGGGCCGAGATCCGCGGGCCGAAGCTGGCGGTGGCCGCCCCGCGCCAGCCCGCACCCACCGCCAAGGCGGTCCGCAAGGCCGAGCGTCAGGCCCTCCCCGTCCAGCTCGCCATCGTCGAGCCCGCCGCCCTCAAGGGCCGCACCTACCCCCTCGCCGAGGAGCTCACCGTGGGTCGAGCCGCCGGCTGCCAGGTCACCATCGACGACACCTACGCCTCGCAGATCCACGCCCGGGTGTTCTCCCGTGACGGCCAGCTCTTCGTCGAGGATCTGGGCTCCACGAACGGCACCTTCGTGAACCGCCAGAAGGTCAACGGCCCGCAGGCGTTCCGCCGCGGCGACCGCCTCCAGGTGGGCAACACGGTCATGGAGCTGGTGTGACCACGCTGCGCTCGGGGAGCGCCACCCACGTCGGTCAGGTCCGCTCCAACAACCAGGACTCGCTGCTGGTGATGGCCGATGCCGATCTCTACGGCGTCGCCGACGGCATGGGCGGCCACAACGGCGGCGAGGTGGCCTCGGCCATGGCCGTCGAGAACCTCGAGGAGCACGCCGGCGAGCCGTCGCTCGAGAACCTGAAGCAGGCGGCGCGCATCGGCAACCGGGCCATCTTCGAGAAGGCGGGCGCGGATGCGGAGCTCCACGGCATGGGCACCACGCTCTGCGCCGTTCGAGTGGTCCCCGGGGCCGAGGGCGACGAGGTCGCCTGGATCAACGTCGGCGATTCCCGGGTCTACCTCTTTCGCGACGGGCAGCTCATCCAGCTCAGCCGGGACCACAGCCTCGTCGAGGACCTGCTGCGCGACGGGCAGCTCACCGAGGACGAGGCCAAGGTCCACCCGAAGCGCAACATCATCACCCGGGCCTTGGGGATCGACGTCGACGTCGACGTCGACGGCAGCACGGTCATCCCCTTCAACGGCGACCGCTTCCTGCTCTGCAGCGACGGCCTCTTCGGCGAGGTCACGGCGGATCAGATGTCGTCGGTCCTGCGCCGCCTCGCCGATCCCACCGAAGCCGCCGAGGAACTGGTGCGCCTGGCCAACGAGTCCGGTGGGCGGGACAACATCACCGTGGTCATCGTCGAGGTGGTGGACGACGACGGCCGATCGCTCATGGCCGCCGCTGCCCTGGCTGAGGAGAAGTCACGCCTCCAGGCCCGTGAGGGCGACCAGACGGTGGTTGCCGCCGAGCCCGACACCGAGCCGGTGCCCGATCCCTACGTCCCCGTCTTCGCCGACCGCAAGAGCTCGCTGCCCGACGCGACCGACGACTTCGGTTCCCACGACGATGCCGAAGACCTCTTCCGCGATCTCGATGGCGTTCGGTCGAAGCGCTTCACCTGGCGCGTCGCCCTGTTCCTGATCGCCATCGTCGCGGTGATCGCCGTGGTGCTCGGCGCCATCGCCTGGACCGGCAACAACACGTACTACGTCGGCTTCGACGGCAAGAACGTGGCCGTGTACCAGGGCAAGCCCGGCGGCGTCTTGTGGATCGAGCCCACGCTCGTCCAGACCACGGACATCACCCGGTCGGACCTCCCCGAAGACGCGCGGGCCGCCGTGGCCGACAACAAGGAGTTCGGCTCCGAGGCGGCGGCCACCCGCTACGTCGTGACGTTTCAGGCCGTCGTGGACGACCAGGCCGACGCCACCAGCACCACCACCTCCACGTCGACCACCACTACCAAGCCGAAGACGTCGACGACGGTCACCACCACGCCCCCCGCCAGCACCACCACCGCCGCGCCGTGAACGCCGTCGCCCAGGCCCGTCGTCGGGCCGAGCCGAGCGCGCTCGCGCAGTCGCGGCGCCGAGCCGAACTCGGCCTGCTCGTCCTCGCCATCGCCATCACCGGCGCGGCGTACACGCTGGCCTCGCTGGGCCAGACCTCGTCCGTCCCGGCCAACATCGGCCCGTTCTTCGCCATCATCACGGTGCTCTTCTTCGCCGCGCACCTCGCCATCCGGCGTCTGGCGCCCGAGGCCGACGGCCTGCTGTTCCCGCTGGTCGCCCTGCTCAACGGCATCGGGTACGTCTTCATCGCCCGCCTCGACCCCAAGCTCGCCGACAACCAGGCCACCTGGACCTTCGTCGGAATCCTGGCGTTCGTGCTCACGCTGGCGTTAGTGCGACGGGTCCGCGACCTGGAGCGCTACCGCTACACGTTCCTCGCCATCGGGCTGGTCCTCCTGGTCCTCCCGCTGATCCCCGGGGTCGGCGTGACCATCAACGGCGCCAGGATCTGGGTTGGCGTCGGCCCCATCAGCTTCCAGCCGGGCGAGTTCGCCAAGATCGCGTTCGCCCTGTTCTTCGCCTCGTACCTGGTGGAGAAGCGCGAGATGCTCTCGATGGCGACGTGGCCGAAGTTCCGGCCGATGCTGCCCGACCTGAAGCACCTCGGCCCGGTCCTGCTGGCCTGGGGCATCGCCATCTTGGTCATGACGGCCCAGAAGGACCTCGGCTCGTCCCTGCTGCTGTTTGCCCTGTTCATGTCGATGCTCTGGGTGGCCACCGGCAAGGTCGCCTATCCGGTCGGTGGCGCCATCTTGTTCGGCACGGCCGCGTACGGCGCGTGGACGCAGTTCTCTCATGTGCAAAAGCGCGTGTCGCAGTGGATGAACCCGTGGAACGACGTCGGCGGCCAGCTCTCGGAGACCTGGTACGCCCTGGCCTGGGGCGGCGTGGCCGGTACCGGAATCGGGCTCGGCCGGCCCGGGAAGATCCCCTACGTCGAGAGCGACTTCATCTTCGCCGCCATCGGCGAGGAGCTCGGCTTGCTCGGGGGCACCGCCATTCTCGTGGCGTACCTGCTGGTCGTCGGCTCTGGGCTGAAGATCGCCACCCAGTCCGACCACGCCTTCGACAAGCTGCTTGCGGCCGGGCTCACGGCGCTGATCGGCATGCAGGCGTTCGTCATCCTCGCCGGCGTCATCCGGTTGCTCCCCTTGACGGGCGTGGTCCTCCCGTTCGTGTCCTACGGCGGCTCGGCGCTGGTGGCCAACTACGTCCTGCTCGCGCTGCTCCTTCGCATCTCCGACGGCAACTCCCGGGTCCGCCGGGCCGCTGCGACGGTCGCCTGATGGACCGGTCCATCCGTCGGCTCGGCGGCTTCATGATCTTGTTGTTCTGCGCGCTGTTCGTGCAGCTCAACTACATCCAGGTCTTCCGCGCGTCGGACCTCAACGTGAAGCCGGGGAACAACCGGCCGATCGACCAGTCGTTCGCCAAGCCCCGCGGCACGATGGCCACCGCCGATGGCGTGCTGCTCGCCCGGTCCGTGCCCAGCGGCGACCGGTTCCAGTACCAGCGCGAGTACCCCGAGGGCGAGCGCTACGCCGCACTCACCGGGTACTTCAACTACTCGCGCGGCGCCACCGGCCTCGAGCGGTCGTACAACGAGGAGCTGTCGGGCAAGACGGCCAAGCAGCAGATCAAGTCCGTCGGGGACCTGTTCGTCGACACGGACCGCACCGGCAACCTCAAGCTGTCCGTGCGCTCGGACATCCAGGCCGTCGCCAAGTCGGCGCTCGGGGACTTCCAAGGTTCCGTCGTGGCGCTCGATCCGCGTTCGGGCGAGGTGCTGGCGCTCTACAGCAACCCCTCGTTCGACCCGAACCAGCTCGCCAGCCACGACGTCGAGAAGAGCGAGCAGGCCTACAACCTCTACGAAGCGGCGCCGGGCAACCCGATGCTCGCCAAGGCCTACCGCGAGATCTACCCGCCCGGGTCCACCTTCAAGGTCGTGACCGGATCCACGGGCGTCGAGTCCGGCGGGGTCACGCCGACCGAGCCGGTCTACCCATCGGTCAGCTCCATCACCGTGCCCGGCACCACCCGGCCGCTCCGCAACTTCGGCGGCGAGGTGTGCGGCGGCACCCTGTTCACCGTCCTTGCCAGGTCCTGCAACACGTCGTTCGCCCAGATGGGCTTGGACCTCGGCGGCGACAAGATGGCGGCCGGGGCTCAGGGGTTCGGCTTCAACAGCATTCCGCCGTTCGACCTGCCGGCCGTGAAGTCCAACTTCAAGACGGACTTCACCCGCAACGAGCCCGCTCTGGCCCAGTCCTCGATCGGCCAGAACGAGACGGCGGCGACGCCCCTGCAGATGGCGCTGGTCGCGGCCGGCGTGGCCAACAACGGCGTGATCATGGAGCCCCACGTCGTCTCGGAGATCCGCGACGGCGAGGGCGACCTGGTCAAGCGCTACGGCCCGACCGAGTGGAAGAAGGCCGTCAGCCCCCAGACCGCGGAGATCATGCGCGAGGGCATGCGCCAGGTCGTGCAGGTCGGCAGCGCCACTCGGCTCCAGATCCCGGACCTGGACGTGGGGGCCAAGACCGGGACGGCCCAGTTCGGTCCGTCGGCGCCCCTGCGCTCGCACGCGTGGATCATCGCGTGGGCTTCGCTGCCCGGGCAGCAGGCGTCGATCGCCGTCGCCGTCATCGTCGAGAACCAAGACGGCGCCAGCGAGTCCACCGGCGGGCGGCTCGCCGCACCCATCGCCAAGCAGGTCATCGAGCAGTCGTTCAAGCCGATGCCCGCCCCGCCTGCCGACCGTGGCGACCCCACCGGCTCCACCACGACGACGACCGGTCCGGGCAACTGATGGCACCCTCCGGTCACCGCTGCGTCCAGAACCCGTCTCGTAGGCTGGCCTGAGCCATGACGAACCGTGAACAGGTCGTGCTCAACGGCCGCTACGAACTCCACCGGCGCGTCGGACGCGGCGGCATGGCCGAGGTGTACCTGGCGCGGGACCGCCTCCTCGACCGCCTGGTCGCCATCAAGATCCTCTTCCCCGAGTTCGCCACGGACCCGTCGTTCGTGGCCCGCTTCCGCCGGGAGGCCCAGGCTGCCGCCAACCTCAACCACCCCAACATCGTGGGCGTCTACGACTGGGGCAAGGAGCGCGGCACGTACTACATCGTGATGGAGTATGTCGACGGGCAGACGGTCTCGGAGATCCTCCGCAACGAGGGCCCCATCGAACCGAAGCGGGCCGCGGGGATCGCCGCTGATGTGGCCGCCGCACTCGGCTTCGCCCACCGCAAGGGCGTGGTCCACCGCGACGTGAAGCCCGGCAACGTGCTCATCACCAAGTCTGGCGAGGTCAAGGTCGCCGACTTCGGCATCGCCCGGGCCATGACGGCCAGCAGCGAGGAGAACCTGACCCAGACCGGGTCGGTCATGGGGACGGCCACCTACTTCTCGCCGGAGCAGGCCCAGGGCAAGCCCGTCGATGCCCGTTCGGATCTCTACTCCCTTGGCGTCGTCCTCTACGAGATGGCGTCGGGCAAGCCCCCGTTCAGCGCCGACAGCCCCGTCGCCATCGCCTACAAGCACGTCCAGGAGCCGATCCCGTCGCTGGCCGAGAAGGTGCCCGGCATCCCTCCGGACTACGAAGCGATCACCCTGCGGGCGCTGTCGAAGGACGTCGAGGATCGCTACCCCGACGGGGCGGCGATGCGGGCTGACCTGCTGCGCTTCCGCGAGGGCAAGCCCATCGCAGCGGTGAACGCGGTGCCGACAGGTCCTGCCCGTCCGCCGACTCCGCCGACTCCGCCCGCCGGCACGCCCGTCACCGCGGTCCCCGCGGACCCGGCGTTCGCCCCGGAGCCGGCTCGACGCAGGACCGGTTGGTTCTTCGTCATCATCTTGTTGCTGCTGGCGGTGCTCGCCGGGCTCCTGGTCCTCTTCGGCCAGACCCTGGGCGTCTTCGAGCAGCAGACCAAGCAGGTCGCCGTGCCCGACGTGGTCGACCTCGACCAGGTCGCCGCCAAGAAGCGCATCGAGGACGCCGGGCTGAAGGTCACCACGTCGGACGAGGAGAGCGACAAGCCCGAGGGCACCGTGACGCGTCAGAGCCCCGGCGGAGGGGAGAAGGTGGACGAGGGTTCCACCGTCATCCTGACCGTGAGCGTGGGCATCGGGAACGCCACGCTGCCCGACCTCGCGGGCAGGTCGGAGCAGGAGGCGCGCGACATCCTCAAGGCCGCCGGCTTCACCACCGTGGGACCGCCCGTGCTCGAGGAGTCCGACCAGCAGGAGCCCGGCAAGGTCATCCGCACCGACCCCGGCCCCAACCAGTATCCGAAGGACACCCCGATCACGCTCTTCATCGCCAAGCTGCCCGCCACCACCACGACGGCTGCGCCCGCGACGACGCAGCCACCGGTGGTCACCACGACCCAGCCGCCGGTCGTGACCACGACCCAGCCGCCGGTCGTGACCACGACCACCCTGCCGATCGTCACCACCACCCTGCCCATCGTCACCACCACGACGGTGCCCTGAGCTTCGCTCAGGGCGCCCATGTCCGGCTCTCAGTTCGGCCTTCGCGAGCTCCTGGGATTGCGGCTCGCGGTTCCTTGTCCCCGACTTCGTCGTGGACTTACCCCGAGTAGACGTGGACCTGGGTGAGGAAGTTGTTGACGAGGTCGTGACCGCCGACGGTCAGGATCGATTCGGGGTGGAATTGGACCCCTTCGGTGGGGGCATCCTTGTGGCGCAGGCCCATGACGATGCCGTCGTCGGTCTCGGCGGTGATCTCGAGCACGTCGGGCACCGACGCCCGGTCGACCACCAGCGAGTGGTATCGGGTGGCCTCCAGCGGCTGGGGGAGCCCGGTGAAGACGCCGACGCCCTTGTGGCGGATGAGCGAGGTCTTGCCGTGCATGATCTCCGGCGCTCGGACCACGGTGCCGCCGAAGACCTGGCCGAGGCACTGGTGTCCGAGGCACACGCCGAACACCGGCTTCTTGCCGGTGAAGTGGGCGATGGCCTCGTTGGACACGCCGGCATCGTCGGGTGCGCCGGGGCCAGGGGAGATGAGCACGCCGTCGGGGTCGAGGGCGATCGCCTGCTCGAGCGTGATGGCGTCGTGGCGGTACACGAGGGGCTCTGCGCCCAGCTCACCCAGGTACTGGACGAGGTTGTAGACGAACGAGTCGTAGTTGTCGATCACCAGCACGCGGCGGCCCATGACCGGCCACGGTAGTTGCGGCACTCCGACGACCCCTCCTCCGAATCAGCGCGAGCCGTGGTGCGTCGGCCGGTCCGCTCCCCCGTGCGAGGTCGGTGGGATCTCGAGTCGGCTCTGGATGTGGCGCAGGTGCTCGTCGCAGCGGGCTTCGGCCGCGTCGGCGCGAGCGGACAGCCACGTGATGACGAAGACGGTTCCGAACACGAGGGCGATCACGGCCGCAGCGAGCATCGCCGTTCCCTTCGTCGGGTCCCGGTACCCCCGAACAGGCCGAGTCGAACCGGTTTCGTGACGACCGGCCCCGCCGCTCGCCGCCACCGGTCCGAAGGTCGGCGGTTCAGTAGGCTTGCGAACCATGTCCGAAGACTCCGACGAGACCCTCGCAGACGAAACCGCTGACGGGACCGAGCCCGAGGCGCCAGTGGCCGCGTCCGACGACGTCACGGACCCCGCCGACTCCGGCACGGGCGCCGGGTCGACCACATCGACCGGGGATCAGGCCAAGGGTGACAAGGCTGCGAGCGACCGCAAGGCCAAGGCCGATGCCGCCGTCGCCGAGCGCCAGGTCGTGGCCCGGCGCACGGTCACGAGCCGGCGTGTCACTCCCAAGGGCGGTGCCGCCGCCAAGGTCGGCGCATCCACCGCTCCAGTCTCGACCTCGAAGGCTCGCGATGCCAAGAAGACCGCCAGCGTCGTGACCAAGGCGCCCGCGGTCACGCCTCAGCAGGTGTACTCCAAGGGACCCAGCCCGTGGTGGGTGCCGGCCATCATGTTCGGCCTGCTCATCGTGGGTGCGCTCATCATCATGACCAACTACATGGGCGTGTTCGGCGACGCGTCCAACGTGCGCCTGGTCATCGGCCTCGGGTTCATCCTCGGCGGCATCGTCACCGCGACCCAGTACCGGTAGGGCTTCGAGGCTTCGCCTCGACGCATGGCGGTCAGATGGACGTCAGCAATCGGACATGGCCGAGAAGTTACAGGGATGTGACCCTCCCCAAACTTGTCCACAGGGTGGGGACAGGCGAGACGGTTTCCGCCGAATGAATGGCGATGACACCCCGCGCCCGCTGAGGCGATGCCTCAGTCGTCGTAGGGGGAGGTGACGAGGTCCATGTCTTCCATGCAGTGGCGGGGCGGCTCGGGGACCTCGTCGTTGGCCTGGGTCATGCGGACCTCGGTGGCGCAGATGCTGCAGCGGTACGTCATGCGGACCCGACGCAGCTCGCCGGGGTCGGGCGGTGCCGGGACGGGCCGGGCGAAGCCACCGAGCATCTTCATCCCGATCTTCAGCAGCACGAACGCGAATGCCACGGCGACCACGATGCGGAAGATGTCGCCCCCGCTCACGCTGGCCAGCACGAGGGGAGCTGCGGCGCCGAAGGTCATGCCCTCAGCCTACGGACGCGATCCAACGGAGACCGAAAACGCACGACGCCCCCGGCCGGAGCCGGGGGCGTCACGACGATCCAACCGAACCCGGAGGGAGGGGTGGGCTCGTCAGATCGCTCGGGTGAGCGGATCGGGTGGGAGCCTGATCAGTCCAGTCGCTCGATGATGGTGGCGTTGGCCATGCCGGCGCCCTCGCACATGGTCTGGAGGCCGTAGCGGCCGCCGGTGCGCTCGAGCTCGTTGAGCAGGGTCGCCATCAGCTTGGCGCCGGAGCAGCCGAGGGGGTGGCCCAGGGCGATGGCGCCGCCGTTGACGTTCACCTTGCTCATGTCGGGGTCGTACTCCTTCTCCCACGCCAGCACGACGGAGGCGAAGGCCTCGTTGATCTCGATGAGATCCATCTGGTCGAGGGTGAGGCCGGCCTTGTCGAGCACCTTCTGGGTGGCGGGGATCGGGCCGGTGAGCATCAGGATCGGGTCCACGCCGACCACGGAGAACGAGTGGACCTTGGCGCGAGGCTTGAGGCCCAGTTCCTTGGCCTTCTCTTCGCTCATGATCAAGATGGCCGAGGCGCCGTCGGTGATCTGCGACGAGTTGGCTGCGGTCACCTGGCCGTTCTCGGGGTCGAACGCCGGCTTGAGCTTCGCCAGCGACTCCATCGAGGAGTCGGGGCGGATGCCTTCGTCGGCCGTGACCATCTCGCCGGTCTCGATGACCTGACCGGTCTCGCGGTCGAAGCGCTTCTCGGCGACGGCGATGATCTCGTTGTCGAAGCGGCCCTCGGCCGTCGCGGCGGCGGCACGCTGGTGGCTCTGGACGGCGAATGCGTCCATGTCCTCGCGCGTGATGCCCCACTTCTGGGCGATGAGTTCGGCCGAGGTGCCCTGCATGACGAGGCCGCCCTGGGGGGCGTAGCGCTCCATGACCTTGGGGCCCATGGGGAAGCTGCCCGGGGTGACCGAGGCGCCCATGGGGGTGGTGGACATGACCTCGACGCCGGCGGCGACGACGATGTCGTAGGCCCCGGCGATGACGCCCTGCGCCGCGAAGTGGACCGACTGCTGCGAGGAACCGCACTGGCGGTCGATCGTGGTGGCGGGGACCTCTTCGGGCCAGCCGGCAGCCAAGACGGCGGAGCGGCCGACGTTGATGGACTGGTTGCCCACCTGCATGACGCAGCCCATGATCACGTCTTCGACGAGGGCCGGATCGAGGTTGTTGCGCTCGGCGAGCGCCTTGAGCGTCTCGGCAGCGAGGTCGGCGGCGTGCCACCCCGACAGCTTCCCGTAGCGCTTGCCACCCGCAGTGCGGACGGCATCGACGATGACAGCGGTAGCCATGGTGGCCCCTTCCCCTTCCGGCCCCCGCAGGGTCCGAGTGGCGTTTCCTGACCGGTCGGTCAAGTTCCAGTCAAGCGTCGACAACCGGGGACGCGCAACCCGACTTGCCGGCCAGGGCGAGCCAAGTGTCACAGGGGTCTGCTAGTGAAGGGACCAACTTCGACCACCGAGCTCAGGGGATACCGGACGGCCGTCATGACCTCCATCACCGAACGCACCGCCACCAAGACCATCGCCAGCGCCTTCCTCGACGTGGTGAGGTCGCAGGGATCCGACGTCGCCGTGCGATGGAAGGAGGGCGACGAATGGAAGGAGTGGACCTTCGCCGAGGTCGCCGACCTCGTCGCCCGCGTCGCTGGTGGGCTGAGGGCCCAGGGCGTCCAGCGCGGCGATCGCGTGGTGTTGATGATGCGCAACATCGCCCACTTCCACGTCCTCGACGTGGCCGTGCTGATGCTCGGGGCCACGCCGATCTCGATCTACAACTCCTCGGCCCCCGACCAGGTCGAGTACCTCGTGAACCACTCGGGCGCCGTCGTGGGCATCGTCGAGGACGACAGCTTCCTGCAGCGGTTCCAGGCCGTCCGCGGCGAGTTGAAGGCCCTGCGCACCCTGGGCGTCCTGAAGCCGGGCGAGCTCGACGCTGACTTCACCTGGGACGAGCTGCTGGCCGGGGAGCCCATCGATCTGGCCGCCGCGGCGGCGCAGGGAGATCCGAGCGACCTCGTCACCGTGATCTACACGTCGGGGACCACCGGACCGCCCAAGGGCGTGATGATCTCGAACGCCAACGTGATGTTCGTGGCGGAAGCCACGCGCGACCTCATGCCGTTCGACGATGCGCGCGGGCGAAAGGTCATCTCGTACCTGCCGATGGCCCACATCGCCGAGCGCACGGTGAGCCACTACTCCCAGGTCGTCCTCGGCTACGAGGTCAGCTGCTGCCCATCGCCGAGCGAGATCGCGGCCTACCTCGGGGAGGTCAAGCCCAACGTCCTCTTCGGCGTGCCCCGCGTCTGGGAGAAGATCAACGCCGGGCTCACCAGCGCCCTGGCCGGTGACCCGGAGAAGGCCAGGCAGTTCGACGAGGCGGTCGAGGCGGCTCGGCCCATCGCCCTGAAGCGCTCTTGGGGCACGGCCACTGCGGAGGAAGAGGCGACGTACGCCTTCTTGGACGAGGTCGCCTTCAAGCCGGTTCGCCAGCTGCTGGGGCTCGATGACCTCGACGTGGCCGTCACCGGCGCTGCGCCCATCCCGCCGGACCTGCTGAGCTGGTTTCGGGCCATCGGCGTGCCGCTGTCGGAGGTCTACGGGATGTCCGAGAACACCGGTCTCATGACCTGGACGCCGGAGCGGATCAAGCCGGGCACGGTCGGTCCGGCCTGCCCCGGCACGGAGGTGCGCATCGCCGAGGACGGCGAGGTCATCTGCCGGGGCCCCCACGTGTTCCAGGGCTACCTGGACGATCCCGAGAAGACCGATGAGGCGCTGTCGGCCGATGGCTGGCTCCACACCGGTGACATCGGCGAGCTCGACCAGGACGGCTACCTGAAGATCGTCGATCGCAAGAAGGAGCTGATCATCACGGCGGGCGGCAAGAACATCAGCCCAGCCAACCTCGAGGCGGCGCTCAAGATGATCCCGCTCGTCGGCCAGGCCGCCGCCATCGGCGACCAGCGTCCGTTCGTGTCGGCGCTCGTGGTGCTCGACCCCGACACCGCACCGGCGTGGGCCGCTCAGCACGGGCTCGGCGACCTGTCCCTCGCCGAGCTGGCCGAACACCCCGACGTGGTCGCCGCGATCGAGTTGGGCCTCGGTGAGGTGATGGCACCGTTCAACAACGCCGAACGGGTCAAGAAGGTGAAGGTGCTGGGCGAGGAATGGCTGCCGGACTCGGACCTGCTCACCCCCACCTCGAAGCTCAAGCGCCGGGGTGTGAACTCGCACTTCGCCGCGGAGATCGAAGCGCTCTACCACTGATCGCCCGTTTCCGAGCGGAACGAGAGGACCTCATGGATATCCGACGACTGGTGGCCGCGAGCCTTGCGGGGGGCATCGCCCTCACCGCGCTCGCCGCCTGCGACACCGAGCAGAGCACCATCACCCGGCCGACCACCCCGGTGGTCCTCACTGGCTCCAAGCTGAACCGGCTGGGCGGATGGGCCCCGTCTCGGGTCGTGGCGTTCCGATGGTCGAACGGTGCCTGGGAGCAGGTCCCGGTGCAGGTCGACCAGCGCAAGGTGGTGCCTTACGGCTCGCAGCCGTCGAGCAACGCCACGGCCGGCGTCACCGGCTCCGTGTACGGCACCGACACCGGCGGCCCGACTTCGCTGCAGTATGCCGACCCGAACACGTGGGTCGGCAGCGATACCAACCCCAACGTCGACGCTGACGATGAGGTCGTCTTCATGGCCTCCGATGCCGGGGGCGTGCCGCCCGGCGGGACCGCAGCGCCCGCAGGCGTGGAGGCCAGCACCGGGACCCGGGTCAGCGTGGCCAACCCGCGCGCCACCTCGGAGCGCGGCGGCGTCTACCTCTTCCGCTCGACCGGGAGCCTCGACCCGTCTGCCGGCAAGGACTACGTCGACTACCGCTTCGCCCTCACCAGCGGTAGCTACAAGACCACCTACAAGCGAGCCGACGGGCCCAACCCCGAGACCTCCACCGTCACCACGCCCACCTACTCCATCGCCTACAGCGACCGGTGGAAGGAGGTCAGCTGGCAGGTGCTTGCGGCCGGAGCCTCGCACGTCGATGTTCTCGACGGGCACAAGAACCAGTTCGACACCACGACCTGCGGGCGCAGCAACGACACCTTCGCCGACGGCGAAGGCGCGTTCGTCGCCAACATCGACGGTCCCGTGCGCGCCATCCGCAGCTACGTGGGCGCCAACAGCGGTCCCCTCACGCAGCGCACCCACATCATGTACCGCGACCGGGAGGACATCATCACCAACCTCCGGGTCCACCCGATCCCGGGGATCATGGACTTCGTCGACTACAGCGCCGCGGCCGTCGGCATGAAGTACCGCAGCTCGACGAAGCCTGGCGGCGTCACCATCAACGGCTTGGCCGACACGGTCAGTGCCACGCTGCCCGCCTGGGAGGCCGTCGATGGCCCCCAGGGGCAGGTCTACCTGCGGACCACGTTCACCTCGTCCGATGCCGGTCTCGCGGCTGGAACCAGCGAGTTCTACCGCGACCAGACGGCACCGACGGAACCGCAGTGCTGGGGTGACTCCTCGTACTACGGGGCGTCGGGCACGTTCGTGCACACCGCCATCGGCAACACCGATCCCCGTTCGACGCCCACGACGACCTTCTCCGGCACGCGCGTGATCCAGTTCTTGCCGCCGGCTGCGGACAAGGCTGCGATCGCCGGGTCGGCCGCGGAGTGGGCAGCGGACGTGGACGCGCCCTTGACGACGACGGTGGGGCCCTACGCGGCCTGACCCTCGAGCGACGACGGTGGCGGTGCCCCGGACGCCGGCAAGGAACGAACGGTCGGGTCTCGGTTCGTGTCTCGCTTCGCGCTCGTTGCAGACCAGGTTCGTGACCTGAAGGAGCGGGCTCAGCGGGGTGGTGGGTGGACCTCGGGTACGTTGCGGCGATGCGCGCTGTGGTGCTTGGCGAGAGCCGTCCGGAACTGGAACTGGTCGACGTGCCCGACCCGGAGCCGAGGGAGGGCGAAGCCCTCGTCCGGGTGACCGGGTGCGGGATCTGCGGTTCGGACCTGCACGTGGCGACGGCGGTCGCCCCCGTCGGCATGACCTTCGGCCACGAAATCTCGGGCACCGTCGAGGCCGTCGGGCCGGGGGTCGATGCATCGACCTGGACCATCGGCGAGACGGTCGCGGTGCGCCCGTTCACCGGCTGCGGGCGCTGCGCCCACTGCCTTCGCGGCCGAGCCGACCATTGCGACGAGTTCGCGCTGCTGGGGCTGGGACGGCCCGGCGGCTTCGCCGAGCTCGTGGTCGCCCAAGCGGACGAGCTCTACCGCTTGCCGGCTGCGGTGACCGGTGCGGAGCAGGCACTCGTCGAGCCGATGGCCATCGCCCTGCGTGCGGTGCGGCGGGGTGCACTCACGTCGGTCGACTCCGTCGTCGTGCTCGGGGCGGGACCGATCGGGCTGGCGATCGTGGCGTGGGCGCGCCACCTCGGCGTCGAGCACCTGACCGTGTCGGACCCCTCCGCCAGCCGGCGGGTCCTGGCGGCCCAGCTGGGTGCCACTCGGACCCTCGACCCACTGGTCGACGAGCTCGACCTCCTCGAGGTCACGATGACCGGAGCGTCGGTCGTGTTCGAATGCACTGGCCGACCGGGGATGATCCGCCAGGCGATGGACATCGCTGCGATCGACGGCCGGGTCGTCGTGGTCGGCGTGTGCATCGTCGACGACGTCACCTTCCCGTACACCGGGCTCAACAAGGAGCTCGACGTCCGCTACGCGCTCTACTACCAGCGCCAGGACTTCATCGACACGATCGACGTGCTCGGCGCCCACGGCCTCCGACTCGATGGGTTCGTCGAGGGCACGGTTTCCCTCGAGGACCTCCCCGCGGCCTTCGCCGGCCTGCTGGCGGGGGCCGACGGCGGCAAGCTCATCGTCGTCCCCTGATTCCCTCTTGAGGCTCGTCCGCGATCAGTCGGTGGCGTCGAGGATCGCCTGGGCCTCGGATTCCTCGGCCAGGCATCAGTCCTGGGTGGCGCCGAGGATGCTCACGAAGCTGACCATCTCGCCGGGATAGCCGCCGAGGTTGTGGGTCAGGGCCAGGTTGCGATCTCCGCTGATCGACGAGATCGTGCGGTCCTCCGGCGCTTCGTGGCGAAGCTGGAGGTAGGCCTCGAACATCATCCGCAGGCCACTGGCGCCGACCGGGTGACCGAAGCTCTTGAGGCCACCGTCGGGGTTGATGGGCAGTTCGCCGTCGAGGTCGAAGCGCCCGGACTCGATGTCCTTCCACGCCATGCCCCGCTCGGAGAACCCGAGGTCCTCCATGAGCACCAGCTCGGTGGGCGTAAAGCAGTCGTGGACCTCCGCCATGGCGATGCGGCTCACCGGATCGTCGATGCCGGCCTGGGCGTAGGCGTCCTTGGCGCAGGCGGCGATCTCCGGGAACCAGGTGTAGTCGTAGCCCGGGTCGACGAGGCCCGAGCCGTTGCCGGCGATGAAGCTCAGGGCCTTCACGAAGATCGGCTTGTCCGTGTAGTCGTAGGCGTCCTCGGCCCGCACGACGATCGCGGAGGCGGAACCGTCGGCCACGCCGGCGCAGTCGAACACGGACAGGTCCCCGGCCACGTTGGGCATGGCGCAGATCTGCTCGACGCTCATCTCCCGGCGGAACTGGGCCCGGGGGTTGCGGGCACCGTTGTGGTGGTTCTTGCTGGCGATGCGGGCGAGCGTCCGCTTGAGCTGCTCCATCGGGACGCCGTACTTCTGGGCGTAGGCGGGGGCGACCATGGAGAACGACCCGGCCGCGGTGAGCGTGCGGGTGGTGCCGTCGTTGGGGATCGGAAAGGCGTTGAGACCCTGGTAGCCGGAGTCCTTGACCTTCTCGACACCCACCGCCATGGCGACGTCGTAGGCGCCGGACGCCACGGCGTAGCAGGCCTGGCGGAGGGCTTCGGAGCCGGAGGCGCAGTAGTTCTCGACGCGCGTCACCGGCTTGTCCTGGAGCTGGAGGGCGCGAGCGAGCGTGATGCCGCTCATGCCGGACTGCGCGGTGCCCAGCCAGTAGGCGTCGACGTCGTCCTTGGTGATGCCGGCGGCGGCGAACGCTTCGTTGCTGGCCTCGAGCGACAGGTCGTCGACGCCCTTGTCCCAGTGCTCGCGGAAGGGCGTGCAGCCCATGCCGACGATGGCGACGCGGTCCTTGATGCCGTGGCTGGCCATCTCAGGCCTCCTTCTCGTCGGCGGGAGCAGGGCTGGCGGGTGCGGCACCGGGAACCGGGCGACCCTTCCAGAAGTAGTTGTGGATGCCGTCCGCGGTGAACAGCTTGCGGAAGCTCATCTCGATCCGGTCGCCGATGGCCACCGCCTTGGGATCCACGTCGGTCAGCTCGATGGGGGCGCGGCCGCCGCCGTCGAAGTCGACGATGGCGAACACGACCGGCGGGCTGGGGGAGTAGACGAGCTTGTCGATCGTGTACGTGGCGACGGTCCCCTGCACGTCGGCCATGGGGATCGGCTCCATGTCGTCGATGGCGCCGCCGTTCATCGAGACGCGGGACGGGGGCAGGTGGATGGCTCCCGATGCGCGGTCCTTCGCACCCACGAAGCCGAACTTCCAATCCTCGCTGCGGCCGGCGGCCGAGGCGGAGGGCCGGGCGGGCTCGGGGCGACGAGGCGGCTCGGGGGAGAGGTGGCCCCGCCAGGCCAGGAACTTGCCGTAGGGAACCGGCGCGCCCGCAGCGGCCTGCTCGGCGACGGGCGAATCCGGGGTGAACGACTCGATCGCGTCCGTGGTCTTGAACACCAGCGCATCGGCGCCGTCGGCGAGCGACAGCACGACGATGACCTGGCCGGGGCGGGCGGTGTCGAGCGTCGCGGCGAGCACCAGACCGGCTTGGGCCGCTCCCGGGTTGCCGAGCGTGGCCGACAGGTCGTCGACCACCTTGTCGCCGGCGATGCCGGACTTCTTGGCGACGGCCTTGTTGGCTCGCCCGTGGGTCCCGGCCACGATGAGCGCATCGACCCGATCGGCCTCGATCCCGGCGTCCTTCAGGGCATCGCGCAGCGCGGTCTGGCCGAGCGCGAGGTACTTCCCCTCGCCGAACTTCTCCTCCCACTGCTTCGAGCGGTCGTCGCCCGGGGTGCGCCAGCGGTCGAGGAACTCGTCGGTCGCCGTGCCGGAGCCGAGCAGCTCGGCGATCACGGGTCCGTCGGTCTCGTCTCCGATCAGGAGAGCGGACGCGGCGTCGCCTCCCGCAGCCTCATCGGCACTGCCGGGGAGGCCGGTGCGGATGTCTGCGGTGACCACCAGGGCTGCCGGACCGCCGGCGAGCGCGGCGCGGGTGGCGGCGATGCCCGAGCGGACGGCACCACCGAAGTCGGCGGCGATCACGTCGCCCGGCAGCCGGAGCGCGGCGTGCACGGCGGTGGCGTTGGTCTTGTCGGTGTAGGCGGGGGTGACGGTAGAGAACCAGAGCGCGCCGGGCCGAGCGGTGGTGGCCCGCAGCGCCCGGCGGGCCGCCTCGACGCCCAAGGTGGTGGTGTCCTCGTCGTAGCTGGCGACGGTCCGGGTGCCCTTGCCGCCGCCCGTGCCGGCGACCACCGCGATCGTGCTGCGGTCGAGGCGACGGTGGGGCACGTACGCCCCGTAGCTGATGATCCCACGCATGACGCTCAGGCTAGAGCCACATCTGACGACCCGTCAGATCCTCCCGGCGGGTCGCTCCCCCGGGAACGAACATTCGATGTCCGTGGTTCCACGGCAACCCGTCGCATCGAATGTTCGGACCCGACCCGCCTCCGGCATCCGACCCGTCCTGTGGAGGGGGTGGCCGCGGGCGGCCGTAGTGTCGCGGTCGGTCCGGTCAGGTAGCGGGAGAGGTGCACGTGAAGCTCGGGGACATCGGCAACGAACAGGCGGTGGGCTTCGGCAAGCCGCTCGAGGGGATCCGGATCCTCGCGGCCGAGCAGATGCAGGCCCTGCCCTACGCCACCCAGCTCCTCGCCCGGCTCGGTGCCGACGTGGTGAAGGTCGAGCACCCCACCATGGGTGACTCCGGCCGTGGCTCGAGCCCGTTCATGCTCGACCCCCAGGGCCGCAAGGTCGGCGCCACCTACCTGCGCAACAACTTCAACAAGCGCAGCGTGGGCATCGACCTGAAGACCGACGAGGGCAAGGCGCTCTTCCTCGACCTCGTGCCGCACTTCGACGTCGTCGCCGAGAACTTCAAGGCGGGCACGCTGGACCGGCTCGGCCTCGGTTACGACGTGATCGCAGAACAACACCCGGGCGTCATCCACCTGTCGCTGTCGGGCTTCGGCAACGACAGCCCCTATCGCGACTGGGCCGCCTACGCGTCCGTCGTCGAGGCCATGTCCGGCATCTACGCCTACAAGACGCCGGACGGGCCGCCCACCACGATCCCCGTCGGCGCCCTCGGCGACATCAGCAGCGCCCTGTTCGCCACCGTCGGGATCCTGGTGGCCCTCCGCCATCGAGACCGAACCGGCGAGGGCCAGCACGTCGACGTGGCCATGCTCGACGCCATGGTCGCCATGACCGACCTGGTCATGAACCTGTGGTCGCTCGGAGCGCGCCACCAGCCGGACCAGCCGCTGGGCCTGATCTGCGAGGGCTTCCGCTGTTCCGACGGCTACGTGGTGATGCAGGTCGTCCGGGAGCACCAGTTCACCAAGCTGGCGGACCTCGTGGGCAAGCCCGAATGGCACGACGACCCCCGCTTCGCCGATCGCTACGGGTGGGAACCGAACCTCGACGAGGTCATCCGGCCGGCGGTCGAGGCTTGGTCGTCCACCCGTACCCGAGCACAGGCCGCCGCCGAGCTGGCCGCGGCCGGGATCGCCGCAGGGCCGAGCCAGACGGCACCGGAGGTCATCGACGATCCGCACGTCCGGCTCCACAACATGGTCGTCGAGATGCCGCGGACCGACGGGGTCGACGAGTCCGTGCTCGTGCCGGGAAACCCGGTCAAGCTGTCCAAGGTGGCCGAAGGACCCGAGACCCGGGTCCCGTGGCTCGGCGAGCACACCGACTCGGTGCTGAGCGCTGAACTGGGCCTGGACGCCGATCGGCTCGCGGCGCTGCGCGCCGCTGGCGTGATCGGGTGACCTGAGGCGCTTCGTGAACGATCAGGGCGATGACTGGGGCGACACCCTGGCCGGGTTCGACATCGGGGACCTGTCCGCGGCACAGCGCGACGCCCTGTCGGCCGACCTGGCGGCTGCTGGCGTCCTCCACGCCTACCTCGGTCCGGAGCTCCAGGGGCCGGCGGCAGAATCCGAGCTCATCGAGCACCTCATCGGCCAGACCCGCCGCAGCACCGGGCGGCGACGCAAGCCCGTACCCCGCGGCGGCCCAGCCGCCCCCGACGACCTCGGTGCCCCCGAGGCTTCCGCCGCCCTGCCGCGCGCCCTCCGGCTGCCGTGGGGTGCCGTCCCGATGGCGGCGCTCGAGCACCCCGTGTCGGCGCGGTGGCGGCGCTTCGTCGCCTACCTGATCGAGAGCGTCGCGTTCAGCTTCGGCACCTGGCTCGTCTTCCGCTCGTCCGCCGGAGGCGCCCAGGCCTTCGCCGCCATCACCGTGCTGGTCAGCGGCCTGGTGCTCGTCGCCACCCTCGGCGGCACGGCCGGCATGCTCGTGCTGCGCACGCGGGTCCTCGTCCTTGCGGCACCTGACCGCCTGGTCCCGGGCTGGCGCGTCGCCGTCGTGCGCTTCATCGTGGCCTCGTGGCCCGACGTGCTGCGGCTGGCGTTGAACCCGTTCTATTCGTTCGAATCCCTCGCCTGGCTCAGCGGCCTGGCGCAGATCTGGCTGATCGTGTGCTTCGGCCCGATCCTCCTCGACCCGGCCCACCGCGGCCTCCACGATCGTGTGGCTGGCACCCTCGTCGTCGACGTCCCCCGCCGGATCCGGAGCTGACCCCGACGGCCGTGGTCAGGGCTGAGGGCGTCGATGGCTCGTCGGACCGTTTGTCGCCATGAAGGGTCGGCCGTATGATCCTCGCTTATCTGACGACCCGTCAGATTCACGCCGGTACCCCACCGGATCTGGTCGCAGGAGCACCCATGGACTTCGAGTTCTCGCCGGAGCAGCAGACGTTCATCAAGCAGGTCGAGGCGTTCCTCGACGCCAACGACGATCCCGACGTCTTCGACGTCACCCGGGAGAACATGGCGCAGATCGTCGACACGCCCAAGCGGCGCGCCTTCATGGCGAAGCTCGGCGAGATGGGTTGGCTGGGGATGACCTGGCCGAAGGAGTACGGCGGCTCCGAGGGCGAGGGCGTCTACGAGTACCTCCTCAACGAGCGCTTGGCCGGTCGGGGCGGGCCGCAGATCGGCAAGGGCGTCGGCATCATCGGCAAGACCCTGATCGCCCACGGCAACGACTTCCTCAAGGACACATTCCTGCCGAAGATCCTGCGCAACGAGGTTGAGTTCGCCGTCGGCTACTCCGAGCCCAACGCCGGCTCCGACGCCGCCTCGATGCGCCTCAAGGGCGAACGCGGCGAGCGCGACGGCAAGACCGGCTGGATCCTCAACGGGCAGAAGACCTGGACCACCTCGGCGCACTTCGCGGAGTGGTACTGGCTCGGGGTGCGCACCGATCCGGACAACAAGCACCGGGGCATCACGCTGATGCTCGTCCCGCTCGACCAGCCGGGCGTCACCATCAACAAGATCGACACCATGGGTGGCGTCCCCATGGGCGATGAGCGCACCAACGAGGTGTTCATCGACGACGTCTTCGTCCCCGATGAGTACGTGGTCGGCGAGGTCAACTCCGGCTTCCAGTACATCTCGCAGGCGCTGGACCTCGAGCGCTTCACCATGTTCACGTACGCGCCGATCAAGCAGCGCCTCGACGTGCTCACCGACCACGTCGTCAACGAGACGGTCGACGGGGAGCCGATCAAGGACGATCCGATCGTCCGCCAGCGCATCGCTCAGCTCGCCACCGAGGCCGAGGTCGCCCGCGTCATGGGCCTGCGCGTGGTCAGCGAGTCGATGAAGGCCGACTCGGTGCCGGGCACGCCCCCGCCAACCGTGGAGTCCTCGCAGTACAAGCTGTTCGCCACGGAGTTCTCCCGGCGACTGGCCGATGCATCCATGGACCTGGGCGCCCCGGGCACGCAGCTGCGAGTGAAGACCGAGGAGGCGCCCATGGAGGGTCGGGCCGAGAGCACGTACCGCTACACGGTCATCGACACCATCGGTGGCGGCTCCAGCGAGATCCAGAAGAACGTCATCGCCCGCCGCGGCCTCGGGCTCCCGAAGAACTTCTGACCCTCGTGTCCTCGCCCCTCGACGGGATCACCGTCCTCGATCTCGCCAGCGTTGGACCGGCGGCGCGCACGTCGCGCTGGTTGGCTGACTTCGGTGCCCGGGTGATCAAGGTGGCGCCCACGCCCAAGCAGGCGGGGGTGCAGATCGTGCCGCCCTTCTACGCCTATGGCGGCCACCGGGGCATGGAGCGCGTGCTCATCGACCTCAAGGCCGACGACGGCCGCAAGGCCTTCCTCGCGCTGGCCGCCAAGGCCGACGTGGTGATCGAGAGCTTCCGGCCCGGGGTGGTCGACCGACTGGGCATCGGCTTCGAGGACGTCCGTAGCGTGAACTCCGGCGTCGTGTACTGCTCCACCAGCGGATATGGGCAGACCGGGCCGAAGAGCCAGTGGGCGGGGCACGACATCAACTACCTCGCCGTCAGCGGGTACCTCGACTGCTCCGGGCGCAACGCGGAGGGCGGCCCTGCGCTTCCCGGCGCGACGGTCGCGGACAGCGCGGCGGGCGGGATGCACGCGGTCATGTCGATCCTGGCCGCACTCGTCGGTCGCACCGCCACCGGCGAGGGCCAGCACCTCGATGTGGCGGTCGCCGATGGCGCCGTCGCCCTGATGTCGCTGTACGTCGACGAATACCTCGCCACCGGGAAGGTCCCCGGTCCGGGCCACAACATCCTCACGGGCCGGTACGCCTGCTACGACGTCTACCGCTGCGCCGACGACCGGTGGGTCGCCGTCGGCGCCATCGAGCCGCACTTCTACGCCAACCTCTGCAAGCTGATCAGCTGCGAGCAGTGGCTCGACCACCAGCTCGACGACGGGGTGCAGGACCAGGTCCGCGCCGACTTCGCCACCGCGTTCGCCACCCGGACGATGGACGAGTGGGTCGACGACCTGGGTCCCGCCAACACCTGCGTGTCGCCCGTGGCGACCGTGCCCGAGCTGGTCGAGGACGACCACTTCCGCGACCGAGACGTCATCATCACGGCGCACCGGCCCGGACACGACGCGTTCGAGCAGGTCGGCTTCGTGCTGGCTGGCATGGACCACGACCAAGCCGCGCCCGTCGTGCGCGAGGGGACCGTGACCGACACCGACGCCCTGCTCGCCGAAGCGGGCTACGACGCCGAGGCCATCGCTGCCCTCCGAGCCGAAGGAGCCGTCGCATGAACGACCCCACCGACCCCACCGACGCCGTCGACCTGCCGCCCGAGGTGGCAGCGGTCATCGACGAGTACCAGTACACCGAGACCGGAGAGTTCCCCGCAGAGCAGGGGTACATCTGGACTAGCTGCTCCTCGGTCGAGAACGGCAACCCGCTGTTCTGGGACCCCGAGGTGGCGGCCGAACTCACCGACGGCCCGATCGCCCCGCCCACGATGCTGTCGGTCTGGTTCCGCCCCCACAACTGGGCGCCCGGGCGCACCGAGCAGGCCCTGCCGCTCCAGGTCCACTTCGACCTCAAGGCTGCGTTCGACCTGCCCGAGGCGGTGATGACCGACAACACGATCACCTTCCACGAGCCCGTGCGGCCCGGCGACGTGCTCACCACCCGCCAGGTGCTGCGCTCGGTGAGCGGGCCCAAGACGACCAAGCTCGGCTCCGGCCGATTCTGGGTGATCGAGGTCGAGTACCTCGACCAGCGCGGCGATCTAGTCGGCGTCGAGAGCTACACCGGCTTCGGCTACCGGAGGACGGCCGCATGACCGAGACCGCGAACCTCCTCCTCGGCGACGTGGCCGCCGGTGACACCCTGCCCGAGCTGGCGTACGACGTGACCGCCACGACGGTCGTGCTGGGTGCCCTGGCGACGCGGGACTGGCGACCCATGCACCACGACCACGACTTCGCCGTCAACCGCAACGGCACGCGCGACATCTTCTTGAACACGCCCAACCAGGCGGCGTGGTTCGAGCGCTTCGTGACCGATTGGACCGGGCCGAAGGGTCGCCTCGGGCGGATGAAGTTCCGCATGAAGGGCTCTGTCTTCCCGCAGGACCGCATGGTGTTCACCGCCACGGTCGAGGACGTGAGCACCGACGAGGCCGGCTGCGGCTGGGCCTCCCTGCTCGTGACCCTCGCCGTCGACGGCGACACCAAGACCGACTGCTCCGTGCGCGTGGCGCTGCCCACCGCTCCCGACGACAACCCCTGGGCTCGCCGCGGCGACCAGTGGCTCCCTTGATCGCACCGAACCACGAGGACTGACCCATGGACCTGGACTTCTCCGACGAACAAGAGATGCTGCGAGAGATGGTGCGCGGCGTGTGCAGCACGTCGTCCTCGCTGGAGCAGGTGCGCCTGCTCGAGGACGATCCGATCGGCTACTCGCCCGAGTTCTGGCAGCAATTGGCGGACCTCGACCTCACCGGCCTGATGATCCCCGAGGAGTACGGCGGTTCGGGCATGACCGCGCTCGAGGGTGCGGTCGTCTACGAGGAGCTGGGTCGGGCCCTCGCTCCGTCGCCCCACTTCGTCAGCGCGGTGTTGAGCGCAGGCCTCGTACTCCGCGCCGGCTCCGACGCGCAGAAGCAGGACCTGCTCCCGCAGATCGCCAAGGGCACCGCCATCGCCACCACGGCCTGGCTCGAGCCCCAGAACGGCTTCGGTCCCAAGGGCGTCCAAGCCACGGCGACCGCTGACGGTGACGCGTTCGTGCTCTCGGGCACCAAGTGGCACGTGCCGTTCGCGGCCGCAGCGACCCACCTCGTCGTGCTGGCCCGCACCGGTCCCGCCCCCACCGACGTCGACCTGTTCCTCGTCGACCCGAGTGCAGCCGGGGTGACCCTCACCCAGATGTTCTCGATCGCCTCGGACTGCCAGTACCAGGTGGAGCTCGACAGGGTCCGCGTCGCCGCGACCGATCGCATCGGCGCGGCGGGCTCGGGCTGGGCCACCTGGGACGCCGTGCTCACCGAGGGGCTCGTCTTCCTCGCCGCCCAGGCCATCGGTGGCGCGGCCTACGCGCTGGAGATCACGGTCCAGTACTCGAAGGACCGCGAGCAGTTCGACAAGCCCCTGGGCGCCTTCCAGGCCATCTCCCACTACCTGTCCGACGCCTCCACCGCCGTCAATGGCGGCCGGATCCTGGCCTACGAGGCCGCGTGGTCGTTGGCCAACGACAGCCCGGTCGACGGCAAGGACGTGGCCACCCTCGCGCCCATGGCGAAGCTGTTCGCCTGCCAGACCTATCGGAACACCACGGCGATGGGCGAGCAGGTCTTCGGCGGCGTGGGCTTCACCCTCGAGTACGACATCCAGCTCTACTTCCGCCGCGCCAAGGCCCTCCAGATCGCCTGGCTCGACGACACCGCCCTCCGCGAGAAGGTCGCCCACCACCTCCTCGACCAACCCGCCTGACCCCTCGACCGGCCCCGGCCCGTGGTGGGGGAGGGGTCGCCGTCGGGCAGGCTGGGGTGATGGCTTCGGGTCGGTTTGCTCCTTCGCCGACGGGGGACCTGCACCTGGGAAACCTGCGGACGGCGCTGCTGGCGTGGCTGTTCGCCCGCTCGACCGGGTCGTCGTTCCTCGTGCGGATGGAGGACCTCGACCGGGTGCAGGCGTCGGCCGAGCACGAGCGGTCCCAGCTGCACGACCTGGGGGCGCTGGGGCTCGACTGGGACGGCGACGTCGTGCGCCAGAGCGAGCGGTTCGACCGGTACGAGGCGGCCATCGGGCGGCTCACCGAGGCCGATCTGACCTACCCGTGCTCATGCACGCGGCGGGAGATCCGCGAGGCGGCCTCGGCACCCCACGGTGACGGCCTGCCTGACGGCGCCTACCCGGGCACGTGCCGGGACCTCACCCAGGCGGAGCGCCTGGAGCAGGCCGCATCCGGACGGCCGCTCGCCGTTCGGCTGCGCGGTCCGGGCACGTCGGTGACCGTGGCGGACGACCTCCTCGGCGAGGTGGCGGCGCTGGTCGACGACGTGGTGCTGCGGCGCAACGACGGCGTGCCCGCCTACAACCTGGCGGTCGTGGTCGACGATGCGGCGCAGGGCATCGAGCAGGTCGTGCGGGCGGACGACCTGGCCAGCTCCGCACCTCGCCAGCGGTACCTCGCCGAGCTCCTCGGCCTACCCCCGCTTGCGTACGCCCACGTGCCCCTCGTCCTCAGTCCGACGGGCGAGCGCCTGGCCAAGCGGGATGGGGCCGTGACGCTCTCGGACCAGCTGGCCCTCGGCCGCACCACAGACGAGGTGGTCGGCCTCCTGGCCTTCTCCGCCGGTCTCCTCGAGGAGCCGGAGCCGTGCCACCCGGTCGACCTCGTCGCCGGGTTCGACCCCAGCCGCATCCGGCGCATGGAGTGGCGGTTGACCGAAGGCGACCTTGCGGCGGGCGGCGCCGGTACCGTCAGCCCATGAGCGACACCCACCTAGCCGGACCGACCGCCATCGTCCTGATCGCCCACGGCAGCCGTGCGGTCGCCGCCAACCAGGCGCACCGGAAGATGGCCGTCGACCTCGAGGCCGGCCTCGGCATGCCGGTGTGGGCTGCGTTCCTCGAGCTGGCGGATCCTCTGATCCCCTCGACCATCCACCAGGCGATTGCGGCGGGAGCGACCAAGGTGCTCGTGCTGCCGTACTTCCTCTACCCGGGCCGCCACCTGAGCCTCGACATCCCCGAGCTGGTCACGAGCACCGCCGAGATGCACCCCGATGTCGACATCGTGATGATGCCCGGCTTCGGTGAAGATCCCGCCGTGCTCGGCGTCCTCGTCGCCCAGGTCCGTCGAGCCGCAGCTCGCTGACCCGCGAGGTCCCGATCGGGTCGTCTGGGCACGTCAGCGGTGCATGGAGGACCGGAAACGGTCCGTGTCAGTCGACGATGACGACGGGGGTGCCCTGGCGGGCGAGGGGGACCAGGGCGGAGATGTCGTCGTTCGACATGCGGACGCAGCCGTGGCTGGCGGGGGTGCCGATCAGCTCGGGTCGGTTGGTGCCGTGGATGGCGATCTGCCCGATCCCGCCGCCGAAGGACTGGTAGACGTTCGAGAACCCGGTGACGCTGACCTGGTAGAGCCCGTAGGGCCCGTTCGGGTTGGTCGGTCGGGTGATGATGTCCGTGTAGAACGCGCCGGTGGGCGTGGGCGATGAGGCCAGCCCAGGTGCGACCGAGGCGGTGAAGATCGGCTCCTCGCCGTGGAACACGGTGAGCTTCCGTGCGCCCAGCTCGATGAGGATGTGGTTGGGGACCGTGCGGAGCGCAACGTCCGATGCCTTGATCCACGCGGTGGCGCCGTTGGGCCGGGTGTTGAGCTGGACCTGCAGCCAGTCCTTCTGCTGCTTGCGGACCAAGAAGACCAGCTTGTAGCCCTCGACCGTGGGGTTGGGCAGCGTGCGGGCGGTGGGCACGGGCTTGTTCGGCGCCTCGTACAAGGCGACCTGGGGGACGATGGCGTCCGCCGCCGTGAAGTGGTCCGGCCAGGGCGGGCCGATGGGCCCGGACACGCTGATCCCGGTGGCCGGATCGAGGGTCGACGGTGCCGTCGTCGTGGTGGTCGAGGTGGGCCACGAGCCGTCGACCTTCGGGGCCTGCGCCGGTGCCGCCGACAGCGACGCGCTCACCTCCTGTGTGGGCTCGTCCTGCGACTGCTGCCACACGACGCCGGCGCCGACGAGCCCAGCCACGACGACGACCACGAGTGCGACGAACCAGCGTCGCGATCGAGTCTGGGAGCCGTCCATGCGGCCAACGGTACCGATGCCGGACACCCGACCGACAAAAGCCGAATCGCAGGTCGGACCGAAGGTCTGAGGCGCAGCCTCAGAGCTATTCGACGATCGTGTAGGCGGGGTTGAGCACGACCATGCGGCCGCGCTCGGTGCGGCCGACGCCGTCGACCACGATGCGGCGACCGCAATCGACGCCACCGAGGCGCTTCCGGCCGGTGAACACGGCCACGGCTCGACCACTGCCATCGCTGAAGGTCACCTCGAGCGACGGCGAGCCGGCGCGGGGGACGACCTGGAGTCCCTGCACCTCACCTGCGAGCAGGATCGGGGTGCGGGTCGGGGCCTCGGAGATCGGTTGGACGCCGAGATCGGCGAGGCGCCCCGTGAGCCGCTCGCCTTCGATGTCGTCGATGCTCTTCGAGAGCTTGGCGCGGAGGTTCTTGAGCACGGGGACCACTGTCGCACGGTCGGCCTCGATTCGGCAACGGCCGACGATCTCGCGGCATGCCCCGTAGCATGCTTCCAGGATCGGGACGACGACCGGGGAGCACGCACATGGGGTTCATGGACAAGATCAAGGGTGGCCTGCAGGGCAAGAGCGACGAGGCCGCCAAGGCCCTCGACAAGGCTGGCGACGTCATCGACGAGAAGACCAAGGGCAAGCACACCGACAAGATCGACAGCGCCATCGACAAGGCAAAGGACGCCGTCGACAAGATCGACAAGAAGAACTGAGGCTTCGGCTCGTCGACCGTCGGGACGCCGGTCGAGGGCCGAGGACGATGGTGCAGGCCGTCAGGCCTCGGGGGCCCGCTTGCCCAGGAGGGTGAGCACGACGTCGTCTTCGGCGTCGGGGGTGGTGAGGACCAGGACCTCGTCACCACCGCGCAGGACGCTGTCCCCACGCGGAACGATCACGTGATCGTCGCGGATGATGGCCACCACGGTGGAGTCCCGCGGCAGGCCGAGCTCGGCAAGGTCCTTGCCGTTGGCCGGGGAGTCCGGTGCCAGCGTGGCCTCGGAGAGCCGGGCGCGGCCGCCTTCGAACGAGAGCAAGCGGACGAGGCTGCCGACCGATACGGCCTCCTCGACCAGCGCGGTGAGCAGGTGCGGGGTGGAGACGGCGACGTCGACGCCCCACATCTCGTTGAACATCCACTCGTTCTTCGGGTTGTTGACCCGGGCGACCACGCGGGGAACGGCGAACTCCTGCTTGGCCAGCAACGAGATGACGAGGTTGTCCTCGTCGTCGCCGGTAACGGCCGCGACCACGTCGGCCTTGTCGACCCCGGCGCGGGCGAACTCGGTGACCTCGCAGCCGTCGGCGGCGATCCACTCGACGCCCGCAGGCTCGCCTTGGGCGCGGGCCTCGGCGACGCGATCCGCGTCCACCTCGACGATGACGACGTCGTGGCCGGCCTTGGCCAGGTCCTCGGCGATGAACGTTCCGACGTTGCCGCCGCCTGCAATGACGACACGCATCAGTGGGAACCTCCCGTAGGTGCACCGTTGAGGTGCTTGTCGAAGAATTCGATCGATCCGCCGTCGACGCTCACGTGGACGAGGTCGCCCTCCTGGAGCACGGTGTCGGGTCCCGCCACCGATCCTTGCCCGAGACGGGTGACGACGGCGACGCGGGCGTGGCCGGCGATGTCCAGCCCCGCCACGGGGCGTCCGGCCCAAGCCGCCGGGACGGGGCGCTCGATGAGGCAGACCTTTGCGCTGGCATCGATCCACTCGGCAGACGGCCGCTCGGGAAGGATTCGTTGCAGGACCCGCTCCGTCGCCCACTCGACGGTGGCGATGGTGGGGACGCCGAGCCGCTCGTAGATCTTGGCTCGGCGGGGGTCGTAGATGCGGGCGATGACGTTCTCGATGCCAAAGGTCTCCCGGGCGACGCGGGCCACGAGGATGTTGGAGTTGTCGCCGTTGGTGACCGCAGCCAGCGCGCTGGCCTCCTCGATCCCGGCTGCCTTCAACCGGTCCCGGTCGAAGCCGACCCCGAGGACGGTCTTGCCGGCGAAGTCCTCCGGAAGTCGCTCGAAGGCCTTCCGGCGACGGTCGACCACGGCAACGGTGTGACCGCTTTCTTCCAGGGTTCGAGCCAGCCCAGAGCCGACCCGACCACAACCCACTACGACGACGTGCACGGCACTCACCTCACCTCGGATGCCCGGGAGGGCACGGCGGCTGAGCCTAAACCGGCGGGAGCGGCGGCCGCATCCTGTCGTCAACCTGTCAGAAACCGTTCGCGGGTTCTGGTGGCCGGTTCGAGCGGATCGTCCGGGCGCGCGGAGGTGCAGATCCGATGGACTGTTCCACCAGCCCTTCCGGACCATACGATCGGCCAGTCCGCAAGGTCCCACCGTCTCGGACCTGATCTCGTTGCGGACTTCGGTCTATCCCCGAAAGCGAACGCATGACTTCTCCCTTCAAGCGCCTTCTGGTGGGCAAGCCCATTGCCACCAGCGAGGAACAGCACCAGCGGATCGGCAAACCCGTGGCGCTCGCAGTGTTCGCCTCGGACGCCGTCTCGTCGACGGCGTACGCCACCGAGGAGATGATGCTCGTCCTGCTGACGGCCGTCGTGTTCCCCCAAGCGCTCAACTACCTGGTACCGCTCGCGATCGCCGCGGTCGTCCTCCTGGTCATCGTGGGCATCAGCTACGTGCAGACGATCCACGCCTATCCCGACGGCGGCGGCGCCTACGTCGTGAGCCGGGAGAACATCGGCTCCACGGCGTCGCTCGTGGCCGGCGCCTCGTTGCTCGTCGACTACACGTTGACCGTCGCCGTGTCGATCTCCTCGGGTGTGTTGGCGATCGGGTCGGCGTTCAACTTCAACGACGACGCCGCGCTGCGCATCGGGTTGGCCTTGTTCTTCGTGGCCATGATGGGTGTGGGCAACCTGCGCGGCCTGAAGGAATCCGGCAAGGTCTTCGCCGTACCGACGTACTTCTACGTCGTGATGCTGTCGATCTTCCTCGGGGTCGGCTTCTTCAAGCTCCTCACGGGCAACCTCGACGAGCTGACGACCAGTGCCGAGCTTGCGAAGCACTTCGAGGAGAACCACGAGCTGATGACCTCGGCGACCCTGTTCGTGCTGCTGCGCGCGTTCAGTTCGGGAGCTGTCGTGCTCTCCGGTGTGGAGGCGATCTCCAACGGCGTGCCGGCGTTCAAGAAGCCGGAGTCGCGCAACGCCTCGCAGACGCTGGCGATGATGGCGGGCATCTTGGGCGTCGGATTCCTCGGCATCTCGACCCTGGCCCACCACATGAAACCGGTGGTCGACGAGGGCGGCCAGACCGTGCTGGCGCAGATGGCGGGCGGGGTCTTCGGCGGGACGAACATCTGGTTCTACGGCCTGCAGTTCGCCACCTTCGCCATCTTGATCATGGCGGCGAACACGGCGTACGCGGACTTCCCCCGACTCAGCTCGCTCATCGCCCGTGACGGCTTCTTGCCCCGCCAGCTGGCAAACCGTGGCGACCGCCTGGTGTTCTCCAACGGGATCCTCGCCCTGTCCGCCATGGCGGGCGTGCTGATCGTGATCTTCCGGGCCGAGGTCAGCGCCCTGATCCCGCTCTACGCCGTGGGCGTGTTCACCGGGTTCTCGCTCAGCCAGTTCGGCATGATCCGCCACCACCTCAAGCTGCGCGAGGACCACTGGAAGCGCGGCCTGGTCATCAACGCCATCGGCTGCGCCGCCACGACGGTGGTGCTCCTGGTGGTGGTGGTGTCGAAGTTCACGATCGGCGCATGGATCCCGGTCGTGGTGATCCCGATGATCGTGCTCGTCTTCCGCCGCATCCACCGCCACTACACCAAGGTCGACCGGCGCATGGCCGCGGCTCCCGGCGAGAAGGTGCGCCGCCGGACCAACACCGTGGTGGTGCTAGTGGGCAAGGTCACCAAGGGCTCGCTCACCGCAATCGCCTACGCCCGGTCCCTCAACCCCGACCGCCTCGTCGCCGTCACGGTCGTGTCCACGCCCGAGGAGCAGGAGGCGATCACGAAGCAGTGGGAGGACCACCAGATCCCGGTGGAGCTGCGCGAGCTGTATTCGCCCTACCGGGAGCTGTCACGCCCGATCATGAGCTTCATCGACGAGCTCGACGCGACCCACGACGACGACTTCGTCACCGTGATCGTGCCCGAGTTCGCCCTGGACCACTGGTGGCAGCAGCTGCTGCACAACCAGAGCGCCCTGGTGCTGCGGACCCGCTTGCGCAACCGGCCCAACACCGTCGTCACCTCCGTGCCCTTCCACGTCGCCGACGACGACCCCGAAGGCGAACTCGTCGCCGCCGGCCCCGGGGAGTGACGCGCTAGCTGAAGAGCTGGAGCCACTGCTCGAGGGAGTCGGGGCGGAAGACGACGTTGCGGCTGCGGGTCTCGGCCATCGTGGCGAAGGGCTTCTCGGAGTAGAGGTGCCCGGGGTAGAGCACGGCGTCGTCGGGGACCTGTCCGAGGCGCTGGGTGAGGGAGTAGTACATCTGCTCGGGATCGCTGCCGGGCAGGTCGGTGCGGCCGCACCCGTTCAGGAACAGGGTGTCGCCGGCGACGAGCTTGCCGTCGACCAGGAAGCACTGGCTGCCCGGGGTGTGACCTGGCGTGTGGATGAGGGTGATCGGGATCTCGCCGACCATGACCGTGTCGCCGCTGGCATGGGCGACCAGGTGTGGTGCGGTGACGCCGGTGGTGCGCGCCACCCAGTCGACCTCCTCGGTCTGGAGGTGGATCGGCACCTGCACCAGGTCGAGCAGCTCGGCGATGCCCACGATGGGGTTGCCCATGAGGTTGCCGCCGACGTGGTCGGCATGGAAGTGGGTGCCGAGCGCGCCGGTGAGCTTCATGCCGTCGGCCTCCACGATGTCGAGGATGGCCTGCGGGTCGTACGCCGGATCGACGACGACGGCCTCGCCGGTCTCCTTGTCCCCGATCAGGTAGACGAAGTTGACCATCTGCTGGGCGATGGGGTCCTGCTCGGCGATGTCCATGCCGGCGAGGATCTGGCGGAAGTAGAGACGGGAGGAGTCGGCCATGGCCGCATCGTAGGACTGGTGGGTCAGGACCGGGCCCGGTGCCAGTCGCCGAGCACGGCCTTGAAGGTGGCGTCGAAGCGGGCCTGGTCGGTGCGCAGCGCCTCGCCGGGCCAGCCATCCGATACGAGCGCAGGCGGGAGCAGCGGGTCGGCCTGGAGGTGGCGCAGCACCGCGGCAGCGACCACGAAGCCCTCCGCCAGCGCCCCGCTGTCGCCGCGGTCGAGGCGGCCTTGGAGGGGGGCGAGCTCGGCTCGCAACGCTCCTGCCGTGGCGGCCCATCCCGGAAGATCCCACAGCCGGGCCACGACCGAGCCGGGGTCGTCGACGTGACCCACGACGGACACCGTCTGGCGCCCCGCCACCTCCTCGGCTGCCGCCAGCAACCTGGTGGGCAGGTTGTCCGGTCGCAGCCAGACGCCGTCGCGGAGCTCGCCGAATCGCAACGTGGTCATCGCCCGTCGCAGCTCGGTGCGTTCCGCTGCGGTCCGGGACTCGCCGGGCACGATGGCCGTCCTCCAGGTGCCGTCCCAGCGAGCCGGGGCACCTGAGCGCGAGAGGTCCTGGCGCGCTTGGCGGCTGAGCAGGTGCCCGGCGAGGCGGTAGCTGTCCCCGATCGGCTCCAGCTCCCCTGCGGCCACCATCCGGCTGATGGCGACGCGAGCGGTCCCGGCGCTGACGCCCAGGAGCTCGGCACTTCCGACGAGTGCTCGGGTGGTGAGCTGAGGCGGGCTCACGCCGAGGAGGGTGGAGGCGAGGACGGACCGGGCCGTCAGGCGCGGGCGGTCGGGGGCCGTCGCCCGAGCTCGGATATTACGTGTGGACGCCATCTGGTTAGTGAACGTAACATGTGGGCATGGCAGCTCCCTCGCACGCGATCGCCGGCGACGCCGGACCCGGCCGGTCGATGCGCACCGGCGGCATGGTCCCGCTGGCATCCGCCCTGCCCGACGTGTTGCCCACCGATCGGTTGTCGGCCACCGGCATGGCGTTGCCCGACGTGCGCGAGCCGCTGCGTCGCATCGCCAGCTGGCGCAACGTCGGCACCGTCGCTGCGCTGTGGGCCGCCATCGTCGCCCTCTTCGCCGTCGCCGCCTGGCTGGACCACCCAGCGGGCTACGCCGTGCTGTTCGTCCTCATGGGGCCGATGTTCGCCCGGCTGGCCATCCTCGGCCACGAGGCTGCGCACCGCCTCCTCTTCCGCAACAAGCGGGCCAACGACCTCGTGGGCCGGTGGCTGCTCGACTACCCGGCGTTCGTCCCGTTCGATGTGTACCGGCGGGTCCACTTCGCGCACCACAAGGACGAGTTCGGCCCCAACGAGCCAGACATCCCGCTGTACTCCGGCTACCCGGTCACGGCGGCGTCGTGGCGGCGCAAGCTCCTGCGCGATGCCACGGGAAGCTCGGGCTGGAAGAACCTCAAGCCGCTGTTCACCTCGCTGACGTCCAAGCAGGCCCGGCCCATCGTCAGTCGCATCTGGCTCACCCAACTGACGATCTGGGCCCTGATCTGGGGGCTCACCGGCCACTGGTGGCTGTACCCGCTGTGCTGGCTCGGGCCGTGGCTCACCGTCTGGCGGGTCCTCAACCGGCTCCGGGCGATCGCCGAGCACGGCGGGATGGAGCGCAGCAAGGACCGGCGGCGCACCACCCACCACATCCGCCAGAGCTGGGCGGCCCGGTTCTGGATCGTGCCGTATCGCACCGGGTGGCACCTCGCCCACCACACCGACATGGGCGTGCCCTGGCGCAACCTGCCCGCCTACCACCAGGAACTGGTCGATTCGGGGTGGGTCACCGACGAGTACGTGTACCCGAGCTACCGCCGGTTCTGGAAGGCCTGCGCCTCCGCCTAAGCGGCGTCGGCTGCTGACGGCGGCAACACTGGTGGCGTGTCGCGCCCCGTGAAGATCTGGTCCCACCTCGTCGTCGCCTTGTCGATCCTCTTCGTCGGCCTCCTCGCCCTGGTGGGCGCCATCGGCCAGAACGCCCAGGACGAAAAGATCGAGCAACTTCAGGTCGTCGTCCAGGGCGACGGTGAGAGCGGCGTTCGCATCACCGAGACCATCGACCAGGACTTCGGCACGAAGAGCAAGCACGGCCCTCAGCTGGTGGTGCCCGAGGACTTCGGCGCGCCGACGGACGTGACCGCGTCGTCCAAGGACGCTCCCGACGACGTGAACATCGACGAGGCGCCCTTCGACTCGCCGGTCCAGGGCACCCGCATCCGCGTCGGCGACCCGGACGTCACGGTGTCCGGCCAGCACCGCTACGTGATCTCCTACGTGCTCCCCACCGCCCGCTTCGCCTCGCCCACGTTCTCGCTCGACGCAGTCGGCGCTGAGTCCGACATCCCGATCGAGGACGTGATGGTCGTGTTCGCCGGCATCTCGCTGGAGAACCCCACGTGCACGGTCGGCAGCGCCGGCTCGGACCAACCGTGTCGGTTCGAGCGGGGGGCGCCGCTGCGGCTGTCCTACGACCGCCTCGATCCGCACGAGGGCATCACCGTCTCCGGGGAGGTGACGGAGTGGCGGTCCAACAGCGGGATCGCGCCGCCGCCCATCCCGGAGCGGCGGACGGACAACACCGGGATCACGGCGCTGTGGACGATGGCGCTCGGCGTGCTGGCCGCCGGTGCCACCTACCTCTGGTCGGTGCGTCGCGGCGCGAACGAGGTCGTCGGCTTCGGCGCGGCAGAGGCCGCCCACGGCGTCGCCGGCCCCGGACCCGGTCAGACCCGCAAGGTCAGCGATTCCGAGCTGGCAGAGATGACCACCATCGAGTTCGCGCCGCCCAAGGGCATCGAGCCGTGGCAGGGCGCCGTGGTCTACACCGAGGAACTGGACCAGTCGTCCGTCACCGCCTGGTTCTCCGGTGCGGTGGCTGCCGACCTGTTGACCATCGAGGAGAACCACGGCAAGCCTCGGCTGAGCCGCGGTCCGAAGGCCGGCTCCGCCGACCCGGTGACCGCCAAGGTGCTCGACACGATGTTCGCCAACCGCGACGTGGTTGACCTGGACAGCTACGACGCCAAGTTCGCCGACGCCTGGGCCAAGGTCGAGAAGCTCCAGGACGACTGGGTGGCGAACAGCGGCTGGTGGGCGATCGGCACCCCGAAGCGGGGACGGGGCAAGCCGGGTGGCTGTGCCACGTTCTTCGCCCTGGTGTTCTTCGCCGTCATCCTCACCATCGTGTCCGTGTTCCTGCTGGGCCTGCTGGGGGTGATCGGGGGCGTCGTCACCGGGATCATCGTGGGGCTCGGACTGCCCGGATTGGTCGCCCGCGTCGCCTACGCACCGCTGCGGCCGGGACGCACGGCCAACGGGTCCGCCTACGCGCTGCAGGTGGCCTCCTTCCGGAAGTTCCTGGTCGAGAGCGAGGGCCAGTACGTGGAGTGGGCGTGGAAGAACGGTCTGCTCCGGCAGTACTCGGCGTGGGCCGTGGCGCTCGACGCCGCCGACGCCTGGCAGGGGGCGATGGAGCGAGCTGGCGTGCCCCAGGAGGAGATCCAAACGAGCAGCCCGCTCATGGTGCATTCGATGGCCGGCGCCTTCGCGGCGTCGCACGTCGCGCCGGCGCCGGCGAGCTCGGGCGGTTCGTCCAGCGGATTCTCCGGCGGTGGGGGCTTCTCCGGCAGCGTCGGGGGCGGGGGCGGCGGTGGCAGCCACGGTTCCTGGTAGGTCGGATCAGGGCGCAGCCGGGTCGGGGTCCCGGCCGGTCAGTCCTGGTCGGGGGCCGGTGTCGACTCGGCGGGGCGTCGCGCCTTGGCCTGGCGCAGGCCGGACGCACGTAGGCGCCTGACCAGCTCCCGGGCATCGATGGCGGTGGCTCCGGCGGCGATCGCGTCGTCCACCCAACCATCGGGGATGTCGTAGTGGTCGCGGTGGAACGCCCGCTCGGGCAGGCCGAGGCGCCCGGCGAAGTCGTGCAGTTCCTCGTAAGAGGTGTCGCTGATGAGATGGGCGAAGCGGCGGCCGTGCGCGGGCCAGATCGCCTGGTCGACGAAGATCACTCGTCCCTAGGGTGCCGCGACGAACCGTGATCCCGGTGCGGCGCCGGTGACGCGCACCGTGCGGGTGGCGAAGCGCCAGTGCCCGTCGACACGGTCCATGACCACCTCATCGCGGTAGCGGCCCCAGTGGTCCGGACCGGTTGCGGTGTAGACGCAGAAGTACGAGCGGACCGCGGCCGTCGTGGGATCGCTCATGGTGATGAGGACGCTCGACACGTGGTGGTTGACGGGGCCGGGAGCATCGGCGGCGGCCGCCACTCGAGCCACGACGGCCTCCAACTCGGCGGCGATGGCCGCTCGACCTTGGAAGCGGCCTCCGTGATCGCCGAGGTCGAGGACGCCGTCTGCGGTGAAGCAGTCGGCGACTTCGGCGCTGCGCCCGTTGTCGCCGGCCCACGTGTACCGCCCGAGCAGGTCGCGGATTCCCTCGCGGGCGATCAGCTCGGTGCGCTCCATCTCCCGGGTCATCGGATGTTCACGCGGGGTCGTCCTCGTCAGGCGGACGGGGCACTTCGTGCAAGAGGGCCTCGCCGCGGTCGTTCGACGGATGGTCGTGGTGGTCGTGGTGGTCGTGGTGGTCGTGGTGGTCGTGGTGGTGGGGATGGCCGAGCTGCTGGCGAGGCGTCGGCTCGGAGCCACCGTCGATCGCCTCGACGGCGTGCAGCGGCGATCCGGTGGCGAGCTCCTGCTCGGTCCACCGGCGCTCGGCCTCGGCGATGACGTCTCGCACGGGGCGCCCGGTGCGCGCCGCGACGCGAGCGGCGTCGTCGAACTCGGCCTTCGCCCGACCCGGGCTGACCTTCACCCGAACCGACAGGTCATCGACCACGACCCGCTCGTGGCGGCGGGCAAAGGGCCAGCGCTCGAGCCGGTGGCCGCGCACGCCGAGCGAGCCGGTCTCCGCTGCGAGCACGCCCATGACCTGCGGCACCAGGGCCGGGTCGACCAGTGCGTGCACCGTGTGGGCCGGCCGTCCCTTCTTCATCACGATGGGCGTCACCCACGCGTCGTGGGCCCCGGCGGCGAGCACCTCGCCGATGGCGTGACCGAGCACCTCGCCGGTGACGTCGTCGACGTTGGCCTCGAGAAGCACGACGGGCTGGCCGTCGGTCGCCACCCTGTCGGCGGCTTCGCCGATCACCACCTGGGTGAGGTTCGGCCGGTCGTCGAGCTCCTTCGTGCCGGCTCCGAACCCGGTGGCGGCGATGGTCATCGCAGGGATCGGCCCGAACCCGCCGGCCAGGGCGGCCATCAGCGCCGCTCCGGTCGGCGTCGTGAGCTCGACGGACAGGTCGACGCCTGTGGTCGGTATGCCGGTGAGCAGCTCCACCACGGCGGGCGCCGGGTTGGGGATGATCCCGTGGGCGGCGCGAACCATGCCGAGGCCGACGGCGATGGGCGAGCAGGCGATGCTGTCGACGTCGAGCAGTTCGAGCGCGGCGCAGGTCCCGACGATGTCCACGATGGCGTCGATCCCGCCAACCTCGTGGAAGTGGACCTGGTCGGGCGGTCGGCCGTGGAGGCGGCCCTCGGCCTGCGCGAGTGCCTCGAACACGGCGGCGGCCCGCTGCTGCACGCGTTCGGGCAGCCGAGCCTCGGCGACGAGGCCCTGGATGTGCGACGCCGTGCGCACCACGGTGGAGTCGGTGGCGTGCACGTGCACCTTGGTGCCGGCGATGCCACCGCGCAGCACGGGTTCGGCTTCGAGCTTCCAGTCGCTGACCGGGAGCCGGCCCAGCAGTTCCTTCACCCCGTCGAGGTCGGCGCCGGCGTCGATCAACGAGCCGAGCGCCATGTCCCCGGCGATGCCGGAGAAGCAGTGGAACCAGGCGACGGTCATGAGGCGGTCTGCACTGCAGGCACCGCATCGCGGATGGCGCGCCGGGTGGCCGGTGGTGACACGAACATGCGGGCGACCGCGCACGCCGCGCCGTACCCGTTGTCGATGCCGACGACCGTGATGCCGGCCGCGCACGAGGCGAGCATGCCGAGCAGCGCGGTCACGCCTTCGAGCCCGGCGCCGTAGCCGACGCTGGTGGGCACGGCCACGACGGGTGCGCCCGTGAGACCGCCCACGACGCTGGCCAGCGCACCTTCCATGCCGGCGATGACGATGACCGCATCCGCTCCGGTGAGCTCGTCGGCTCTCGCCAGCAGGCGGTGGATCCCCGCGACCCCGACGTCGGTGACGCGCACGGGGCGCAGGCCGTGGGCGGTGAGGGTGGCGGCGCACTCGTCCGCGACCGGGAGGTCGGCCGTGCCCGCGGTCAGCAGCACCACCCGCTCGGGCCGCTGCGGAGCTGGGCGCCACACCACCGTCGTGCCCCGGACGTCGGCGCCGGGGTTGGCCTCGACCGCGGCACGGATCTGCGCCGCATCGGCTCGGGTGAGCACCACCGCGGCCTCGTCGGAGCGGGCCAGGAGCTCGGCGACGATGCGCTCGACCTGGTCCGGTGTCTTGCCCGGGCCGTAGATGGCCTCGGCCATCCCCTGGCGGACCTGTCGGTGGTGGTCGACGGTGGCGAAGCCGAGATCCGCGTACGGCAGGTGCCGGAGCGCGTCGACCGCGTCGTCCGGCGAGGTGTCGCCCGAACGGACCTCCTCGAGCAATCGTCGGATGGCAGCCTCGTCCACGCCCCTATCCTGGCCGGTCGTGAACGATCTGGCTCAGCCGAGCGCCCCGTCCCCCTCCTCTGCCGAGCGTCGCGTCGGCATCTTGGGGCCACGTGGGACCTTCGCCGAGGAGGCGCTGCTGACCCAGCAGGACCTCGGCGACCACGAACTCGTCCGGTACTCGACCATGGCCGATGTCCTGCGCGCCACCGAGGCCGGCGACGTCGAGTTGGGCTTCGTTGCCATCGAGAACTCGATCGAGGGCACCGTCAACGTCACCTCGGACACGCTGGCGTTCGACGTCGATCTGCTCATCCAGCGCGAGGTCGTCATCCCGATCCAGCAGCACCTGCTCGCACCGCCCGGCGTGTCGATCCGCGACGTCGAGGTCGTTGCCTCGATACCTGTCGCCACGGCGCAGTGCTGGCGCTTCCTCCACGGGCAGCTCCCCGAGGCGACGACCCAGGCCTTCAACTCCACGGCCGAGGCGGCCGAAGCGGTCAGCCGAAGCGGCGCGCGCAACCTGGCGGCCATCGGCAACCGCCTGGCGGCTTCGATCTACGGCCTCGACGTGCTCGCGCCCGACATCGAGGACCACCCGGAGAACGAGACCCGCTTCGTGGCCGTGGCCCAGGACGTGGTGCCGGCTCCGACCGGCCACGACAAGACGTCGCTCGTCGTCTTCCAGCACGAGGACGCTCCGGGCAGCCTGCTGGCGATCCTCCAGCAGTTCGCGGCTCGCTCCATCAACCTGACGAACCTCCAGTCGCGGCCTACGAAGAAGGGCCTCGGCGACTACTGCTTCCTGGTGGACCTCGAGGGCCACATCGCCGACGACGTCGTGGCCGACTGCCTGAAGGTGCTGCGGGCCAAGGGCCACGCCGTGAAGTTCCTCGGCAGCTACCCCGCTGCCGGTGACCACGGCCCGGCGGTGCGCGAGGCGCAGTCGGACGCGGATCGTTCCGCCGACGCCTGGGTTGCCGAGATCCGGTCCCTCATCGTGACCTGAGCCGGGTGGCCTGGCCCGCCGGCATGGCTGGGCGGGAGATTTTCTCGAGGGGGTGAATGGAACCGCGCGGGTGCGTGCTCTTCAGGTTCGGGTGGCGGGTGCTGCCTGGTTGGAAGGACCTCGATGACGCATCGCTCGGCTCGGAAGGCTGCGACCGCACTGGTCGCGTGCCTGCTCCTGGCGCTGGTGGCCGGGTGCAAGTCGAGCGACAAGATCGTCGTCGACTCCGTCCAGGCCAGCACCTGGGTCCGCTGCGCCATGGGCCAGTCGTACGTGAACGAGTCCACCGACGACAGCCCGACCCAGTTCGGCGCAGCGACCGAGGCGTGGAAGGACTACTACTGCGCCAACGAGGACACCGGCAGCCTCTGGTGGGACCGGCTGGACGTGCTGGCCCGCAAGTACAACGGCAGCTACCTCTGCGACACCTCGGCCCAGGTTGCGACCACCGTCAACCGCAGCGTCTCGGTAAGCGACTCCGCGACCTGCGCGCCCGGCGGATCCAGCCACATCTGGGTGATGGGCACGCACGGCGCCAGTCGCCCCGGCGCGGCCATCCACCGCGAGCTGTCTACGACTCCCGAGGTCTTCTCCTCCTAGGAGCGCCACCATGCCCTCACGACGAGATCTCCTCGCACTTGGCATCGCCGCCTCCACCCTTGCGGTGGGGGGCGCGATCGCCGCCTCGGCCCGCTCCGATGCGCCAGCCCCGAGGTACGGGACCGCCACGATCGCGACGGACCTCACGCCGACGCAACGAGCGGCGATCGCGGCCGTCCAGAGCGACTCGCCGATCCCGGTGCAGGACTCGGAAGGCACGATGCGGGGCTTCGTGCGCGACTCCGCGCTGACCGCCCGTGACGACCGCGTCACGGCAACGGTCCTCGAGCGGTTCCGTGAGGCCGAGGGTCGTGCGGACGAGGAGTACCTCGACCTGTTCGAGGCCCTGCGCGTGCTCGATCCGGTCGCGGTGGTCGACGCCGGCGGCACGACGGTCGGGTACTGGACCCACGACTTCAAGGAGATCGACGAGCTCGCAGCGCTGAAGCCGGAGGCCCAGGCCACGGTCGATCGGCTGCTCCACTAGCTCGCAAGGTTCCCAGGCGGCGGGATAGGCCCGGGCATGGTGTCCATACGGACTCCGTGCCCGGTGCCGCGCCCCACGTTCTGACCCCCGACCCGCCCTGGCATACGAAGTTCGGGAGGTGGGTGGCGTTCAGTTGCCGCCGTTGTCGACTCGGGCATCCAGTTCGGCCCGATAGGCGGCTCGGTAGCGCTCGAGGTCGAACGCGGGGTCGCGGTACTCGGTGGCGTCGATCCACCCGGTGGCGGCGCTCCAGTAGGCGACGGGCGTCGACGCCTTCGGCTCGAGGTAGACCGGCAGCGGCGATGCCGTGCGCGATGGGTCCTTGACGTAGGCCGTGTCGCATTCGGGGCTGCCGACCATGTCCCAGCTCTTCGGCCACGGCACCGGGACCTGGTCGCGGGTGGGCAGCGGCCCGCACTGCTCGGTGGCGTCGATGCGCTGGGCGACGAGTGCCGCGAGGGCGGCATCGGACTGGGCGGTGGTGGTGGTCGTCTTCGGCTGGTTCGCCCGTACCGTCTCGTCGTCGCGGGACACCAGGGCCGCGATGCCGATGGCGCTCACGATGAGCAGCACCACCGCAGCCGCAGCCACGAGCCGTCGGTACCGGTCCGGGCCGCGCCGGTCGTCTCCGGCGGCGCGCGGGGAGCCGTCGTCCATCGCCTCGCGGGTGAGGTCGTCGAGCACTGGACCCAGGGCGCGGAGTCGTTCGAGGAGTTGGTCGTCGTCGGGATGTGTCGTGCGTCGATCCATCTATGCCTCCCCCAGCTCGGCTCGAAGGCGGTTGAGGCCCCGGTGGACGAGGTTGTTGACGGTGGTGACCGGCACTCCGAGGAGGTCGGCCACCTCCTGGTACGTGGCGCGGTGGGCGTGGACCATCACCACGGCGACGCGCTCGGAGTCGCTCAGGCTGCCGAGGCTCAAGAACAGGTCGCGGTCGGTCAGGTCCGAGCGGTCGAGGACGGCGCGCGACGGGAACTTCGGCTTGCGGTGCCAGCGGCGGTAGCGGCGGTGGCTGGTTTGGGCGACCCGCCACAGGTAGCCGGCCGGGTTCTCCATCCGGCCGACCCGCTCCCAGTCCGACCAGGCCCGCAGCATCGCGTCGGCGTAGATGTCGGCGCCGTCCTCGGGTCCGTACGCGGCCACGAGCGCCTGCTGCAGGTGCTTGCCGGCCGACGCCGTAAACACGTCGAAGTCCCGCAGTCCGACCGGGGGAGCGTCCGTGCGCGTGGTCATCGGGGTCGCGGAACGAACACCCGTATCCGGGTGGTCCCCCTCATCCCAACTTCGCGAAACAGACGCCATGGCCTCGACCCGTCCGGCGGAACGCACAACCCTTGCAGACGCGCCCGACCGCGAGCATGCGCTGGCTGACATCCGGGTCATTCGGCCCAACGACGGGTCGAGTCGGGCCGACATGACCTTCGGCCCTGGCAGCCGGGTCTGGTCAGGTGGAGGATCAGGGGCAGTCGGCGATGGACGGTGCATCGCGGCGGTCGCCAGACGCACGGGAGCAGACGTTGAGCACCACCGCAGGACCCACGACCATCGAGCGGGCCTCGAGCGAGGACGTGGTGTCCCTGGCCACCGACGTCGGGCCGGCCCCGATGCAGGTGGGCGCCGTCCTCCGGTTGGCCGGATCGCTCACGCTCGACGGTGCCGGGTCCGACGAGCTTCTGCGCCGGGTCGCGTCGGTCCCTCGGCTCCGGCAACGGCTGGTGGTCACGCCCTGGGGGTGCGGCCGGCCGATCTGGGTCGACGACGCCGGCTTCGACATTCGGTCGCACGTGCACCGCGTCGAGTGCCCGGCGCCGGGCGATGAAGCAGCGCTGCTCGCGGCGGCGGCCGACCTCGTGGGAGACCACTTGCCCTCGGGCCAGCCCTTGTGGCGGCTCGTCATCATCGACAGTCTGGCCGACGGCACCGCGGCGATCGTGGTCGTCTTCCACCACGTCCTCGCGGACGGCATCGGCGGGCTGGCGGTGCTGGGCAGCCTCGTGGACGGGATGCCCGCGGCGCCCGTGGCCGGCTTCCCCCGGCGGCCGCCAGCGCGGTCGCAGCTGGCGCTCGACGCGTTCCGTGGACACGTGGCCGGCGTCGCTCGCATCGCCGAGACCGCTCGACGCGCGTGGTCGGCCGCTTCGGGGATGCAGGCATCGCCCAAGCTGCGGGCGGCACGGACGTCCTGGAACCGCCCGACCGGGCCCGACCGGCGTTGTGCCGTCGTCCGTCGGGACCTCGACGCGATCCATCGGACCGCACGAGCCCACGGCGCGACCGTCAACGACGTCGTGCTGGCGGCAGCCGCAGCCGCCATCGGGTCCGTCGTCCGGCGGCGCGGTGAATCCCTCGATCGCGTCGTGGTGTCCGTCCCGGTGTCGGCTCGGCGGGAGACCTCCGCCGGCGAGCTGGGGAACCAGGTCGGGGTCGTACCCGTCGTCCTCGCCACCCGCGGAGACCCGGACGAGCGGCTCGCCGACGTGGCGCGGGCGACACGTGCCGCCAAAGAGATGATCGGGAGCTCGCCGACCGAGCTGCTCGGCCCGACGTTCCGGCTGCTGGCGTGGCTCGGCGCGTTCCACTGGTTCATCGATCGCCAACGGCTGGTCCACACGTTCGTCACGAACCTCCGGGGTCCCAACGAGCGCCTCGTGTTCCTCGGTGTCCCCATCACCGAGGTCGATCCGATCACCGTGGTCAGCGGGAACGTCACCGTCGCGTTCGCCGTGCTTTCCTACGCCGGCACCCTCGCGATCACGATCATCGCCGACCCCGATGCGTGTCCGGATCTCGACGAGGTCCGAGCGGCCCTGCAGCGCGAGCTGGACCAGCTCGCCGCCGCACCCCAACCCACGGAACACCACTGAGGAGCCACCATGCGAGCCGTCGTCATCTACGAGTCCATGTACGGGAACACCCACCGCATCGCCGAGGCCATCGGGGAGGGGCTGCGCGAGTCCGGCGAGGCCGAGGTCGTGTCGGTCCACGAGGCCGACGGCCAGCTGATCGACGGCGCCGACCTCATCGTCGTCGGCGGGCCCACCCACGCCCACGGCATGAGCCGCAGCAGCACCCGGCAGGGAGCGGTCGAGGCCGTCGACAAGCCGGGCAGCGACCTGGTGCTCGAGCCCGACGCAGCCGGGGAGGGCATCCGCGAGTGGCTCGAAGCCCTCGCCACGACCGGCGCCCGTGCGGCCGCGTTCGACACCCGGGTGGACATGGCCCCGGTCATCACCGGTCGGGCGTCGAAGGGCATCGCCAAGCAGCTCCGCCACCACGGCTTCGACCTGGTCGCCGAACCGATGAGCTTCCTGGTGACGAAGGAGACGCACCTCGAACTCGATGAGACGGAGCGGGCTCGCGGCTGGGGCCAGCTCCTCGCCGAGTCGGTCACGACCTGAACGTCCGTTGACGGCCGAGCCGTGGTCAGCCCGTGAAGTTGGTCGTGCCGCCGATGGCGACGGCTGGGGGCGCGGGGACGCCGCCCGGCTGTGTCGACGTGGTGGTAGCCAAGGTCGATGTGGTCGTCGAGGTGGTCGGCGCCGAGGGTGGGTCGGTGAAGGCCTTACGTATGGCGGCCCAAGCCGGCTTCGGCATGAGGTGCTCGTCCAACGGCGTGGCCGCGCCGAGTCCCGGGAACGTGTCCGGTACCCAGCTGTGCCGATCGGTGAAGCCCCAGAGGTTCACCGTGGTGCACGTCGGCGCCGCCGCGACGCACCCCCGAACCACCGCACCGAAGCGCTCCGCCTGCACCTCCAGCGCCCTCGGGGAGGCCGGGAGCTGGATGCTCACGTCGAGCTCCGTGATGCTCACCGTCAACCCCGCATCCCCCGCTTCGCGCATCACCTCGGCCAGCGCGACCTCATCGATGTCACCGAACACGTGGAACTGCAGCCCGACGCCATCGATGGGAACCCCGCGGCGCTTCATGGCGGTAGCCAGCGCGACGATCCGGTGCGACTTGGCGCCAACGCCGGCGGCGTCGTAGTCGTTGTAGACGAGGCGCGCATCGGGGTCGGCCTCGTGCGCGAGACGGAACGCAACGTCGAGGTAGTCGTCGCCGATCCACTGCCGCCAGAAGGTGGCCCGTAGGCCCGAGCTGGCGTCGTCGAGGGCCTCGTTGACCACGTCCCATTCGGCGACCCTCCCTCGGTAGTGGCCCACGACGGTCGAGATGTGGTCGCTGAGCAGCGCGATCGCCTGGGCACGCGTGGGCGTCCGCGCGGTGAGCCACGTCGGGTTCTGCTGGTGCCACACGAGGGTGTGGCCCCGAACCACCTGGTCGTGCGCCTCGGCGAACGCAACGATCGCATCGCCGCCGGTGAAGTCGTACCGATCCGGTGCTGGGTGGATGGCCTCCCACTTCATCGCGTTCTCCGGCTCGACCAGGTCGAACTGCTCGCCGACGACGGCCGCGTAGTCCGCCTCATCACGCAAGAGCTCAGGACCTGTCGCCGTCCCGAACCGGACGTGGCGCTCGGCGGCGGATTCGCGCACCGGGGGCGTGGGCAACCCCGTTGCCCCGCCTCGGTCCGAGGCGCCGTCGGCAGTCGCCGAGGTCTTCATCGGACCAACGACTCCAGCGACGAGCAGGACGAACGTGGCGAGTGCCGCCCGCCGGCGTGCCGCGGATCTCCGGCGGTCGCCCGACGAGCCCTCGATCGCCAGCCCCATGATCCCCAGAGCGTTACCCAGCCGCTGAGGTCGGGTCAACCGCCCTGGTTCCCGGCGCAAGCGTGATGCGAATGGCGAACGGCGAATGGCGAACGGCGAACGGCGCGCATCAACGGAGGCGACGCAACGCACGAGCTTCAGACGCCCTTCCTCGACGTTGTGCTTGAGGTTGGCTCCGTTGGCTGTCATGTCAGGGATGAGCAGGTGAGCCCGAGGTGCTCTCAGGTTGCACGACCGGAGAATGCGACGAGGCGTTCGATCGGCCGGGCGCCGGCGTTGGGCTGCCGCTCGGGGCCGAAGCCGGCCTTGGCCCGCATGTCGGTGCCGATCGCTCCTCGGGCGAAGCTGTCGAGTTCGGCGACGAGGGCGTCGGGCGGGTCCCATTCTTGGTCTGTCGAGGTGGCCAGGTCCCAGCCGTGGATGACGCCGTCGAAGGCGACCAACTTGGCGAACACGGCGCCGGGCATCGCGCCGCCGGGGGTCTCGATGGTGCGATCCAATGCGCCAGGGGACTGCACGGCGGCGAGCAGCGAGTTCATCGCTCGGTGGAACGCTTCGATCGAGGACTCGTTCTCCTGACCGGCATGAACGGCGTCGGGCTTCGTGCCGAGGAACATCGGGGCGAATGCCGAGCCGAGCTGGGTCATGTGGTCGAGGACGCCGTCGACCGAGAACTCGGTGCATGGTGTCGGTGCCGTGAGCTGGTCGACAGCGATGCCGTCAGCGACTTCGTTGAGCATGGGGATGATGATGGCGAGTTGCTCGTTGCCTTGCATGTGTGAACCCTTTCGGGATTGGTGGAGGTGGCGATATCCGCTCAGGCGGACAGCTTGGCGAGCATGTGGTCCATCACGGCGGTGTGCTCGAGTTCGGGGCTGAACATGATCAGCTCGGTGTCGGCGATGACCCGAACGGTGTGCGACGGGGGCCAGTAGAAGACGTCGTTGCCCGAGCAGGTCTCCTCGGACCCGTCTTCGTAGGTGACCACGAGTTCGCCCGTGATGATGAAGCCCCAGTGGGGCGAGTGGCAGAGGTCGCCGTCCAATCCCGTGAGCAGCGGTGCGATGTCGGCGCCTGCCCCGAGCGAGAACCACTCGGCCCCGAGCGATCCGAACGTCGAACTGTCGCCGAAGCCCGTCTGCTGGCGGGCAACTGCTCCGGGGATGTCGATCTTGGTGGGGATGTCCTTCTTGGCGATCTTCATGGGGTCCTCGATCGTGTTGGCGGGTCGGCCACCGGGTGTTCGGTGCCCCGCATCACTGCGTCCACCCCACCACGGCGGCGTCCCCAGCGATAGTTCCAATACTGAACCGGTAGGGTCCGATGGTGAAGATGTACTCCCAGTACTGCCCCATCTCCCGCGCTGCCGAACTGGTTGGTGATCGATGGACGATCCACATCGTCCGCGATCTCCTCACGGGTGCCACGCGGTTCAACGAGCTGATCAAGGGCAACCCGGGGTTGTCTCGCGCGCTGCTCTCCCGGCGTCTGCAACAACTGCAGATCGCGGGAATCGTCGAACAACCCAACGATGGCGGCTACCAACTGACCGAGTCTGGCCGCGACCTCGAACCGCTCGTCTTCGGCCTGGCCACCTGGGGTGCTCGATGGACGTTCGGTGAGCCGGTGGCCGATGAGCTCGACCCCGATCTCCTGTTGTGGTGGCTGCATCGACAGCTCGACACGACGGATCTTCCTCGGCCGAGGTTCACCGTGTACGTGCCGTTCACCGATCACCCCAACCGGTATTGGATCGTCGCCGAGCAAAGCGTATCGGTCTGCCTTTCCGACCCAGGCTTTGAGGTCGACGTGACCCTCCACACGGACCGGTCCGCGCTTTACCAGACCTATCTCGGTCGTCAATCGTTGGTGGACGCTCAGCGAAACGGCAGCGTGGAGGTCGAGGGAAGTCGGGCATCGGTCCGGGCCTTCATCCATGCGTTCCATCAGTCGCCCGTCGCCTCGATCGTGGCTGCCGAGACGACCTGACCTGGGTGCGGGCTACACGGGTTGCGCGGTGATCCACCCGAGATCGGAGGACCCGCTACGCGCTGGCAAGTGGAGCTGAGCCCGCCGGTCGATCCAGAGCTGGCTCGTTCCACTGGTACCAGCCGAGCCAGCCCATGGCGCCGACCATGAGCCCGATCGGGAGTGCGAAGAACCACGTGTGCTCGTCGATTGGGTTGCCACCCGTCAACGCACCCGCCGCGTAGAACCCGATTCCCATCAGGGGCGCCAACCCGAGGATCACCACCGGGATCACCGGCAGCGCGCCGGCTCGCAACATTCCGATGGCCAGCAGCGTGACCGCCACGCCGGTCAAGAGCAGGAAGACCCCACCGGCACCCCAGGTGAACGGCGCCGCTAGGAATGGGCTGAGCATCATGAGGATCAATGCGGCCTTGCCGAAGCGTCCGAGGCCGCGGTGGCGCACGCCGAGGCCGAACATCCCGAGGATGAAGGCCACGACCCCGACGACGACACAGACGACGGCGAGACCGTGGAGTTGGCCGTTGAACCCGTCGTTGCTCTCGAAGTAGGCGTTGCCCCCCGCCCCGAAGAGCAAGAGGAAGGGTGCAAGTGCGGCGGCGAGGCCGGCGCGGCGGGTGAAGGTGGTGGACACGGCTGCTCCTTTGCGGGATTCGGTCTTGCAGACCTTGGTGATGAGCGAGGCGGAGCCGAAGCGGGCGAGCGCAAGGCTCATGGCCTCAGCGGGGGCGACACCCTGCGCAATGAGATGCTCGACGGACTCGCTCAGGTGATCCGCGGCCTCCTCGAGGACCATCTCTTTGTCCCCCAGCGAGCCGAGGCTCATCCGCAGCTCGATGAGATAGGCGGCGATCAGGTCGTCGCTGGCCACGGAGGCGCTCCGACGATGTTCTGGACGGTCCTGGCGAACGCGCTGAACTCATGGCGCTTGGTCTCGACCGCCTTCTTGCCGCCAGTGGTCAATGAGTACGTGCGGCGGGGGCGGCCTCCCACCTGGGAGCGGCTGCTGATGACCAGCCCGGCGCGTTCCAGGCGGTGCAATGCCGGGTAGACGGTGCCGTCTGGCAGGTCTATGGCGCCGTCGCTGCGCTCTCGCAACGCCTCGATGATTGCGTATCCGTGCTGGGGCCCGTCCTCGACGATGGCCAGGAGCAGCAGGTCGAGGTGGCCGCGAAGTACATCTGCCTTCATGCCCAGACACGCTATCCCTAGCTGTGCTAGGGGTCAATGCCTTTTTCGAAAGGGACAAGCCCGGGACATCTGCCCCATGCGGCAAGGACCTCTTCTCGCGGATGGTGACGGTGACCCATAGGAGGGAACCAATGAACAAGACCATCACCACTGCTCTTTCGATCGCTGCTCTCGTAGGCCTCGGGCTTGCGGGATGTGGGAGCTCCAGCGACGACGCCACGAAGAAGGCCACCACGACCACCACGGCGAAGGCCGAGCAGACCACCACCACCGCAAAGGCAGCAGCGGCGCCCACGACGGCCGAGTTCTGCGTTGCTGCGGATGCCGCCTTCGGCGGGTTCGAGCCGAACATCGACGCCATCTTCGAGGACAACCCGAATCCCACGCTCGAGGACTGGGCGGCCTTCCTGCCCGAGCCGACCCAAGGTTTCGACGAGGTGATCGCCAACCTCGAGGAGGTGGAGCCCTCTGACGAGGTCGCCGAAGACTTCAAGGCGGCCCTCGACGCGATGCGCGTGTTGGCGGCCGACCTCCACGCAAGCCTGGATGCTGCGAAGGCCGGTGATCAGGCGGCGTTCGATGCCGCCGAGGAGGCGAACCTGGGACCCGAGGGGGGCTCTGGCCACGGCGATGCGATGGGCGCAGCGCTCGACAAGGTGGGTGCCTACTGCGGCGGACCGAGCTGAGCCTCGGACCGAGAATCGGCGCACGAGAGCGAACAGATCGGCATGATGTCCCAGGTGGATGTTGGGGGACGCCGCTCACTGATGCTGGGTGCGGCGGTGGTGGCTTCGGTCACCCTCGCCGCCCTCGGCGTCGCGGCCACTCGGGCGCTCGCCTCCGTGGGATTCAACGACGTGAATCCGTACGCCTGGAGCCAACTCGCGATCGGTGCATCTGCCACGTTCGTGGGGGCGTTCATCGCCCACCGGCGACCTGACCACCCGATCGGGTGGCTACTGCTGATCGCCGGCTTCACCGCATGGTCCACGTTTGCCGGAGCGCCTGGCATCGCCTGGCTCATGGGGTACCGGCCGGGCTGGGCGACGTTCACCCGGGCTCTGCTGGCGTTCGGGGTGTCCGGTTGGCTGGTCACGAGGGGAATCTTCCTCACGCTGATCCCGCTCGCCTTCCCCGATGGTTTCGACCGCAGCCCGGTGCGACGCGTGCTCCGCTGGGCCTCGACAGCGTCGATCGCGACCGTTGCCCTCTGCCACGCTCGTGTCTGGACCCCGGAACACTTCCAGGGCGAGCCGGCCACCGGTGCCGCGAAGCTCGCGGAACGAGTGGAACCATGGGCGTGGAAGGCCACTGCGCTGATGGCGCTGGCGAGCATCGGACTCATGCTCGCCCGGGCCCTGCGTCCTGATCGGCGCACCAACCGGGGCGAGCTGGCCTTTGCGATCGCGGTGGCCTTGCTGCTCGTGCCCACGGCGTTGGATCTGTTCAACCAGTTCGCGCACGAGACGTCGCTCGAGTTGAGCGGGGTCGAGAGCTGGACCATGTTCGCCCTTCCCGTAGTCCTCGCCGTGGGGATCTTGCGACACGGAGCGCTCGGCATCACCGTGATCATCCGCAAGGCCACCCTCTACGCCGGGGTGGTGGTGGTGAGCGCGGCCATCTACCTCACGGTGGTGTGGGCCGTGGCTGCCGTGCGACCGGACTCGTCGCTCGCCCCCGTGCTCGGTGCCGGGGCGGTCGCCCTCGCCCTGGGGTTCGTGCGCGACGGCCTGCAGCGCCTGCTCGCCCGCCGCCTCTTCGGGAGTCGCGATGACCCCTATGAGGTGCTGGCCGCACTCGGCACCCAGATGGAGGCGGCTCCCGTCAGCGAACACGCGCTGCAGGCAGTGACCGACACGGTGTGCGATCAGCTCCGGCTCCCGTTCGCGGCTGCCGACCTCGATCTGGAAGAGGCGCGCGTGCGGGTGGCTGCCACCGGCAGCGCGCCGGCGGCTGACCAGCCGGTGGAGCACTTCGCCCTCACCCACCAAGGGGTGGCGCTGGGAGATCTCATCGTGGCCCGACGCACGCAGAACGAGCCGCTGACCGATGGCGAGGTGGCGCTGCTGTCATCGCTTGCTCGTCAGGCTGGCGTACTTGCGCACAACGTCACGCTGGTCGAGGCGCTACGCCGCTCGCGGCTCGTCCTCCTCAACGCCCGCGAGGAGGAGCGCCGCCGCATCCGAGCCGATCTGCACGACGGTCTGGGACCCACGCTCGCAACAGTCGCCATGGGCCTCGAGGCCAGCTCCAACCGGCTGCGCGGCGAGCCTGAGCTCGCCGCGCTGCTCGCTGACCTGGAGAAGGAGCTCCGGGTGGCGATCCGAGACGTGCGGACACTGGTGTACGACCTGCGCCCCGCAGCGCTCGACGACCTCGGCTTGATCAGCGCGGTCCGCGAGCATGCCAACAACCTGGCCCGCCGATCGGCCGACACGACCCGGCCGATGCAGGTCAGCCTCGATGCGCCCGAGGCCCTCGGACCGTTGCCGGCCGCAGTCGAAGTGGCGGCCTACCGGGTGGCGCTCGAGGCGCTGACAAACGTGGCCCGCCATGCGCAGGCATCGACCTGCTCGGTGCGGTTGCGCGAGGACGACGGTCTCGAGGTCATGGTCGCCGACGACGGCATCGGCCTCGACGAACAGCACCGTTCCGGGATCGGCCTCCAGTCGATGAGCGATCGGGTGACCGAGCTCGGCGGCCGTTTCCACATCGAATCGAGACCCGGCCGCACCGAGGTGAGCGCTTGGTTCCCGCTGTTGGAACTGAGCAATCCATGACCCCAATCCGCGTCCTCGTCGCCGACGACCATGCCTCCTTCACGCGCACCATCAGCCTGCTCCTCGCCGACGAGACAGACATCGAGGTGGTGGGGACGGCGGCCGACGGAGAGGAGGCGGTGCAGCGCACTTCAGAGCTGCGCCCCGACGTCGTTCTGATGGACCTCAATATGCCGGGAACGAACGGCATCGACGCGACCCGCCAGATCTCCGAGGCCGCACCGCACGTGGCGGTGATCGTGCTGACGATGTTCGACGACGACGACAGTGTGGTCACGGCGGTGCGCAGCGGCGCCCACGGCTACCTGCTCAAAGGTGCGCGGCAGGCCGACATCGTCCGGGCCATCCACGCCGCTCACGCAGGCGAGGCGATCTTCGGGCCAGCGGTGGCTCGGCGCCTGGCTGGGATGGTGGAGCCACAGGTCGACGATCGGGGCGCCCGGTCGTTCCCCGACCTCACCACCCGCGAGCTCGAGGTGCTCGACCGCCTAGCGGCTGGGCTCGACAATCGGGCGATCTCCGCCGCGATGTTCCTGAGCGAGAAGACGGTGCGCAACTACGTCTCTACGGTCATGACCAAGATCCACGCGTCGAGCCGGGCCGAAGCAATCGTGCGAGCTCGCGACGCCGGTTGCGGATCGTCGTAGGGACACGCGCCCGGCCTATGGCCGGGAAGAGCTGGACATCGTTGTACCCGGCGAGGCGACGGCGGGTTTCAACCGTGAGGTCGTTGGCGACACGACAACGTTTGGCGGAGCGGGAGGGATTCGAACCCTCGGACCCTTGCGGGTCGTCCGCTTTCAAGGCGGGTGCATTCGTCCGCTCTGCCACCGTTCCATCCGCAAGGTTAGTGAGAGCAGTCGGTCGTCCGCCACTTCGCTTTCGGGCGCGCAACCCATAGACTCCCGGGCGGAGAAGTGCCAGAGCGGCCGAATGGGATGCCCTGCTAAGGCATTGACCGGGGTAACTCGGTCCGTGGGTTCAAATCCCACCTTCTCCGCCACATGCCGAGCGACCGCGACACGTTCGTGTTGCGGTCGCTTCGCGTCGCCGCCCGCTGTCGAGTTGGCATTCGTCCACCGGGCGGGCGGATGGTCCGTATCTTCGTGCGGCGACGAAGCGCCGTTTGTGACGGCGACGGTGGCCCTGGTCGAGCCCGACGGCCGGGTCACTGTGGCGTCCGCCGGGCACCCCCCCTCCGATCGTTGGGATCGGCGGCCAGGCGGAA
>JBKJPY010000096.1:0-9476 GCA_046594195.1 Acidimicrobiales bacterium | reverse complement strand
GCCGGCGAAACCCACGGCTTCGGGCTTGCCCTAGCGGAGCGCCTGCTCACCGCCAGTCAAGGCCGGCTGGTGATCGCCCGGCGAGGTCCAGACCCGATCGTCGAGGTGGTGCTCAGGCGCCACACGGCCACCGACACCACGTGAACCACCAGCATCCCGAAAACACCGCATCGTGCGGACCTGGGCGTTCCCAACTAGGCGAGCGCTGTCACCGGTAGATCGCCGCTCCGGCGAGCGCGATGGTGGCGAGACCGCATAGCGGGAGGATCCGGTCCCGCATGAGCAGGTGGAGCGGATCAGCGCCGTTGCCACGACCGATCAGCGTCCAGGTGCGTGCGGCAGCGAGGGTGAAAGGGATGATCGACAGCGAGGCGAGCGAGATCGACCCGGATGAGATGGCCGATGGTCCTGCGGGCTCGGAAGCTCCCAGCGCCCAGGCGGAGAAGGTGACGAGGGCCGTTGCGAGCGAACCACCGAGGAGGCGGTAGCATCGTTTGGGGTGTACCAGGCGAGGACTTTGCGATGCGATGGGGCGTTCTCTGGTCCAAGTTCGATGACCTCACCGAGCCGTTTGCCAATCACGATGAACATCGCACCGGCCGCTGACACGGTTAGGAAGATCGGGGTGATGGTGATCGCGGTGGCGGTGCCACCGACCGCAGTTCGCAGGACGAATCCGGTGGCGACGGCGATTGCGTCGATGAGCGCGAGATGCTTGAGCCATCGCGAGTAGGTCGTCGTGATCACCAGATAGGTGACGACGAGCGCAACGGTCACCGAGCCGAGGGCTGCGGCTCCGATGATCGACGCGACCAGCAGGGTCACCGCAGCGGTATACGCCTGGCGGATGCCCAGATCTCCTGCCGCGATTGGCCGGAGTCGCTTCGTCGGGTGTCGTTGGTCCGCCTCAGCGTCACCGGCATCGTTGATGAGATAGGTCGCGCTGGACGCTGCGGTGAACACTGCTGCGGCGGCCGTAGCGAGAAGGAACGTTCGGGGTTCGAACAGGCGGCCGCTGGCGAACGCCACGGCGTAGACGAGAAGGTTCTTGACCCATTGGCGGGGGCGGCAGGCGGCGAGCAGCGGGTACGTCGTCCGGCGATGTGCACCGACTGGACTGGTGTTGGAGGTGTCCAGGGACGGCCGTTCGGGGGTCAGCGTGGTCATGGGTCTGACGGTAGGAATTCGCTGGTCATTTCGATGGTCGGCAACGGCAAGGGCAAGGCAAAATCTCGTCCACTCACCACGTCTGGTTGTAGAAGTGGAGGTAGTCCTCGGTGTGCTGGCTCCAGTAGCGCCGGTCGTGTCGGCCGTCCCACTGCATGACCATGGCGCCTCCACCGGCCACCTGGATCCGGTGATAGGTGGCACGGACGCCTCGTTGGAGTGCGTCGCTGCGCCCTACGTCGAGCCAGATGCGGACATCGTTGTCAACGAGGGCCTCAAGCTCGTTGGCCGTTAGGGAGATGGTCGGGCTGTGACCGCCGACGGCCTCGAAGAGGTTCGGGTGATGAGCTGCGATCTCCAGTGCCCAACGTCCGCCCAGGGAGATGCCGCCGATGGCGGTGCCGGACCGTCCCTGGAGGTTGGGGTAGAGGTGGTGGACCTGGGGGAGGATTTCGTCGATCACGAGCTGTTCCATCGGGGCGGGGCTTCCGCTGTGATTGCGTTCCACCGATGACCCGTCCACGAGCACGATCAGGGTTTGATCGAGCTCGCCTCGCTCAGCCATGCAGTCAGCAGCCGACGCGATGCCGACGTCGAGCCACTGGGTGGCGTCGGCGCTTGCGCCGTGCAACAAGATGAGCAGCCGAAGCCGATCGCTCGTGGAGGTCCCAGGTGGCCGGTAGATCTGGAACCGTTCAGTCTGTTTCGTCGCTGCGCTGCGTAGGTGGTGGCCCGTGACTGACCCACGCGGCGCGTCCTCGCAGTCCGTCGCGATGGAGGGTCGCTGAATGATCTGCGGCGACGTGGTTGGGACGGATGCACAGCCGACGAGCCCTGCGACGACCGCCACGCCGGCCAACCACGAAACTGTCGGTCTCCGCACCGGGGTCATCGTTCGGTTGCGATGACGAAGTCGCGGGTGTCCGGTACGAGGTACCGCTGGAGTGGTGCGGTCATCACGTCGAGGAGCTCGTGGCCGGCGCCTGCGCCGGTGCCGGTGGATGGGTCGAAGATGTGAAACACGGTCTGGTTCGGGTGGATGTCGAGTTGCATGGCGTTCACGGCTCCGACGGCGACGAAGCCATCGGCGAGCTGTGCGATGTCGAGGTCGGGACCGGCGAGGTAGACGAGTGAGCCGTCGCGCAGCTGCCCGATCCCTGAACGTGGGGTTCGTTGGACCTGGCGGTGTTCGGTGCTCCAGGATCCGTCGTGGTTGGTCAACAGGCCGTTCGCTCGGCGGGAGTGAGCGACGATGAGGTCGAGGTTTTGGCGGACGGCGACCACGTCTGGTGCGGGGCCGAGGCTTACGCCCCACGCTCCGACCGTCGCGGTGCCGTCGGACCTGATGACCAGAGACGCCATGCCGTCGATGAGCGGAACAGCCACGCGGCCTTCTGCCTCGAAGCCGCCGGTGATGTCCTTGTACTTGAACCCGGCGTTGAACACGGCAGCCAGCGATGCGACGTCCGAGGTCGGGACCGCTCCCCCGGTCGACCAGGTGCCGCCCGGCTGTGCAGTGCCAGGAACCAACCTGAGCGCTAGGCCCGTTGGGGATAGCCAAGCCGCACCGACGAACGCTCGCCTGTCTTGCGGGTTGGGGTAGAGGAGTGTCGTTGCGATGAGCGGCTGATTCGACTTCGACGATCGAACCACCGCCCAGCCGACCGGAGGCGCCGGTGACCTGGGGTGAGCCACAGGTCCCCTCACCGCGGGATGAACGGCTGGGGCGCGGAATGCTCCGCCAGCAGGTTGCGGCTGACCTCCCCGAACGGTGAGTGGGTGCGTTGCCCCGATCGCTACGGCCGCAGCCACGAGCGCCAGGCCGAGCGCGACGGGCGCTCGGCGGATGGCGCTCCGTCTGGTCCTGTGGGCGGTCATCGGAGGGTGACGGTGAAGAAGTCGCGCTGGTCAGGGGCCTGATAGCGGTCGGCTGGTCGGGACATCGTCGGGAGCAACTTGAGCGGAGCGCTCCGCGGGTCACCGCTTCCGAGCTGGAACAGGTTGGCGGTGACCATCTGGGTGTGGATGTCGAGTTGCATGCCCCTGACCGCACCGGCCTGGACCAGCGCCGCGGCCAGGGTGGTCAGGGTGAAGTGGCTGCCGGCGACGTACATGAGGTTGCCGGCGGCGTCGACGCCGAGTCCGGATCGCCACGTGTACTGGAGTTGGCTCTTTCTCGAGCCCCACAGCTTGTGGCCGTTCGCGACCAGGCCGGGAACCGAACGGCCGTGGTCGACGATGAGGTGGAGGTTCTGGCGCACCGCGTAGGTCCCGGCGCCGAGGTGGACATCCCGGCCCCATTCGCCGAGTGTCGCGGTGCCGTTGCGGTCGATGACCAGAGACGCGGCGCCGTTGGTGAGGTGTCCCGTGGCGTGGCCGGCTTGGTAGATGGCACCGCCGCTGTCTCGCAGCAGGAACCCGGCGTTGAACGCGGCGACCGTACGGGTCCGATCGGCGATTGGGATGGCCCCGTTGCCGGGCCAGGGTCCACGGCCTGGGTCTTTCGTGCCGGCCACGAGGTGCAGCTTCGTGGCATCGCGGGCAATCCACAGGGCGCCGGCAACAACGGTCGGGTGCTTCGGGTCGGGCCGGAACCAGGTCGTGAACGTGGCGATGCGACCATCTCGACCCATCGGACCGGGAGTCCAGGCAGCCTCGCCTGTCATGGCCGGCGTTACGGCCGGGGTGAGAGTGGGGGTCTGGTGGACGCGTTCGGCCTGGCGAACGAGGCGTGCCTGGTCCGAGGTCGGCGCAGGCGGCAGCGGCGCCGAGGGCCGCCCCGTGCTCGGCGGCTCTTGGCGGGAGTAGTACCAGACCTCGGCGCTGTTGACGATGCCGCCACCACCGTGCGATCGGAGCCAGTCGACGGATCGCACAGAGAACGACGCGGAGCCGGGGTAGGTGAGGGCATGGCCGTAGGACCATCCGGTCGCCGACAGTGGGACCAGGAGCACCAGGGCGACGATCAACGCGATTCGACGTCGGGCTCGTTGGCGCCGGGCCCGCCGCGGCGCTGGAGCCGGCGGTCGTATCGAGCCAGGCCGTTGTTCATGGGCTTCGTTGCGTTCGAGCGTTGCGGTCATGGCGCGTCCAGTCGTGCGAGTCGGTTGGGACGGTAGGAAACCGTTGGCAAGGCGCTGGCTGAGCGTCAGTCAGGTGACGGCAAAACCTGCTCGCCAAGACCGCGCTGCTGACCAGACGCGGCAAGTGGGAGGGACAGCGGCGGCGATCCGTCTGTCCCTCCCACGATCAACCACGACTGCTCAGTCGACGGCCCTGCGGGCCTCAGCGGGGTAGCAGCGATTCACCCCAGGTGAGCGTCAGCCGTTGGCGCCGGCGGCCTCGGCTGCGTCGTGAGCGTCGGGGATGCCGTTGCCGTTCTCGCCGACCTCGTTGCCCTCGGCCTGGTGGTCGATGCCGTCAGCCTTCTCGGTGCTGTCGGCTTCTTCCTTGCCGGACTCCTTGTCGGACTCCTTGGCCTGGCCGGCCTCGGCGGGGTCGTTGGCCTTGTTGGCGGCGGGGCCGCCGTCGCACTGGGCTCCGGTTGCCTTGATGATGCCGTCTTCGCAGTTGACGCCGTTGGCCTCGTCGGGGCTGTCGCTGGTCTCGTTGTCGGCCTTCTCGGGCGGGGTCGCCGCCTTGGTGGTCGACGCAGCCGGCGGGGCCTGGTGGCTGGTACCGGTTGCGGCGGCGGAGATGCCAGCGGCGCCCATGAGGATGCCGAGGCCGGCGGCGCCTCCGAAGACGAGTTGGCGGGTTCGGGTCATGGTCATTGGGGGACTCCTTGATCTCGCCGACCCAGGGTGGGTTCGGACGATGAAGCCATGGTGCGCCCGGCCACCTGTCTGCCCGCTGAACACCTGAACACCAAGGTCAGGTGGTGTACTGACGACACCCTCGCGTTCTGTTCAGCTCGTGTTCAGGCTCAGAAGGTCACACTCAGCGGTGCTGAGGAGATGGGTGAACATGCTGGTTCTGGTGGTCGAAGACGAGAAGCGGATCGCTTCAGCGCTCAAGCGTGGCCTCCAGGGGGAAGGGTTCGCCGTCGATGTTGCGCTCACCGGCACCGAAGGACTCTGGCTGGCCACCGAGAACGCCTATGACGCGATCGTCCTCGACATCATGTTGCCGGGAATGAACGGGTTCAAGGTCTGCTCCGAACTACGAGAAGCAGGAAACTGGACGCCGATCCTCATGCTGACCGCGAAGTCCGGTGAACTCGACCACGCGGAAGCGCTCGACACCGGCGCCGACGACTACCTCACCAAGCCCTTCTCCTTCGTCGTTCTGCTGGCACACCTTCGAGCCCTCCTGAGACGCTCAGGGCCATCGGAACCGAGCCTCGTCCACGAACTGGGCGACCTTCGCCTGGAGCCCGGCGCGCACCGGGCCTCGGTCGCTGGCACGGAGGTCCACCTCACGGCCCGCGAGTTCTCCGTGCTCGAGTACCTCATGAGACGACCCGGGGAGGTGGTGTCGAAGGCCGAGCTGCTCGCGAACGTGTGGGACTTCAACTTTGAAGGAGACCCGAACATCGTCGAGGTGTACATCCGCAGGCTGCGTCGCAAGCTCGATGAGCCCTTCGGGCGCCACACGATCGACACCGTGCGTGGGGCCGGCTACCGGATGAGCCCGGACCAATGAGGCGGTTGCTGCCCGCTTCGGTGCGGGTTCGCACGACCCTCGCCGCGGTCGTCGTCGTGGGGCTCGCGCTCGTTGGAGGTTCTCGGTGGCTGGTCAACGCCCACCGAGACGCTGTCGCCAACGACGTGGAGGCCGCCGCGCTCCTGCGCTCGGACGACATTGCGTCGGCGCTGTCCGACGGCAGCCTGCCCGAGGTCCTCGCTGCCCCCTTAGAGGATCAGACCGTCGTGCAGGTGGTCGGGCCCGACGGAAAGGTGGTCGCCGCCTCTAGCAACATCACCGGTGAACCCCCCATCGTCGGACTCCGTGCCCCTGCACGAGGGCATGGTTCCCGCACGGTTGCCGGGCTCCCCGTTGGTGACAACGCCTTCCGCATCGTTGCTCGCCGCGGTCGGGCGCCACAGCGGGCCACCACGATCTACGTGGGGCGGAGCCTCGAACCGGCCGAGGAGTCAGCCAGGAACCTCGAACACCTGCTCCAGACCGGCGTCCCGCTGCTCGTCGGCCTCGTCGGCATCACCACGTGGATGCTCACCGGCCGAGCCCTTCGACCGGTGGACGAGATCCGGCGAGAGGTCGAACGGATCTCCGCCACTGATCTCCACCGCCGGGTTCCCGAGCCGGCGGCCCGCGATGAGGTCGGCCGGCTCGCAACCACCATGAACACGATGCTCGATCGCCTCGACACGTCCAACGAACAACAAGCGCGACTCGTCGCCGACACCAGCCACGAACTCCGAAGCCCGCTCGCCGCCATCCGGGCTCAGCTCGAAACAGACAGCGCCTACCCGGATCCCGCCCGATGGCACACGACCAGGGCCGCCGTTCTCGACGAAACGGTCCGCCTCCAGCAACTCGTCGAGGACCTGCTGCAGCTCGCCCAGAACTCGCCAACAGCAGACGCCCGCCACGGACATCAGCTCGTCGATCTCGACGATCTCGTGCTGGCAGCGGTGCGCCGCGCGCAGCCCACTACCCAGATCGCTCTCGACGCAACTCGTGTTAACGCAGCACAGCTTCACGGAAGCACGCCACGGCTGGAACGCCTCATCACCAATTTGCTCGACAACGCCATTCGCCACGCCTCGACGACCGTCACGATCGCCCTGCGCGAGAACGACCACCAGGTCGATTTCGTCGTTGCGGACGACGGCCCCGGGATCGACCCGGCGGATCGCGACCGAGTCTTCGAGGCGTTCACCCGCCTCGACAGCGCCCGCGACCGCGACTCAGGCGGATCTGGCCTCGGCCTCGCCATCGCCTCGGAGATCGTCCGAGCACATCATGGGTCCATCAAAGCCGAAGACAACCAGCCAGGAGCCCGCTTCGTCGTGACCATTCCGACGAACAGCCCCGCTCAGATGGTCGACGAACGACGCAAACCCCCGACCTGAATGACGCCTTCACCGGCGTTGTTGCAATGGACGGTGGTCAGCTGGCGCTCGATCTTGCCGTCCGTTGACCGTCTCTCACCATCGCCCTAACCGGTCGCTGCGTACGTTCACGCCATGTCTGCGCAACCGATCAGCCCCGAACCGACCTACGTTGCTGACGTGATCCAACAGCAGCTCCTCATCGTCGAGGACGACGCTGGCATCGGCGCCAACCTCGAGCGGGCGCTGACCAACGCCGGCTACGGAGTCACCCTGGTGGAATCGGTGGCCGACGCGCTCGACGTCGCCCAGCCACCCGACCTGGTGCTGCTCGACCTCGGACTCCCCGACGGCGACGGGATCGACGTGGCCAAGGCCTACTTCAAACGGTGGCCCAAACTGCCAATCCTGATCCTCACCGCAAGGAGCGAGGAGATGGATGTCGTGATCGGCCTCGATGCCGGCGCCGCGGACTTCATCTCCAAACCATTCCGTCTCGCCGAGCTCCTCGCTCGGGTGCGAGCGCAACTCCGCCACGCCACGCCCGCCGAAGGCGCCCAACTGTTGAGCGACGGGCCACTGCTGGTCGACGTGATCGCACGACGCGTGACCATGGACGGCGAGGAGCTCGAACTGCGCGCCAAGGAGTTCGACCTCCTCGTCGAACTGCTCACCCACAAGGGCGAAGCCATAACCCGCGAGACGTTGATGGCAAACGTGTGGGACGAGCACTGGTTCGGATCGACAAAGACGCTCGACGTCCACATGTCGTCGCTGCGTCGACGACTGGGCGAACAGCCCGGAGAAACGAGTCGCATCACCTCCCTCCGCGGGATCGGCTACCGGTGGGAACCCGCCGAGTGACCAGTCGATGAGACGCCGGATCCTCACCGCCATCGTTGGCGTCGTCCTGCTCTCCACCATCGTGCTCACCCTGCCGCTCGCGGTCGTGCTCAGCCATCGCAAGCAGGCCGACGCGGTCGTCGAGCTCGAACGCGCCGCCGAACGCACAGCCGCCAACATCGAGCCCGACATCGCAACGTCGACCGCCGAGATCCAACTGGCCAAGGAGGAATCGAGCGTCACTGTCGCCGTCTACGACGCAAACGGGAAGCGGCTCGCGGGCGAGGGTCCGTCGCGGGCCGACGCCGTCACCAAGACCAAGGGCATCACGACCACCGACGGCACCATCGGCAACGAGCGGGTGCTCGCCCGTCCGGTGATCATCGACGGCGAGCGTGTTGCGACCATCCGGGTGGCGGAGTCCTTGTCCGAAGCCGCCGAGCGGACCCGAGCCGACCTTCTCCTGCTGTTGGCGGTCGACGTCGCCGCCCTCGTCGTCGCGGTAACCGTCGGCGCGATCCTCGCCGGCCGCCTGGCTCGACCCCTGCGTGAGATTCGAGACGACGCGGTTCGTCTCGGTGGAGGCGACTTCACCATCGGGCAACGCACGAGCGGCGTCGCTGAGATCGACGAGACGTCACACGCCATCGCCGACACCGCAGCACGCCTCGAAGCCGTTCTGCAGCGAGAGCGCACCTTCTCGGCCAACGCTTCGCATCAGCTCCGCACCCCCGTCACCAGCATGCGCCTCGCCGTGGAATCCGAACTCGAGATGCCCCGCACCGACCCGCACACCGTGCTCAACGAGGTACTCGGCGACCTCGACCGCCTCGAGACCACGATCGCCACCCTTCTCGCCGTCGCCCGAGACATCCCACGCGAATACGCCCCGGTCGATCTCACCACCATCGAGGAGCGGCTCAGAGGCCGGTGGGCCCAGCCTCTGGCGGCGCGATCTCGGTCCCTCACGATCACCGCCGCCAACCAGCCGCCCGCACGAGTCAGCACCCAGGTGCTCGACGAGATCCTCGATGTGCTGATGGACAACGCCCTCCGACACGGCACCGGGCCCGTGCACGTGGTGCTCGGTGGACCTGAGACGGGACACCTGGCCATCTCGGTCGCCGACGCGGACGAGATCGACATCGACCCAGACCTGATCTTCCAGCGACGCCAGCGCGGGGTCGAGCGACACGGCCTCGGCCTCGCGCTTGCCCGGTCCCTCGCCGAAGCAGAAGGCGGACGGCTCCTGCTCGCCAGCGCCGCACCGGCCACGTTCCGACTCCTGCTCCCCGACCGCGCCTAACCCACCCCAGTCGGCACGCCGACAGGTTTAGGCGTCCGCTAACCGATCGGGTCCCATCGTCGAACCGGCGCCCATGCATCGTGCACTTCGCCCCGGAAACCCGGGACCATGCCGACGGCCTGAGGTGCACGTGGAAACAGCAA
>JBKJPY010000020.1:0-10022 GCA_046594195.1 Acidimicrobiales bacterium | reverse complement strand
AGCTCGAGCAGCAGCGCGGCATCTCCATCACCTCGACGGTTCTGCAGTTCCCGTACCGCGACTGCGTGGTCAACCTGCTCGACACCCCGGGTCACCGCGACTTCTCGGAAGACACCTATCGGGTGTTGTCGGCCGTCGACGCGGTCGTGATGGTGCTGGACAGCGCGAAGGGGATCGAGCCGCAGACGCTCAAGCTGTTCGAGGTCGCCAAGGCCCGCCAGATCCCGATCATCACGTTCATCAACAAGTGGGATCGTCCCGGCCTCGATCCGCTGGAGCTGCTGGACCAGATCGACCAGAAGATCGGCGTCACCGCCGCGCCGGTCACCTGGCCGGTGGGCATCGCCGGGGACTTCCGGGGGGTCATCGATCGGCGGACGAACCAGTTCATCCGCTTCACGCGCACGGCGCGCGGCGCCACGGAGGCACCCGAGGAGATCGTGGACGCCGAACGAGCGGCGGCCGAGGAGGGCGACTCGTGGACCGCGGCGGCCGAGGGCGACGAGATGCTCGAGGCGATGGGGCTCGACTACGACGAGGAGCTGTTCTTGGGCGGCGAGCTGTCGCCCACGTTCTTCGGCTCGGCCATCACCAACTTCGGCGTGCGGCTGCTGCTCGACGGCGTCATCGACCTGGCCCCGGCGCCGTCCGCGCGGCCCGACATCGAGGACGAGCCTCGGGCGCTCGACGCCCCGTTCAGCGGCTTCGTCTTCAAGGTGCAAGCCAACATGGACAAGGCGCACCGCGACCGCAGCGCCTTCATGCGGGTCTGCTCTGGCGTCTTCGAACGGGGGATGGTCGTCACCCACGACGCCACGGGCAGGCCGTTCGCCACCAAGTACGCCCACACGGTCAACGGCGCCGACCGCGAGACGCTCGACACCGCCTACCCCGGCGACGTGGTCGGGCTCGTCAACGCCATGGACGTCCGGGTCGGCGACACGCTGTGGCTCGACCAACCGGTGACGTTCCCCCGTATCCCGACGTTCGCCCCCGAGCACTTCTCGGTCATCCGGGTGCGCGACACGAGCAAGTTCAAGCAGTTCCGCAAGGGCATCGCCCAGCTCGACGAGGAGGGCGTGGTGCAGGTCCTGCGAGACCCGGACTTCGGCGACCAGGCGCCGGTGCTCGCAGCCGTCGGGCCCATGCAGTTCGAGGTAGCCGTCCACCGGCTGGAGAACGAGTTCGGCGCCCCCGTCGAGCTCAGCCCCACGTCGTACACGGTCGCTCGTCGCACCGATGCCGAGAGCGCGGCGGCGCTGCGAGCGATGCGCGGCGTCGACGTCCTCGACCGCTCCGACGGCACGAAGATCGCCGTCTTCGAGAGCATCTACTGGCTCGACCGCCTGGTCGCCGACCAGCCCGAGCTCCTCCTCGAACCCATGGTCGCCGGCGAACTCGCGACCTGAGCGGGGTCGGTCCTCCTAGTTGCAGGTCAGGCCATCGTCGGGGACGGTCAGGTCGACGAAGTAGTCGCGCACCATGTCGTCGATGCAGGGCTTGCCCTGGCCGACGATGGTGTGGCCCTCGCCCTCGTTGGTGACGAGCACGGCACCCGGGATCTGCTTCGCCACCGCGACGCCGTTCTCGTACGGGGTCGCCGGGTCGTTGGTGGTGCTGATCACCACGATGGGCGGCAGGCCCTTGGTGTCGGCGGGGACGGGTGCGAGCGGCTTGGCCTTCGCCGGCCACATCGCACAGCGGATGTAGTCGATGACGATCGGGCCACCGAAGCGGGGCACCTCCTGCTCCGACTCGATCGACGCGTCGATGACCTTCTCGGGATCGGAGGGCCAGGTGTCGTCGAGGCAGCTGACCGCGAAGTAGATCTCGGTGCCGGTCGGGTAGGAGCCGTCGTCGTTGCGCTGCAGGTATTGATCGGCGAGTGACACCATGCCGCTGCCGTCGCCGTCTTGGCCGTTGCGCAGCGCCGCCGACAGGGAGCCCCACAGCTGCTCGCTGTAGAGCGCCTGGGCGAGGGCGAGCGAGACGATGCCGGGGGTGGCGGGTCGGTCGGCCTCGGGCGCAGGGATCGGCGCCTTCTCGGCGGCGGCGATCACCTCGTCGATGACCGCGCCTGCGTCCTGGCCCCCGAACCCGCAGCCGTCGTCGCCGCACTGGGCGATGTAGGCGTCGAGGGCAGTCTCGAACCCACCCGCCTGCGTCTCCGCAGTCGTGAGTCCGTCGGGCGCGTGGTCGACGACGCCGTCGATGACCATCGAGCGGACGTGTGTGGGGAAGAGTCGGGCGTACTCCTGGCCGAGCGACGTGCCATACGAGTAGCCGAGGTAGTTGAGCTGCTCGTCACCGATCGCCTTGCGGATCTCGTCCATGTCCCGGGCGATGTCGGTGGTGCCGAGGAACGGGAGGATCTCGCCGTACTTCGCCTTGCACTCGTCGACGAACGCCTTCGAGGTATCCAGCGTCTCGGTGCGATCGGCGTCGCTGTCGATGGTGGGGTCGGCGTCGTAGATGTCCACCAGGTGCGAGTGGCAGTCGAGGGGCGAGCTCTCGCCCACGCCGCGGGGGTCGAAGCCGACGATGTCGAAGCGGTCGCCGATGGTGCCGGCCCTCGAGTAGCTGCGGGCCAGCTCGATGGCGGACCCGCCGGGGCCGCCGGGGTTCATGAACAGGGTTCCGATCCGCTGCTCCGGCTCGTCGGCGGGGTGGCGGGTGACGGCCACGTCGATGGTCATGCCATCGGGCTTGGAGTAGTCGAGCGGCACGGTGATGGTGCCGCACTCGAAGCCGCCGTCGCAGTCGGACCAGTCGATGGGCCGGGCGTCGGGTTCGGGCGCACCCGTGGTGGTCGGACCCTTGCCGGACGTGGTCGCCGGTGCGAACGAGGTCGTCGTCGGCTCCTGCGCGGCTTCGTTGCCGCCCGAGGTCGAGCACGCAGCCAGCAGGGTCGCGCCGACGAGGAGCGCAGCAAGGGTCCGTTTCACGCCGCGATCCTAGAGACGGACCTTTGCTCCTCAGTTCGCGAGGACCGTAGGCCGTTTCCTCACGTCCGGATCCGCGTCCTGCGCCAGCCTTCGGGGAGGACGTGGTCGAGGACGTCGTCGACGGTGACCGCGCCCACCAGGCGACCGGCGCGGTCGCACACGGGAAGGGCGAGCAGGTCGTAGGAGGCCAGGCGCTCGGCGACGTCACGCAGCGGGAGGTCGGGGGCGACCGGCTCGGTGCTGTCGTTGACGCACTCCTCGAGCGTGGTCGACGGCTGCTCGCGCAGCAGCCGCTGGAACCCGACGACACCGACGTACTTGCCGGTGGGCGTCGACACCGGAGGTTGGGTCACGAAGACCTGGGCGGCAAGCTCCGCAGGGATCTCGCGTATGCGGATCGACGCGAGGGCCTCGGCGACGGTGGTCGTGTGGGCGAGGATCACCGGCTCCGGGGTCATCAGGCCACCGGCGGTGTTCTCGTCGTAGGCGAGGAGGCGTCGCAGCGGGATGGACTCCTCGGGGCGCATCTCCTCGAGCAGCGCAGCGCGCTCGGTCTCGGGCAGGTCAGCGAGGAGGTCAGCCGCATCGTCGGGCTCCATCTCCTCGAGGATGTGCGCGGCTCGCTCGAGGTCGAGGGTTTCGACGAGGCGGACGGCTTCCTCTTCCTCCATCTCCTCGAGCAGGTCGGCCACCTGCTCGTCGGCGAGGAGGGCGACCACCTGGTGGCGGCGGGCGACGGAGAGGCGCTGGAGCCGGTCGACGACGTCGGTGGGGTGGAGGTCGCGCAGCTCGGCGACCTCGTCCATCTCGGGGGTGCTGGCGAAGTGGTGGGCGACCTGGTCCCACGGCATCACGTTGGGCGCCCGGCGCCGCAGTGGTCCGCGCCGGCCGAGCGCCGCGAGCACCACGTACCAGAACGCCTTGTCGGGCCCGGGACCGATGGCGAGGTCGGTGAGGAACTCGTCGCCGATCTTGGTGTCGAGGAGGTCGCCGACCGCCAGCTCCTCGCCGGCGCGGCGGGTGAAGGAGCGGACGCTCACGGTCCCACCGACCATGCGGACGCCGCTCGGGTCGATCTCGGCGATGCGGCTCATGTTGATGAAGATGTTGCGCCGCTCGATGTTGGCGACCAGGCCGAGGACCCGGAGCTTGTCACCGGATGGAGCGAGCACGACGTCGCGGATGCGCCCGACCGGATCCCCGTCGGTGTCGGTCAGCGGCAGCCGCACGAGCCGCGAGACGAAGGCAGGGGTGGTGGACACGGAGGTGAACCTACTGCCGGCGGAGGCCGTCTTCCGAGTGTCGTCCCACTTCAAACCGATCGCTCATTCCGACCTCGTCGTCGCTCGGGATCTTGTCGCCGCCCGTGCGCGAGGCGCCGCTCAGTCGAGCTCGACGGTGTCGGCGGGCATCCGGTGGAGCTGCGCCTGCTCGAGCACGACGATGGTCAGCAGGCCGGCACCCACGGCGGCGAGCGGCCACACGGGGTCGGCCGAGGAGACGAGGGCGACGACGCCGACGGTGACCGCGACGACGATCAGGCGGGGGACCAGCACGCGTCCGGTGGTCCGCCAGAGGGCGAAGGCCGACGCGCCCACGGGTACGGCGGCGGGCACCAGGTAGGGCGGCTTCAGGAGAGCTGGAAGCGGGGGCTCTCGTGGGGGCTGGAGTCCAGGAGTGCCGTGATCTGGTCGGCCACGACGGGCTTCGAGAACAGGTACCCCTGGCCGAGGTCGGCGCCGAGCGACTGGAGGAGGGTGACCTGCTCGGGCCGGTCGATGCCCTCGGCCACGGTGTGCACGCCGAGGCGCTGGGAGAGCTCGATCATCGACTGGACGACGGCGCCGTCGCCGGGGTTGGTGCCGAGGCCAGTGACGAAGCTGCGGTCGATCTTGATGATGTCGATGGGGAAGCGCTGCACGTACTGGAGCGACGAGTAGCCGGTGCCGAAGTCGTCGACGGCGAGCGACACGCCGATCTCGCGGAGCTCGGCGAGGCGCTCACGGGTCATGTCCGTGTCGTGCATGAGGGTCGTCTCGGTGATCTCCATGGTGACCGTGGACGGGTCCAGGCCGGCGTCGTCGACGGCTTCGCGGACATCGCGGATGATCTGTTCGTGCATGAGCTGGCGCACCGACAGGTTGATGCTCATCGACATGGTGCAGCTGGCCGGGAGCCGCAGCTGCCAGGCGCGGAGCTGCTGGCAGGCTTCGCGCATCACCCAGCGGCCGAGCGGCACGATGAGGCCGGTGTCCTCGGCGAGCGGGATGAAGGCGTCCGGGAAGAGCATCCCGCGGGTGGGGTGCTCCCAGCGCACGAGGGCCTCGACCCCGGTGATGCGGCCGGTCTGGAGCGACACGATGGGCTGGTAGTGGCAGCGGAGCTGGCCGTCGTCGATGGCGCGGAGCAGGTCGGCCTTCAGCTCGAGGCGCTCGAACACGCTGGTGTGCATGTGGGCCTCGAAGACGGCGTAGCGGTTCTTGCCACGATCCTTTGCGAGGTACATGGCCACGTCGGCGCTGCGCAGGAGGACCTCGGCGTCGACGCCCTCCTCGTCGGCGAAGGCGATGCCGATGCTGGCCGTCACTCGGATGTCGCGGCCCTGGATGCGGTAGGGCTTGGCCACGAGGGCGAGCACCCGCTCGGCGAGGGCGACGACCCCGGCCTGATCGAGTGCGTCGACCACCAGGACGGCGAACTCGTCGCCGCCGAGGCGGGCGGCGAGGTCATTGGACGACAAGGAGGTGATGAGCCGCGTCGAGACCTCTTGGAGGAGCTGGTCGCCGACGGCGTGGCCGAGAGAGTCGTTGACGGTCTTGAAGTCGTCGAGGTCGATGAACAGCGCGCCGACCGACTCGAGCCGCTCGCTGGTTCGCAGAGCGGCGGCGGTCTGCTGCGTGAACATCGTGCGGTTGGCGAGTCCGGTCAGGGTGTCGTGCAGGGCCTGGAACCGGAGATCCGCCTCGAGTGCCTTGCGGACCGTGATGTCGCGGCCGTTGAGCACGATGCCGCCGACCGCCGGGACGTCGCGCATGTCGGTGACCGTGATGTCGACGGTGCGTAGTTCGCCGGAGCGGTGGCGCAGCTGCGTCTCGATGCGTCGCGTGTTCAGGTCGCCGGTGGGCAGGCGCTTCTGCGACAGCTCCGGGTAGGTCGTCTGGAAGGTGGCGACGTCTTCGGGAGCCACCAGGGCGATGGCCGGCGTGCCATCGAGCTCCTCGGGGGTGTAGCCGAGCATCTCGGAGATGGCGGGGCTGATGTAGGAGAAGCACCCGTTGTTGGCCACGACGGCGACCACGTCGCTGGAGCTCTGGACGAGGGCGCGGAAGCGGGCTTCGCTCTCAGCCAGCTGCTTCTCGGTGGCCTTGCGGTCGCTGATCCCACGGGCGGTGACGACCAGGCCCTCGATTTCGGGATCGTGCGCCAGGTCCCGCGTGCGGATCTCGAACCAGCGGTGGCTGCCGTCGATGTGGCGGATGCGGACCTCGACGCTGTCGGTCTCGTCGTGGTGCTGAGTGGAGGTTCCGTCGAGGACGCGGGCGAGGATGGGCCAGTCGTCGGGGTGCACCCACCGTGCCGGGTGGCTGGCGAGGAGTGCCTTCTCGTTGAGGCCGAGCAGGCGGTGTGCGGCCGGGCTGGCGAACGTGATCTGGCGGTCGGCGTCGACCACCAGGACGATGTCCGAGGAGTTCTCGACGAGGGCACGGAAGCGGCGCTCGCTGCGTCGACGCAAGAGGTTTTCGGTGAGGACGGCGCTCTCGAGGGCGAGGGACACCGTGGAGGCCAGGGTCTCCACGCTCTGGCGCAACGTGGCGTCGGCGGGACGGCGCGAGGTCAGGACCAGGGCGCCGCTGAGATCGTGCTGCGCGCTCAGCGGTGCGACGAGCACGCTGGCGGTGACTCCGCCGGCGACGCTGGCGGCCAGGTCGATGGGCGCGGCGTGGTCCACCGAGGTGAGCGTCAGCTTCGCGAGGCCGTCGGCGAGGGGCCGGGGGATGTTGTCCAGGGAGATGGAGGTGCCGACCGCGGCTTCGGCGTCTTGGCCGATGGCATCGAGCACGCGGAGCGAGTTGCCGGCGACCTGTGCGATTGCCACTCGCAGGCCAGGGGTGTCGCCGGCGAGCCGCACGACGGCGCGCAGCGTGGCTCGGTGCATCGCGTGCCGGCTCGACGCTGCGGCGAGATCCGCGTTGGCCTCGCGTTGGATGGCCTGGAGTTCGACGGCCTGTTCCTGGGCGCGGACCAGCATCCGGAACCGCGCCAGTACGACGAGGGCGAGCAGGGCGGAGCCGAAGGCCGGCACGCGCACGTCGACGGAGTTGTCCGAGATGCGGAGCCAGAGGAGCAACGCGGGCGGGAGCAGCAGCCCCACCGCCAAGAGCGCGATCCGCTTGCGGGTGAGGCGCATGACCCGCTCGTCGGGCTCCTCGAACATCTGGGGCATCTTCGGATGCATGGCCGCCGCTGCGTAGAGCGTGTACACGAGCGGTGCGAGCAGGAGCGAGAGCCCCGTTCGCTTGCCGCCGACGGAGGCCAAGGTCGCGGCGACGTCGGTCGTGAAGACCATGCCCACGGCGCAGGCCAGCAGGTAGTAGCTCGTGGTGCGGGCGCCGGGACCGACCGCCAGGCGGGTGGTCGCCGCCAGCAGCACCATGCTCAGCACCGCGAAGCCGGCGTTCACGAGGCGCTCCGCGAGCGGTGTGGAGGTGTCGACCATGTAGGGCCACAGCACGAGCGTCCAGACGACGGTGGCGGCGCTGATGGCGACGATGAGGCCGTCGAGGTGGGCCGCCCGGTCGCGGCCGGAGCGGATCTGACCCATCTGGTAGGTGCCGAGGATCAGGGCGACGTACCCGATCACCACGATCACATCGGCAGGCGAGGGGAACTTCGGCAGGTCCGGTGCCACCGCTTCGATGCCGACCCGGACCACCCCCGCCAGCGTGAAGGCCAAACCGCCGATGCTGAAGAGACGCCAGGTCCGGCGGACTGGGGCCGGGCTGCGCTGGGCGATCGCGAGCACCGTGAACACGGCGACCAAGCCCATCGGTACCGCGACGAAGCCTTGTACGGCCGGCCCGAGCACGGCCCCGACGATGAAGACGACGGTGCCGAGCGCGAGCACGAAGGTCCAGGATCGAGCGCGCATGTTCCTCATAGATCGGCCGAGATCGGCCGATCTACAGACTTGCCGATGCACCCGGTGCGACGAGTGCTCTTGTGGGCCGTTTGCCCAGAGAATCGTCGCGAATGCCACGGGGAGCTACCGTGGGGACACCGAGCGTGACCATTGGAGGGCCGAGTGCGTGAATCGAGCATGACGACCCCGTCACCGGCGGGTCCGGTGGCACCGGATGCGACGCCGACGAGCCGGTCGCAACGCCTGCGCCGCCGCGTCGAGGTGTCGTGGGTGATCACCATCGTGCTGTTCACCATCGGACGGCTGGTGGTCGCCGCCGAGACCCTGCAGGACTACGGGCTCAACATCTGGGTCTTCGGCATCATCGACCTGGCCACCGCGGTGCCGTACGCCATCGGCGTGGCCCGGGTGGTCGAAGGCTTCATCGACCACCGGCTGCGTTCCGCCAGCACGTGGGCCATGGTGGCGTGCACGTCGTTCCTCGCTCCGTACCTGTACATCTTCTGGGTCGGCAAGGACGTCGACTTCCCGCCGGTGGTGTACATCGTCCTGGGCATCTTGATCGTGGTCTTCGGAGGCAACGCCGTGCGCGGCATCGCGCTCAAGGTGCGGGCGGCGCGCACCGGATCAGACCGCGCGCCGGTCGGTGCCCGCATGGTGGAGATCGACGAGGCCTAGCGTCAGGTCGCGGCGGGCCGCGTGGCCTCGGCCACCAGCTGGCGGCTCAGCTCGATGGTCTCGCCGTACCCCAGCTCCTCGATCTGCTCGGGCGTCAGGCGTTCGACCGCCCAGAGCCAGAACTGCGGGTTGCAGCGTGCGGTCTCCCGCATGATGTTCGGGCGCACCGACATGGTCATGGGGATGACGTCACCGCCCATGTAGTACTCCGGCACGCCGCAGGGAACGAACGGCAGGGCGTAGGAGCGGCGGAACGTGTCGAGCATCCAGCGCTCGCCGAGGCCGGTGATGGTGCGGGCACCGTTGGTGATCGCATCGGCCCAGCCCGACCGGTAGAGGTGCTCGATGACCCCGGTGCTGCGGACCGACGGATCCACGACGATGGACGAGAGCTCGGCCATCGGCTCCTCGTCGAAGAAGTCGATGCGGGTGAACTTTCCCACGGGCAAGGTGTCGAAGGTCCCGAAGATGACCCGGGTGGTGCCGATGATGTGGCCGTGCTCGTTGACGACGGCGTGGAACCGGGAGTGCTCCGCGAACCGGACCAGCTCCTCGACCTGCTTGCGGCTCGACTCAGACGTGTACCCGAGCTTGACGTAGCAGTCGTAGACGAACGCCTCGGCGTCCATCCACCGGTCCCCGCCGGAGATCACGAGCAGCTCGTGACCGTCCAGGAGCTCGGGTGGACGCCCGCTCACGCTCGGGCCCCTCTCGAGCGTGCGACCCGTGGGCGCCAGCTCGGCGATGGCATCGAGCACGTCGTCGCGCAGGTCGATGACCAGCTCGCCGCTGGGGCTCGACGACACCAGCCGGTCGTACAGCGCCTGGCGCGCCATGGCGGCGTCCGTGATGTCGATGACGACGTCGTCATCGGTCACCTCGATCGGCTGACCTTCGTTGTGCTGACCTGCAGTGACCACAGTTCGCCCCTCCAGACGCGGGTACCCTCGGCGAAGCGTATGCCACCGAGGGTGATGAGGTTTGGATAGCCACTTCGCTGGGTAGGGAGCGCCGTTCTGGTGCCGGGCACGCCCCGGAAACCGTCGTTCGCAGCGCACCGCATCGCCCCGGGCAGCGATCGGGCTACGACCGAACGGCCGCTCGTGGCTATCCTCGCCGTTCCGGGTCGTCCAGCGATGGGCCCCGCCCGGGGCTGTAGCTCAGTTGGCAGAGCGCTGCCTTTGCAAGGCAGATGTCGTCGGTTCGATTCCGATCAGCTCCACTCGCGTCGAAGTCGTGACCTTCCCTGCTTCGCCGGG
>JBKJPY010000077.1:0-12070 GCA_046594195.1 Acidimicrobiales bacterium | reverse complement strand
CCCAGCACCCCCCCCCAGGAACGAACGTGTTGCACGGAGGCGTGGAATCGGAGGGCGTTGCTGAACCGGTTCAGTGGGGCGGGGTGGGGCGGTCAGGTGAGCTCGAAGACGACCTTGACCTGGACGTTGAGCTCCTCGGAGCCGGCGGCGATCGGGACGCTCTCGGCATCGAAGGATGCTCGGCCGCTTGCCGCAAGGGCTTGGGGGTAGCCGGCATCGGGCACGACGTCGGCGATGGTGCGGACCTCGCCGACCTCTGCGCCGGCGGCCTCAGCCATCTCGGTGGCCTGGGCCTTGGCCCGCTTCACGGCGTCGATTCGGGCGGTGCTCACCAGCTCGTCGTCGTCGGTGAAGCCGAGCTGCACGCCGTTGATGCGCACGTGGTTGTCGCCGCCCTTCACGAGCGCGTCGAGCTTGGCGCCGGCGGACTTCAGGCTCCGGAAGGTGATGCGCAGCGAGTTGCTGGCGGCGTAGCCGGAGATGTTCCCGTGCTTGTCGTAGGTGGGCCCGAGGTCGACCGAGGTGGTCGACACGTCCTTGTCGTCGACGGCGGTGATCTTCAGCTGGTCGAGGACCTTCTGCGTTCGGCGGTTGTTGTCGGCGATGGTCTCGGCGGCACTGGGCCCACCGGTCGCCACGGTCACGTTCACGAGGAGGGCATCGGGGGTGCCCTTGGACGTCCCGGTGGCGGTGACCGTCACGGTGCGGTCGGTTGCCTTCGTCGAGGACGGAGCTTCGGTCTTGGCGTCGGCGCCCTGAGAGCAGCCGGCCAGCAGGGCGAAGCCGGCGATGGCGAGGCCGACGCGGCACACGAGGGTTCGAGATGGGTGGGGCACGGGGCAACCTCCGGGTGGGTGGTCTCCCTCTGACGCTCCTTCCGGGTCCAAGGTTCCCGGCGCCGCGCCGCTCGGGCCTCAGTGCTCCAGGACCTGCTCCAGGAACTGCTGCAGGCGCGGGGTGCTGGGGTTGCCCAGGACCTGGTCCGGCGGGCCTTGCTCGCAGATCACGCCCTGGTCCATAAAGACGACGTGATCCGCCACGCGGCGGGCGAAGCCCATCTCGTGGGTCACCACCAGCATCGTCATGCCCTCCGACGCCAGCTGGCGCATCACGTCGAGCACGTCGCCGACGAGCTCTGGGTCCAGCGCGCTGGTGGCCTCGTCGAACAGCATCATCTCGGGGTTCATGGCGAGCGCTCGGGCGATGGCCACGCGCTGCTGCTGCCCGCCCGACAGCTGCGAGGGGTACGCGTCCGCCTTCTCGGCCAGCCCTACCCGTTCGAGCATCGCCCGACCTACCTCGTTCGCCTCGTCCTTCGAGCGGCCGAGGACCTCTCGCTGGGCCAGGGTCACGTTGTCGATGGCCTTCAGGTGCGGGAACAAGTTGAACTGCTGGAACACCATCCCGATGTTGCGGCGCACCAGGTCGAGGTCGCAGTCGGGATGCGTGATGTCGATGCCGTCGATCAGCACCGAACCGCCGGTCGGCTCCTCGAGGCGGTTGACGCAACGCAGCAGCGTCGACTTCCCGGAGCCCGATGCCCCGATCACGCACACCACCTGCCGGGGTGCGACGGAGAGGTCGATCCCCTTCAGCACCTCGTTGGTGCCGAACGACTTCCGCAGGCCGCGCAGCTCGATCGCGGGAGTGGCTCCGTCGATCATCGGATCGCCCGGTTTCGCTTCTCAAGCTGGGACACGAGGCGGGTGAGCGGGATCGTGATGATCAGGTAGATCGCGCCGGCGACGACGAGGGGTGTGCCGTTGAACGTCCGGGACGAATAGCCCTGGGCGAACTTCGTGAGCTCCTTCTGCGTGATGGTCACGCCGAGGATCGCGAGGAGCGAGGTGTCCTTGAGCAAGAGCACCAGTTCGTTCGTGAGCGGCGGGATGATGATGCGGAACGCCTGGGGGATGACGATCTTGCGCAACGTCTGCGCGTGGGTCAGTCCCAGCGAACGGGCCGCTTCGACCTGGCCGCGTGGGACCGCCTCGATGCCGGATCGGATCGTCTCGGCGAGGTAGGCGCCTGCCACCAGGGCCAGGGCGACGATCCCTCCGGTGGGCACCCCGAAGAGGGTGGGGAAGCGGATCCCCAGCGCGATGGGAGTCATGAAGCCGACGAGGATGATCGTGAGCAGCGCCGGCAGGCCGCGGAAGATGTCGATGTAGGTGGCGGCGAAGGTCCGGTACACGCGGATCGAGCTGAGCCGCAGCAGCGCCATGACCAGCCCGAGCACCACGCCGCCCGCGAACGCGAACAGCGTGTACACGACCGTGTTCTTCGCGGCGATGGTGATGACGTCCGGGAACATCTCGCGGGCGATGTCGCCGTTGAAGTACTTGTCGCCGATCTTCTCCCAGTCGGCGAAGAGCGTGATGAGGACGAGGATCAGCGCGCCGAAGGTGTACGCCGCAAACCGCGAGTTGCGGGAGCGCCGTTGCTTGGCGCGCCCGGAGCGGTAGAGCTCGGGGAGGGCGGTCTCGCCGTCCCCGAGCTTCGCAACCGATGGATCGGTCATGGTTCAGCCGTGTCGGCTTCGGGCCGTGTCGCTCAGTTGACCGGGACCAGGAGGGACTGGTCGGCGTCGAAGTACGGCTCGGTGAAGTCGACCTCCTTCTGGCGCTCGGGCGTGATGGTCAGCGAGGAGGCGACCACGTCGCAGGTCCCGGCCGAGAGGTTGCCGAGGATGCCGTCGAACTCGGAGTCGATGATCTCGAGCTTGGCGTCCATGGTCACGGCCATGGCGTCGAGCAGATCGATGTCGAAGCCGGTGTACTGCAGTCCGCGAGGACCCTCACCCTCGAACTCCATCGGGGCGTAGGGGATGTCGGAGCAGACCTTGATGGTCTTGGATCCCTCGACGTCGGAGGCCTCGGGACCGGGTCCGGCCTCGTCGCCGCCGGTCGGGAAGTACTTGGCGTAGATGAGGTCGTAGGTGCCGTCGTCCTTCACCTCGGCCAGCGCATCGTCGAGCTCGCCCTTCATGTCGCTTCCCTTCTCCACGGCGAAGCCGTACTGCTCGTCCGTGGCGTAGGTCTCGACCACCTCGACGGAGTCGTCCTCGGCGACGCGACCGGCGTTGACCGGGAGGTCCTGGAGGATGGCGTCGATGTCGTTCGACGCCAGGGCACCGAACAGGCCGTCGGTGTCGCTGAACTCGACGATCTCGGCGCCCTTGGGCTTGTTCTCGGTGGCGAAGGTCTGGCCGGTGGTCCCGGACTGCACGCCGATGCGCTTGCCGGCAAGGGCGTCGAGCTTCGGCGTATCGCCGCCTTTCTCGGTGGGCTTCACGGTCGTGGTGCTCTTGGAGCCACCTTCGGATCCACTGTCGCTGGAACCGCAGGCGGCGGCGCCGAACAAGAGGCTGCCGGCGAGGCCGAGAGCGAGGATCGGATGCTTGCGAAGGGTCTGCACGAAGGGACTCCTGGATCGGGGCCGAGAGGGCTGGGACTGGGGCATCGTACGCAACCGTTCGTTTCGGCGCTGTGAACACCCCGACGGCCACGGAATCCGTGGAAGGACGTCCGATGAGCAATGGATCCGGTTGCCGGGTGTGACCTGGGCGTCTGGCAGGCTGGATCGATGTTGACGGCCTTGATCGAGGAATGGGACCGGGACCTCCGAAGCGGCGACCCGCTCGGCTTTCCCGGTTACGCCGACAAGGTCGCAGCCATGACCAGCGAATCCGTCCGCACCGGCCTGGCGGACGGCTTCGTGCTGATCGAGTGCGACTTCTCCGTGATCGGCGGGTCGATGGGCCTGGTCCACGGGGAGAAGGTGGTGCGCGCCTTCGATCGGGCCACGGAGCGCCGGCTTCCGGTCGTGGTGGTGACCCGGTCCGGTGGGGCCCGCATGCAGGAGGGGATGCTCTCGCTCATCCAGCTCTCGCGAACGGCCGGATCGGTCAACCGACACCGGGATGCCGGTCTCCTCTCCATCGCCGTCCACCGGTCGCCGACCACCGGCGGGGTCTTCGCCTCCTACGGCTCGCTGACCGACCTGCGCATCGCCGAGGCCGACGCCATGATCGGCTTTGCCGGTCCCCGGGTGGTGGAGCAGACGTCGGGCCGCACCGTTGCGGGCACGTCCCACTCAGCTGACACGGCTCTGGCGGCCCACATCGTCGATGCGGTGGTCGAGCCCGACGAGGTCCTCGCCTGGGTCCGCGCCGCGCTCGGCTCGCTCGATCGCCCGCTGTACGCCTCGCGCCCTCCGGTGCCCACCAAGGCAGTCGCCCCGCCCCCTCCCGGCACCGATCCGGCGTGGGCCGCCGTGCTGGGCTCCCGCAGGCTCGGGCGGCCGTCGGGCATCCAGGTCGCAGCGGCGGCGACCACCAGCTGGATCGAGCTGGGCGCGGGGACCGACCCGTCGATGCGCGTGGGGTTGGCCACGGCGTGCGGTCGTCGGGCAGTCGTCATCGCCATGGACCGCTACGCGGGCGGCGGTCAGCCGGGTCCCGCGGGCTACGAGCTCGCCTGCCGCGGCATCGCCCTGGCCGGCCGGCTGGGCATTGCGGTCGTCACGTTCGTGGACACGCCGGGTGCTGCGCTGTCGCCGGAGGCGGAGAACGAGGGCATTGCCCGGGCCATCGCGCAGACGCATGCCGCGATGACGGCGGCGCCCGTGCCCACGGTGGCGGTGTGCGTCGGCGAGGGCGGCAGCGGCGGCGCCCAAGCCCTCAGCGCCGCCGATCGGCTCCTCATCCAAGAGGGCGCAACGTTCTCCGTCATCGGGCCCGAGGGCGCGGCAGCGATCCTCGAGCGCGACGCGACGAAGGCGCCCGTGGTCGCACCCCTGCTGCGGCTCACCGCTCAGGACCTGGCCGGGTTCGGGATCGCCGACGCGGTGGTCCCCGATGGCATCGCAGCCACCGTCGCTGCCGTGGAACAGGCCCTTGCGGAGGCGGTCGTGGGGGACCGGAGCCGGCGCCTCGATGCCGCCACCGCCGCGTGGCTCCGGGGGTGACCGAAGACCCTCCTTCGATCCCTTGACCGGTTGGTCAAGTGTGGCACCATGGCCGCCGTGCCCATCGCCCCTGCCAACGGAATCGACATCGCCTACGAGACGTTCGGGGACCCGGCGGATCCGACGATCCTGCTGATCATGGGCCTCGGCGCCCAGCGGGTCATGTGGGACGACGGCGTGTGCGCGCTGCTGGTGGCACGTGGTCTGCACGTGGTCCGCTTCGACAACCGCGATGTGGGGCAGTCGACCTGGATCGACACGCCCGGCCTCGACATCGGTACCGCGGTGATGGAGGTCCTCGGCGGTGATACGTCGAACGTGCCCTACCTCCTCTCGGACATGGCCGCGGATGCCGTCGGGCTCCTCGACCACCTCGGCGTCGAGGCCGCCCACCTCATGGGCGCCTCGATGGGCGGGATGATCGCCCAGACCATCGCCATCGAGCACCCGTCGCGGGTGCTGACCCTGACGTCGATCATGTCGAACACCGGCGAGCCGGGCTACGGCGAGCCTTCGCCCGAGTTGGCCACCGTGTTGCTCGCGCCTCGGCCGACGGACCGCGGCGGGATCATCGAGTCCGGCATCGAGATCCAACGCGCCATCGCCTCGGAGCACTTCGACGAGGAGCGGACCCGAGCGGTGATCGAGCTGTCCTACGAGCAGGGCTTCAACCCCGACGGCGTGGGCCACCAGTTGCTGGCCACCCTGGCCTCCGGATCGCGCGCCGAAGGACTGGCACGGCTGGACCTGCCGGCACTGGTGATCCACGGCCGCCAGGACAGGCTTGTCAACTTCAGCGGCGGACAGCGCACCGCCGAGCTCATCGCCGGCGCCGACTTCATCGCCTTCGACGACATGGCCCACGACATCCCGCGGGTCCACTGGACCGAGTGCGCCGATGCGGTATCTGCGCTCGTCAACCGCGCTGCCTGACCAGGAGAGCTGACCATGGGACCACTCGCCGGCATCAAGGTCGTGGAGATCGCGGGCATCGGCCCCGGTCCCTACGGCGCCATGCTCCTCGCCGACCTCGGCGCGGACATCATCCGCATCGACCGCTCGACGGGTGTCAACGCGTTCGGTCAGGGACCATCTGCCGAGCCACCGGCCGACCTTCTCGCCCGCGGCCGCCGCTCGGTCGCCGTCGACCTCAAGAACCCAGAAGGCGTGGCGACGGTCCTCGACCTGGTGGCCGGGGCCGACGTGCTCGTCGAAGGCTTCCGGCCCGGTGTGATGGAGCGCCTGGGGCTCGGCCCCGACGTCTGCCTCGAGCGCAACCCCCGACTGGTGTACGGCCGCATGACCGGGTGGGGCCAAGACGGCCCCTACGCCGCGGCGGCCGGTCACGACATCAACTACATCGCCCTCGCTGGCGCCCTGGAGCCGCTCGGTCGCGCGGGAGAGCAGCCCACCCCGCCGCTCAACCTCGTCGGCGACTTCGGCGGTGGCGGGATGATGCTGGCCTTCGGCGTGTGCGCCGCCCTGGTCGAAACCGCCCGCTCCGGGCAGGGCCAGGTCATCGACGCCGCCATGATCGACGGCGCCGCCAGCTTGATGACCATGACCTGGTCGTTCAAGCACATGGGCATCTGGGCGGACGAACGGGGCACGAACATGCTCGACACCGGCGCCCACTTCTACGACACCTACGAGACCGCCGACGGCAAGTACGTGTCGATCGGATCGATCGAGCCCCAGTTCTACGCCGAACTGCTCCGCATCACCGAGATCGACCCGGAGTCGCTGCCCAAGCAGATGGACAAGACCCAGTGGCCGGTGCTGAAGGAGCGCTTCGCCGAGGTCTTCAAGACGAAGACCCGCGACGAGTGGTGCGCGCTCATGGAGCACACCGACGTGTGCTTCGCCCCCGTGCTCTCGATGGACGAAGCGCCCCAGCACCCCCACATCGCCCAGCGCGGGACCTTCACCGAGGTCGCCGGGCTGGTCCAGCCGGCGCCCGCACCCCGCTTCAGCCGCACTCCGGGCAGCATCGAGCGCCCGCCTCCGCACGTCGGACAGCACACCGACGAGGCCCTCGAAGCCTGGGGCATCGCCCCCGAGCGCATCGTCGAACTGAGAGCGTCCAACGCGATCGCCTGATCTGGGCTCCGCCTGACGCCGGTATCGTGCGGCGATGGGAACCATCGTCAGCTTCCACGCCCACCCCGACGACGAGTCGATCGGGACCGGCGGCACCCTCGCCCTGGCGGCCGATGCCGGTCACCGGGTGGTGCTCGTCTTCGGCACCCGCGGCGAGCTGGGGGAGCCCGTCCCCGGTGTGCTCGACGAGGGGGAGCAGCTCACGCTGCGCCGGACGGCCGAGGTCTTCAAGTCGGCCGAGGTCTTGGGCGTCCAGCGCGTCGAGTTCCTCGGCTGGACCGATTCGGGGATGATCGGCGAGGCCACCAACGACGTGCCCTGGTGCTTCTGGCAGGCGGACGTGGAGATCGCGGCGCGACGGCTGGCCACCATCCTCGAGGAGGAGTCGCCCGACGTCATCACGATCTACGACGACAACGGCGGTTACGGCCACCCGGACCACATCCAGGTGCACCGCGTGGGGATGCGAGCTGCGGAGTTGGCAGACGTTCCCGTCGTCGCCCAGGGGACCATGAACCGGGACCTGATCCAGCGCGCCTTCGCCATGGCGAAGGAAGCTGGCATGGAGGTTCCCGAACCGCCGGATTCGGAGACGCCGCCCGAGGGTCTCACGGCTGAGGAGGGCGTGACCGCGGCGGTGACCTTCGGCAAGGCCGAGGCCGATCTGACCCACTGGGTCGACTCCTCGTCCGTCACCGACCGAAAGCGGGCGTCGATGCTGTCCCACGCCAGCCAGATCGGTCCCGACCACTTCATGGCCGCCATGCCCGACGAGATCTTCTCGTACGTGTTCGGTCCGGAGTGGTACATCGTCGAGCATCGCCACGATGGCGAGCCGCCGGCGATCTTCGCCGAGCTGTTCCAACCGAAGGCCGAGCCCGAGCCCGAGCCGGCGTAGGGCGAGCTGCGTGCCCCGCCTGCACCTCGTCCGCCACGGTCGAGCCGCTGCCAGCTGGACGGATCACCTCGACCCCGGGCTCGACGAGATGGGGGCCGAGCAGGCTCGTGTGGTCGCACGGGATCTGGGCACGGACCTGTCCCCCCGACCGATCTGGTCGTCGCCGCTGCTGCGGACGCAGGAGACCGCCGCACCGCTGGCTGCGGTGTGGTCATCCACCATCGCCCTGAGTCCCGCCTTCGGGGAGGTCCCGTCGCCGTCGGCGGATCCGGGGGAGCGTGGCGCCTGGCTGGCCTCGGCCATGGTCTCGCGCTGGTCGGACCTCGGCCCGGCGGTCGAGGCGTGGCGGGCCCGCCTGCTCGCCGCGGTCGGTGACGTGGCCGAAGACATCGTGGTGTTCACCCACTTCGTGGCCATCAACGCCGTCGTCTCGGCGGCCGAGGGCCGAGACGAGGTGATGGTGTTCACCCCGGCAAACGGGTCGGTCACCGTCATCGATACCGATCCCGCCTCCGGCCGCATCGTGCTGATCGATCGTGGCTCGGAGGCGACCCCCGAGGTTCGCTGACCCACGCGCTACCGTCAGCTCCAGTTCATCGTGCTGTTGGGGAGCGTTCACCACATGGGGCATCGTCGGTTCATCGCACTGGCCTCGGCTGCGGCTGCCCTGGCAGCCCTCGCCTTCGTAGCGCCGCCCGTCAGTTCCCGTCCCGCCAGCCCCGCCGCGCCGGCCGCGGCGACCGCCGGGGTGGATGATGACGTCCACCTGAACGAGATCCAGGTCGTGGGCAGCCACAACTCCTACAAGAAGATGGTGTCCGACCCCGAGGAGAAGCTCCGCCGGTCCGTCATCAACGGCGCCGCAGATCTCATGCAGTACCAGCACGAGCCGCTCGGCACCCAGTTCCAGAGCCGCAAGGTGCGCCAGATCGAACTCGACGTGTACCTCGATCAGTCCGGGGGCCTGTACGCCGACCCGCTCTTGCGCAGTGCTGCCGGGGTCGGCCCCTACGACCCGAAGATGAACCAGCCCGGCATCAAGGTCCTGCACATCCAAGACGTCGACTACGCCAGCACCTGCCTGACCTTCGTCGACTGCCTGACCCAGGTGAAGACCTGGAGCGACGCCAACCCGAGCCACGTCCCGATCGCGATCCTCGTGGAGCTCAAGGACGACCCGCTGGACTTCCCCGGGTTCACCTTCACGACGCCGGAAAAGTGGACGGCGGGCAACATCGGCAGCATCGATGACGAGATCCGCTCGGTGATGGACGACAGCGAACTGTTGACCCCCGACGATGTCCGGGGTTCGCACCCGACCCTCGAGGATGCCGTCACGACCGATGGCTGGCCTACCCTTGGGGAGAGCCGCGGCAAGGTCATGTTCATGATGGACAACGAGGGCGGCTACCGCTCCGACTACCTGAGCGGCCACCCGACGCTCGAAGATCGGGTGCTGTTCACCAACGCCAACCCGGGCGACCCCGACGCCGCGTTCGTGAAGCGCAACAACCCCCTTGACACCAGCATCCCGGGGCTCGTGAGCGACGGCTACGTCGTGCGCACCCGCTCGGACGGCGACACGAGGGAGGCACGCGCCAACAACACCGGGCCACGCGATGCAGCATTCGCCAGCGGTGCCCAGTGGGTGAGCACCGACTACGAGGGTCCCGGCCTTGCTGTGGGCTTCACCACGCCGTACGTGGTCGAGATCCCTGGCGGAACCGTGGCCCGTTGCAACCCGGTCAACGGGCCGCCGTCCTGCGACTCGGCGGTGCTGGACACGATCTACACGCCGTTGGCCCCACCGACCACGACGACCACCGCCCCCACGACCACCACCTCGGTTGTGGCCACGGATCCCGACGACGCCACGGGCGCGGTGCCCGTGGCGGGCGCGGCCAGTTACACCGGCTGACGTCCTCCGCGCGAGCGTGAGGGCGTGAACCTGCTCGCCGCCTCCCAGTTCCTGGTCGACCTCCACCTGGTCCTGGCGTGGGTGGTCATCGTGACCAACGGTCTTGCGGGTGCGTGGGCCCTTGCTGCCCACCGCGACGAGCGGTTCCGGGTGAAGCAGCTGTGGTGGTTCACGGCGTTCGCTGAGATCGCCGTGTTCATCCAGGTCGCCCTCGGTGTGATCCTCCTGCAGGACCACAAGGGCGAGGACTACGGCTTCCACGTCCTCTACGGCTTCTCGGCCGCCTTCGCCGTGGGCATCATCTACAGCTACCGCTCGCAGTTGGCGGAGAAGAAGTACCTGCTGTACGGCTTCGGCAGCCTGTTCATCATGGGCCTCGGCCTGCGTCTGCTGACGATCGGGCAAGGGGCAGTCTGAGCCTGCGGTGGGCCTACAGCGCGCTGGCGGGGATGCGCCCGTACCCGACCAGGTTGCTGGTCCACCACGTGGCCAGATCGACCTGCCCGACGGTCGCCTACGCTCCTCCTCACCCCAACGCGCAGGAGGCTGCGATGGCCGTGTCCGCATACATCCTCATCCAGACCGAGGTCGGCAAGGCCGCGTTGGTCGCGACCGAGGTGCGGGAGATCCCGGGGGTGATCGCCGCCGACGATGTCACCGGCCCCTACGACGTGGTCGTGCGCGTCGAGGCCGCGTCGATGGACGAGCTGGGACGACTCGTCGTCAGCCGCGTCCAGATGCTCACCGGCATCACCAAGACCACGACCATGCCGGTCGTCAACCTCTGAGGCTTCGCCTCAGAGGTTCAGGAAGGCTCCGTCAGCAGACGGTGCCGCCAGCGGGCAGATGATCTCAGTTCGCCAGGCGCTTCTGGAGGTCGTTCAGCTCGTCGCGAAGCTCGGTGGGGAGGTGCTCGCCGATGAAGGCGAAGTGCTCCTCGATCAGCGGGATCTCGCCCCGCCAGGCCTCGTTGTCGACCTTCAGTAGTTCGGCGAGCAGCTCCGGCGACATGTCGAGCCCGGTGGTGTCGATGCCGTCGGGCAGCGGCACGCGGCCGATGGCGGTGTCGACGGCCTCGGCGTCGCCGCTGACCCGCTCGAGCACCCACTTCAGGACCCGGCTGTTCTCACCGAACCCAGGCCAGAGGAACGAGCCGTCGTCGCCCTTTCGGAACCAGTTGACCCAGAACAGCTTCGGGAGCTTGTCGGCATCGGTGGCCTTACCGATGTCGAGCCAGTGCTGCATGTAGTCGCCGGCGTTGTAGCCCATGAACGGCAACATGGCGAAGGGGTCGAAGCGGACCTCGCCGATGGTGCCCGCTGCGGCCGCAGTCTTCTCGGAGCTCATGATCGAGCCGAGGAACGTGCCGTGCTGCCAATCGAAGGCCTCGGTGACGAGCGGAACGTTGGTGGCTCGGCGGCCGCCGAAGAGGATGGCCGAGATCGGCACGCCCTCGGGGTCCTGCCACTTCGGATCGATCGAGGGGCACTGCTCGGCCGGGGCCGTGAAGCGGGCGTTGGGGTGAGCGGCGGGAACGCCGGACTCGGGCGTCCAGTCGTTGCCCTTCCAGTCGATGAGGTGAGCGGGCGTCTCGGGCGTCATGCCCTCCCACCACACGTCACCGTCGTCAGTCTTGGCGACGTTGGTGAAGATCGAATTGGCGTGGAGCGAGGCGATGGCGTTGGGGTTGGTGTCGTCGCCGGTGCCCGGAGCGACGCCGAAGAACCCGGCCTCGGGGTTGATGGCGTACAGCTGGCCGTCCTCGCCGAACTTCATCCAGGCGATGTCGTCGCCGATGGTCTCGCACGTCCAGCCCGGCAGGGTCGGGATGAGCATCGCCATGTTGGTCTTGCCGCAGGCGGACGGGAAGGCGCCCGCGACGTACTTCTTCTCGCCCGCTGGGTTGGTGATGCCGACGATGAGCATGTGCTCGGCCATCCAGCCCTGGTCGCGGGCCATGGTCGAGGCGATGCGCAGCGCGAAGCACTTCTTGCCCAGCAGGGCGTTGCCGCCGTAGCCCGAGCCGTAGGACATGATCTCGCGGGTGTCGGGGAAGTGCACGATGTACTTGTTCTCGGCGTTGCATGGCCACGGCACGTCCTCGACGCCCTCCGTCAGCGGCATCCCGACGGTGTGCACGCAGGGGACGAACTCGCCGTCGGAGCCGAGCGCGTCCAGGGCGCCCT
>JBKJPY010000049.1:0-19443 GCA_046594195.1 Acidimicrobiales bacterium | reverse complement strand
CTCGTCCCAGATGATCACCTGCACCGCTTGGCCCTCGACCATGCCCTCCTCCAGCCCGGCCATGTAGCCGTAGTGGTCGCCATCGGGGAGGGTGTCGAGCTCGCTCGTCTCGGTGTCGGTGCCCTCGCTGGTCAGGGTGGTGGTGGTCTCGCCACCTTCTCCGCCCACGGCGGTGGTGGTGACGGCGGTGACGGTGGTCTCGCTGGTGTCGGCCATCGTGGTGGTGGTGGCCTTGGTGGTGGCGACCGGATCGCTGCCGCCGGAGGACCCACACGACGCCAGCAGGCCCGCCGTGACGAGGGCCCCAGCGGCCAAGGCACCTCGGGTGCGGGGTGATGCGATCATGAGGGCTCCTGGTGGCGTTCGAACGACGACAGGGTATCGGTCCCTCCCAGGCGCGTCCCGGGCGGTGCCGTGGGTTCCGCCGCTGCTCGGCGCTGCGCCTAGGGTTTCCGCCTTGTGAGCACCCCCACGCACCAACCCGCCGCCTTCGACGTCCTCGGGATCGGCAACGCACTCGTCGATGTCTTGAGCACCGAGGGCGAGACCTTCATCGACCAGATGGACCTCGTGAAGGGCTCCATGACCCTCATCGACACGGATCGGGCCGAGGAGCTCTACGCGGCCATGGGCGACAAGACCGAGATGTCGGGCGGCTCGGCCGCGAACACCCTGTCGGGCGTCGCGTCCTTCGGCGGTCGGGCGGCGTACATCGGCCGGGTGAAGGACGACGGCTTGGGCCTCGCCTTCGGACACGACCTCAACGCGCTCGGCGTGCACTTCTCCGCTGATCTGGCCACCGACGGCGACCCGACCGGTCGCTGCATGATCATCGTGACGCCCGACGGCGAGCGCACCATGAACACCTACCTCGGGTCCTCGGCCACGCTCTGCGCCGACCACCTGGACCTCGACCTCATCGGGTCGGCGAAGGTGACGTTCCTCGAGGGCTACCTGTTCGACCGCGACGACGCGAAGCACGCCTTCCGGACCGCAGCGGCGGCCGCGCACGAGGCCGGCCGCAAGGTCTCGCTCACGCTCTCGGACGGATTCTGCGTGGATCGCCACCGCGAAGACTTCCTCTCGCTCGTCGCCGACGGCGTCGACATCCTCTTCGCCAACGAGGACGAGATCATGAAGCTCTACGGCGTGGACAGCTTCGACGAGGGCGTCGAGGCGGTCCGGGGGGTCTGCGACATCGCCGCCGTCACGTGTGGGCGCAACGGCTCGGTCGTCGTCACCAAGGACGAGATCGTCAAGGTCGAGGCCCACCAGGTGCCGAAGCGGGTCGACACCACCGGCGCCGGTGACCTCTACGCGGCCGGCTTCCTCTACGGCTGGTCGCAGGAGCGTCCCCTGCACGAGTGCGGCCGGCTCGGCTCCATCGCTGCAGCCGCAGTCATCGGCCACATGGGCCCCCGCCCTGGTATGAGCCTCGCCCAGACCGTCAGCCTCCTCGGCTGACGGCCCCTGATTCCGGGTCACGCGCGCGCCCTGGTGGTGGGCTCCGGTGACCCGAAACGGTCTGGTGGCGGGTCGGGCAGACTGGGTGGGTGACGCACCCGGATCCGGTCAGCCACCCCTTCGACGCGGCGGAAGCCTCGGCCGCACGGCTCGCCGCAGCGACGGGGGTCGACCACCACGACGTGGCCATCATCCTCGGGTCGGGCTGGAAGCCCGCCGCTGAGCGCATGGGTGACGTGGTGGCGGAGGTGACGATGACCGACCTCGGCGGCTTCCCCGCGGCGTCGGTCCAGGGTCACGGCACCACGGTGCGGTCCATCGCCAATGGCGACAAGCGGATCCTCGCCTTCATGGGCCGCGTCCACCTCTATGAGGGCCACCACCCCAACGTCGTCGCCCACGGCGTGCGTACGGCGGTCCAGGCTGGGTGCTCGACCATCGTGCTCACCAACGCCGCAGGTGGGTTGCGGCCCGGGATGCGCCCGGGTCAACCCGTCCTCATTGCCGACCACCTGAACCTGACCGGTCGGACGCCGCTGCTCGGCGAGAACGACGAGCGCATCGGACCCCGATTCCCCGACATGGGCGAGGCCTACACCCCCCGTCTCCGGGAACTGGCCCGCTCCGTCGATCCCACGTTGGAGGAGGCCGTGTATTGCGGGCTGCTCGGACCCACCTACGAGACACCAGCAGAGGTGCGGATGGTTGCCACGCTCGGCGGGGAACTGGTGGGGATGTCCACCGTGCTCGAGTCGATCGCCGCCGCCCATGCTGGGGCTGACCTGCTGGCCGTATCGCTGGTCACCAACTTGGCCGCTGGGTTGGCCGACGAGGTCCTCGCCCACGACGACGTCCTCGCCGTGGCGGCGGAGTCCGCCGATCGCATGGGCGGGCTCATCGCCGAGATCGTGGCGCAGATCTGATGGCCGACCCCACCGTCGTCGATCCGGACCTCATCGCGCGGGCCTGGTCGTGGGTGGCCGCCGATCCCGACCCCACCACTCGCGACGAGCTCGACGCCGTCATCACCGCGGCCGAAGCCGGTGATGCTGCGGCGATCGACGACCTGGCGGACCGCTTCAAGGGCGAGCTCGACTTCGGGACGGCTGGTCTCCGGGGCCGACTCGGCGCCGGACCGAACCGCATGAACCTGGCCGTCGTGACCCGCGCCGCGAACGGGATCGTCGAATGGTTGCGCAGCTCAGAGGATCCGGATGTCGCCCAGCGCGGGGTTGCCGTGTGCTTCGACGCCCGGCACCGCTCCCGGGACTTCGCCGAGGCAAGCGCGGCGATCTTCGCCGCCGCCGGCATCCGGGCGTACGTGCTGCCGGGCCCGTTGCCGACGCCGGTCCTCGCCTTCGCCGTGGCGCACCTCGGTGCGGCGGCGGGCGTGATGGTGACGGCCAGCCACAACCCGCCCCAGGACAACGGGTACAAGGTGTACGACGCCAGCGCCCGCCAGATCATCCCGCCGGTCGACGGAATCATCGCGGCGGCCATCGACGCCACCCCGCGTGCGTGCGACGTGCGGTACTCCAGCCCCGAGGATCCCGACATCATCCGGGTGGGCGATGAGCTCGTGCAGACCTACGTCGACGCCGCCGCCTCGGTGGGCCTCGCTCCCGGGGCGCGATCCGTCGTCGCCGCCTACACCGCCATGCACGGTGTCGGCGCAGCGACGCTCCGGCGCACCTTCGCCGCGGCTGGCTTCGCCCCGGTGGTCGAGGTTGAACAGCAGGTCGAGCCGGACCCGGACTTCCCGACCGTCGCCTTCCCGAACCCCGAGGAGCCCGGGGCGCTGGACCTCGGCTTGGCCACGGCGAAGGCGGCCGGGGCGCAGCTGCTCCTGGCCAACGACCCCGATGCAGACCGGCTCGGTGCTGCCGTGCCCGACGCCTCGGCTCCGGGCGGCTGGCGCGCCCTGCGGGGCGATGAGATCGGCGTCATCTTGGCCCAGCACCTGCTCTCGTCCGGCGGCGTGGGGGCCGACGACATCTTGGCCACGACGATCGTGTCCTCGACCTTGCTCGGCAAGATCGCCGCTGCTCACGGCGTCCGGTTCGTCGAGACGCTCACGGGGTTCAAGTGGCTCGGTCGTGCCGCGGATCCCGACGGGCACCTCGCCTTCGGGTACGAGGAGGCGCTCGGGTTCTGCGCCGGCGGCCTGGTCCGGGACAAAGACGGCATCACCGCCGCTCTGCTGCTGGCCGAGGCCGTCGCCGTGCTGGCGGGCGAAGGCCGCACCGTGCTCGACGTGCTCGACGACCTGGCCATCGCCCACGGGGTCCACCAGACGGTGCAGTGGTCCGCTCGCGTCGCGGGAAGCGATGCGATGGAGCAGCTCAGCGCCGCGATGGGACGGATGCGGACCACACCGCCCGCCGAACTTGCGGGCCGCAGGGTGGTGCGGGTGGACGACCTGATCGACGGCGATGCCGAGCGGGGCTTCGTCCCCAGCGACGTGCTGATCTGGCACCTCGACGGCGGACGCATCGTGGTCCGCCCCAGCGGCACCGAGCCCAAGCTCAAGGCCTACGTGGAGGTCGTCGAGCCGGTTGGCTCACCCGAGGACCTGACCGGTGCCCGCGCCCGAGCCGTCTTGGCGCTCGATGAGCTGGTGGCTGCCACCGCTGCGGCCACGGGCCTCGACTAGCGCCGGCCCTCAACCAACGTTTGCGCTGTCAGGCGGTGCCGTAGAGGCGGTCGCCGGCGTCGCCCAGGCCCGGGACGATGTAGGAGACGTCGTTCAGGTGGTCGTCGATGGAGCCCACGACAAGCTCGTCGCACAGGCCGCTGCGGTCGAGCGCAGCGACGCCTTCGGGGGCAGCCAGCACGCAGACGGCCACCAGCCGACCCGGGTTGCGGTCGCGGAGCAGGCCGCAGGCGTAGGACAGCGACCCGCCGGTGGCGAGCATCGGGTCGAGGACGAGCACGTCACGCTGCTGGAGGTCCTCGGGCACCGAGTTCATGTACGGCTCCGGCAGGAGGGTCTCCTCGTTGCGGGCGACGCCGATGAAGCCGGTGGGGCAGTCGGGGAGGTAGCGCAGCACACCGGGCAGCAGGCCCAGTCCCGCCCGCAGGATCGGCACCGCCATGGGGGGCTCGGTGACCCGGACGCCTTCGGTCACGGCCAACGGCGTGGTGACCTCGACCGTCTCGACCCGCAACTGGCGCGTGGCTTCGTACACGAGGATGCCGGCGAGGTCGTCCATGGCCACTCGGAAGGCGGCGCGGTCGGTGTCTTGGTCCCGCAGTGTGGTCAGGGCCCGAAGGGCCAGCGGATGGTCGACGACGTTGGTCAGCACCCGACCATGATGCGCACACCGGACCTCTCGCTGCCGGGAACCCACCCGAACTTCGTACCGGAGACGCCCGCCCTCGAACCCGACACCTACGAGGTTCGGTGCCTGCTCCGCGCCGCCGTGGCCTTCGTACCCGAGCGGTGCGGAAACGACGGCGAGCGGTACGAACTTCGGTCGGGGTGGGTGTGAGGGACGTGGCGTCCTGGCACGATGGCTTGATGCAACGTGCCGAGCTCGCCCGGATGATCGATCACACCCTGCTGGACCCGGCGGCCACTCCCGGGCAGGTGGCGCTGTTGTGCGGGGAGGCATCGGTGCTGTGTGTGGGTGCGGTCTGCGTGGCGCCGAACCGGCTTCCGCTGCCGGCGGGCGGTTTGCCGGACACCACGGCCGTGTGCACGGTGATCGGGTTCCCGAGCGGCGCCCACCGCTCGGTGGCCAAGGCGGCCGAGGCCGTGCAGGCCGTGTCCGACGGTGCCACGGAGCTCGACATGGTGATCGACCTGGGCTGGGCGGCGGCTGGCCTTTGGGATCGGGTCGAGGCCGATATCGCCACCGTGCGTCGCGCCGTGCCGGAGGCGATCGTGTTGAAGGTGATCATCGAGTCGGCGGCGCTGGGCGATGACCGGGCGATCGTGGCGGCCTGCCGTGCGGCCGAGGCGGCCGGCGCCGACTTCGTGAAGACGTCGACCGGATTCCATCCGGCCGGCGGGGCGTCGCTCGGCGCAGTGGCGCTCATGGCCGAGACCGTGGGGGGTCGCCTGGGCGTGAAGGCGTCGGGCGGCATCCGAGATGCCACCACCGCCTTGGCGATGATCGACGTGGGCGCCACCCGGCTCGGGTGCTCGGCGTCTCGGGCCATCCTCGAGTCGCTCTGACCCCCGGCGGGCACCCCCACCGGTGCGCTCAGCGTTCGTCGGGCTCGAGCCACTTGGACACGTCGACGGGCTGCCACGTCCGGAAGCCGGCGAGGAGCTCGGCGGCATCGGACGAGGCGGTGATCATCGACCGGTGGCCCGGACGGAGGAACCCGGCGGCGACGGTGTCGTCGAGGAAGCCCAGGAGCGGAGCGTAGAAACCGGCGACATCGAGCAGGCCAACCGGCTTGTCGTGGATCCCGAGCTGGGTCCACGTGATGGCCTCGAACAGTTCCTCGAACGTGCCGACCCCGCCGGGCATGGCGATGAAGGCGTCGGCTCGGTCGGCCATCGCCAGCTTGCGCTCGTGCATCGAGTCCACCACGAGCAGCTCGGTGAGGTCGTCGTGACCCACCTCCTTGTCCCAGAGGTGCTGCGGGATGACCCCCGTCACCGTGCCCCCGGCGCCGAGTACGGCATCGGCGACGGTCCCCATGAGCCCGACCTTGCCGCCCCCGTAGACCAGGCCGATGCCCTGTTCGGCGAGGAGCGCGCCGAGGTGCTCGGCCGCAGCGGTGTACGCCGGCAGGTTGCCGTGGTTGGAGCCGCAGTAGACCGCGACGGTGCGCAGCGGGCGCGTCACTGCTGGACGCGGAACGCCGAGGTTCCGAGGCTGGCGGCCTTGAGCGTGGCGTAGCCGGGCTTGATCTGCTCGTTGATGATCCGCAGCCGCTTGTCGAACGGCCAGAAGCTGCTCTTCATGCCGTTGATGGTCAACCACTCGAAGTCGTCCCAATCCCAGCCGAACGCCTCGTGGAGGTTGGCGAACTCCCGCGACAGGGAGATGTCGCTCATCAGCCGGTTGTCCGTGTTCACCGTGACCCGGAAGCGGAGCTGCTTGAGCAGGCCGATCGGATGCTCGGCGACCGTGTCGCACACGCCGGTGTGGACGTTGGAGGTGGGGCACATCTCGAGCGGCACCCGACGGTCGCGGACGAACGACGCGAGCCGGCCGAGCGCGACCTGGCCGTCGGGCTCGACCGTGATGTCGTCGATGATCCGCACGCCGTGGCCGAGCCGCTCGGCGCCGCAGATCTGCAGCGCCTCCCAGATGGATGGGAGGCCGAAGGCCTCACCGGCGTGGATGGTGATGTGAGAGTTGGCCTGGGCGACGATCCGAAACGCATCGAGGTGGCGGCTGGGCGGGTTGCCGGACTCGCTGCCGGCGATGTCGAAGCCGACCACGCCCTGGTCCCGATGGCGCAGCGCGACCTCGGCGATCTCGGTCGACCGGGCCGCATGGCGCATCGCGGTCACGAGCAGGCCGACCTCGATCGGCCGATCGGCGCTGGCCTTCTCGAACCCGGCGAGCATGGCCTCGACCGCTTCGTCGGGCGTGAGGCCGCCCTCGATGCACAGCTCGGGTGCCATGCGGACCTCGGCGTAGACGACCCCGTCGGCCGCTAGGTCCTCGATGCACTCTGCCGCGACCCGCTCGATGTGTTCGCGCGTCTGCATGCACGCCACGGTGTGCTCGAACGTGTCCAGGTACAGGTCCAGGTCGCGCCGGTTGGCGCCCTCGGTGAACCAGGCCTGGAGCTCGTCGGGGTCGCTGGTCGGCAGTTCGTGCCCGACCTCCGCGGCGATGTCGATCACCGTCGATGGCCGCAACCCGCCATCGAGGTGGTCGTGCAGCAGCACCTTCGGAGCCCGCCGGATCGATTCCATCGAGATGCGTTCAGCCATGGACGGAGGGTACCGGCGCGCCCATGAGGATGTACCGGGATTCGGTGAACCCCCGAAGAAGCGGAGGCGTCAGCCCGTCGTTCGAAAGCTCGAGGAACGAAGTGAGCGCAGCGAACGAGAGACGAGACCTAGTGAAACGTTGGGCCGGCCCAGGACATCTTCATGAGGCGGCGGACCTGGTCGGGGTGTTCGAGGTCGGGGAGGTCGATGCCGGTGTCGGTGAAGCCGGCCGCCTGATAGGCCCGCACGGCCCGCCCGTTGCGTGGGTCGGGATCGATCCAGACCTCGGGACACTCGGGCATCGTCGTGCGCAGGACGTGGTGGACGAACTCGAGGACCAGGCGGCGGCCGTGGCCCTGGCCCACGTAGTCCGGGTCGCCGATGGCGATGTCGAGGGCCACGGTTCCGGGCGGGATGGTCACCCCTGGGTACCAGTCGGCTTCGTCCTCGACCCGGTACCACTGGACGAAGCCGATGGCCTTCCCCTCGATCTCCATTACCCAGGGGGTCACCGGAGAGGTACCGGCGACGCGCTCGCCGTACATCGCCTCGATGCCTTCGATGGTCTCGGTCGCGTCGTCGTCCCACCACTCCGCCACGTGGGGCTGCAACAGCCATCCGTGCAGCAGGGGCAGGTCCTCTCGGGCCATCGGGCGGAAGCTCAGCTGCTCGTCACGGGGGGCGGTGGTCATGCGTCGATCGATCCTCGGTGTCCAGGGGTGGGGATCAGGCGGCGTCGAACCCCCGGAGGGGGAGGGATGGGGAGCGTTGCAACCAGTTCTCATCGGGGTACGTGGCGGCCCCGTCGATGATGTGCACGGTATATGCATGGCGACTGCGCGAGGAGTGATTGACGTCGCTCCAGTGCGGGAGCAGCCCGTGGAGCAGGACGAGCGTTCCCGCCTTCGCCTCGATCGGCACCATCTCCGCGCCCCCAGGTTCGGGCCAGGGGGTGTCATCGAGGACCTCGAACGCCGTGCCGCCGTCGCCACTGCGGACGAACCGCTTCCGCAGCGGCGTGCGATGGCCACCGGGCTGCGCCCACAGGCAGCCGTTCTCCAACGTGGCATCCTGGAGCGCGACCCAGAAGCCGACGACGGTCATCGGGTCGGTGTAGAGGAAGGCCGAGTCCTGGTGGCAGGTGACCTCGCCGCCGATCCGCGGCGACTTGAAGATGTACATCGACTGGAGCAGCTTCGGGTCGCTGAAGCCGATGGACGCTGCGGCCTCGGCGATCGCCGGCTGGCGGCTGAAGGCATCGAACACCGGGTCGAGGTCGTGCATCGCATGGCCGATCTTGTTGATCGACAGGGCCTGGTCGTAGATGAGTCGGCCCTCGTCGTCGAACGCTCCCTCCTCGAAGAAGCACGAGACCGTGTCCCCCGAGGCCATGAAGTACTCGTCGGACGTCCGGGTCTGCTCGTGCGTCGAGAAGATCGAGACCGTCGTCGGATCGAAGGCGTCGACGATCTCGCCGGCGCGAGCCATGAGTGCCTCGCACCGCTCGAGGGGGATGGCGCCGGGTAGTGCGAGGAATCCGTCTTGTTCCCACGCGTCGATCTGGGTCTGGTCGAGGGCCATCAGTTCGGGTGCTCGACCCAGGTGTCGGCGGCGGCGACCGCGACCTCGACGGCGTTGTTCACGGCGACGTCCTTGAGTGCGAGGTCCGGACGTTCTTCGTGCTGGCGGTGGGCGATGATGCCCACGACGCAGCCGGCGCTGAAGCCGTAGACACCGCCCATCTTGAAGAGGGTGCCGGCCTCCATCTCCAGGTTCAGGACTCGCAGGGAGCGGTACTCCTCGATGCTGCCCTGGTTGCGGCGCAGGAGCTGCGGATTGGCCGAGGATTCGGTGCGCTCCTGGCCCTCGAAGAACGTGTCCATGGAACCCGTGATGCCGATGTGGTGGTCGATGCCGAGATCTTCGGCCGCATGCGCGAGGGCGACCGTGAGGAAGGGGTCGGCTGCTGCTGGGTACTGCGGGGGAGCGATGTCGTCGGCGGCACCCTGCATGGTCAGCGCCGCGGATGCGATGACCACCGATCCGATGTGCACGTGGGGCTGGATCGAACCGCTGGTGCCGATGCGGATGATGGTGGTGATGCCGGACTGGACGAGCTCGTTGACGACGATGCTCGTCGAGGGGGCACCCATCCCGCTGGTTGCACACACCACCGGCCGGCCGCTGGGCAGTTCGGCGAGGAAGGAGTCGAGACCACGGTTGCGGGAAAGGTCCCGCCCGCCCGAGAGGTGGTTCATCGCGATGAGTTCGGACCGGTGGGGGTCGCCGCTGAGCAGGGCGATCGAGGTCCCATCGGGCAGATCATCCGGCCCGAAGCCGATGTGGTACTGCCGGGTGCTGGTCATGCGCGTGCTCCTGGGGGGAGGTCGTCGGGGCCGAAGGCACCGGGGAGGAGCTGCTCGAGGGTGACGATGCCGTGGTCGGTCTCGACCTGTAGCTCGGGGCCACCGAACTCGAAGAGGATCTGGCGGCAGCGCCCGCACGGCGCCAGGTAGGAGCCGTCGGTGCCGACGACCGCAAGGGCGACCAGCCGCCCGCCTCCGGACGCAGCCAGGGCTTGGGCCACCCCGCACTCGGCACACAGCGACAACCCGTACGAAGCGTTCTCGACGTTGCACCCGGTTACGACCCGGCCATCGTCGACCAGCGCCGCGGCACCGACCCGCACCCCCGAGTACGGGGCGTAGGCGGCGTCGAGCATCTGCCGAGCGGCGGCGCGCAGGGCAGACCAGTCGGGCTCGGGCCCGGCGCTCATCGTCCGCCCCGGCGCCAGACCTTGCCGTCGGCCGCGGGCATGCGCAGCCGCTGGCTGGCGAACACGAGCACCAAGAGCGTGGTGACGTGCGGGAAGTAGGGGATGATCTCGCGGGGCAGCTCGTCGGTGGCCTGGTACCAGTACGCCGCACCCGCCGCGAGCAGGAAGAACACCGCCGTCGACACCCACAGGCGACGCCAGGCGCACGCCAGTCCGGTGACGACGAACACGAGCGCCGCGCCCACGAGAAGCGCGTGGCTGGTCTCGGTGACCTGCGACTGCATCGAGTCCATGAAGCCGAACAGCCCCGCACCCACCAGCAGCCCGCCGGGGCGCCAGTTGCCGAAGATCATGGCAGCGAGGCCGATGAACCCCCGGCCGCCGGTCTGGCCGCTCTGGAACTTCCCCGAGAACAAGTAGACGAGGACGACGCCGGCCAGACCGGAGAGGGCTCCGGAGACCATGACCGCGATCGCCTTCATCCGGTACACGGGGACGCCGAGCGAGTCGGCGGCATCGGGATCCTCGCCCACCGACCGCAGGCGCAGGCCGAACGGGGTCTTCCAAAGCACGAAGTACGTCAGCGGGAAGAGGGTCAGCGCCACGACGATCAGCAGCGAGATGCCGGTGGTCACGGACAAGATGGCGTTGGCCAGATCCGAGAGGAAGAACCGGTTCTGGTCTGCGAGCGTTCGAAGCGGCTCCTTCACGAAGGGGAGGAGGTCGACCTTCGCCACGTTGGTCGGGATGGCCGGGGATTCCCGGGCCGAGGCGCCGTCCCAGCTCACCGACGTCAGGAACTCGCACAACCCGACGGCGAGCAGGTTGATCGAGACGCCCGAGATGATGTGGTCCACGCCGAAGCCGACGGTGGCGATGGCGTGCAGCAGTCCGCCCAGCGCGCCACCGGCCACGCCCATGAGCACGCCCTGCCATGGGCCGTAGGCGATGCCGCCGTACGCCCCGAACCACGTGCCGAGGACCATCATCCCCTCGAGGCCGATGTTGACCACGCCGGCCCGTTCCGACCAGAGGCCGCCGAGACCGGCGAGGGCGATGGGCAGCGCGAGGTAGATGGCGGAACGGAGCGTGTTCTCCGCGGTGAGCTGGCCCGCGCCGGTAAGCACCCGGGTGAGCGACATGATGCCGACACCCAGCGCCACGTAGAGCACCAGCTTCGCCCAGCGCGGGATCTGCGAGAAGCGGGGGAGGGGCCGGGTGTTGGCCTCGGTCTCCGGCGGGTTCATCAGCGACGTCATGCCGGGGCCACCTCCGGTCCGGCACTGCCGGGTTGGCCGGAGGAGGGGGGAGGCGCAGCACCGCCCGCGGTGACCTCCCGGCGCAGGCCCGCCAGTTCCTGGCGGGCCGAGATGCGGCGGACCGCCTCGTAGGCGATGACCACGGAGAGCACGGTGATGCCCTGCATGATCGCCGTGATCTGCTTGGGCAGGTCGGCGCTCGACAGCGGCGTCTGCACCGCGTCCATGAAGGCCCACAGCAGGGCGGCGAACGCAATGCCGATGGGGTTGTTGCGGCCGAGCAGAGCGATGGCGATGCCGGTGAAGCCGAGGCCGCTCACCACCGACACGTCGGTGTAGCGGGCGGCTGGGCCCATGATGTTGTTGAGGCCGATGAGCCCGGCGGCGGCGCCCGACAGCAGCATTGCGGTGATGATCATCCGCTTGGCGTTGACACCGCTGGCGGTCGCCGCCTCGGCGTTGGAGCCGGTTGCGCGGAGGTCGAAGCCGTAGCTCGAGCGCCAGATCAACAGGTAGTACGCGACCCCGACGAGCGCCGCGACGATCAGGTAGGACTGGACGCGCGTCGCATCGGGGACGTCGATCCCGATGGTGCCGAGCACCCCGTTCAGCGAGGGAAGGTGACCAGACGACGAGATGGTCTTGGTGCCGAGCACCGGGCTCTCGGTGGCGGGCGCCCGCAGCCAGCGCTGCAGGAAGAAGGCCCCCACGCCGAGGGCGGTGGCGTTCAACATGATGGAGGAGATGACCTCGCTCACGCCTCGGTATGCCTTGAGCAGCGCCGGGATCGATGCCCACGCGGCGCCGACGAGCATCGCCACCACGAAGGTGAACAGGATGTGGAGCGGGGCGGGCAGCTCGACCGCCGCGGCGGCCGCGGCGCCGAACAGCGCTGCCAACTTGTACTGCCCTTCCACGCCGATGTTGAACAGGTTCATCTTGAACCCGATGGCGACCGCCACACCGGAGATGTAATAGGGCGCGGCCCGGTTGACCGTCGTGACGAGGTTGGTGCGGGTGAACCCGTCGGTGAAGATCACGTGGAAGACGTCGCGGGCGCTGTAGTCGGTGAGCGCCAGCATGAGGGCGGAGACCGCCATGGCAACGGCGATGGCGAGCACCGGAGCGGCCAGCGCCAGCGTGATGCGGCGGATCATGCGTGCTCCTCCCGGGCGGAACCGGTCATGTGCTCGCCCAGCGTCGTCGGGGTGGCGGTGGCGGGATCGAGCTCGGCGACGATGCGCCCCTCGAACATGACGAGGAGGCGGTCCGACAGCCCGATCAGCTCGGGAAGGTCGGCCGAGATGAGCAGGGTGGCGAGTCCGGCCTTGCGGGCGTCGCGGAGCTGGTCCCAGATGGCCGCCTGGGCGCCCACGTCGACGCCGCGCGTGGGGTGCGCAGCGATCATGACCTGGGGCTCGGCCATGAGCTCACGACCGATGATCAGCTTCTGCTGGTTGCCCCCGGATAGGGCTTCGGCCCGAACCTCGATGGTGGGCGTGCGCACGTCGAAGCGGTCGACGATCTCCTGGGTCCGCTCCCGGGCACCGGCACGGTCGATCCAGGGGCCTTTGGCGTTGGGTGCCTTGGACTGGTGGCCGAGGATCTGGTTCTCCCAGAGGGGAGCGTCGAGCAGCAGGGCGTGGCGCTGGCGGTCTTCGGGGACGTAGCCGATGCCGGCCTCTCGTCGTCGGCGCGTCGACCAGGTGGTGATGTCCTCGTCGCCGAGGTGGATCGAGCCCTCGTTCAGGTCGGTGAGGCCGAGGATGGCGGCGATGAGCTCGGTCTGGCCGTTGCCTTGGATGCCGGCGATGCCCACGATCTCGCCGCGGTGCACCTCGAACGAGACGTCGGCGAGCGTGGGGCGCAGTCCAGCGTGGGTGATGCCGAGCCCCTGGACCGTCAGCTCGACCTGTTCGGTGACCGTGGACTCGCGCGTCTCGGGGGTGGGCAGGGCGCTGCCGACCATCAGCTCCGCAAGCTGCTTGGTGTTGACGTCGGCGGGCTTCACGGTGGCGACCGTGGTCCCGGCCCGGATCACCGTGATGTCATCGGCCGCGGCGAGGACCTCGTCGAGCTTGTGGGAGATGAACAAGATGGTGATGCCTTCGCTCTTGAGCTCCCTGAGGTTGGCGAACAGCTCGTCGGCCTCTTGGGGGACGAGGACCGCCGTGGGCTCGTCGAGGATCAAGATCGTGGCTCCGCGGAACAGGACCTTGAGGATCTCGACGCGCTGGCGCTGGCCGACGCCGAGTGTCTCCACGAGGGCGTCGGGATCGACGGCCAAGCCGTAGCGCTGACCCAGCTCGACGATGCGCCTGCGGGCGGCGGAGGTGTCGACGAGGAAGTTGAGCGGGAACGATCGCCGGGGCTCGTAGCCCAACACGATGTTCTCGATGACGGTGAGGTTGTCGGCGAGCATGAAGTGCTGGTGCACCATGCCGATGCCGACGTCGATGGCATCGTTCGGGCTCTTGAAGGAGACCTGGTTGCCGCCGACGGCGATCGTGCCCTCGTCGGGAGCTTGCATCCCGTAGAGGATCTTCATGAGGGTGCTCTTGCCGGCGCCGTTCTCACCGACGATGGCATGGATCGTGGCTGGAGCCACGCGGAGGTTGACGTCTCGGTTGGCGACGACGCCAGGGAACCGCTTGACGATGCCCACCAGTTCGACGGCGGCCGACGCGTTCGGATCGGGTGTGGCGGCGGGGGGATCTTGGGTGGGAGCGGTCACGGGGTCCTCCGAAACGCCAAGACCCGGGACCGGTGGACCGGTCCCGGGTCTTGATCGGGTTCAGCTGGTGATCAGGGTGCGGTGGGGACCTTGATGTCCCCGTCGATGATCTGCTGCTTGAGATCGTCGATCTGGGCCTGGTCCTTCACCTGGCCACCGGCGACCGAGTAGTCGATGCCGCCGTTGGCGAGATCGAACACCTGGACGCCTGCCTTGAAGTCGTCACCGGCGAAGCCGGCGATGGTGTCGTACACGCCGACGTCAACCCGCTTGAGCATCGACGAGAGCATGCACTTCTGCTCGGCCGCATCAACCTGGAAGTACTGGTCGGAGTCCACGCCGATGGCGAGGCGGTCCGCCTCGGTGGCGGCGGTGAACACGCCGGAGCCCGAGCCGCCGGCGGCGTGGAAGATGACGTCGGCGCCGTTGTCGTAGAGGCCAGCCGCAATGGTCTTGCCCTTCGCCGGGTCGTTGAAGCCGGAGAAGTCACCGTCGGGGGTGATGTACTTGACGTCGACCTTGGCGTCCTTGTTGACCTCGGCCACACCGGCCTCGAAGCCGGCCTGGAACTTCTTGATGAGGTCGGTCTCCACGCCGCCGACGAAGCCGATCTGGTCAGACTTGCTGGACTGGGCGGCGATGGCGCCGACCAGGTAGGAGCCCTGTTCCTCGGCGAAGGTGATCGATTCGACGTTGTCGGCCTCGACGACCGAGTCGACGATGGCGAACTTGGTGTCGGGGTAGTCAGCCGAGACAGCGGTCAGCGGGTCGAAGAAGTTGAAGCCGACACCGATGACGAGGCCGTAGCCGTCCTCGGCGAGCTGGCGAAGGAGGTCCTCGCGGTTGGCGCCGTCGGCGGCGGGCTCGAGGGTCTTGGTCTCGACGCCCATGTTGGCCTCTGCAGCCTTGAGACCGTTGTAGGCGGACTCGTTGAACGACTTGTCGTCCTTGCCGCCGATGTCGAACACCAGCCCGACCTTCTTGCCGGCGCCGTCAGGAGCCTCGCCATCGCCGCCGAGGTCTGCGGCTTCCTGCTTCTCGCCAGCGGTGCCCTGGCAGGTCGATGCGGACTGGCTGCCGCCGCCACCGCCGGGCTCGGAGCTTCCGCCGCCGTCCGAGTCGCTGCTGGCGCAGCTGGCCAGGATCAGTGCGAAGGCGGCAAAGAGGAGGATCAGCAGCTTGCTGCTGGATCGTTGCTTCACGGGGTGTCTCCCTTGTCGGACCCTGAGCGCCCAGGTGCGTCGGGTGGGATCAGCACCGTACAACGCGCCATCGGGGCATGCGCTTGGTTCTGTGACCGCTCGGTGAACCGTCGCTGTCGGCCTGGTGCAAGAGGAACGCGCACGTTCGACACGTGGGAAGGGGCGCCGATACCGTGAACGCGTGTCTGCCCCGCTCACGGTGCCCGATCCTGAGGACGACCCGCTCGGTTCGCGGCTGCTGGCGGCTGCCACCGAGGTGTTCGCGGAAGAGGGCTACGCCGGGGCCCGCGTCGCCGAGATCGCCCGGCGGGCCGGGGTCACCACGGGTGCGATCTACTCCCGCTACCGCGGCAAGGACGAGCTCCTGGCGTCGGCCATCGCTGCGGCCACGGCAGGCGAGTTCGACTCGCTCTTCTCCGATCACCGCTTCGAGGGGCGCATGGAGGACATCCTGCGGATCGCCGGCGCCCACCTGGTCGAGCGCAACCAGAGCCCCACCCAGCGGGAGCTCTTCGCGCCCGGGATGCTGCTCGAGTCGTTCGTCGCGGCTCGTCACGAGCCGACGGTGCTGGCGTTCCTCCAGGCCCGGATGATCGACCGGCGCGAGCACCTCGCAGAGATCGTCCGTGGGGCCAAGGCAACGGGCGGCATCGACGAGGACATCGACACCGACTCGCTGGTCACGTTCTGCCACGCCGTCGGTCTCGGGTTCCTCCTGCTGGAGGTGCTCGATGCACCCCTTCCGGACAATCGGGCGTGGGAACAGCTGATCGGTCGCCTGCTGGCTGCGGTCGGCGATCCTGCCGCGTTCGCGCGCAACGCCGGGGGCCTGGCGCCGGCCCCTGACTGAACGCTCGACGGGGGCGGTTCACGCCGGTCGGGGTGGATGTGGAATCGTGGTCGGATGTCCTCGACGCCCCGTACGACGCGCCCACCTTGGTGGCAGCGCCGGCTGCCGTCGACCGTGGTGTTCATCGTCGTGCTCGGGGTCATGGCGCTCGCAGCCGTGGCGTTGTGGTCCGACCTCGGCAACGTGCTTCCGGACGTGGGCAAGGACAAGCAGGGTGAGGACCCCTGGAACGACCCGGTCGGCGTCGAGAAGGTGGCTGGCTTCCAGGTCGTCCGCATCCCCGACTGCGCAGCTGCTCCCGTCGTGCGGATTGCCCTGTGGGACGAGGCGAGCAAGCCTTACTGGGAGGTGGCCGGCCCGCCGACGCCGATGGCCTCGTTCGCCATCGGTGCCACGCCCGAAGGCTTCACCGAGAACAAGGCCTTCACGAAGCCGCCCGCGGACGCCGTGCTGCGCCTCGTGGTGTTCCGCAAGGTGAAGGGTGTCGCCGGCGTGCGGTACCGGGAGTCCGACCTGCGCACGGGCTACGTCGCCAGCGGGCTGCCCATCAGCCGCTACGGGGTCGAGGACTTCCAGACCGGTGACGTGTGCGGTGATGCGGCTGCGGGAGACGGTTCCAGCACCACCACGACGGCCCCGAGCACGACGGTCGCTCCGGGCGGGTGAGCGACGGCGCTGCTCGCCACCTCGTCAGAGCTGGGTGCGGCCTCGGTCGGTGACGCCCTGGCGCCGCCGCTCGATCTCCTGCGGATCGAGGCCCTTGCCCTGCCACTCGGCGGCCACGTCGGACTCGACGAGCCACGCGTCGCCCACCGTCACCCGGGAGCCGGCGGCGTAGGTCGCGAAGATCTGGCGGACCGCGCGCTGATCGCTCGACACGATGTCGGCGGCGATGCCGCGAGCGAACGGCAGCAGGTGGTCGTGGGGCACGACGTGGTTGACCAGGCCCCATTCGAGGGCCTTCTGGGCGTCGCAGAAGTTGCCCGTGGCGCTCATCTCACGGGCGCGACGCAGGCCGATGGCCTGGGGCAGCAGCACGGTCAGGCCCCACCATGGCTGGATGCCGACGCGGGCGTGGGTGTCGGCGAAGCGGGCGCGGTCCGAGGCGATGAGGAAGTCGCACGCAAGCGCCAGCTCGAACCCGCCCGTGATGGCGGCGCCGTTGATGGCGCCGATGACGGGCTTCGGTCCCGGGGGCAGCGGCCCGCGCTTCTCGATCGGGGTGTCGTCGCGGGGGCGGGTGCCGGTGAGCGTTCCGGATCCGGCACCCAGTTCCTTGAGGTCCAGTCCGGCGCAGAAGGCGGGGTCGGCGCCGGTGAGGATGATGACGCTCACCTCGTCGTTGGCCTGGGCGTCGCGGACGGCGGCGACGAGGTCCTTCAGCAGGGCGCCCGAAAGGGCGTTGCGGGCCTCCGGCCGGTTCAGCGTGATGGTGGCGATCTGGTCGGCCACCTCGGTGAGGACGAGCTCGGTCACGGCTGGCTCCTTGGGTCGGGGGAACGGTCGGTCAGTCGGCGGGCTGCTCGTCGGGCGGGGCGAACTCGAAGGTGAGGTCGCCCAGCCGTACGAGCGTCGAGGCGATCCAGCCGCCCATCGAGCTGAAGTGCTCGTCGAGCTTGGATCCGTCCGCCAGCACGTCCTCGTCGAGCTCGTAGGTGCCCTCGAAGGACACCTCGATGGCCCACTCCTTGTCGTCGAGGTCGTCGCCGTGGATGATCTCGACCGTGGGGCCGGAACGCACGAGTCGCTCCGACCCGATGAGGCTGGATTCGGCCGGCAGGACGTCAAGGACCTTCGCCGGGTCGGGCGGCTCGGCGAGGCGCTGGATGCGCAGCACGATCTCGATCTCGATGCGTGGGGGCTCGTCGACCGGATCGCCGATGTACCAGGAGCGGTACGCCGTCTGCGACCACGTCGGCCAGTCGAGCGTGAGATCGGCTCGGGTTCGCGGCGGCGAGCCTTCGCCGGGCAGGGCGTAGGAGGTCTCCCAGGTCAGGTCGCCCAGCAACACGTCCGCTTGGAATCGCTCCTCGAACGCCTGGCGTTCGAGCATCGCCCCCTCGACGGTGTCGCGGAGGGCTCCGATGGCATCGGTGAACACGTGATCGAGCATCTGTGTCGGACCCTACCGGTCGTCGTCGGCGGTGGTGCGATCTCCGTGGCGGTCCATGGCGGCCACGGCCACCGAGATGTCGAACGGCTTCGTGCGGAGCGTGGCGATGCGGCGTCCCGCCTGGACCGCCGGCTTGATGCGGCCCAGGCCGTCGCCCATGACCTCGGCCGTGACATCGAGGTCCGACACGTCGACGGCGAGCCCGAAGAACGTCGCCGGCGCCTCGGCGACCGGCCCGCCGCTGCCGACGTCGCCGCTCACCACCTCGAGCACGACCGGGCCGAGCTTGAAGAACGCCTGGCGCATCGGTGCGCCGTGGCTCGTGGTCTCCCGGATGCGCCGCAGGTCGAGGCCCGCCGCCTCGATCACGCCGATGGTCCGCTCGAGATCCGGCGTCAGCACCACCACGTGGTCCAGCCCGGTCACCCCGTTGGGGTGGTGCGCGGTGGCGATCGCTGCAGGCGAGGCGGAACTGGTGCTCACGTCGGAGCGACTCGTCGGGAGGCCGTCGAGCGACCCGTCCTGGATCGTCATGCCGGCGACGGTCCAACCGGTGATGCCGCGCCGATGACCATCGGTCGTCTTCCCGGTCAGATGGATCGCCACCGGCCCGATCCCCACCCGATCGTCATCGACCGAGAAGCCAGCCGCCGCCCACGCCGCCGGGTCGTCGGCGACCTGGATCTCGATGAGTCGCGGCTCGTCCCGCAGTTGGTCCGCGGCCCCGTCCATGGCGCGGACCCTACCGCCGTGCCCTTGTGCCGACTTCGTGGAAGTCCGGTCCGCGAACACAACGGATCTCGATGACGTTCGTCCGAGAACGAGTTCCGCCCCCACTCCGGCACCCGGTACCGTGACCCGGACTGGCCGTGGCGCAGTTTGGTAGCGCACCGCGTTTGGGACGCGGGGGCCGTGAGTTCAAATCTCACCGGCCAGACGAAGGGTTATCGACACAACCCACCCAGGAGTGCCGACAGAACCCGCTCGAACATGCGGGAATGTTCACGAAGAAGGGCCCCCGGATGGTTCCGGCGGCCCTTCCTCGTGACCTCCCCCGCATGTTTGGGCGGGTTCTGTCGTCATTTCTGGGTGGGTTGTGTCGGCAACCCTTCGTCTGGCCGGTGAGATTTGAACTCACGG
>JBKJPY010000090.1:0-66940 GCA_046594195.1 Acidimicrobiales bacterium | reverse complement strand
TGCGCCCGCGCCCATCGTTCGGACACGGCGTCGAGGTGCCTGCGCCCGACGGCCGCACCATCTTGTGCAGCTATCACGTGAGCCAGCAGAACACGTTCACCGGCAAGCTGACCCCGGCGATGCTCGACGCCGTGCTTGGTCGGGCCAATGAGCTTCTCGGCCGCTGATCGCATCCGGAAGGCCGCCGGGCCGCTGAGGGCGCCTCGCTAGGGTGATCCGGTGCCCGGCCGCTCCTTCTTGACGACCCCGATCTACTACGTGAACGACGTGCCCCACATCGGACACGCGTACACGACCGTCACGGCCGACGCACTCGCCCGGTGGCAGCGCTTGCTCGGCGAAGAGGTCTTCTTCTTGACGGGTACCGACGAGCACGGGCTCAAGATCGCCCGGGCGGCCGAGGCCAACGGCATCACGCCACAGGAGCAGGCCGACCGGACCTCGGCGCGCTTTCGCGAGACGTGGGACCTGCTCGACATCGCGCCCGACCGGTTCATCCGCACTACCGACCCGGACCACTACGAGGCGGTTCAGTCCTTCCTCCAGAGGATCCACGACAATGGCCACCTCTACAAGGCCCAGTACGCCGGCTGGTACTGCGTGCCGTGCGAGGCGTACTACGAGGAGGAGGACCTCCTCGAGAACCCCGACGGTGGTACCGGCCTCGATCCGGTCCACAAGCGGCCGGTGGAGTGGTTCGAAGAGGAGAACTGGTTCTTCAAGCTGGCATCGTTCACCCAGCCGCTCCTCGACTGGTACGAGGCCCACCCCGACGCGGTGTCACCCGACGGCAAGCGCAACGAGGCCCTCGGCATCATCAAGCACGGCCTCAAGGACATCTCGATCACGCGGACCTCGCTCGACTGGGGCGTGCCGGTGCCGTGGGACCCGGGCCACGTCTTCTACGTCTGGTACGACGCGCTCATCAACTACGCCACGGCGATCGGGTACGGGTCCGACCCGGAGCGGTTCGCCACCTGGTGGCCTCACGTCCGACACCTGCTGGCGAAGGACATCATCCGGTTCCACGCCGTCTACTGGCCGGCGATGCTCATGGCTGCGGGGGAGGAGCCCCCGGCGCACCTCGACATCCACGGCTACCTGACCGTCGGCGGCGAGAAGATGAGCAAGACGAGCCTCAACCAGATCTTCCCCCAGGATCTGGTCGAGGACTTCGGCGTCGACGGGTTCCGCTACCACTTCCTGCGCGACAACTCCTTCGGCCCCGATGGCGACTTCAGCTACGAGCAGATGGTCGCTCGGTACAACTCGGACCTCGCCAACAACTTCGGGAACCTCCTCAGCCGAGTGGCTACCGTCGTCGACAAGAAGTGCGGCGGCATCGGCCCCGCGCCCCGCCCCGACAGCCCCCTCGCCGGCATCGCCGTCGAGGCCTACCGCGACACCGCGGCGGCATGGGCGGCGATCCAGCCCTCGGTGGCGCTCGACGCCACGTGGCGGCTCATCCGAGAGGCCAACTCGTTGCTCGAGCAGGCCGAGCCGTGGAAGGCGGACCCGGGCCCCGAGGTCGACGGCGTGCTGGGCGACGCCCTCGAGGTCCTGCGCTTGGTGTGCATCCTGGCGAGTCCGGCCCTCACCCGAGCCACCCAGACGGCGTGGGACCGCATCGGGCTCAGCGGTTCGCCCGCAGACCAGCGCCTCCCCGAGGCGGCGACCTGGGGCGGGTACCCGGGCGGGCTGCCCGTCCAGAAGGGCGACCCGCTCTTTCCCCGGTTCAAGCCGGCGTCGTGACTGGGAACGTGGCGGAGGCGCACCCGATCCGCTGGACGGACAACCACTGCCACCTGCACTTCCGCGACGCTGACGCGGCTGCCGTGACCCATGCGATCGCCACCGCTCGCGACGCAGGGGTGGAGCGCTTCGTCACCGTCGGCTGCGACGTGGCGGACTCCCAAGCGGCGATCGAGGTGGCACGAGCGCACGACGGGGTGTTCGCCACCGCAGGCGTCCACCCGCACGAGGCCGAGCACGGGATCGACGGACTCGAAGCGCTGCTGTCCGACCCGGCCGTCGTCGCCGTGGGGGAGTGCGGGCTCGACTTCCACTACGACCACTCGCCCCGGGATGCGCAGCGGGAGGTGTTCGCCGCCCAGATCGCCCTCGCCGAGGCCCACGGCCTGGCGCTCGTGATCCACAGCCGCACGGCCTGGGCGGACACGTTCGACGTCTTGGCCGCCGAGGGCGTCCCGGCCCGGACCGTCTTCCACTGCTTCACCGGCGGGCCCGAGGAGGCCAAGCGCTGCCTCGACCTCGGGGCCCACCTGTCCATCAGCGGGATCGTCACCTTCAAGTCGGCCCAGGACGTGCGCGACGCCGTCGCGATCTGCCCGCCCGATCGGCTGCTGGTCGAAACCGACACGCCGTACCTCGCCCCCGTCCCGTTCCGGGGCCAGCCCAACCGGCCTGCCCTTGTGCCGCTGGTAGGCGAGGCCGTGGCGGCCGTTCAGGGCCGGACCATCGCCGAGGTCGCGGCCTCGAGCTGGGACGTCGCGTCCCGCCTCTACCAGCTGCCGAACCCGAACACGTTGTGACCCACACGCGGACGCAGCTCAACGCCCTGCTGGAGTCTCACGACCTCGGGCCGAGCCGGGCGCTCGGTCAGAACTTCGTCGTGGACCCCAACACGGTGCGTCGCATCGCCCGGCTGGCCGGCGTCGGCCCGGATACGCCGGTGGTCGAGGTCGGCGCCGGGCTGGGCTCGTTGACGCTGGCGCTCGCCGAGACGGGTGCCCCGGTCACTGCGATCGAGATCGACCGGCACCTGCGGCCGATCCTCGAGGAGGTCGTCGAGGGCCTCGACGTCTCCGTCATCGCCGGTGACGCCATGGCGCTCGACTGGCACGATCTGCTGGCTGCGCACCCCGCCTGGGTCCTGGTGGCCAACCTCCCATACAACGTGGCCACGCCGCTGGTGCTGGACCTGCTGCGCGACGTCCCGGCGATCGAGCGGATGCTGGTCATGGTGCAGCTCGAGGCGGGGGAGCGGCTCGTCGCCGAGCCGGGCTCGGGGGCCTACGGCATTCCGTCGGTGAAGGTCGCGCTGCGGGCGACCAGCCGGCTGGTGGGCAAGGTCGGCCCCGACGTCTTCCTGCCCCGGCCCCGGGTCGATTCGGCGCTGGTCGAGATCGTGCGGCGGACCGAGCCGGCCACCGACGCCGATCCGGACCAGCTCGTCGCGCTGGTGGAGCGGGCGTTCAACCAGCGCCGCAAGATGCTGCGGCGTTCGCTCGCGGGCCTCGTCACCCCCGAGCAGTTCGAGCTGGCCGGCATCGATCCGCAAGACCGCCCCGAACGCCTGTCGGTGCAGGACTGGGGCCGCCTGACCCAGGCGGTCCACCCGGCCGTCGGGTCGAGCGGACCGTCGTAACCTGCCGGCTGTGTCCGTTGACGTCGTCCTCGCCCCGGCCAAGCTCACCGTCTCGCTGCGCATCACGGGGGTCCGGCCCGACGGGTACCACCTGATCGACGCCGAGATGGTGTCGATCGACCTGGTGGACGAGCTCCGGTTCGCCGAGGGCGACGGCCTTGAGGTCGTCGGTGCCACCGGCCTGGCCGTGCCCGCGGACGATGACAACCTCGTGTGCCGGGCCCTGCGCCTCGCGGGGCGTACCGCCCACGTGACGTTGACCAAGCGGATTCCGGCGGGAGCAGGGCTGGGCGGGGGCTCGGCCGATGCCGCCGCCGTCCTGCGCTGGGCCGGGATCGACGATCCCGAGCGGGCGGCCACGCTCGGAGCCGACGTGCCGTTCTGCGTGCGGGGCGGGCGGGCCCGGGTGACCGGCATCGGCGAGGTGCTCGAGCCACTGCCCCACGTCGACCGGACCTTCACCCTGGTCACGCCACCCTTCGGGTGCTCGACCCCGGCGGTGTACCGCGCCTGGGACGAGCTCGTCGGCCCTCGAGCCGACGGGCCCAACGACCTCGAGACCGCCGCGCTGGTCGTCGCCCCGGACCTGGCGATCTGGCGTGACGATCTGGCCGCGGCGACCGGGGCCGTTCCCGTGCTGGCCGGTTCGGGCAGCACGTGGTTCGTCGAGGGCGCGTTCCCCGATGCCGGCCGGGTCGTGCGCACGCTTTCCGAGCTGGGTTTGGCGACACCACAGGCGCCCCTCTAGGTTGGCCTCACCATGGGTTCATTGATCAAGAAGCGCCGTAAGCGCATGCGCAAGAAGAAGCACAAGAAGATGCTGAAGCGGACACGCTGGCAGCGTCGAGCCGCCGGCAAGTAGCCAGCGGCTGCTCGGTTCGACCGAGCGGTGCCATCGGAAGACCTTCGCACGACCGCCCTCGCCGGGCGGTCGTGCCGCGTCACCACGAGTGGCCGGTGCCTGCGGCTGGGTGGCAACGGGAACGAGCGTGCCCGGGTGCGTCCCCTATCGTGGCGCTCGCCCGATCGGGGGTAGTTCAGTTGGTAGAACACCGACCTTTGGAGTCGGCTGTCGCAGGTTCGAGCCCTGCCCCCCGAGCCCTTGCCGCTGCAATGCTGAGCTTTCACCCCCCGAGCGGTCGATGAGCTCGTTCGTTCAATCGTCGCGTTCGGTCGGCTCCCGCTCCTTGCGCCGCACCAAGAAGGCGGCCAGGGCGAGGAACAGGACCACGAAGCCGAGCCCGACGACCTCCATGACAGCGTCCTCGAGCGCCTCGCCCTCCTTGGCGCCGGCCTCGAGCGAGCCCACGAGGATGCCCTTGATCGCCGCGATCATCCCGACGACGAGGAACGGTTCGGCGACCAGCTTCTGCTCGACGATCGTGGCCCGTACGGCGCCGAGCAACTCGATGAGGATGAAGACGAGCAGCAGCCCCGACAGCGTCGCCTCCACCGCCGACAGCGCCCCTCCCTCGAGGCTGGTCGCCAGGTCGTACGCGATCGCGCCGAGCGCGACCAAGGCCCCGGTGAGCAGGAGGAGGGCGATGGCGGCGTAGACGACCCGTTCGGCGATCGACATGGTGCGATCGAGCAGATCTGGGGATTCGGGCGCGCCAGCAGAGGTTTTCACCGACGCTGGTACCCACATCGGCCCCGAAGGAGCCTGCGACGGTCAGAGGCCGCCGGCTCGGGGGAGGTCGACGCCCATAACGCGCTGGAGCTTCTTCATCGAGCGGTCGTCGCTGATGTAGCAGATCATCCCCGAGCGCAGCGTGAGGGCGGCGTAGGGCGGCTCGAGCGTCTCGTTCACGTCGCACCGCTCGATGTGCTCGCTGGCCACCCACGATTTGATGCCCTGCTTGTTCGAGTCCACCTCGATCCACATGTGCTGCCCCCATGGCGTCGGTCGTGGGCCGAAACGTACCGCACCGCACCGAGGCCGAGAACGGGTTCCCGCTGGCCCCCTCATCCGCTAGACCGGACCCATGTCCGAGCGCAGCCTGTCCGCCATCGTCCTCGCTGCCGGTGAGGGCACCAGGATGAAGTCGTCTCGTCCGAAGCCGCTGCACCTGCTGGCCGGGCGGACGATGCTCCAATACATGCTCGACTCGCTGGCGGACTGCCGCACTGGGCAGGTGGTGGTCGTGGTCGGCCACGGTGCCGAGCGCGTCACCAAGAAGCTCCAGGCGGAGGAGCCCGACCTGCACCTCACGTTCGTCGAGCAGCACCAGCAACTGGGCACGGGCGATGCCGCCAGCGTCGGCCTCACCGGCCTGCCCGAGGACGACGGCCCCGACGCCGACGACCACGACGTGCTCGTGCTGCCCGGCGACATGCCGCTGCTGCGCCCGGCCAGCCTCGCCGAGCTGGTCCGGGTCCACCGCGAGACCGATGCGGCGTGCACGGTGCTCACCGCGGTGGTCGAGGATCCGGGACGCCTGGGCCGCGTGATCCGCGGCAAGGACGACCAGGTGACCAAGATCGTGGAAGCCGCCGACGCATCGCCCGAGGAAGCCGAGATCCGTGAGATCAACACGGCGGTCTACTGCTTCCGCCAGTCGCTGCTGGCGCCTGCGCTGCGTCGCATCACCCCGGAGAACGCGCAGGGCGAGTACTACCTGACCGATGTGGTCGCCGTGCTCCGCGACGCGGGGTACCGGGTGGCCGCCGTGCAGGTGGCCGACGCCGCCGAGGGCGAGGGCATCAACGATCGCGAGCAGCTGGCCAGTGCCGAGGCCGAACTGCGGCGTCGGACCAACGAATCCTGGCTGCGGGCCGGGGTGACCTTGGTGGACCCAGCCAACACCTACCTCGACAGCACGGTGAAGCTCGGCCCGGACGTGACGCTGTTCCCGGGCACCATCCTCCAGGGCAGCACGGTGATCGGCGCCGGCGCGGAGATCGGCCCGAACACCCGGCTCGTCGACTGCGTCGTCGGTGCGGGTTGCGTGGTCGAGCAGTCCAACGGGCGCGATGCGGAGATCGGCGCGGGCGCCGTGGTCGGCCCGTTCGCGGTGCTGGCCCCGGGTGCGCAAGTCCCGGACGGGACGATCACCGGGCCGTTCTATGCTGCGGGCGGACCCGACGACGCCTGAGCCATCGGGGCCCCAGCGAAAGGCACCCGGTTGAGCACGAGGAAGACCTTGGAAGCTGTCACCAAGAAGAGGCTTGAGCTCTACGCGGGCGACGCCCACCCGGAGCTCGCCCAGGAGATCGCGGACCATCTGGGCGTGGAACTCGGTGAGCCCAACCTCCGGCAGTTCGCCAACGGCGAGATGCACTGTCGCTACGGCGAGTCCATCCGCGGCTCCGACGTCTTCATCATCCAGACCCATGCCGGCCCGCAGGTCAGCGACTCGCTGATGCAGCAGCTGATCATGATCGACGCCGCCAAGCGTGCGTCCGCGAAGCGCATCACGGCGGTCGCGCCCTATTACGGGTATGCCCGCCAGGACCGCAAGGCCGAGGGTCGTGAGCCCATCACCGCCAAACTGGTGGCCGACATGCTCGTCGCCGCGGGAGCTGACCGCGTCGTGTCGGTCGACCTGCACAGCGGCCAGATCCAAGGCTTCTTCGACGTCCCGGTCGACCACCTGACCGCCCTGCCCATCCTCATCGAGTGCTGCAAGACGGCGGGCAACGTGGAGGAACTCGTCATCGTGTCGCCCGACGCCGGTGGGGTGAAGGCGGCCAAGCGGTTTGCGAACCACCTCGGCGCCGACCTCGCGTTCGTCAACAAGATCCGCCCCAAGGGAGTAGCCAACGTGGTCGAGGCGTCCAACGTCATCGGCCACGTGTCCGGCAAGCGCTGCATCCTGCTCGACGACATGATCGACACCGCCGGCACCATCGTCGCCGCGGCAGAGCTGCTCAAGGAGCAGGGCGCCACGGAGGTGTGGGCCATGGCCACCCACGGGGTGCTGTCGGACCCGGCCACCGAGCGGCTGAAGAACTCGGTCATCGAGAAGGTCGTGATCACCAACACGCTGCCCCTCCCTTCGGAGAAGCGCATCGACAAGATCGAGGTCCTCTCCATCGCCCCGCTGGTGGCCAACGCCATTTCGGCCGTGTTCGGGGACGAGTCCGTCAGCGAGATCTTCGGCGGCGAGAACCAGAAGTAGTCAGAACCTCGAGCCGGTCGGCTCGGGTCGCGGAACCGGCTGGCGGGAGGCCGGGGGCTGCTTGGCCTTGTCGAGCTCGCTCATCACCCGGAGGGCGGTGAGCCCGGCGATGGCTGCGGTGACCAGCGCGGCGACGGCGATGCCGGCGGTCGTGCCGGCCTCGGTCCCGGCGGTGATGCCGTGGGCCGTGGCGGTCAGGAACAGCGGGAAGCTGAGGAAGTGGATCTTGCGCCACGCCAACTTCGGGATGTGCTTGCGCAGCAGGGAGGAGAGCTCGACGGCGATGAGCAGGTAGGCGGACACCACACCCCAGGCAGTGGCGATCGGCCGCCATCCGGAGGCGAAGGGGACGAGGACATCCGCGGCGCCGAAGTGGATGTAGTTGTCGCCGATCGCGCCGGCGACGTGCACGCCCACGAAGGCCACGGCCAGGCCGGACAGCCCGCGGTGGAAGTCCTGGATCCAGTTCGGGCGGACCTTCTTGCCGAGGGCCTTGGACGAGAGGAGCAGGCCGACCACGATCGAGGCGCCGAGCAGCGCCCAGGCCACGAGCCCGGCGGCTCGATTGATGTACCACCAGGTCATGACGGGACCTCCTGAGATGAGATGAGGAAGCGCTCGAACCCCGGGGTGGGGTGCAGCCCCCCGTGGCGGTCGACGAGGAGGCCGTGGGCTCCGATTGCGGCGATCAGTTCGGCGCCGTCGGCGAGGCCGGAGACGATCGCGGCCTTGGCCAGCGCCTCGGCCTGCCAGCCGCGAGCCGCGATCACGGTGGCGGCGACGACATCGCTGTCGGTGGGTGAGCCGGTCGCGGGGTCGATCAGGTGGTGGTGTTCGGTCGCCCCGATCACCCAGCGGCGCCGCAGCACCGTGGACGTGGCGATGGCCCCGTGGTCGAGCACGACCCGGGCGTGGGGATGGCCCGTGGCGGCCGGGTCGAGGTCCACCGTCCAGTCATCGCCATCGGGGCCGCAGCCCACCGCTCGCAGGTCGCCACCGAGGTTGATCAGGACCCCGACCGCGCCCTCTGCGTCGATCCGGGCGGCCACGAGGTCGGCGGCGAGGCCCTTGCCCAAGCCCCCGGGATCGAACCCGACATCGGCGGGCAGGCGGACCCGGCCGCCAGCGGCATCGATCTCGATGCCGCTGACGCCGGTGTGGAGGGAACTCGTGGGTGCGACGCTGCGGTGGAGGTCGGCCAGGTGCTCGAAGGAGCGGTCGTAGCCGGCGCGGACGACATCGCCCAGGACGGTCGGATCGAAGCGGCCGCCGGTGACGGTGTGGGCCAAGACGGCCCGGTCCAAGAGGTCGACGGTCTCGGGAGACACGGCCACCCAGGTCCCGGCGCTGCGGTTGAGCTCCGACACCTCGCTCCTCGGGAGGAAGCGGCTCCAGAGCTGTTCGAGCCGGACGATCTCATCCTCGGCAAGGTCGAGCAGGGCCGGGTCACCGTGGACGACCAGGTGCACCGAGGTGCCCATCGCCCGCAGCGACCGTTCAGCTGCCATGGCTCTGAGTGGTGGCCGGGGTCGAGTTGGTGGATGGGCTCTGGCCGGTCACGGTGCCGGGGTCGGACGCCGTGGCGCTCCAATCGTCGGTGGAGAGCTCGCCGCTGCTGCGGGAGCCGACCACCACGGCCCCGCCGACGTCGGTGGTCACGACGGCGCTGCCGGTCGTGCCCGTGGTGACACTCGCAGCGGGTGCGTCGACGACCGCGGCCTTCACGGCGAACGCACCGGTGAGGGCCAGGAACGATCCGACGCTGACCACCGCTGCGGTCTTGCGGGCGTGTTGCGCGGGGTGGGGCCGCTTCCGGCGGCGGCCTGGAGCGGTCGGAGCCGGGGGTCGGGGGGTGGGGGTGGCTTCCATGTGCTCCACCTTGTGCCCGGTTCCTGTGAACTCCCGCAGAGCCGTCGATGAGGGCCCGGCGAGTTGTCTTCAGGGAAGGTAAAGCCGCCGGTGGCCCCAGGCGCCGAATGGGCCTGTCACCGGCCCAGAACCTAGGGTTGCCAACCGTCAATCCAACCGAAAGCGCTCCGGCGCGATCTCTGAAGTAGGGAGCTACCGATGGCTGAGATCAACCTGAAGGCCACCACCGGCCGAGAACTGGGCAGTGGCCCGTCCAAGCGGATTCGTGCCGAGGGCAACGTCCCCGGTGTCGTGTACGGCCTCGATGCCGACCCGATCCCCGTCACCGTCGAGTGGCGCCCCCTCCGTGAGGCGCTCACCACCGAGGCCGGGCTCAACGCCCTGATCGACCTCGACGTCGACGGCGACGTGTCGCTCACCGTGGTCAAGGAACTGCAGCGCCACCCCATCAAGGGCAACGTCGTGCACATCGACTTCCTGCGGGTCAGCGCCGACGCCGAGATCACCGTCGAGGTGCCGATCGTGCTCGAGGGCGAGGCCAAGGCCGTGTTGTCCGAGGGCGGCACCGTCGATCACCTGCTCTACACGCTGTCGATCAACGCCAAGCCGGCCGACATCCCCAACGAGCTCAGGGTCGACATCTCCGAGCTGGCGATCAACGGCTCGATCCACGTGGCCGACATCGTCTTGCCGAAGGGCGTCACCACCGACGTCGACGGCGGGGACACGGTGGTCACCGGAACCCAGGCTGCGCAGGAGCAGATCCCCGAGGCCACCGAAGGCACCGAGGGTGAGGGCGGCGAGGCTGCTCCCGCCGCCGAGGGTGGCTCCGAGGGCGACGGCGAGGGCTGACGCCCCGTCGGGGTGTGACGCCGTGGCGTTCCGACGCTCGCCGGAACGGCGAGGGACCCCTGCAGATCTGTTGGTGCTCGGCCTCGGCAACCCCGGGGCCGAGTACGAGCACACGCGCCACAACGTGGGCGCCGACGTCATCGCCCTGCTGGCCGACCGCCACGGCGGCCGCCTGAAGGCGTCGAAGGAGCGCGCCCTGGTGGCCGAGGTCCGCATCGGCGCCGCCCGGGTGGTGCTGGCGTTTCCGCAGACCTTCTACAACGAGTCCGGCAACGCCTGCCGGCTGCTGCTCGAACGCCACGGCATCGACGACCTCCACCGCCTCGTCGTCGTTCACGACGAGATGGACCTGCCCCCCGGCAAGCTCAAGGTCAAGATCGGTGGCGGCCTCGCGGGCAACAACGGCCTGAAGTCCATCAAGGCGCACCTGAAGACCGAGGACTTCGTCCGGGTCCGCATCGGCATCGGCAAGCCACCCGGCCGCCAAGAGGGCGTCGACCACGTGCTGCGCCGGCCGGGCAAGGCCGAGAAGGTGGAGCTCGACGTGGCCATGGCGGAAGCCGCCGATGCCGTCGAGGGGATCCTCGCCGAAGGCGCCGAGGCCGCCCAGACCCGCTTCAACGCCCGCTCGTAGCGAGCCCGGCGGGGCGGTCAGCCGCCGAAGCCGAAGCGGCTCGTGGCGGACTTCTTGGGGCCGAAGGCGTCGGCCAGGTTCACCTGGGCGAACTCGGACGGGAGCGGGGCCTGCGTGGCGTAGCGGTACAAGGCGAGCTGGAAGACGGCCGTCATGGCGGACGACCAGCAGCTCACGGCGATGATCCACACGGCAGCCACGAGGATGGCGGCCACGATGACGGGGGCCGAGCCGGTGAAGGCGGCGCCGATCACCACGGCGATGGCTGGCAGCGTGAGCACCATGGCGATGAGGCCGATGCCGAGGTTGACGATGAGGTTCTCGCCCCAGGTCCGCTTGAGCATCTCGGCCGAGCGCTTGATGGCGGTGCCGATGCCGACGTTCTCGAACACGACGATGGGCAAGACGAGGAACGTCACGACCGCCCAGGCCATGCCGACGAGCCCGATCACGATGCGACCGAGGATTCCCGCCCGCTCCTCGAGCGAGCGCAGGATCACCGACACCGTGGCGGTGACGATCGCCCAGGGGAGGATCTTGCCGGCCCGGCTCAGGGCGCCCGAGAGGGCTGATCCCAAGGTCGGTTCCCCGCCCTGCATGCGCTCGTCTGCGCCGCACAGCAGCGCGGTCTTGAAGAAGATCGCCACGTAGGCGAGGGCCAGGTACATGAGGAACAGCACGACGTAGCCGATCGGCTTCATCTGCAGTTCGGTGGAACCGGCGGCGTTCGTGGTGTTGGCGCTGAGGTAGAGCGGGTAGAGGAACGTCGCCCCGATGATCAGCGACGCGACGCCCGAGATGAGCGGCAGCGCCAGCAGCTCCTTGTCCTGTCGAAGCAGCGCCCAAGAGGCCCCTGCCAGTTGCTTCGATCGTGCCCAACGTCCCATGCCCGCTCCTATCGATTCGTTGTGCTCCAGTCTGCACCGGTTTTCTTCCGCGGCGGTGCCTTCGGGGTGGGGGAGAGCGTCGGGAGGTCGGTAGCGTGGCCGGGCTTCGCGACCCCTGGTGCCCACGCATCGGGGGCTCGCCAGCGCGCGTCCCCCTCCCGCAAGGACCCTCCTCCCATGGCGTTGACCGACCTGCCAGCGCTGTTGCGCGACGAGCCTGCGCTTACCAGGGTGCTGGGCCGCTCGGCTGCGGTGCTCGCGGTCCCCGAACCGGCCCGGCCGCTGACCATCGCCGGCCTGGCCACGGTGGGGAGCCGCCGACCGATCCTCGTGGCCGTCCCCACGACCGCCGAGGCCGAGCGCCTGGTCCACGACCTCGGCACCTTCCTGGGTCCCGACGCTGCGGAGCTGTTCCCCGCATGGGAGACGCTCCCGTTCGAGCGCGTCAGCCCCAACATCGAGACGATGGGTCGCCGCATGCGAGCGATCTGGCGCCTGCGATCTGGCGCGGCGACCACGCCCCGGGTCGTAGTCGCCCCGGTTCGTGCGCTGGTCCAGCGCCTCGGCCCCCACGTCGACGAGACCGAACCGCTCGTCGTCCGGCCGGGCGAGCAGCGCGACCAGGCCGCGCTCGTCACGTGGCTTGGGGAGCACGGGTACCGCCGAGAGGGCCAGGTCGAGCACCGCGGCGAGTTCGCGGTGCGCGGCTCCATCGTCGATGTCTTCGGCTCCACCGCCGAGGGTCCCGTTCGCATCGACCTCTGGGGCGATGAGGTCGACCGGCTCACCTCGTTCTCGGTCAGCGACCAGCGCTCCACCGAGGACCTGGAATGCGTCGACGTGTTCCCGTGCCGCGAGCTGCTGCCCACCGATGACGTGCGCGCGCGAGCCGAGGCGTTGGTCGCCACCGAGCCCTGGGGGCGCGAGCAGTGGGAGCGCTTGGCCGAGGGCCAGCTGTTCGACGGCATGGAGAGCTGGCTGCCCTGGCTCACCGACGACCACCGGACCATCGTCGATCTCCTGCCGCCGGAGGCGCTGGTCCTCGTGGTCGAGCCCCGCCGCATGCGCGACCGTGCCGCTGACCTCCTCGCGGAGGAGGCCGATCTGGCGTCCGCGCTCGCCCGCACCTGGGAGGTGGGCGAGGGTCGAGTCTTCCCCCAGCTCCACGCCGAGTTCGGGGGGCTGTTCGGGAGCGTCGACGTGCCGGTCTGGTCGGTGACCGTCACGCCCGACGGACCCGACGTCGCCACGGTGGCGGCCATGGGCTGGAACCCAGTGGTCGGTGGGGGCGAGGGCCTGGTCAACCAGCTCCGGCAACTGCTCGACGACGGGTACCGCATCGTGGTGGCGGCCGATGGGGAGGGTTCGGCCGAGCGCATGGGTGCCCTGCTGCGCGACCAGGGGCTGGCGCTCGACGTGGAGGTCGGTGCGCTCGACCGGGGCGTGATCCTCACGGGCGTGAAGCTGGCGGTCCTGGCCGAGGCCGACCTCACCGGTCGACGCCGAGCGCACCGCGCGCCACGGCCGCGCAAGCGCGACACCGCCGGGTTCTTCGACGACCTCAAGCCCGGCGACTACGTCGTGCACCACCAGCACGGCGTCGGCCGCTACGGCGGCATGGTGAAGCGCGCCATCGGCGGCGTCGACCGGGACTACCTCCTGCTCGAGTACAAGGGCGACGACAAGCTCTACGTCCCGTCGGACCAGATCGATGCCGTTCGCCACTACACCGGCGGCGACAGCCCGGCGCTGTCCAAGCTCGGCGGCGGCGACTGGACCAAGACCAAGGCGCGGGTCAAGAGCGAGGTCCAAGCGGTGGCCCAGGAACTGGTGGTCCTCTACCAGAAGCGCCTCCACGCGCCAGGCCACTCGTTCCCCGAGGACACCCCGTGGCAGCGCGAGCTGGAGGACGCCTTCCCGTACCGGGAGACGCCGGATCAGCAGAAGGCGATCGACGAGGTCAAGGCGGACATGGAGGCGGAGACGCCCATGGACCGACTGGTGTGCGGCGACGTCGGCTTCGGCAAGACCGAGGTCGCGGTCCGGGCCGCGTTCAAGGCGATCCAGGACGGCAAGCAGGTGGCGGTCCTCGTGCCCACCACGCTGCTCGCCACCCAGCACTTCCAGACGTTCAGCGAGCGCTTCGCCGCCTTCCCCGTGCGCGTCGAGGTGCTGTCTCGGTTCTTGACCTCCAGCCAGGCCAAGGCGGTGGCCGAGGGGGTCCGCTCGGGCGAGGTGGACCTCGTGATCGGTACCCACCGGCTCCTATCGGAGGACATCGAGTACAAGGACCTCGGCCTCCTCGTGGTCGATGAGGAGCAGCGCTTCGGCGTCACCCACAAGGAGCAGATCAAGCAGTTCACCAACGACGTGGACGTGCTGACGCTCTCGGCCACGCCGATCCCCCGCACGCTCGAGCTCTCGTTGACCGGCATCCGGGACCTCACCCTGCTCAACACGCCGCCGGCCGAACGCCAGCCGATCCTCACCTACGTCGGCGAGTACGACGACCGGGCAGTGGCCGAGGCCATTCGACGCGAGCTGCTGCGCGAGGGCCAGGTCTTCTTCGTGCACAACCGGGTGCGCGACATCGAGGACTGCGCCCGAGGGATCCGTGAACTCGTGCCCGAGGCGCGCGTCGCCGTCGCCCACGGGCAGATGGACGAGGGCACGCTGGAGAAGGTGGTGCTCGACTTCTGGGAGGGCGAGTTCGACGTCCTGGTGTGCACCACCATCATCGAGTCGGGCATCGACATGCCGACCGTGAACACGCTCGTCGTGGACCGGGCCGATCGCCTGGGCCTCGGCCAGCTCCACCAGCTGCGCGGGCGCGTCGGCCGCTCGGGTCAGCGGGCCTACGCGTACCTGTTCCACCCGCGGGACGTGTCGCTGAGCGAGGACGCCTACGAGCGGCTCAAGACCATCGGCGAGGCGACGGAGCTGGGCTCGGGCTTCCGCATCGCCATGCGCGACCTCGAGATCCGCGGCGCGGGCACGCTGCTCGGTACGGGCCAGAGCGGCCACATCTCGGCGGTCGGCTACGACCTCTACGTGTCGATGGTCCACGAGGCCGTGCAGGAGCTGAAGGGCGAGCCGGTCCGCGAGCCGGCCGAGATCAAGCTCGACCTGCCCCTCGACGCCAACCTCTCCCCGGACTACGTCCCCAAGGAGGAGCTGCGGTTGGAGGCCTACCGCCGCCTCGCCGAGGTCACCACCGAGGCCCAGGTCGATGACATCCGCACGGAGTGGGAGGACCGCTTCGGCCCCGTGCCCGACGAGGCCTGCCGCCTGCTCGACGTCGCCCGCCTCCGCGCCGAGGCCCATCGCCTCGGCGTGCGGGAGATCAACGTCACCAAGGGCCCGGCGTTCGGAGGACCGGCATGGACCGCCCGGGTCTCGCCGCTCGTGCTCAAGACGAGCCAGCAGGTCCGCCTTCAGCGCCTGTTCCGCGGCGCGGTCTACAAGGAGAACCTCGAGCAGCTGCTGCTCCCGATCCCCAAGACCCCCGACCTCGCCGGCACCCTTGTCGACCTCCTGCGCAACCTCCTCCCACCTGCCGAGTGACCCCACCCGTTCCGACCACCGACGCACCCCACGGTGGACGCGGGTTGCTTGCCCCTCATTGTTAGGGGTGCCTATTATCCGGGCGTGCTCACCTCTGCGCCTTCAGGCGTCGCTGCCGCCCTCCTCGGTCGGGGTGCCGACGACCGGCCGGCTGTGGTGGCAGGAGATCGCACCTTGCGCTACGGCGAGCTCCGTGCCGAGGTGATGGCACGCGGGGGCGGCCTCGACCTGTCCCCGCGGAGCGTCGTCGTGCTAACGGGGCCCGCCGGAATCGAGTGGATCGCGACCTACCTGGCGCTGCTGCACGCCGGGCACGTCCCGCTCTTGGCGGGAGACTGCGTCGGCCCCCTCGTGGACGCATGGGACCCCGACGCGGTCATCACGGCCACCGCTCATGGCGTCGAGGTGGAGCGGCGCCCGGGGCGGCATCGGCAGGCCGAGCCGCACCCCGACCTGGCGATGTTGATGAGCACCTCGGGGTCCACCGGTTCTCCCAAGCTGGTGCGCCTGTCGCACCGAAACCTGGTCTCGAACGCCGAGGCGATCATCGACGTCCTGCGGCTCACCGCCGACGACTGCGGCATCACCTCCCTGCCCCTCCACTACTGCTACGGCCTGTCCGTCCTGCATGCGCACCTGGCTGCGGGCGCTCGCGTCGTCGCCACCACCGCCTCGGTCGTCGACCCCTGCTTCGCATCGGCGGTACGGGACCACGGGGTCACCTCGATCGCCGGGGTGCCGCACACCTTCGATCTGCTCGAGGCCGCCGAGCCCGATGCCGCGCTCGGTCCGTCGGTGCGGCTGCTCACGCAGGCCGGCGGGCGCATGGACCTCGCTGCACAGCAGCGGTGGCGCGCCCGTGCGGCAGCCAACGACGCCGAGTTCGTGGTCATGTACGGCCAGACCGAGGCCACGGCGCGTATGGCGTACCTACCTCCCGATCTCGCTGCCTCGTGCCCCGCGGCGGTCGGGATCGCGATCCCAGGCGGGACCCTGCGCGTCGAACCGCACGCCGACCGCACCGACGGGGTCGGCGAGCTGGTCTACCGCGGCCCGAACGTGATGATGGGCTACGCCACCATGCCGGAGGACCTGGCGGCGGGCCCGGTCCTCGATGAGCTTCGCACTGGGGACCTGGGCCGATTCGACGCAGACCACGGCGTGTTCGAGGTGGTGGGACGGACCAGCCGCTTCATCAAGCCGTACGGCTTGCGCATCGACCTGGACGTCCTGGAGTCCCGGCTGCGCGCCGCCCTGGGTCCGGTGGTGGCAACGGGCGACGACCAACGCCTTGTGGTGGCTGCCCCTGGCCAGGATCGGGCCGCGGTCGCCGCGCTGGTGCACGACGTGTGCGGGCTGCCGATGAGCGGCACCACCGTGCTGGTCGATGCGATCCCCCGGACCGCGGCGGGCAAGGTCGACGATGCCGCGCTTCGCGCCTCCGCTGCGGCGGCGGAGGGCGAGCTCGTGTGCGCAGACGTCGCGAGGGCGCTCGATGCTCGACCGGTCTCGGCGGTCCTGGCCGGGATCTTGGGCCGAGCCACGCTGGCCCCCGACGACACGTTCGTGTCCGCCGGCGGTGATTCGCTCAGCTACATCGAGGCTTCGATGCGGATCGAGCAGGTGGTCGGCGTGGTGCCCGACGACTGGCAGCACCGACCGATGTCCGAGCTCGATGCGTGGTCGCCCTCGCGGCCGCGCGGTCGTCTCGACACGACCGTGCTCCTGCGAGCGGTCGGCATCTGCACCGTCGTCGCCACCCACATGCACCTGGCCTTCTTCCCCGGTGGCGCCCACCTGCTCCTCGCCGTGGCCGGGTACAACCTCAGCCGCTTCCAGCTCGGACTCCCCGCGACCGCGCAGCGGGTGCAGGCCTCCCTGCGCACCGTCGGCCGGGTGGCTGTACCCACGGTGCTGTGGGCGACGACGATGTTTGCCCTCGGTCGGGGCTACGGCTGGACCACCCTCGGGTTGGTCAACAACTACCTCGGGCCGCGCGGCCACGAGAACGGGGCCTGGCACTTCTGGTTCATCGAGGCGTTCGTGCAGCTGTGCCTCGTGGCCACGGCGCTGCTGGCCGTTCCGGGGGTCCGTCGCCTCGACCGCCGCCTGCCCTACGCGTTCCCGCTGGCCGTGTTGGCCGCAGCCCTGGCGATCCGGGGCGTCTCGTTCGCCGGGCTCGACGATCCGCTCAACTTGCGGTTCCGCACCCACGGCGTGGCCTGGTTGTTCGTCCTGGGCTGGTTGGTCCAACGGTCGAACGGTGCGGGTCAGAAGCTCCTGACCTGCCTCCTGGCTGCCGCAGCCATCTTCGGCTTCTTCGATCAACCGGTGCGGGAGGGCTTCATCGTCGCGGGCCTCGCGCTGTTGACGTGGGCTCGCACGATCGCCTTTCCCCGCCGCCTCGTTCCGGCGGCGTCTTCGTTGGCCGCTGCGAGCATGTGGATCTTGATCTCGCACTTCCAGGTGTGGCCGGAGCTCCACCCGCGCCTGCCGATGGCGGTGGCCTATCCCGCCACGATCCTGGTGGGCATCGCGATCTGGAGGCTTGCGGAGTCGGCGCCTCGATGGGTCCGTCGCCGGGTAACCACGGACGCGACGCGGTGGCGCACGCAGGTCGTGCGTGGGGACCGGCTTGCCTCCGCTGCGGGCTAGAGCCCGACCTTGGCCCAGTACGTGCCGTCGAGCATGCCGCAGAGCGTGTCTCGGTGGATGATCATGTCGTCGAGGTCCTCGGGCTCGACGGCTTCGCCGAACAGGACGGCCCGCTCGGTGACCCGGCGCATGATCACGCCGTGGCGCATGGCGGCGTAGGCGACGTGCCAGCGCAGGTCACCGGGTGCGCGGCCCGTGGTGGCCTCGTAGGTCACCGCGAGGTCCTTCGCCTGCATGAAGTCCGCCAGGCCAGGTAGGCCCAGCGACGACGAGATGTCCTGGAAGAAGAGGTGGAGGTAGGCCATCCAGCCGAGGTCGATCTCGGGCGGGGCCACGCCGGCCATCTCCCAGTCCAAGACGGCGGTGACCTGGAAGTCGACGAACATCATGTTCCCGATGCGAGCATCCCCCCAGTGGAGGCAGTCGGGACCGACGTCGGTGGGCAGGTTGGCGCGCAGCCAGGTGAAGCAGTCGTCGAGCAGCGGCGAGCGCTTGTCGCCCACGACCCACTCGAGGTACGCCTCCCACTCGGCGAGGTGGCGCTCCAGCGCGGTGGCGCCGGGCCGGTCGTACTGGAGCGAGGAGAGGTCGTGGGTCTCGGGGGTGATCTGGTGGACGCCTGCCAGTGCCTCCACCGCGGAGGCCTGGAGCTGGGCCCGCTGATGTGGCGTGGCGCTGTCGACCCAGTTGTCGCCGAACGTGTAGGGGAGGACGTCGCGGGGCACGTCGCCGTCGACTCGTGCCATCACGAAGAACGGCGCCCCGATGATCGAGCCGTCGGCCTCGTACCAGAGGGTCTCGGGCACCGGCACCTCGGTCGCCTCGGCCACGAGCGACATGACGTCGAACTGCATGGCCAGGTCGTAGGTGGGGAAGACGGGGATCTTGTCGAGCTCGGGCTCGATGCGGGCCACGCACCGCCGTTCCACCTTCTCGCCGTCGACGACGTAGCGCGCCGTGAAGAGCAGGGTCTCCGAGGACATGCCGTTGCCCTCGGGGCTCACGACCTCCGACACGTGGGGGTCGGCGTCGTCGGGGAGCACCCCGGCCAGCCACGCCTCGATGCGACGACCGAGCTCCTCGGGGTCCCGGGTGGACGTGGTGATGTGATCGGAGGCCAGCTCCGCCGGCCCGCCGAGCTTGGCGGTAGGAGCCTCGGGTTCGGTCGACATGAGAACCGGTTCTAGTCCGAACCGGCGGCGGCTGCGTCGAGTTCGGCCTCCGTACCGGCCGGCTCGGGTGCGCCGCCGATTCCCGATGGTGGGCCGGGGCGTAGCATCCTGTCCCCGTGGAACCGCGTCGCACATCCTCCCGCCGAGCCGGCCTCGCCGCGCTGGCCACCCTGCTCGTGATCGGTGCCTCCGCCTGCTCCGGGGGGACTGGTGTGGTGGGCAAGGCCCCGGCGGCCACCATCGGCGATGACGAGATCTCCCAAGCCGAGGTGGTCACGGCCACCCAGGCCACGAAGCGCTTCTACGAGTACGGCATCGAGAAGGGCCAGGATGCGGACGGCTCCCTGTCCGGGCTCCTCGCCGAGATGAAGGGCGACAGCTCCTACACCGTGGGCACCACCGGAGCGGCGAAGGTGCTGAGCGAGATGATCGACAACCAGGTGATCCGCCAGGAACTGGCTCGTCACGACGCCCTGCCCACCAAGGCGGACAAGGACAAGATCCGCAAGGACCTGGAGAGTTCCGTCGGCGGTGCGGCCGAGCTGAAGAAGTTCCCGGCCGGCTACGTGAACCGATACCTCGATCAGCGGGCAACCACCGAGGCGTTCCAGCGGTGGGCGGCAGCCCAGGAGGACAAGCAGGCGAAGCCGCTCACGAAGGCCGAGCGCGATGCCAAGATGCGCGAGCTCTACGACCAGACCGCGCCCGGTCGGCCGCTGTGCCTGAACGCCATCCAGACCACGACCGAGGACGAGGCCAAGGCGGCGCGGGCCCGGGTCGACGGCGGCGAGGACTTCCTCGCCGTGTCCAAGTCGCTCGTCGCCGAGGGCACCGAGTTTCCCGAGCAGGGCCTCGTCGCCTGCCTGGGGTTCGACGATGCCAAGACCGCGTTCGGCCAGGACTACTCCAAGGTCGCCGTGGGCGACATCCTCGGTCCGGTTCCCTACACCTCACAAGACGGAGCGGCGCCCGTGTACCTGGTGTTCCGGGTCGACAGCCTCGACGGCCAGACGTACGAGGAGTTGCTCCCGCAGCTCGAGCAGGCCGTGCCCGCCCAGCCCCCAGCCACCGACCCGACCACCTTCGATGTGTCGGCGCAGCGCGCCCGGCTGCTCCGCAAGGCCGACATCGAGGTCAACGCGGTCTTCGGACGGTGGAGCGATGCCAAGGGAGCGGTCGTCCCGCCCCGAGCGGCGGGCGCCCCGGCCGCCACCACGGTGCCCGCCCTGCCCGGATCCTGACCCTTGGGCCGCATCGTCGTGGTGGGCCTCGGCCCCGGTGATCCCTCGCTGGTCACCGCCGGGACGCTCGAGGCCATCGGACGGGTGCCAGCCGAGGCCCGGTTCCTGCGGACCGAGGTCCACCCGTCGGCACACCTGGTCGCCGGCGCAGCCACCTTCGACCACCACTACGAATCAGCCGACACGTTCGACGAGGTGTACCGCCGGATCGTCGAGGACCTGATCTCGGCGGCTGCCGGCCACGATGAGGTCCTCTACGCCGTTCCGGGGTCGCCTCGCGTCCTGGAGCGCACGGTCGACCTCCTCGACGAAGCCGCGGCAGGTGGCCGGGCCGAGGTCGAGGTGCTGGCGGGCATGTCGTTCGTCGACCTCGCCTGGGTTCGGCTCGGCATCGACCCCTACGAGGAGGGAGTGCGCCTGATCGACGGACACCGCTTCGAGGTGGCAGCAGCTGGGGAGCGGGGACCGCTGCTCGTCGCCCACTGCCACAACCAACGGGTGCTGTCGGACATCAAGCTCGCGGTGGATCCGTTCCCGACCACCCCGGTGGTGGTGCTCCAGCGCCTGGGCCTGCCGGACGAGTCGGTGATCACCGTGGCGTGGGCCGACCTCGACCGGTCCTTCGAGGCCGACCACCTCACCTCGATCTACGTCCCCGAGCTGGCCCAGCCGGTGGCCGGCGAGGTGGCTGCCTTCGTCCAGCTCGTGGCCACGCTTCGAGCCGAGTGCCCGTGGGATTCGGAGCAGACGCACCGCACGTTGACCCGCCACCTGCTCGAGGAGACCTACGAGGTCCTCGAGGCGCTCGAAGCGGTCGGCGACGGCGGCCCAGAAGCGGACCCGGCGGCCTACGAGCACCTCGAGGAGGAGCTCGGCGATCTGCTGTTCCAGATCGTGTTCCACACCACGCTCGCCACCGAGGCCGGGTTCTTCGGGCTGGGCGACGTCGCTCGCGGCATCCACGAGAAGCTCGTCCACCGCCACCCGCACGTGTTCGGCGCGGTCGAGGTCGACGACGCTGACGACGTGATCGCCAACTGGGAGCAGATCAAGAAGGCGGAGAAGGGCCGCGAATCCGTGTTCGACGGGATGCCCACCGACCTGCCCGCGCTGCTCTACGCGTTGAAGGTCACGAAGAAGGCGGCCATGTTCGGGGCCGTGCCCGATCCCTCGGACGCCTCCGTCGGGGGGCAACTCCTCGCCCTGGTGGCCGCCGCTCGCGACGCGGACGGCGACATCGACCCCGAGACGGAGCTGCGCGCCGCAGCGGCGCGCCTCCGGGACCGGGCCAAGGCGATCGAGGCCGAGCGGACCGATTGACGGCCGGGTTTGCATCGGCCGGTCCGGTGCGGTGGGCTTGCCGGTGCGCCCCGACGGGCGGCCTGTCCCCGGACGAGCGTCCGCACGCGGGTAGCTTTTCTCCACCTGTCCCAGGAGCACCACCACCGCAATGAGCACCATCGATCACGTCATCGGCCGCGAGATCCTCGACTCCCGCGGCAACCCGACGGTCGAGGTCGAGGTCCTCCTCGACTCCGGCGCGCGGGGCCGTGCTGCGGTGCCGTCGGGCGCGAGCACCGGGCAGTTCGAGGCGGTGGAACTGCGCGACGGCGGCGATCGCTACGGCGGCAAGGGCGTCACGATCGCCGTGGCGAACGTGAACGGCGAGATCAACGACGAGCTCGAGGGCCGAGACGCCCTCGACCAGCGCGAGTGCGACCAGGCCCTGCTGGACCTCGACGGCACCGACAACAAGGCCCGGCTCGGCGCCAACGCCATCCTGGGCGCCTCGCTCGCCATCGCCAAGGCGGCGGCCATCGAGCTGGACATCCCGCTGTACCGCCACGTCGGCGGCACCAACGCCCACGTGCTCCCGGTCCCGATGATGAACGTCCTCAACGGCGGCGCCCATGCGGACAACAACGTCGACTTCCAGGAGTTCATGGTCATGCCGGTCGGCGCGGCCAGCTTCTCCGAGGCGCTCCAGTGGGGCACCGAGACCTACCACGTGCTGAAGAAGGTGCTCCACGACAAGGGCCTCTCCACGGCGGTCGGCGACGAGGGTGGCTTCGCCCCCGACCTCGCCAACAACGAGGAGCCGCTCAAGCTGCTGGTCCAGGCCATCGAGCAGGCTGGCTTCACGCCCGGCACCGACATCGCCATCGCGCTCGATCCCGCCAGCTCCGAGGTCTTCTCCGACGGCGCCTACGTCCTCGAGGGCGAGGGCCGCACCCTGAGCGGCGCCGAGCTGGCGGACTACTGGGCCGACCTCTGCGACCGCTACCCGATCGTGTCGATCGAGGACGGCATGGCCGAGGAGGATTGGGACGGCTGGGCGGCGCTCACCGCCAAGGTCGGCGATCGCGTCCAGCTGGTCGGCGACGACCTCTTCGTGACCAACACGACCCGCCTCGCCCGCGGGATCGACGCCGGCAGCGCCAACTCGATCCTCATCAAGGTCAACCAGATCGGGACGCTGACCGAGACGCTCGAGGCCGTGAGCTTGGCCAACCGGAACCGGTACACGGCCGTGATGTCGCACCGCTCGGGCGAGACCGAGGACGCCACCATCGCCGACCTCGCCGTGGCCACCAACTGCGGCCAGATCAAGACCGGTGCCCCGGCCCGAAGCGACCGGGTCGCCAAGTACAACCAGCTCCTGCGCATCGAGGAGGAGCTCGGCGATGCCGCGGCGTTCCTCGGTGCCGGCGCCTTCAACCAGCGGGCGAGGAACTAGATGGCGCCGCGGAAGAAGGCCCGGGCCCGTCGCCGGGTGCTGGGCGGGCTGGTCGTCACGGTTCTGCTCCTGGCCGTGCTCCTCTTCGCCGTCTTCCCCACGCGGACCTGGCTGGCCCAGCGCAAGGAGACCTCTGCCGCGCAACAGCAGCTGGAGGACCTGCAGGCCAAGCGGGCCACCGCCAAGGCGATGCAGGACAAGCTCACGACAGATGAGTACATCGAGCAGCAGGCCAAGGAGCAGCTCAACATGGTGAACCCCGGCGAGGAGGCCTACAACATCCTCCCCGCCGCCACCGACCCGATCGGGCTTCCCGAGGGCTGGCCCTTCACCGGCGTCGAGCGGGTGTTCGGGGCTCGCTGACCGCTCGCCGCGTAGCGTCGTCCGGATGGACTTCGGACCCGATGACGACCACGACGCCATCCGGGAGGGCGTACGACGCGCCTGCTCCGCATTCGACGATGACTACTGGCGCCGGTGCGACGCCGACCACGAGTTCCCGTGGGACTTCTACCGGGCGATGGCGGAGGGAGGCTGGATCGGCATCGCCATCCCCGAGAAGTACGGCGGCGGCGGCCGGGGCATCACCGAGGCGTCGATCGTCGTCGAGGAGGTCGCTGCCTCCGGCGCGGCGATGAACGGCGCGTCGGCGATCCACCTGTCGATCTTCGGGATGGGACCGGTCATCCGGCACGGGTCCCCCGAGCTGAAGGAGCGGGTGCTTCCCGCAGTGGCGTCGGGAGAGCTGCACGTGTGCTTCGGGGTGACCGAGCCCGATGCTGGCACCGATACCTCCCGCATCACCACCCGAGCCACGCTCGCCGACGACGGATCGCACTACGTGGTGCGGGGTCGCAAGGTGTGGACCACCAAGGCACCGCACTGCCAGAAGGTCCTGCTGCTGGTGCGCACCACACCCCGGGACGAGGCGGCCCGACCAACCGATGGCCTGACCCTCTTGCTCGCCGACCTCCAGCACGAGGGAAAGGTTCGACCCGAGGTCGAGATCACGCCGATCCCCAAAGCGGGTCGCAACGCCGTGGTGTCCTGCGAAGTGGTCTACGACGACCTGCCGGTGCCCGTCACCGACCGGGTGGGGGACGAGGGCGACGGGTTCCGCTCGCTGCTCGACGGCTTGAACCCCGAGCGCATCTTGATCGCCGCCGAAGCGCTCGGCACGGGCCGCGCCGCGCTCCGCCGAGCGGTGGCCTACGCCAACGAGCGCATCGTCTTCGATCGGCCCATCGGCCAGAACCAGGGCATCGCCTTCCCGCTGGCGCAGGCCCACATGGAACTGCGTGCCGCCGAGCTGGCCATCCGGGATGCGTCCTGGCGCTACGACCAGGGGCTGCCCTGCGGGGAGGCGGCCAACACAGCCAAGTACCTCGCCGCAGAGGCCGGCTACCACGCCGCGGACCAGGCGGTGCAGACGCTGGGCGGCATGGGCTACGCCAGCGAGTACCACGTCGAGCGCTACTGGCGTGAGGCCCGGCTGATGCGGCTGGCCCCGGTCAGCCAGGAACTGGTCCAGGCCTACATCGCCACCAACGTCCTCGGGCTCCCCAAGAGCTACTAGCTGCGTTCGTATACTCGGTGCTGGACACGAGGGCCACGATGAGGGCCTGTTCGCCGTTCACGCTCGGGAGTGCAGCGACCCAGCTGGCCTGCTCCTCGGCGTTCGGCAGGCTGTCGAGGAAGCGGAGGAACTGGTCGTCGACGACGCGCCGGCGGGCCTCCGGGGAGTCGATGAACTGCAGCGCCACCGAACCGCGGTCGGCGCCGTTGTTCAGCTTGTTCGTCCAGTAGGTCTGACCGCTCGGATCGGGGGCCCGGCCGAGCACGTCGGCGTAGGCCTTCGCCACGTACGAGGCTTGGTGCCGCCGGCCTTGGTGAAGTACTCGTTGCTGCCGAAGAGCTGGGCCCGGAAGCGCCAGAGGGCTCGTGGTCCGTCGAACCGCACGGCGGGCCGTCCCCTAGTGAACCACGTCTGGGAGCCGAGTGGGCCGGGCCGTAGCCTGCCGGACATGGCCGATCCGCTCCCTCCCGTCGTCATCGTCGACGACGAGCCGTCGGAAGCGGATCGAGCGGCCGTGACCACCTTGCTGGGCCGGAAGCCGAACGGCGCGTTCCGGATCGTCGTTCGGCACGTCGACGACGGCTCCCCCGTGGTGATCCGCAACCACCCCCTGCTCGATGACGGGCGCCCCATGCCCACCACGTACTGGCTGCTCGGCGAGCCGGAGCGCACGATGGTCAGCCGGATCGAGAGCCGAGGCGGGGTGCACCGCGTCGAGGACGAGATCGGACTCGACCGCATCGCCGATGCGCACGACCGCTACCGCGCCGAGCGCGATGCCGCTCTGCCCGAGGACGGGGACGGGCCGCGACCGTCGGCAGGGGTCGGCGGGACGCGAGTCGGCGTCAAGTGCCTGCACGCGCACTACGGCTGGTGGCTCGCCGGCGGTGACGACCCCGTTGGCCAGTGGGTCGCCGACCACCTGGCGGCGGGCGATGGCGATCGTGAGAGGATCCGCTGATGAGCAAGCGGGTGGCAGCCATCGACATCGGCACGAACTCCACGCGCCTACTCGTTGCCGAGCGCGGCGACGGGTCCGTGCCGCTCGTGACCGTCGAGCGGCTGATGCGCATCACCCGCCTCGGCCAGGGCGTCGACCGGAGCGGTTCGCTGGCGCCGGAGGCCATCGAGCGGACGGTCGCGGTCTTGGGCGAGTACCGCACGGTCATGGACGAACTGGGAGTTCCCGTCGGCCGGGTCCGCATGACGGCCACGTCCGCCAGCCGCGACGCATCGAACCGCGACGTCTTCTTCGATGCCGCGGAGGCGGCGGTGGGCGTCCGGCCCGAGCTCCTCTCGGGCGATGGCGAGGCGTCGCTCTCGTTTGCTGGTGCCACCGCCGACCTCGACCCGTCGCTCGGGCCGTTCCTGGTATTCGACCTCGGAGGGGGGTCCACCGAGTTCGTCATCGGGACCACAGGCCCGGAGGGAGCCATCGACGGCCAGCTCTCCATCGACATCGGGTGCGTCCGCCTCACCGAGCGGTTCCTGGCCACGGATCCACCGGCTCCCGAGGACCTCACGGCCGCCATCAGCTACACGGATGCCTGGCTCGAGGACGTCCAGCGGGAGCTCACGGGTCTGGGACAAGTGCAAACGGCCATCGGTCTGGCGGGGACGGTGAGCACGGTGGCCGCCGTGGAGCAGGGCCTGGGGACGTACGACCGCGACGCCATCCACCACTTCAGGTTGACCAAGGAGGCCGCCGAAGACGTGTTCCGGACGCTGGCCACCGAGCCGAGGGCGGACCGGATCCACAACCCGGGGCTCGAAGAGGCGCGCGCCGACGTGATCGTGGGTGGGTGCTGCGCGCTGGTGGCCATCCTGCGCCGGTTGGGCCTCGACGAGATCTTGTGCAGCGAGGCCGACATCCTCGACGGCCTCGCCCTCTCGCTGCTGAGCTAGGGCGAAGCGCTCGGCTGGGTGCCGGTGCCGGTGCAGGCCGAGGCGTTCCGCTGCGCCCGCTACCGTGCGAGGCCGATGAGCGAAGCGATCTGGTCCCCCGACCCTGCCACCGCGGCCCAGACCAACGTGGGGCGGTTCCAGGCCGCCCACGGGATGGAGGGGTTCGACGAACTGCTCGCCCGGTCCATCGCCGACCCGGAATGGTTCTGGGGCGAGGTCGTGGCGTTCCTCGGGATCCCGTTCTCCACGCCGTACGACCAGGTGCTCGACACGTCCAAGGGCGTCCCGTGGGCCACGTGGTTCACCGGCGGCAAGACCAACCTGGCGGCCATCTGCCTCGATCGGTGGGTGGCGGAATCGCCGGATGCGGAGGCCGTGCGCTGGGAGGGCGAGGACGGCGCTGTGCGGTGCCTCACCTACGCCGAGCTCGACCGCCACGTCGATGCCCTGGCGGCCCTCCTGCGTGACCGGGGGATCGGCGTGGGCGATGCGGTGGGCATCTTCTTGCCCATGCTCGTCGAGACCGTGGTCGCCGCGCTCGCCGTCGCCAAGCTCGGCGCCATGTTCCTCCCCGTCTTCTCCGGGTACGGCGCCGAGGCCATCGCCGTGCGGCTCGAGGATGCGGGGGCCAAGGCCCTCCTGTGTGCCGACGGCTTCTTCCGGCGCGGCAAGCCGGTCCCGATGCTGGCGACGGCCCACGACGCCATCCGTCGGGTCGACACCGTGGACACCCTGATCGTGGTGCCCCGCCTCGGACCGGTCGACGAGTCTGACGATGGGGGAGTGGCCACACGCAGCTGGCCCGAGCCGACCGACGAGGTCGTGGCGACCGTCCCGGTGGACAGCGAGCACCCGCTCTTCATCGCCTACACGTCGGGGACGACGGGCAAGCCCAAGGGGTCGGTCCACGTGCACGGTGGCTTCACGGTGAAGATCGCTGAGGAGGTGGCGTTCCAGTTCGACTGCCGACCGGGTGACCGCCTGTTCTGGTTCGCTGACTTCGGTTGGATCATGGGGCCGTGGGAGATCGTCGGGACACTCGCCAACGGCGCCACCGTCTGTCTGTTCGAAGGGGCGCCCGACTTCCCCGAGACCGACCGGCTCTGGTCGTTCCTCGAGGACCACGCCGTCACCATCTTGGGCATCAGCCCGACCCTGGTGCGGGCGATGATGGCCCACGGCGACGAGCCGGTGCGCACCCACGACCTGACGGCGCTGCGCATCCTGGGCTCGACCGGCGAGCCCTGGAACGAGACGCCCTACCGGTGGTTCTCCGAGGTCGTCGGCGGTGGGCGCTGCCCGGTCATCAACATCTCCGGTGGTACCGAGGTGGGGGCCTGCTTCTTGTCGCCCCATCCCGTCCAGCCCCTCACGCCGATGACGCTCGGCGGACCGGCCCTGGGCATGGGGGTCGACGTCTTCGACGACGCCGGGAAGCCGGTCCGGGGCGAGGTCGGGGAGCTGGTCTGCACCTCGCCGTGGCCCGGGATGACCCGGGGCCTGTGGCAGGCACCCGAGCGCTACCTCCAGACGTACTGGGACCGCTGGCCCGACGTGTGGGTACACGGCGACTGGGCGCTCGTCGACGACGACGGCCAGTGGTACCTGCGTGGCCGCAGCGACGACACCATCAAGATCGCCGGCAAGCGGCTCGGACCGGCCGAGGTCGAGTCCGCGCTGGTCGCCCACCCGGCCGTGGCCGAAGCGGCCGCGGTCGGGGTTCCCCACGAGATCAAGGGCGAGGCGCTGTGGTGCTACGTCGTCCCTGCGGCCGGGGTCTCGGAGTCCGAGGAGCTGCGGACCGAGCTGGCGGGGGTCGTGACCGATGCCCTCGGCAAGAGCTTCAAGCCCAGCGTGCTGCGCTTCACCGACGCGCTGCCCAAGACCCGTTCGGCCAAGGTCCTGCGCCGCGCCATCCGGGCCACCGCCGTAGGCCGGGACCCGGGCGACCTGTCGTCGCTGGAAGACCCGGCCGCCCTCGTCGCCGTCCGCGACGCACGCTGAGGGCCCGGGTCACGATCGTGGAGCGGACCAGCACCCTGTTCGGCCGGCGGATCATGCTGCGCCCGCTCGTGCTCTCGGACTTCTCCTCGTGGCGCGAGGTGCGGGTGCGCTGCGCCGATTGGCTGCTCAAGTGGGAACCGCAGCGCCTGCCCCACCAGCCCGACACCACCCAGGACCGAGATGCCTTCGCCGTCCGCTGCAGCGCCCGCCAGCGCGAGCGCCAGCTGGGGAGCGGGTTCGGGTTCGGGATCTTCGTGGACGGTGCCTTCTGCGGGGAGATCAACCTCTCGTCGATCCAGCGCGGCCCGTTCCAGAACGCCTACGTCGGGTACTGGGTCGACGAGCAGTGGGCCGGGCAGGGGATCATGCCGGAATCGGTGATGGTGCTGGCCCGCTTCGCGTTCGAGGAGCTGCACCTCCACCGCATCCAGGTGTCGATCATCCCTCGCAACACCGCCAGCCGTCGGGTCGTCGAGAAGCTCGAGCTGCGCAACGAGGGCACCGCCGTGCGGTACCTGGAGATCAACGGCGTGTGGGAGGACCACGTCCGCTACGCCATCACCGCCGAGGAGTGGGAGTCACGCCGCGATGAGCTCGCGGCACGATGGCTCAGCCCGCCGAGCTGACCAGCCGCTCACGAAGGGTGGGGGAAGTTCGGAGCTGGCGCTGCGGATCTTCTGAGGGTGGTGCTCGATGATGGGTCCCACGTGAGCGAAGTCCGTGCCTTTCCCCGGCTGGATGGTCGCCCACGATCTCGAGCTGGGCACCGGGCACGGGGGTGCACCCGGTGCCCAGATCGAGCCGTCCCAGCGAGATTTTGGTCACCCGACACGACGCGGAGGCGGTCATGGCACGCTGGTCTCCGTGAGCACACCGATCGGCCCGACCGCCATGCCCGCCGCGTTCCTGGGACACGGCAACCCGATGAACGCCCTGGACCACAACGGGTACACCGATGCGTGGGCGTCGTTCGGCGCGAGCGTGACGGCGAGCCGTCCCCGGGCGGTCCTCGTCGTGTCGGCCCACTGGTTCATCAACGCGTCCGCCGTCACCGCCATGGAACGCCCCCGCACGATCCACGACTTCTACGGCTTCCCCGACGAGCTGTTCGCCGTCGAGTACCCCGCACCCGGGTCGCCCCAGATCGGGGAGGAGATCGCTGAGGCCGTGAAGCCGATGTGGGTCGGCCAGGACCACGACAGCTGGGGGCTGGACCACGGGACCTGGTCCGTGTTGGTCCACGCCCTGCCCGCTGCGGACATCCCGGTCATCCAGCTCTCCATCGACGCGTCGAAGCCGCTCGACCACCACCTCCAGCTCGGCGCCGCCCTGGCTCCGCTGCGGGAGCAGGGGATCGTGGTCGTGGGGAGCGGCAACATCGTGCACAACCTCCGGATGGTCGACTTCTCGCTCGCCGGCCAGGGGTTCGACTGGGCCCACCGCTACGACGATGCGGCTCGCGACCTGCTCACCACCGACCCGGGGTCGGTCGCCAAGCTGCTGGAGCACCCCGACCACCACCGGGCCGTCCCCACGACCGACCACTTCTTGCCGATGGTGTACCTCGCCGGCCTGGCCGCCGCCAGCGACGAGCCGCTGGAGGTCCTGGTCGACGGCTACGACGCCGGATCGCTATCGATGACGTCGTACGCGCTTGGCTGTTCGCCCGAAGCGGCCGGCGAAGGAGGGGCCGAGGCCGCGCTCCCGACCGACGTCCCGCCGGAAACGACGAACCTCTGATCAGGTGTCGTGGACGAGCATCCGCCCCATGCGTCGCGCGTGGGGCCACTCGTGCACGAGCGGTGACGTGGACGACCGGCCCCTAGGTTCGTCGGGTGGTCGTTCCCGCTGAGGTCGTTCCCGCTGAGGTCGTCGAGCTGCTTCGCCGTGCGGGTGCCGAGCGTGGGGGCGCGGTGGCACTCGTCACGGCAGAGGGCGGCCTGGCCCTCGCCATCCCGGGCTGGTCACACGGGTGGGCGACCGGATCCGGGTCCGAGGTCGTCCATGCAGTCGAGGAGGCGCTCGCCCCCCGCTGGGTCCTCTGGTCCGGCGCCACGGCGGAGCAGCTTGCGATCGACGGCGTCCGACTCGCCCGGAGTTGGGATGCCGCGGCGGTGCACCGGCTGCTGTTCGGTGGATGGAGGGCCGATCCCGCTCGGATCTGGGCCCGGCTGCATGGACGGTCGACCAACGAGCTGCCGACGGCGGGGCCGGTCGACCTCTTCCACCAAGACGACGACGAGCTCGATCCGGCAGAGCCCGTGCGTGCCGATGGCTACCTGAAGCCCGAGTGGATCGACGGCGGGTGGGGCGAGTCCACGGAGCGGATGGCGCGCTGGGCAACCGTCCTGGTCGAGGTCTCGCGCCTCCAGCGGGCGGCGGTGGAGCAGGTCGCGATCGAGGCCGACCGGCCGATGGCGCTGAGCACGGCGCACGCCGAGTCGACCGCCGAGCTGCTCTGCGCCGAGCTGGCGGTCGACGGCCTCCCGATGGACCGCAACGCGATGGAAGCCCTGGTCAGCGGATACGTCGGGCGGCGGCCTCGCAGCCCCCAGGAGGCCGTCGACCTGCGAGATGGCCGGGATGAGGCGGTCCTCGGCCACGTTCCCGAGGGGGTGCGCTTCGACCTGAGAAGTCCGTCGCAGGTGAAGTCGATGCTGCGGATGGTGGGCGTCGAGGTGCCCGATACGCGCGCCTGGCGCCTCGACGGCCTCAGGCACGTCCATCCGCTCGTCGACGCCCTGCTCACCTGGCGCAAGGCCGAGCGGGTCCAGACCACGTTCGGGTACGGCTGGCTCGACGAGAACCTGGGTCCGGACGGCCGCTTCCGCGGCGAGTGGTCCGGTTCCGACGGTGCCGCCGGCCGCATGACCGCCTCGGCTGGCCTCCACAACATGCCGGCCGATCTTCGCGGCGGGGTCCTGGCCGAGCCCGGCCACGTGTTCATCCGTGCCGACCTCGGCCAGATCGAACCCCGGGTCCTGGCCGCGGTCTCGGGCGATCGTGCCCTCGCCGCTGCGACCCAGGCCGATGACCTCTACGCGCCCGTGGCTGCCGAACTCGACGTCGATCGGGCGACTGCCAAGGTCGCCGTGCTGGGCGCGATGTATGGCCAGACCACGGGCGAGGGTGCCCGTGCCCTCGTCGGCCTCCGGCGGTCGTACCCGGTGGCCATGGCGTACCTGGACGCAGCCGACGAAGCCGCGCAGGTCGGCACCGACCTGCGCACCTACGGCGGACGCCTCGTGCGCATGGCATCGGCGGCCCTAGGGGAGCCGGGCCAACCCGGCTCCATGGGCGACCGAGAAGCCCGCTCCCGAGCGGCGGCACGGGGTCGCTTCGGCCGCAACGCCATGGTCCAGGGTGCGGCCGCCGAACTGTTCAAGGTGTGGGCCGTCACCGTCCGCGCCCGCGGCCGGGTCATCGATGCGACGGTCGTCCTCTGCCTCCACGACGAGCTGCTCGTGCACGTCCCAATCGAGCACGCGGAAGCTGCGTCGTCCCTGGTCGACGACGCCCTCCAGGAGGCCGCCGCAAGGTGGGCGCCCGACCGCAGCGTCCGCTTCCTCGCCGAGACGTCGATCATCCCCACGTGGGCCGACGCCAAGGGCTGACCGGCTAGGGCCAGGGCTTGGTGGCGTACTCCTCGCGGAGCTTGAACTTGAGGATCTTGCGGAGGGTTTCGTTGCGGGGGAGGGCATCCACCACCTCGAGCTGCTCGGGGATCTTCTGGCGCATGAGCTGGGCCTCGGCGAGCGCCGTGACCATCTCGTCGAAGCTCAGGTCCTCGTCGGGGGACGCGCCGGCAACCCGCTCGACCACCGCGCACACCCGCTCGCCTCGCTCACGGTCGGGTAGCCCGATGACGGCGATGTCGCCGACCTTCGGGTGGGCGTAGAGCACGTTCTCGATCTCGGCGGCCGAGATGTTCTCGCCCTTGCGGATGATGACGTCCTTGAGTCGGCCGGTGAGCACGACGTGGCCATCGGGACGGATGTGCCCGAGGTCGCCGGTGCGGAACCAGCCGTCCTCGTCGAACGCTTCGGACGTGGCCGTCGGATCGGTGTAGCCCCGGAACACCATCGGGCCCTTGAGCCGGACCTCGCCGTCCTCGCCGGGCGCGCCGACCGTGCCGTCCTCCTTGATGATCCGCATCTCGAGCCCCACCACCGGCTTGCCGACCGTGTTGGCCAGTTGCTCGTCGGTGTCATGGGGCGAGCCCTCGCAGATCATCGGGCACTCGGTCATGCCGTAGCCATGGCAGGTCTTGACGCCGAACTCCCGCTTGATCTCCTCGTAGATCTCCGGTGGCATCGGCGCTCCGCCGCCGGACATCTTGCGCAGCGTGGGGATGATTGGGGTGGCCGGGTCCTTGCGTTGCTCCGCCAGGTACATCTGGTAGAACGCGGTCCCGCCGCCGACCATGGTGACGCCGTTCGACGCCAGCACCGGAATGGCCGTGGCCGGCGCGAACGCCTCGAACAGCACGGCGGGAAAGCCAGCAATGAGCATCGTGCCGAAGTAGTCCGGACCGGCGATGTGGCTGAACGGGAAGGCGATCGAGCCGACGTCGTCACCGCTCATGTCGAGCGCAACGGCGAGCCCGTTGGCGCCGGTGATGAGCGTGCGGTCCGTGTGGCGGACGCCCTTGGGGTCCGAGGTCGTGCCCGACGTGAAGTAGACCCAGCGGATCTCCTCGCCGTCCGTGGGGGACGGGACATCGGCGAGGCGAGCCGGATCGCCGTCGGGCAGGTCTGCGAAGACGTCGATGACCACCGGACGGTCGGGGAGGTCGGCGACCAGTTCGTCGACCATCCCGGCGAAGTCGAACGCGTTCCAGGTGCCCGGGGTGAGCACGAACTCGGCGCTCGTGGCCCGGATCGCGTAGCCCACCTCCTTGTGCCGGTAGAAGTGGAGGATCGGGTTCTGGACGGCGCCCAGGCGGGCGAGGGCGAAGCTGGCGATTACCGTCTCGAACCGGTTGGGCAGCTCCCAGGTGACCCGGGTCCCGGCGCGGACGCCCAGGGCGGCGAACCCCGATGCAGCCCGCTCGGCGCGATCGCGAAACTCCTTGCAGGTGAGCGTCCGGCCTGATTCGTCGATGAGCAGGAGCGCATCGGGCGTCGCTGCTGCCCGCATCTCCACCAGCTCCCACAGCGTCGCGGCGTCGTCGAAGTTCTCGGTCACGTTCGTCCCCTGGCTCGTGCACGCCCATCGGTTTCTGATGGACCGTCAGGGAATCTAGACGGATGGCTCAGCCCCAGCTGGCGAGGTTGGCGATGCGATAGAGGGCGAAGGCCCGGTCGAGGGTGGCGGGATCGTCGGGGCTGGTCTCGTCGAAGTTCCAGATGGCGTGGCGGCGCTCGCGCTCGCGCAAGCGCAGCACGACCTCGGTCACCGGGTACTCGCCCTCGAGACCCACCTCGATCTCCGCCGCGCCGGACTCCAGCAGCGAGGCCTGTGCGGCGGCCAGCAGCGTCACCTCGATGCCCTCGGCTTCGTCGGCGGCGTCGGGCCGGCACCGGCCGATGGCTCGGTCAACCTGCTCCCAGTAGCCCGGCTCGCCCAGGTCGCCGATGCGGGTGGCCCGCAAGTGCACGAGCGCCGGGTGCAGACCGGGGTCGGCGAGCCACCCCGCCGCACGGATCATCAGCTCGTCCACCCGGCGTGAGGCGATCAGGTCGATGAGCGGCGCGATGACCCGCCGGTCCCGGTGCTCGGCGAGGGTCAGCACGATCTCCGGCAGCTCGTCGGGTCGCAGCTTCGGTGCCTCCCGCAGCCGATCTGCCATCGCGTCGAGGTCGATCCGTTCCACGGTCAGGAGCGGCGGGAGATCTTGGCCTGGAGGGCGGCGAGGTTCTCGGCGAACGCGGGCTGGTCGATGGACCAGACCTGGTCGCCGAGCTCGCGCTCCACGGCGTGGGCGTGATCGGCGATGGAGTCCATGTCGGAGATCGTGGCCTTGATCCGCTGGACCAGCTCGCGGGGTTGTCGGGCGGCGGTGGCGGCCATGTCGAGGGCGAGCGGGAGCAGGTCGTCATCGGGTACGCATCGCCACACGAGCCCCGCTCGCTCGGCCTCGGGACCGCCGAGGACCTCGCCGAACAGCACGGTGGCCGCCGTGGCCTGCGGGCCGACGATGTTGCGCATCATCCACGTGTGGCCGCCGCCGGGGTGGATCCCAAGCTGCAGGAACCGCGTGTCGAAGCGGGCGGCGTGGCCGGCCAGGCGCACATCGCACGCCAGGGCGAGGTTCATCCCGGCGCCGACCGCTGGGCCGTTGACCGCGGCGATGGTCGGCAGAGGCGAGCGGGCGAAGCGGAGGAATCCCTCGTAGACGGCGAGCAGGCCGTCGCGGTGCGAGCCGCCGTGGGCGCCGCCCAGGTGCGACAGGTCGGCGCCGGCGCAAAACGCCGACCCTTCGCCGGTGACCACGAGCGCCCCGACCGAATCGTCGGACTCGAGGGCATCGACGACGGCGACGACCTCATCGCACATGTCGAGGTCGAAGGCATTGCGCCGGGCAGGTGCGGCCAGGGTGACCAGGCCGACGCCGTCGATGATCTCGGATCGGATGGTGGACTCGCTCATCCGCCGAGTCTGCCAGGGAGGCCCGCGGCGGTCAGGAAGGCGGGGTGTCGCGCACGACGGCGGGGGAGTGGCGGAAGAACTTCTCCACGTCCTCCTCGTAGTGGTAGTTGATCTCGTTGCTCCCGACCGTGTCGCGCAGGCGCATGGCCTGGACGAAGGCTTCGACGGCACCCGCAGACGTGTACTCGTACTCGAAGCCGGCGTCCTTGAACGCCCGGTTGTCGATGCCGCGGCCGTACTTCAGCAGCTCGATGACCTCGGGAGCGAAGTCCACCAGGCCCAGTCGCTGGAGCGGGTCGGTGGACATCCCGATGCCGAACGGCGGCATCGGGATCCCCCGCTTGCCGGCGATCGAGATGACCTCGCTCCAGGGGATCTGCCCGTCGCCGGCCACGTTGTAGATCCCGGGGATCTCGCGGTCGATCGCGAACAGGAGGGCAGCGACGACGTCGTCTTCGTGGACCAGCTGGAAGCGCGGATCGAACCCCGCGACCCTGGGCACGAACGGCAGCCGCAGCGCCTTGGTCAACGGCGTGGTGATGTCCGGCCCAACCACGTTGCAGAACCGCAGGAGGCTCAACACGACGTGGGGGTTGTCTCGCGCGAAGTCGCGAACGTAGCTCTCGACCTCGAGCAGGCTGCGTTCGACGCGGGTCTTCGCCGGAAGCGCACGGCGGTCGGTCTCGCGGAACCAGTAGGGGTCGTTGGGTGAGGAGCCGTACACCAGCGAGGCGCTCTTGACCACGACCTTGCGCACGGTGCTCCCCGCCGCAGAGGCAGCGGCGAAGAGGTTCATGGTGCCGATGACGTTGATCTCGTGCATGGCCCGCGACGACATGGTCGTGGAGTCGACCACCAAGAAGGTGTGGGCGATGGTGTCCACGCCGGTGGCCTTCACGATGCGCGAGAGGATCGAGTAGTTCTCGTCCGAACGGACGTACTCGGTCCGCTCGAGCTTCACGGTGGGCTCGCGCGTGTCCAGGCCGATGATGACCTCGACGTCTGGATCGGCCTCCAGGGCCTGGGCCACCCGTCCACCCCAGAAGGTGGACAGCCCGGTGATGAGGACGCGCCGGCCCATCAGTGCAGCTCGCGCATCAGCCGAACCAGACCGAGCGGCGCTGGCGGAGCATGTCGAACAGGGCCTCTTGGATGGTCTGGCGGATCGCCTCGGACTCGTCCATGATCCGGCTGCGGGAGTACCGCGGCTGATCGGGCTCCACGTCGGGGAAGGTGACCGGATCGAGCACCCGGAGCTTGAACTTGGCCGGGAAGTGCACGAGGGCGCCGAGCGGGCCCAAGGCCATGTTGGCGGTGACGGGGAAGTAGGGAGCGCCGAGCGCCTTGGCCACGGACGGCACCTTGAACAGGATCGGCATCGATTCCTCGGCGCCCACCACGGCGATGGGGATAATGGGCACGCCGGCGCGCATGGCGATCTCGACGAACCCGCCGCGTCCGAAGCGCCGCAGCCGGTAGCGCTCGTTGTAGGTCTTGCCCGGGCCCTTCGACCCCTCCGGGAACACGAGCACCAGTTGGTGCTGGTCGTGCAGGAGCCGATAGGCGTTGTCGGGGTGGGCAACGACACCGCCGGTCCGCGACCAGAGCGTGCCGACGACCGGCGTGCTCTTGAAGAAGTGGTCGGCGAGCCCGTACACCGGTCGCTCGAGCTCGGTCTCGACGCCGTGCATGATCGTTGGGGCGTCCGAAGGGATGGCACCGGCGTGGTTGGCCACGAGCAGGGCGCCGCCTTCGGTAGGGATCTTGTCGAGCCCCTCCCACTCGGCCCGGAACCAGTTCCGGTACATGGGGTCGTAGGCCTTGCGGACCCAGCTGCGGACTCGCTCCGAACGGCCCCACTCGTCGACGTCGCCCGGGCGGGGGTCGTGGAGGGGCTCGGGGTCGGCGACGGGCGGGAGGTGGAGCGGGACGATCTCGGCCGTGGTGGTCCGGGGCTCCTCGCCCGTTCGTCCTCCTGGATCGTCCGCAACCATAGGAACGAGAGGCTACCGGCTCCCGCCAGCGTGCCTTTCGGCGCAGGTCGGGCGGTGCGTACCCTTGCCCGATGCGCGCCGCCTCCCGCCTGGTCGTCCTCGCCGTGGCGGTCGTGGCGTTGGCGGCCTGCTCGGGCTCGTCCAATGCGGGTTCGTCATCGTCATCGTCATCGTCATCGTCATCGTCATCGTCATCGCCATCGACGTCGGCCGCCGACGAGGGGCCGCAGATCGTGGTGCGGGTGGTGGCGGACAGCGAAGTGCCCGAGGCCGTGTCGGAGCTGCTGGACCAGCAGTCCGGGATCCGGGTCGCATCCATGAGCTCGGCCGAGGGAGCAACGATGTCGCAGCTCGACCCAACCGTCGATGCCGCTCTTGCGCAGCAGCCCGACGTGCTCGTCTACTCGGGCGGCACGAACGACCTTGGTACCGGGCCACTCCAGATGCTGGAGGGCTTGAAGGGCCGGCTCGCCCGCTACGCGACGAAGGCGTGCGTCGTCATGGCCGTTCCGGTGTTCCGCTACGAGCGGGGGAGCGATGCGGAGGTGGCAGAGCGCACGAAGGGCACACGAGTGCTCGAGCAGGGCGCGGCGTCTGCCGGGGCGAAGATCGCGTCGTACCTGGACGTCTCGCTGACCATGGATGAGCGCGGCGACGACTTCTTCGCCGAAGGGGAACTGGGTGACCTGCATCCCGGATCGCGGGCGTACCCGGGGATCGCCCAGGCCATCGCCGAACAGGTCCGCGCCTGCGCTTGACGGCTGACTGGCGGACCTGACGCTGCTGGCTCAGTCGACCTCGTCGTCGAGGCCTTCGTCGGTCTCCTCGGTGAGCCACGACCGACCGACGCGGCAGTCGGGCAGCGCCACGCACCACCGGCAGCCGTAGCTCGGTCGGTAAACCGGCTCGACGGTGCCGGCGCGCAGAGCCGCCAGCCGCTGGGCGGCATCGATCGTCCGCGCAACGGTGGCATCGAGGACGCCCTCGGTCACGGCTTCGGTCCGGGCCTCGGCCAGGTCCAGGTAGAACGACGCCACGAGGCGCGGCGGAACGCCCAAGCGGAGCGTGTCGAGCAGGGCGTAGAAGCGCAGGTCGTCACGGTGCACCGGGTTGGGCGACCCGGTCTTGAGGTCGACGATCACCTTGCCCGCCTGCATGCCGCGAGCCGTGCCCAGCGTCAGGTCGACCTTGCCCCGAAGTCGGACGCGGCCGCCAGCGAGGTCGACGAATTGACTGCTCTCGGTGACCGGGCGCCACCGGGCATCGAGCGGCGGGAAGCACTCGAAGAACTTGGCGACGCGGTCGCTGGCGGTGCTGCGGAGCTCGGCGCGCTCGGCCTCCGAGCAGGTCTGCAGGAACTCCGTCAGCCAGTGGTCCGACCCCGCCAGGCTGGCCATCGCCTCGTCGACCAGGTCCAGTGGCAGTGGCTCGCCGGACCAGTGGATGCCCAGCTCGACGGCCTTGTGGGCGATCGAGCCGCGGGCGATCGGGACGGTCACGGTGAACGGTTCATCGGCTGCGTCCTCGGCCAGCAGGCGGACTTCGCATCCGTGAACGCGGCCGAGCAGGTGCTTGGACAGGTTCAGGTCCTCGTCCGGCCCGAGGTCCCCCATGACCTCGGCCAGGCCCGCCTCCAGATCGGCGCGCAGCCGAGGTGCCAGCTCGGGGTCGAACACCGGCCGTTGGGCGCCCGTGGCTCCGAGTGCGTCCAGCGTCCGCTGTTGGGCGGGGTTGAGCTCGGGAGGGGTGGCCGACGGCATGGGCGCCGAGCGTAGGGCCGCAGGAACCGGGTGACAGGCGGGGGAACGTGTGCGAACATGTGTTCGATGCTGGCCACCGACACCGCCTCGATCATCCATGCCGACTTGGACTCCTTCTACGCGTCGGTGGAGCAGCGCGACCACCCCCACCTGCGCGGCAAGCCGGTGATCGTGGGTGGCGGCGTGGTCTTGGCGGCCAGCTACGAGGCGAAGGCGTACGGCATCCACACGCCCATGGGCGGGCGGGCCGCCCGTCAGCTCTGTCCCGGTGTGATCGAGGTGCCGCCGCGCTTCGACGCCTACGTGGAGGCCAGCAAGGCCGTGTTCGGCATCTTCAACGAGACGACGCCACTCGTCGAGGGGCTGTCGATCGACGAGGCCTTCCTCGACGTGAGCGGGTTGCAACGGGTCTCGGGCCTGCCCCGGGACATCGCGGTGGGACTGCGCCGCCGGGTGCGCGACGAGGTCGGCCTGGCCATCAGCGTGGGCATCGCCCGGACCAAGTTCCTGGCCAAAGTGGCCAGCGCCGTGGGCAAGCCCGACGGGTTGCTGGAGGTCCCGGCCGGCACGGAGCTGGACTTCCTGCATCCGCTCCCCGTGGAGCGGCTGTGGGGCGTCGGACCCGTCACCGCTCGCAAGCTGCACGAGCGCGGCATCACGACGGTCGGGCAGGTGGCCGAGCTGCCGGAGTCCTCGCTCGTCGGCATGCTCGGCGCCGGTTCGGGCCGTCACCTCTTCGCCCTGGCCCACAACCGCGATCCCCGCCGGGTGGACACGGGACGTCGGCGCCGGTCCATCGGATCGCAGCAGGCGCTCGGCCGGGGCCACCGGTCGGTCGACGACCTCGATGCCGTGCTCGTCGGCCTGGTCGATCGCGTGTCGCGCCGGCTGCGCTCGGCCGACCGGGTGGGACGTACGGTGGTCCTGCGCCTGCGCTTCGGGGACTTCACCCGGGCCACTCGGTCCCACACCCTGGCCGAGGCCACCGACGAGACGCTCGTCCTGCTCCAGGCCATCCGGTCGCTCCTGCGTGCCGAGATCCCGCGCCTGCGGACCGATGGCATCACCCTGCTGGGGATCTCGGTCGCCAACCTCGAGGATGCGAGTGCCGTGCAGTTGGCGCTGCCCTTCGGCGGCATCGACCGGCGTCAGCTCGACGCCACCGTCGACCAGGTCCGCAACAAGTTCGGCAAGGCGTCGATCGGCCGAACGACCCTGGTGCGCCGGCCCCTGCGCGAAGAAGCGCCCATGCTCCCGGATTGAACGCCGGGCGGCGTGGGCGGGTCCCGCTGGCTTCGATGTCAGACCCCCTGGGGAGGATGTGTGGGTCATGGAAAGCACCTCCCTCCAGTTCGCCGCCACCGTCCGCACGCTCGGAGCCGCGGTGCGAGCGCGGGCCCTGGTGGTCCCCGGCTTCCGCTCGCCCCCTCGCCGCCCGGGTGCCGAGCGCACGTTGCGCTTCGCGGCGGACGGCACCGCAACCGTCGCCGTCGCCGTGAAGGGCCGGCCGTACCAGGCGGTGGTGGCGGACCTCATCGAGGGCGTGGTCGTCGTCAACGAGCTCACGGGGATCGAGGCCACCCGCCTGCGCACCGCACTGTGGGAGGAGATCGTTGCATCGCACGCCGAAGCGGCCTGGCGCGGTGCGGCCTAGCGTTCGTGCTGGTCCCGGCCCGGGTGGCGGAACTGGCAGACGCTGAGGGCTTAAACCCCTCTGGCTCGCAAGAGCCGTGCGGGTTCGATCCCCGCCCCGGGCACCGACCACTGGTCAGGCCCGAGCGGCGAGCTCTGCTTGGAACGACTCGACGACGTCGGCGAAGCGGTGGACCTGGTCGGGGTCGCTGCTGCCGGGGACCAGCACGACCTCGTCGCAGCCTTCCTGGGCCAGGCCCAGGAGGAACGTGCGCAACGCAGCGGGGGTCGACAGCGGCATGCGCTCGGTGAGCCAGGCGGCGACGCCCGATCCGAACACGTCGAGGTAGCGACGGGCGAAGGCGTGGAGGGCGTCCTCGGCTCCCGGGCCCAGCACGGCGAACGAGCCGGTCACCCGCCGGGGCGGGGAGGTGCGTCCGGCATCGGTCCACGCCTGCTCGGCGAGGCGGAAGTTGGCGCCGGACTCTGCCGGATCAGCGGCGAGGGTGAATCCGGTCAGGCCATCGGCCCAGCGGGCGGCGCGGGCCAACGACTTCGGCCCGGTGCCGCTGCACAGCAGTGGCGGCCCGCCGGCTTGTACGGGGACGGGTCCGACGGTGGCACCCGGGGCGATCTCGCCCCCTCCCCAGAGACGCCGCAGCTCGGCGACGGTGTCGTCGAGCCGCTGGAAGCGGCCGGTGGACGGCGAGCCAAGGGCGACGTAGTCCTGCTCTCGGCCCCCCACGCCCACGGCGACGTCGACCCGTCCGCCCGACAGCACGTCGATCGAGGCCAGCTCCTTGGCCAGCATCGCCGGTGCGTGCCAGGGAGCGACCACGACGTTGAACCCGATCCGCACCCGGTCGGTGAGGGCGGCAGCAGCCGTGCAGAGGGTGAACCCGTCGAGGTTGTCGAAGGCCACCCGCTCCCCGGCGGAGATCGACGAGAACGGGCCCTCGTCGACGGCCCGGCACCACGCCCGGACACGCTCGCGGTCGAGGTCCGGCGTCATCTGCGGAAAGGCCAGCCCGACGTCCATGGGGTCAGTATCACCCGCTGCCGCTCCCGAAGGTGAAGACTGGATGCGACCGTCGCATCGACGGTCGAGGAGGGGGGTGCCTAATGCGCACCGATAGCCTGATCATCGTCGCCTTGGGGATTGCGAGCGTCGCCTTCGCGCTCGCCGCCATCGTGCGGTGGCACGGCATTCCGACCCGGAGCACCCCGATCGTGGTGCCAGATGGAGCCCGTGTTCGCAACGTCGCGTTCGCCACGGCAGGTTGGTCGATCTCGGCGGTGCTGGCAGCGGGTGCGGTGGCGGGCCTCACGGTGGCCGGTCTCTACGGCCGGCTGGTGATGCGCATCGCCGCGGCGGTCTCGGAGCCCGAGGTGCAGGGCCGATTGACCGACGCCGAGGAGGTCGTCGGCGAGATCACCCTCGGCGGCACCGTCGCCTTCGTCATCTTCGTCGGACTCTTCGGCGGCATCGTCGCGTCCGGCCTCTATCTGTTGACCCGGCCGTGGCTCCCCGCCTCTGCGCTCGCCAGCGGGGCGATGGTCGGGATCGTCGTGCTCGGGCTGCTCGGTCCGGGTGATCCGCTCGATGTCGACAACGTGGACTTCGCCCTGCTGTCCTACGACGCGCTGGTCGTGGCGATGATTATCGCCGGGTCGCTCCTGTTCGGGCTGACGTTCAGCGTGCTTGCGGCGCGCTTCGACGTGCTCGCCCGCAGCAGCTCGAACTGGCGCTACGCGTTGCTGCCTGCGTTCGTCCTGGCGATCTTCGTACCCATCGGCATCGCGGTCGTCGCTTACCTCGCCGGCCGAACCTTTCTGCCCGATCGGCTCCGGCCGCTCCTGGAACGGCGTCCGGTGCAGGTCGCAGGGCGCGTGGCGCTCTGCCTCGTGGTGGTTGCGATGGCCATCCGCCTCGCCATCGCAGCGATCGACATCGTGAGCCTCTGAGCGGCCTGCGCCCTACGGTGACCGCCATGGGCCGTCGTCACCTGTACCTGCACGAGACCATCGACATCATCGGGCAGGGCCAGTACGACTACATGGCCCACTCCCTCAAGGAGCCCACGAACGCGATGCCCGACATGCTCACGCTCCAGGGGACGTTCTTCGTGTGCGCCATGGGCGGTGGCCGCTGGCCCCAGGTCGTGAACATCTGGGACGTCGGCGCCGCGGGCTGGGAGGGCTGGGCGGCCAACGTCGACCGGCTCAACCTCAAGCGCCGCAACGCGTTCTACGGGGACTGGTGGGACGAGGCATCGAAGTGGCGCACCGGTGGGTTCGACCGGCTGTGCGGTGGGGTGCCCGGAAGCCCGACCACTGACGAGATCGCCGCCGCCGGCACCCGCGGCACCCTCTTCGTCCAGCAGCTCCTCCAGGTCCGCCCCGGGTCGGGCTTGGACTACCTCGGGGCGGTGGTGGAGGAGCAGGTTCCGGTGTGGCGAGAGCACGGCCACGAGGTCACCGGCGCCTACGAGGTGCTGGGCAACCAGCACGAGGTGGTCGTGGTGTGGGCTACCTCGGTCGCGGGCCAGACCGGTCTGCGCGCCGCCCGCGACGCCGCCCGGGGCCTGACCGACGAGGTCGAAGGCGACGACCGCCTCGTGGCCTGGGAGCAGCGGTCGGCGACCTTCGTCACGGGTGGGGACACCCACCTCATGACCCCGCAGCCCGGAACCGTGTACGGCCCGGCATCGTGGGACGAGGCGAGCCTCGACGACTGGCTCCCCAGCTGAGCCACCTCGCTCGGCCCTGCACCACCTGACCGGTTCATCATTCGCGCACCGCCGCCGATGGAGGATGGGCGAAGATGGGCACGGGAGGTGAGCTGATGGGAGCGTTGGGGCGTCGTGCCGTCTGGGCGGCTGCATCGGTCGCGCTCGTGATCGCGACCGCCCTGGCCGCCCCGCACCTCGCCGAGGCCGGTGACGCACCGACGGCCGGCACGCACCAGGACCACCCATCGGCTGCCACCCACGCCGCCCAGATGGACGCCGTCGCCCTCGCTCAAGGGCTGGAACGGGCACCGGACACCGGGATCTGCGACGGCGCTGCGTTCCAGTTCCGCACGCGGCGCGGCTTGCACTGCACCGCAGGGCCGATGCTCGAGGACATGTTCACGCCGGCCCAGTTGGCGGGAGCCGAGGTCGATGCCGCCTCCGACGGCACGCCGGCCCAGACCACCGAGGCGCCCAAGGCCAGCTGCCTGGGAGACGGCAGCGACGGGAAGCGGTTCCAGCTGGTGTACGCCCGCCGGAGCAACGTGACCGATCGGTACTCGGCGACGGCGACGGAGATGCGCTCCTGGGCTGCGACGATCGACCAGACGCTCCAGGCGTCGGCGGCCAAGACCGGTGGCGACCGCCAGGCCCGCTGGGTCACGGACCGCACCTGCAACGCAACGGTCCTCACCATCACCGTGGCGAACACCATCACCACCTTCCCGCAGCTCGTCGACGCCCTCGAAGCCCAGAACCTCACCTCCAAGCAGCGCAAGTACCTGGTGGCCTGGGACGACTCCGACACCACCGATGCGTTCTGCGGTTTGGGGCAGTCGATGCCCGACAACACCGCCGGGCCGACGAACGCCAACGAGACCCAGCCGATCGGACCCATGTTCGCCGCGGTCCAGCCCACCTGCTGGACCGGCGCCGTCGCCGCGCACGAGGTCATGCACACGCTCGGGGCCGTCCAGGCCGGGGCACCGCACGCCACCCGCTACGGCCACTGCACCGACGAGAGCGACCTGCTCTGTTACGTGGACGGTGCGGGGACCGTGACCACCCAGGTCTGCCCCGTGTCGCAGGAGTCGCTGTACGACTGCAACAACGACGACTACTTCAACACCAACCCGCCGACGGGCAACTACCTCAAGACGCACTGGAATCCGGCGACGAGCGGATGGCTGGACCCCAATCCGCCGCCGGCCCCGGCCTACTCGCCGTTCACCTCGTGGACGGGCTTCGTCGATCGCCAGCACCGTGACGTGGTGGGCCGGGCCCCGACCCTCGCCGAATCGTCGACGTGGGTCGCCGATCTCGATGCAGACCGAGCCACCCGGAGCCAGCTGGTCGATGCGCTGCGGCGCAGCGCCGAGAACACCACCAACGTGGATCCGACGGCGCGCCTCTACCGGGCGTTCCTCGGCCGGGCTCCCGATGCCGGCGGGCTCGAGTTCTGGATCGGGCGGCGACGGGCGGGCACGTGGTCCCTCACGCGGATGGCCGACTCGTTCGCCTCCTCCAGCGAGTTCACGACGAAGTACGGCACGTTGACCAACCGCCAGTTCGTCACGCGCATCTACACCGACGTGCTGGGCCGGACCGCAGACCCGTCGGGCGTCAACTACTGGACCGGCAAGCTCGACCGGAAGGAGAAGACCCGCGGTGGCGTCATGGTCGGCTTCTCCGAATCCAGCGAGTACCTGCGCAAGCAGGCGCAGAACACCGACGTGTCGGTGGCCTACATCTTCCTGCTCGACCGGGCGCCCACCGCGGCCGAGATCAAGGCCTGGGTGGACCGCCAGATCGCTGGCACGCTCCACACCACCCTGATCGAGGAGCTCCTCGCCTCCGATGGTTATGCCGCTCGCGTCGCACGTGGCTGACCGGCCCCGGTGATCGGTGTTCACGTGACCGCTGACCTGCGCCGCCGCTGGTCCTCGCGCTGGCCGTTCTGCCAGACTTCTTCGATGTGTCCGAAGCGGCGGTCCCTGGTGTGCGGTGCCTTGATCGTCGCGTTCGTGGCGAGCGGCTGCTCCGGTTCCGGTGGCGGCAACGTTGCGTCGGGCGGCTCGTCGACGGTCCCGCCCACCGAGGCCACCACCTCGACCGCGGCCCCGGAGACCACGACGACGGCCGCGCCCACCACCACGACCGAGGCACCCACGACCACAACGACGGCGCTTCCGGACCCGACCACGATCACCGAACCGGCGGGGGAGCTGCTGAAGTCGGGCTCGGTCGGCACTCGAACCAAGGCCGTGCAGCAAGCGCTCAAGGACCAGCACTACGACCCGGGTGAGCCCGACGGGAAGTTCGGTCTCAAGACGACGATGTCGGTCTGGGCCTTCCAGGCGCTCCACGGCCTGCCCGCCGACGGCGTTGTGGGACCGCAGACCGAGGCGGCGATCCTGGCCAAGCCGGCGCAAGAGATGCTCCGCCCGAACCTCGGCCCCACCCACGCCGAGGTGGACCTCACCCGCCAGGTGATGATCGTCTGGCGTGATGGCCAGCCCACGCTGATCACCCACGTGTCCACCGGCAGCGGCGTCGCCTATTGCGAGGACACGAAGGTCGGGAAGAACTGCGGCGACGCCGTGACCCCGGAAGGTACCTACTCGTTCAACCGTCGGGTGGAGGGCTGGCGCGAGGCGCCGCTCGGCAAGCTCTACAACCCCGTGTACTTCAACGGCGGCATCGCCGTGCACGGTGCGGCGTCGGTGCCCGACCACCCGGCCAGCCACGGGTGCGTGCGCATCCCGATGAGCATCGCCGAGTACTTCCCGTCGCTGGTCAACACCGGCGATCCCATCGAGGTCTTCCGCTCCTAGCTAGGAGTCGATGAGCACGGTGTCGATCTGGACCGGCTCCTGGTCGGCCATCGTCCAGGTCAGGTGCACCGTGCACGCCGCTGCGGCCGCTGCCGGGCACGCCTCGAGCGTCGTAGGTGCCGGCTGACGGATCGGGCCGAGGCGCGTGCCGTCGGACAGGGCTACCTCGAGCTCCAGCTGGTCGCCGGAGACGGTGGTGGGTGCGCCCTTGGGCCGTCGGACCATTGCGAGCAGCGTCTGGCCTGGCGGGATGGTGACGTCGAACCCCTGCTGCGAGAGCGCATCGCCGGGCTTCGCCTGCCGGAAGTCCCATCGAGCAGGGATCACCTCGACGGCGAGGGGTGGGGCACCATCCGCCCGTCCATCGACGACGTCCAGCGCGAACGGGGTGGCCGCACCCGCGGGGTCGTCGGCCACCGTCGGTGCAAACACGAGCACCTGCTCCTCGCAGGCCGGGATCGCCTGTCCACACTGGGCCGGCGCAAGCTCCCAACCGCCCGGCGTGAATGCATCGTGGGCGACCCAGCCCAGGTTCTGTCCGTGGGCGGCGAGCTGGATGGCTCGATCATCCGCCACGTCCGCCATGGCGACGATCACCGGCTCGGATCCGGCAGCGGCGTCGGGATCGTCGAAGCTGGGATCGCTGATCGCAGGGCGGCTCCGGATCACCAGGACATCGCTTCCTTCGCCGGCAGCGCCCTTCTGGGATCGCAAGAGGCCCGAAGCCAGCACCCGTGACGGCGGCGGGGCCGAATCTCCTTCGGGTTCGATCCGCACCGTGACCTTGCCCTCTGCGGGTCCGTGGAGCGTTGCGAAGGCCGACAGCGGGTGGCTCCACGAACCGGGGGTCGAGCCGACGAGCTGCAGCATGATTCGCGCCTGGAGGCGGCACCGCCCCCTGCAGGAGCCCAACTCGACGTGCACGCCGCTCTCGGCGACGTCGAGGCCCTCGGAGACCGAGGCAACGTGGGCGAGCACCGGTGCGGGCTTCTCGTCGCTGGTCGCAGCCATGAGGATCGCCGGTTCACCGGCACGGTGGGGGAGGCTCAGCTCGACGTTGGCCCGACGGGCGTCGCCGGCATCGAGGTTGCTCTCGACGGTCACGACCAGGGATCGGGTCGGATGGTCCGCGTCGAGCACGAGGGGGCCAGGCATGGTCGTCTCGGCCTCGATGTCCCGAGGTTCGGGCGAGGTCGCCAGCAGAGCCGGCGCGAGCAGCACCATCACGGCGGCGCCGAGCCGGGCGCTCCGCCCGCCGCGGTTCGGAGCAACCGGACGGGGCCTCGGCGCGATCACGGGTCCGCCCCAGAGCCATACCGCCGACGCGGCGAAGGGGAGGGTGAGGAGGTCGAGAGGGTCGGGCGTGGCGACCACCCGCAGGCCGCCGCCGCCGAAGAGCGCGCGGACGGGCCACCCGGCGAGGCCGAGGCCGAGCTCGTAGGCAGCGTCGGCGATCGGAAGCAGCTCGACGGCTGCGAACCCGATGGCGACGGCCAAACCGATCAGGGCCACGGTGCGTACGGGGAGCGGCCGGGTCCGAGCTGCGTCGGCGATCAGGACGAGGACGACGGGGAGCAGGACTAGGCCGGCCACGTCGGATGCGACGCCGGTGGCCGGGTCCGGCCAGCGGGCCTTGAGGACGTGGTCGTTGACCACGAGCAGGACGAGCGATGCGAGCACCAGCGGATGGGTGCGCAGCGCGGCGGCGCGCCGCGACAACCGCCACCGTCGCACCGCGACCTCCCCGGCCCCTCCCGCCATCGGGGCAGGCTAGGTCAGACCTTGGCGATGATGCGTTCGCCGAAGGCGGCGTAGGCGTCGGGTGCGGAATCGGCGTCGAAGGCCAGGGGCGGGGTGATGAGCCGGTGGATGCCGAGCGCGGCCATCTCCTCGACGACGCCGACGGGGTCGTCACCACCGAGCGCCGGGGTGCCCGCGGTGACCTCGATGGCGTCGGGATCGCGTCCGTGCTCCTCGGCGGTCTGGCGCATGATCCCGATGAGGTGGGCCAGGGTGTCGTTGCCGCCCTTGCCCGGGAAGAACCCATCGCCCAGGCGCCCGGCCCGGCGGGCGGCGATCTCGGAGTGGCCGCCGATGATGATCGGCACGGAGCCGTGCGCCGGGGTGGGCAGGCTGACCGCTCGCTTCCAGGTCTGGTAGCCGTCGTCGAGGTCGACCTCCTCGCCCGTCCACAGCGCCCGCATCGCTGCCACGTACGCATCCGTGCGGGCCCCTCGCCCGGCGAAGGGGACGCCGAGGGCATCGAACTCCTCTTCGAGCCAGCCGACGCCGATCCCCAGGAGGAGCCGGCCTCCGGACAGGCGGTCCAGGGTTGCGCACTCCTTGGCGGTGACCGCCGGGTTGCGCTGGGGGAGGATCAAGATGCCGGTGCCGAGCTTGATCCGCTCGGTGGCGGCGGCCACGTAGGACAGCCAGATCAGCGGGTCGGGGATGGCCCACGTCTCGCCGCCGGGCATCTTGCCGCTGCGTGCGTACGGGTAGGTCGACTCGTACCCCACGGGGACGAGCACGTGCTCGACGGTCCAGAGCGATTCGAAGCCGGCGGCCTCCATGGCTCGGGCGCACGCCGCAGCGGTGGCTCCCTCGGCGAGTGGACCGGTGTTGGCGAAGGCGACCCCGAAGTGCATGGGCGTTGACGGTATCCGCCCCAGGTCAGCGGCGCGGCGGGCCCGCAAGTTGGCCCCATCGGGGGACACCGACGTAGCGTGACCCCGGTCACGACCGGTTCGCTGGTTGGATGGCTCGGCCCGATCGCAGGCTGCCTCCAAGGGGGAAGGCGCCGCATCGGGCCGAGTCGCGTCCGGGCCAGGGAAAAGGCGGCGGCGCCTCGACGGACCGGGTGCCAGCATCGTCGCCATGAGCGAACCGCTGGCCCAGACCGACCGCACCAAGCTCCGGCGCATCGCCGAGCGCGGCTCGTTCGACCGTACGCTCGCCAACTCGATCATCGACGAGGCCTACCTCGCCCACGTCGGGTTCGTCGTCGACGGGGCCCCGAAGGTGCTGCCGATGACCTACGGACGCGAGGGCGACGTGCTCTACCTCCACGGAGCCGTCGGCAACGCCATGCTCCGGGCCTCAGCCGGTGCCGAAGTGTGCGTGACGATCACCCTGCTCGATGGCCTGGTCCTGGCGCGCTCGGCGTTCCACCACTCGATGAACTACCGCTCGGTGGTCCTGCTCGGCGTGGCGGAGCGGGTGGACGACGAAGGCGAGAAGCGGCGGGCGTTCGACGTGATCGTGGACCACGTCCTGCCGGGGCGGACCGAGACGGCCCGCCCCACCAACGCGTCCGAGCTACGCACCACGCTCGTGCTGCGCCTCGCCATCGACGAGGGGTCTGCGAAGGTGCGAGCCGGTGGTGCCGTCGACGACGAGGAGGACCTCGGCCGCGACGTCTGGGCGGGGGTCATCCCCCTGCGGCTGACCGCGGGCGAGCCGGAGCAGGACGCGCTCCAGCTCGATGATCCGTCGTTGCAGCGCCTCGGGGCGCCGGTCCCCGCTCGGCCGAACCCGGTCAGTTGACCAGGCGGTCTTGGCCCTCCCAGTACGGAACCCGAAGCTTGAACTTCTGGAGCTTGCCGGTGGCCGTCCGGTCCAGCTCGTCGCGGAACTCGATGCGCTTGGGCACCTTGTAGCCGGCGAGCTTCGTGCGGCAGTGGTCGCGCAGCTCGTCCTCGGTCACGTGCTCGCCCGGCGCCAGCACGACCAGCGCCAGGATCAGCTCGCCCCACTTCTCGTCGGGCACACCGATGACGGCCACCTCGGCCACCGCCGGATGGGAGAACAGGGCGTCCTCGGTCTCGATGGAGGACACGTTCTCGCCACCGGAGATGATCACGTCCTTCTTCCGGTCCGAGATCGTGAGGAACCCGTCCTCGAACGTCCCGCCGTCACCGGTGTGGAACCAGCCGTCGACGATCGCGTCGTCGGTGGCCTGGGGCTGATCCCAGTAGCTCTTCAGCACGTGGTTGCCCCGAGCCAGGATCTCACCGTGGTCGTCGATGCGCACGCTGATCCCGAGTGCCGGCGCGCCGGCCCGCCCGAGCTTGGCGGCGCGCTCGGCGGGCGTGTCGTCGTCCCACTCGGCGCGGGTGCGGTTCATGGTGAGCAGGGGAGCGGTCTCGGTGAGGCCGTAGATCTGGATGAACTCCCAGCCCAGCTCGGTCTCCACGCGCTCGATCGTGCGGGTCGGGGGCGGGGCGCCCGCCACGATGATCCGGGTTCGCCCGGCTCCGGGGACGGGCCCGTCCCATGTCGCGGCGGCGTCGAGGATCATGTTGACGACGGCGGGGGCGCCGGCCATCACGGTGACTCCATGCTCGTCGACCCGGCGCAGGATCTCGGCGCCGTCGATCTTGCGGATGACGATCTGCTTCACGCCCATGCCGGTCATGGCGTACGGCAGGCCCCAGCCGTTGCAGTGGAACATCGGCAGGGTGTGCAGGTGGACGTCACGGTCGCTCACGCCGGCCTGCCACCCGAACGTACTGGCGTTGAGCCACAGGGAGCGATGGGTCTGCTCCACGCCCTTGGGCCGAGCCGTGGTGCCGCTCGTGTAGTTGATGACCGCCGTGACGTCCTCGTCGGGCTCCCACGTCGTCGGCTCCACCTCATCGAGCGATCCGTCGAGGCCGAACAGCGCCGCATCGGACTCGTCGCCGATGGTGAAGCGGTGCTTCGCCGTGACGCCGGAGAGCACGTCCTCGAGTTCGGGGTCCACCAGCAGGACCGAGGCGCCGGAGTGCTCGACGATGTAGCGGACCTCTTCGGCGGCGAGGCGGAAGTTGATCGGCACGAGGATCCGCTGGGATCCGCTGACCCCGAAGAACGACGTGAGCAGCCGGGCGGAGTTGTGCGACGCGATGGCGACCCGTTCACCCGGGCCGACGCCCAGGCGGTCGAGCGCCGCCGCCTGCATGCGGGCTCGGCGGGCCATCTCGCCGTAGGTGACCGCACCCCACGAGGGACCAGGCTGGTCGGGCTCGTCCACGAAGGCGACGCGCTCGGGGTAGACGGAGCAGGCTCGGTCCAAGAAGTCGGGGATGGTCAGCGGAACCTTCATGGCGCGAACCCTAGGCACCTCGGTCGCGCCATGCGGTAGGAACGAGGGCATGCGCATCGGGATCTTCGCCAGCGACGACAACCTCTCGACCCTTGTGGATCGGGCCACCCAGGCGGAAGCGGACGGGTTCGATTCCTTCTGGGTGCCGCAGATCTTCGGCGTCGACGCCCTGAGCGCCCTCACCCTCATCGGCGCCACCGTTCCGCGCATCGAGCTGGGCACCGCCGTGGTCCCGACCTACCCCCGCCACCCCATGGCCCTCGCCGGGCAGGCCCTCACCGTGTCGGCGGCCAGCGGCGGACGCCTGACGCTCGGGGTGGGGTTGTCGCACCAGGTCGTCGTCGAGGGCATGTGGGGCTACCCGTTCGACAAGCCGGTGCGGCACATGCGGGAGTACCTGACGGCCCTCGTGCCGCTGTGCGCTGGCGAGGACGTGGCCTTCACGGGCGAGACAATCACGGCGAACGGTGCGATTCGCATCGACGGCGCCCCGCCCGTCCCCGTGATGGTGGCGGCGCTCGGCCCGGCGATGCTGAAGCTGGCGGCGGAGCGGACTGCAGGCACCATCACCTGGATGACCGGCCCGAAGACCCTGGCCGAGCACACGGTCCCGACGCTGGTGGCGGCTGCCGAGGCGGCGGGCACCGGCGACATGCGGGTGGTCACCTCGCTGCCGGTCGCGGTGACGAGCGACGTCGAGGGCGCCCGTGAGCGGGCGGCGCGCGTGTTCTCCGTGTACAACCATCTCCCCAGCTACCGGGCGATGCTGGACCGCGAGGGTGCCGAGGGCCCGGCCGACGTGGCGCTCATCGGCGACGAGGCCGAGGTGCGCGCGGGCGTCGAGCGGCTGCGCAGCGCCGGCGTCACGGACTTCGTCGCCAGCGAGTTCTCGAACGATCCGGCGGTGATCACCGAGACCCGGGAACTGCTGAAGTCGCTCGTCTGAGCGGCCGAGACTATTGACAATCAATGTGCCACTACTTACGGTGGCGCCATGAGCATCGATGCCACGGATCCCGTCGCGCCCACTGCCGAGTTCCTCGCGGGCAAGGGCCACACGATGCCGGAGGACGCGCAGCTGGCTGCCTACCTCGCGCCCATCGGCGAGGGGACCGACGGGCCGGTCGTCATGCTCAACCTGAACCGGTACCGCGAGCGTGCCGCGTACGCGGACGGTCGCGACGCCGGTGGCCGCTCGGGTCGCGAGGTGTACCTCGACTACGGCATGGTCGCCCAGCAGGCGCTGGCGGCGGTGGGCGCCAAGATCCTGTGGGCCACCGAAGCAACGGCGCCGTTCATCGGCTGCGACCACGACGCCTACGAAGAGGTCCTGGCCATCTGGTATCCGAGCCGAGCGTCCTTCGTGGAGCTCACCAACTTCCCGGGGTACCAGGACGCGCTCGTCCACCGAGAGGCGGCGCTGGCCTGGTCCTCGATCATCCCCTGCGTGGGGAGCGCCGACGGCACGCTGAAGACGCCGTTCGATGTCTGAGCCCTTCAACCGTCCCGAGGTGGTCGAAGCGGCCGAGGCCTGGGCGTCCTCGGGGCGCTGGGTCGAAGCGGACGGCCGGCGGGTGTGGTGTGCCCGATTCGCGGCAGCGAGCGAGTCGGGCAACCCGCCGCTGCTCGTGCTGCACGGCTTCCCGACGTGCGCGTACGACTGGAAGGCCGTCTTGCCGGCACTGTCAGCCGAGCGCGACGTCGTCGTCCTCGACGTGTCCGGCTTCGGACTGTCCGACAAGCCCGATCACCGCTACTCCATCCGCGGCTACGCCGACGATGTCGAGGCCGTGGTCGCAGCCGAGGGCCTGACGGAGGTCGACCTCATCACCCACGACATGGGGGACACCGTTGGAGGCGAGATCCTGGCCCGGACGCTCGAGGGCTCGCTGGTGCTGCAGGTCCGACGCCGGGTGGTCACGAACGGCTCGATCTACATCGACATGGCGCAGCTGACCCTCGGGCAGCAGGTCCTGCTCGGCCTCCCCGACGAGGCCAACGAACTGGTGGCCACCGACGGGGGCACCGCCTACCGCGCCGGGGTGGTGGGCACCTTCGCGCCGGACACGCTGATCGACGACGCCACGGAGCTCGATCTCGACGTGGCCGTGCACCTCGCCGTCCGCAACGGTGGCCTGGCGATGCTCCCGAGGACCATCCGCTACATCGAGGATCGTCGGGCCGAGGAGCGGCGCTTCACCGGAGCGATCGAGTCGCACCCGTCGCCCGTCGGCATCGTCTGGGGCGAGCTCGACCCGGTGGCTGTCCACGCCATGGCCGACACCCTCGTCGCCGCCCGCCCCGGCACCCCGCTCATCACGCTCGAGGGCGTCGGCCACTACCCGATGGTCGAGGCGCCCGAGCAGTTCTCGTCAGCCGTACTGGACCTGCTCGACCACCGGCTCGCCTGAGCCGCAGCCAGGAGAAGCCCATGACCATCCAAATCACGCTGCTCGGGACCGGCACCCCGCTGCCCGATCCGAACCGCGCCGGTCCGGCCACGCTCGTGCGTGCCGGCGGCAAGACGTTCCTGTTCGATGCCGGACGAGCCGTCGGCCTGCGACTTGCCGCGGCTGGTGCCGCCTGGTCGATGCTCGACGCGGTCCTGCTCACCCACCTCCACAGCGACCACATCACCGACCTCAACGACGCCATCACCGGCCGGTGGGTGACGAGCCTGGTGCCGAACCCGCTGCCGATCATCGGTCCGCACCACACCCAGGTCGTGGTCGACGGCATCCTCGCCATGCTCGGGCCTGACATCGGGTACCGGATCGCCCACCACGAGGACATGACCGAAGGCCCTCAGCCCGTGGTCACGGAATCTGCTGGAGGCGTGGTGTACGAGGACGACGAGGCGGACGTCCGGATCATCGCCGTCCCGACGGACCACAAGCCGGTCGAGCCGACGCTCGGCTACCGGATCGAGCATGCGGGCTCGGCCGTGGTGATCGGCGGCGACGGCGTCCCGTGCGCCGGGCTCGACGAGTTGTGCGCCGGAGCCGACGCCTACGTCCAGACCGTCTTGCGCGAGGACCTGGTCAGCCAGATCCCTGTGCAGCGGTTCCTCGACACGATCGACTACCACTCCACGGTCCGCCAGGCGGGCGAGACTGCCGCCAAGGCGGGCGTGTCGACGCTGGTGCTCACCCACCAGGTGCCGACCCCCGCCCCCGGATCCGAGGCCGAGTGGGTCGCGCTCGCCGCGGAGGCCTTCGACGGCGAGATCGTGTTCGGGAACGATCTGACGGTCGTCGAGGTCGGGCCCACCTCGAGCACGTAGCGTCGCCCGACGATGGGGGATCGTCTGACACTCCTGCTCCCCCGAATCGGGTGGGGTTCGCTGGTCGCGGCCGCGTTCTTGATCCCGGTCGCCGGCGCAAGCTGGTTCGCCGATCCCTTCTCGCTCCCGAAGGCGACGATCTGGTGGGCCACTGCCGTACTGGCGTCACTGGGCCTAGCGGTCGATTCGGTGTCGCACCGGGCGTGGCCGGTCCCTCGCCTGCGGATCCTGCTGCCGCTCGCCGTGCTGGTGGGCTGGACGATGGTCGCGACGGTCTTCAGCCCCCAGCGCATGGTCTCGCTCCTGGGGCAGTACGGCCGCTACGACGGATTGGCGGCCCTCTTGTGCGGGACCGTGGTCGCACTCGCCATCGTGGCCGGCGCCGGCCGTGATCCCGGTCGACTCGTGGGTCTGGCGTGGGCGCTCGTCGCCGGCGGGGCGGTATCGCTCGGGGTCGTGGTGGCCCAGGGGCTCGGGTGGCGGTGGACGGGTCTGACGGCACCGGCCCCGACCGGTCACACCATCGTCGGGCTGGTCGGCAACGCCAACTTCTCGGGCGCGTTCTTGGCGCTGGTCGTCCCCCTAGCGCTCGGGCTGCGCAGTCACCTCGCTCGGACCTCATCGCGGGTCGCGCTGACGGTGGCGGCGGTGGCCTTCTCGGGTGGGGTGCTCTGGACCGAGACCCGCGGCGGCCTCCTTGCGCTGGTCGCGGGGGTGACGGCCTTCGGCCTGCTGGCCCCGGACCTGCTGTCGAAGGTGGCCCGAATCGGCGCGGCGGCCGGTTTGGTCGTCGGCCTCGCAGCGGTCGGCCTCGCCCTGACCTCTGATCCGCGGCCGGGAACGACGCCCCTCGGCGTCGAACGAATTGCGGGAAGGGCCAGCCTCGGCGAGCGCGAGAACGTGTGGGCCGGCGCCATCGCGCTGGTGCGGGAGTCGCCGCTCGTAGGCACCGGGCCGGATGCGTTCAGGTTGCGCTTCGCCTACGAGCGGCCCTCCCGTTCCGATGGACGCACGCTGCTCGTCGCCGACGAAGCCCACGACGTGTACCTCGACCGTGCGGCGACCGCTGGCCTCCCAGCCCTCGCCGCCTACGTCTGGCTGACCGCAACGGTTGCCGTCCTGGTGTGGCGGGGTCGCCGGACAGTGGCCTCTGAGCACCGCTGGCTGCTGGCAGCCTTCGGCGGCGCGCTCGCCGGCTACCTGGTTCAAGGCGCGTTCAGCATCGACATGGTTCCGCTCGCCTGGGTCTCGTGGGCATGCATCGGTTCGATCTCTGCCCTCGCGGATCCAGCGATCCTGACGCGTCGCACCCGCGACGAACCCGAGCCAGCGGCCTGGTCGCTCCCGCTCGTCGCGCTCGTCGGGATCATCAGCGTCGCCCTCGTCGGCCTTGGCCTGGCCGTCCGACCCATCATCGCTGACCGACACGCCCGAGCCGGGTTGGATGCCTCGGCTGCTGGGCGTCCCCTCTCGGCGTACGCCGAGTTCGCCCGGGCCGCCGGTTGGCTCGACCACGAGCCGCGCTACCACCAGCGGCAGGCCGTTGCGCTGGTCGCGGCGGCGTCGTCCGGGGACACCGACCCGGAACTGCGACGGTCGCTGCTGGACGAGGCGCTGATCGCGTACGACCACGCACTGCGCCGAGCCCCGGGCGACGCCGGCGTGCGTCGGGCGCAGGCCCAGGCGCACCTGTTGGCCGCCCAGGCGGCAGCCGACCCCTCCCAGGCGGAGGCGCACGTCGACGCAGCCATCGAGATCGACCGGGCGCTCATCGCCGACGCGAAGGCGGACGATGATCTGCACCTCGCCTACGGGCGGGCGCTCGAGGCTCGCGCTGCGCTCGCATCGGGGGCCGCTGCCCAACGCGACCGGGATCTCGCGCAGGAGCAGTACGTCGCCGCTCGGCCCTACTTCCGCGACCGACGAGCGGCGATCGAGGGCCTGGCCCGCCTCGCCGTCGACGAAGGTCGCCTCCGCGATGCCCGGGCCATCCTGCGGGAGGCGGAGCGAGACGGCGTGGGCAGCGACCGCATGGACGCGGTGATCGAGGATCTCGACCGCCGCATCGCAGCCGGCGGGTGATTCAGCCGGCGCGGGCGTCGAACGACGCAGCGTGGATGAGCTCGCGGGTCACGGCTGCGACCGACGAGCCCTCGAGCTGCGTCTGGAGGTCCTGCAGCTGGGAGCCGGTCGGTGCCCTGCCCAAGAACTGCAGGTACAGCGACACGGCGTCGACGTAGGTGGCCCGTTTGTTCTTGTACTCGTTCGAGTCCGAGAAGTTGAGCATGACCTGGCCGCGCGACTTCTTCTTGGCATCGAGCTGACCGGTCCAGTAGTTCAGCCCCGTCGTATCGGGCGGACGGTTCAAGACGTTGCTGTAGACGAGCTGCACGTAGTCCTGGTTGGTGAGGCTGCCGTAGCGGCGCACGAACTCCGACGAGCCGGCGAAGCTGTCGGAGATCCGCGAGAGGGTCCAGCCGGACCGGCGGCGGCTCAGCCAGAAGTCCAGGCCGCTGGTGTCCGGCGTGCGCAAGAAGTACGCCGAGTACAACCGGATGACGGGATCCACGTTGGTGGTGCCATCGGGGCCGTCGCGCAGTGCGCTCACCAAGTCCCCGGGGAGCTGGCCCGTGGAGTTGGCCGAGGCGATGAAGGCGTTGAGCTGAGCCGTGGTGGGTGCCTTGCCCGTGAGCCACCGGTAGATCTCCGTGATCGCCTTGCTGCCCGACGTCCAAGGCCGCCACCACTGCGGGACGACCTGATTGGAGGAGCCGGTGGCGCCGTCGCCGTTGTCGGTGATCGCAGCGACATCGATCCGGTACGTCTGGCCGTTGGTGAGACCGGTGAAGTCGTATGAGCGGGTGCCGACCGCGGTGGTCACCGGCGTACCCGCAGTGGTTCCCTCGACGAGTGTGACGCGATACCCGGTAAGCACTTGGCCGCCGCTGGAGGCGGGGGTCGTCCAGGTGACGTGGACGCCGCCTTCGTTCGCAACGGCCGTGATCGGGCTCGGCGCGGTGGGGCCGTCGATGATGGTCACCTTGGCCTGGGCCGTCGAATCATCGCTGATGTCGCCGGCGTGGGCGGTCCAGGTTGCAACGTTGATCACGACGGAGCCCTGGTCGACGAGGCTCTCCGCCGCAGTCGCAAAGGTCGTTCCGCCGGGTGCAAGGTCGTAGGTGTAGCCCGACAGCAGCGAGCCGAGACGATCGTCGACCAGATCGTGGGTGGTTGCGGCCACGGTTCCGTCGTTGGTGACCCGGTAGCAGTAGTACGCGGTCTTGATGGCCGAGGTGACCGTGATCTCGGTGCTGGCGGCGCATGTGTTGGCGTCGGTCCCGACGGTCTTCGACAGCACGATGCTCAGCCCAGTCGCAGACGTCGCCGCTGGCTGGTCAGCCGTCGGATCCTCGCAGACCGACGCGGTCGCCCCAGAGGGGAGCGTCACCTCGTCGGCCGTGCCGCCGCCTGCGCACCCGGTCCTGAACGTCGGCGCCGGTCGCGGATCCGCCGATGCCGTCCCGCCCCACGTGCAGAGCCCGAGGAGCATGCCGACGAGCAAAAGCCACGCTCGGTTCCTCCTCTGGTGCCGCGCTGCGACTCCCACCACATCCCCCACGGTGTTCATGGCGGAGGACGCTAGTGAGGATCGGGGGCGGGTGCTCGTGATGTGTGCATGTGTGCGTGTGACTCGCCGCTCGCCGCTCGCCGGTCAACCGTGGAGCTCGTAGCCGTGGCGTCGCGCTGCGCTCGCGACGATCGGCACGACGGCCTCGACCTCGGCGGCGCTCGCCGGCCGCTCGGGGCGCGCCGTCACACGCTCGTCCATCCGCCGTCGACCGGGATCGTCTGGCCGACCACGTAGGTGCTCGCATCCGAAGCGAGGAAGAGCAGGGCACCGTCGAGCTCGTGCTCGGCACCTTCCCGGCCGATCGGCGCGCCCCGCTGCACGAACGCCTCGGAGGCCTCGTCGCCCCACATGACCTCGGTCATCTCGCTGTGGAACCACCCGGGGGCGATGCCGTTCACCCGCACGCCCTTGCGCGCCCACTGCGCACCGAGCTCACGCGTCAGATTCACCAGCCCGCCCTTCGACGCGCAGTAGCCGGCCTGCTTCACGGGCGTCCCGCCGACGAAGCCGAGGATCGACGACACGTTCACGATCGCCCCACCACCGCTGGCGACCATCGGACCGAACGCCTGCTGGCACAGCTGGAACGGACCGGTCAGGTTGACCGCCAGCGTCCGCTCCCAGCTCTCGGCCGTCTCCCGTTCCGCCGGGCCGATCCACGAGATCCCGGCGTTGTTGACCAGCACGTCGAGGCGGCCGTCACCCACCTCGACGGCGGTCGCGACCAGGCGCTCGCACGCGGCGGGGTCGGCGACGTCGGTCGGGGCGGGAACGATGCGGTCGCCCAGCTCGGTCGCCAGCTCGTCGAGCGCCTCGGCACGACGCGCGGCCACGACGACCGTCGCCCCGGCGGCGTGCAGCACCCGGGCGAAGCGCCGTCCCAGGCCGGCCGAGGCGCCGGTCACGATGGCGACCTTCCCGTCGAGGCGGAACAGCCGCGAGAGGTCCAGGTCGGCGGGGGAGGAGGCGTCGGTCGACATGGCGAGAGCGTACGACGAGCACACCGGGCCGCCCATCGGCCTCACCACTGGCAGGCTGGCGCCATGAAGATCCGCATCGGCTTCGGCTTGGGTTCCCACACGTCGGCGAACGAGGCCGGGTCGTTTGGGGACCTCGTCGACGCCCTCGAAGACCTGCGCTTCGACTCGCTGTGGCTGTCGGAGCGGCTCACGGGGGAGGCGCCGGACCCCCTCGTCGCGCTGGCCTTCGCCGCCGGTCGCACGCGTCGGCTCAAGCTCGGCACGTCGATCCTCGTCCTGCCGGGCCGCAACCCCGTCGTGCTGGCCAAGGAGATGGCCTCGCTCGACCGGCTCGCCGGCGGGCGGTTCCTGCCGGCCGTCGGCCTGGGTGCGCCCACGCCCGTCGAGCACCAGGCGTTCGGAGTCGATCGCCAGGACCGAGCCGCCTGGTTCGACGAGGCGCTCGGTCTGATGCGGCGGCTCTGGACCGAAGACCGGGTCACCCATCAGGGCGAACGCTTCCACATCGACGGCGTCGCCTTGCGCCCCAAGCCGGTGCAGCAGCCGATCGAGGTGTGGCTCGGGGGCCAGGCTCCGTCGGAGCTCCGGCGCGTCGGACGGCTCGGCGACGGGTGGCTGCCGTCGTTCTGCACCGTCGACGACGTCGCCCAGGGCTGGTCGTTGGTGACCGCCGCGGCTGCAGCGCACGATCGCACCATCGACCCCGAGCACCTCGGGACGCTGGTGACGTACTCCTACGGAGCCATCCCGGAGCGGGTGAGGGAGTTGCTCGCCCTCCGGCGGCCGGAGCTCGCTCCGACCGACGTGATCCCCGTCGGGCTCGACGCGCTGCGAGCCCGTCTGATCGCCCTCACCGAGGTGGGGGCGTCCAAGTTCGTGGTCGTGCCGCTGGAGGAGCCCGACGATTGGACCGCAGAGCTCGTCGCCGTCCGAGACGCGGTGGGCGACCTCCAGACCTGAGGTCAGTACGCACGCAAGCCGAGCAGACCGCAGGGGGCGGTCTGCTCGGCCAACGATGGGGTCGATCGGCCGCCGCCGATCAGGTCGCTTGGATCAGGTGTTCTGGAAGACGGCCTGGACGTCGTTGCCGTCGAGCCAGGTGACGACGGACTTCACCGTCTCGACGCCCTTGACGATGTCCTGGCTGACCACGCAGTCGGTGCCGGCGGGCCAGGTCGGCTGGAACGTCGTCTCGCCCACGCTGATGGAGCCGGTGTCCTTGAGGATCACCGTGGCGCTCGCCTGGGTGCCACCCGCGCACTTCACCTGCACGGTGACGGGGAGGCCCGCGCTCAGGTCGCTGAACTTCACGACGACCTTGATGGTGATGCCGTTGACGATCTCGAACTGCGGGGTGGAGATCTCGCCGTTGTCGAGGTTGAAGATCTGCTCGAACGTCTTCTCGATCGGCTTGACGATCGGATCGGTGACGTCGGTGATCTTGCAGCTGGTCACGAGCAGCAGCAACGGGACTGCCAGCAGGGCAGCGACGCGTGCGGCGCCAATCCGGCGCCGTGGGCGTCGGGTGGTGGTCTCGGTCATGGTTCCCCCTCGATGCCGTCATCCGCAGGCGGCCTCCAAGCACCCTAGCAAGAAGTGAGCGTTTGCTCGCCTTCTTTCGATCAGCCGGCGGGGAAGCAGTTGGCGATCTCGGCCAGGTGGCCGTTGAGGGCCGGCGCGTCGGTGGGCCCCATCGTCCCAAGGCGCACCACCACCACGTCGCGAGCGGGGAAGCAGATCACCCGCTGGCCCTCGAACCCGTGGGCGCCGAAGGGCGTCTCGGGGAGGTCCCAGGCCCACAGCTGCGCGCCGTGGATGACGGTGTCGTCCCACGAGCGCGCGAGGCGCGACCAGTCCACCCAGCCTTCCGGGACGATCGGGGCGCCATCCCATCGGCCTCCACGCAGCAGCAGCAGGCCGAAGCGGCACCAGTCCTGCAGGGTGCACCAGGTGAACGACGAGCCGACGTAGGTGCCAGCCGCGTCGAAGCCGGCCCGGGCCGAACGCATGCCGATCGGATCGAAGATGCGGTCGTGCAGGTAGCGGTCCATCCCGGCCTGGTCGAGCCCCAGCACCCGGGCGAGGTTGGCGGCGATGATGTTCGTGGTCCCCGAGGAGTAGGTGTACGCCTCCGGTGTGCCGGGCTCGCGATCGAGGTCGAAGCCGGCGGCGAACGCCGCCATGTCGTCGGCGCCCTCGCCATAGAGCATCCGCACGACGTCGGGCAGTGCATCGGGGTCGAGCGCGTAGTACTCCTCGGTCCACGCCAGTCCCGCCCGCATCGTGAGGAGGTTCGACCACGTGATGGCGGCACGCGGGTCGCCGGGCTCGCGCCACTGCGGATCATCGACCGGGTCGTCCACGGTCAAGACCCCGTTGCCGACCGCCGCGCCGGCGGCCAGGTTGGTGATGGTCTTGGCCATCGACCAGCTGAGCAGCTCGGTGTCGGCATCGACCGGCTCCAACGGCGGTTCATCGCCCATGGCCCGGAGGTCCTGCACGACGCGGCGGCCGTAGCGCTCGGCGACGAGCCGGCCGCCGGCGACCACCGCAGCGGCGTGGGTCAGCCCGAGGGTCGGGTGCGGCTCGCCGCTCACCAGCTCATCGAGCAGACCCTCGAGCCGTCCGGCATCTCCGCCGAGGTCACCGGCCTCCGCCCGGGTCCACTCCTGGGACGGCCAGGGGACACCGGTGGGCTGGGCGGGGAGGGGGACGAGCGGGCGGTCGGGTACGGCGGTCACGGGTCCGATGGTGGCACGCCTACGCCGTGATCCGCAGCGTGACGGACAGGGCGAGGTGGTCCGACAGGGATCCGGCGGGGCCGCCCTGGACGCCGCGTCCGCTGAATGCCCAGCGTCGCGGCCGCTCCACGTCGATGACCACCCCCGGCGGCGTCGCCAGCCACAGGTAGTCGATGCGCTCGCCGGCGGCGGACGCCGGCGTCGCGTCGGGGTCGTCGGTGACCTGGTCCGGTTCGTCGGGGTCGGCCGGGAGGTCGGGGTCCGTGTGGAAGGTGCACGTGTGGCCGGGGCCGATGCCATGGGACGCCCAGACGTCGATCAGCCCGATGCGTGCCAGCCGCTCGGCGAGATCCCGGTAGCGCGTTTGGGGCTCGGGGAGGGTGGGGTCCGGGTCGTGGGCCATCACGTTGAAGTCGCCCACCACCAGTAGGGGGCTGGCCGGGTCGTGCTCGGCCTCGATGAACGAGATCAGCTCCTCGACCTGGCGCATCCGGGCCCGGTGGTGGCGTTCGGCATCGTCCGCTCCCGGCACCGGGAACAGGTCGCCGCCGGCGATCAGGTGCGTCGAGACGATCTCCACCGGCGGCAGGTCCTCGGCCACCCGTACCGCCACGAGCTGGGCGCCCTTGGTGGCGAACGTGTCGGAGTCCCGCAGGTCGCCACCGGATCGGTAGGCGTGCTGGCTGCTGCGGACGACCACGACCTCGGGGGCCACGAGCGCGGCGAGGCCGCTGCCCTGCAACCGCAGCCCCCGGCGTTGCGGCCCGGCCACGAAGGTCGCCCCGGGCCAGCCGTGCGCCACGGCGTCCTGCTCGGAGCGCTCGAAGCACTCGGCGAGCGCCACCACGTCGAAGCGGCCGGCGACAGCCTTGGCCACCAGGGGGGCTCGCGCCTCGACGTCGGGCGCGAACCACCCGGCCATGCCCGGAGTCCTCGGCCCCGTCGGCCACAGGCGCGGCGCGAGCAGCCAGGCGTTCCAGAACGCGACCCGCAGCTCGATCGGGTCGGCTCCGGCATCGGTGGGGTCGGTCACGGCCGAGACGATACCGGCGCCTGGAAGCGGGCCCGTTCGCCCGTCAGCCCACCAACATGGCCTGGACGGTCGTGATCGGATCGGCCTCGGCGGGCGGCTTGTCGTCTCGGTAGCGGACCACGCGGGCGAACCGGAGGGCGACGCCGCCGGGGTAGCGGGTGGATCGCTGCACGCCGTCGAGGGCGATCTCGACCACCTGCTCGGGCCGGACCCACACCACGCCGGTCTGCGGTCCGCTCCACGGCTCCTCGCGCTCGGCCAGGGCCAGGAACCGCTCGGTCTGCCACCGCAGCAGCTCATCGGTCAGGCCCTTGAACGTCTTGCCGACCATCACGAACCCGTCGGGCCCGTCTGGGCTCGACCCGTCGACGGCCCGGGCACCCAAGTGCAGGTTCGAGAGCCAGCCCCGGCGGCGCCCGTGCCCCCACTCGACGGCGAGCACCACCAGGTCCAGGGTGTGGACGGGCTTCACCTTGCGCCACGCCTTGCCCCGGCGCCCGGCCTCGTACGGCGAGCCCACGCCCTTCACCACGACCCCCTCGTGACCCGCGGCCAACGCCGATTCGAGCACCCCCTCGCCGACGTCGGGATCCGCCGTGATCGTGCCCGGGATGGCCCACTCGCCCGTGACGTCGGCCAGTGCCTGGCGCCGCACGGCCAGCGGTTCGTCGATGAGGTCGCGCCCGTCGAGGTGGATCACGTCGAAGAAGGCGGGCCGCACCACGCCGCCGCGGCCGGTCTCGGCGCGGATCTCGCTGGCTGAATCCTGGAACGCGACCGGGCTTCCGGTGACCGGGTCCACGACCAGCACCTCACCGTCGAGGACGAGCTGCTCCGCCGGCAGGGAGCGGACGATCTCGACTACGTGGGGCGACCGTTCCGTGATGTCGTTGAGGTTCCGGGTGTACACGGTGACCTCGTCGCCGTCGCGGTGGACCTGGATGCGAATGCCGTCGAGCTTCCACTCGACGGCGGCCTCGCCCAGGTCCGCCAGCGCCTCGGTCACCGACGCCGAGGTCGACGCCAGCATCGGCTGGAGCGGCCGGCCGACCTCGAGCGCGATGGCCTCGACCCCAGTCCGCCCGTCGGTCAGGGCAACGTGGGCGACGGCGTCGAGCCGTCCTCCGAGCATGATCGCCCGGCGGACCACGGTCGCCGGGATGCCCGAGGCCGTCGCGACCGCATCGGTCATCACCCCGGCCAGGGCACCCTGGCGCAGGCCTCCGCCCACCAGCTGGAACAGGAAGGCCGACTCCGCTGCCGTGGCTCGGGCCAGGACGGCACCGAGGAGGGCCTGCTTGCGAGCTGCTGATCCGGTGCCCGAGGTCGTGGCCAGCTCGCTGAGGAGCTCGTCCACCTCGGCCACGGTCATCGACGCCTCCGCAGCAGGCGCCTGCTCGGCGCTCGCGATGGTCCGCCACCCGACGCCAATGCGCCCCTGCCGAGGCTCACCGATGAGGAACCCGATCGCCGGCTCGATCTCCTCGGGATCCAGCCGGGCCAGCAGGTCCGCGAGCGCGTCCCGCTTGGCGTTGCGGCCCGACGCCTCGGTCACCGTGGTCGAGGTGGCGACGATCTCGTGGAACAGCACGTCCGGTGTCTACCCGTCGAGGCCAGCTTCGAGGCCTGAACCAGCCCATCGGGCACCTCCCGGCCGTCGTGCACCCACCGTATGCCGGATGACCGGCGGATCAGATGGTGGCAAGCACCTGCGGGTCTGGCACCCTGGATCGCCGTGTTGCAGGTGACGAACCTCCGGGTCGATGTGGGCGGCGTGACGCTCATCGACGGCGTCTCGTTCACCGTGCGCGCCGGCGAGAAGGTCGGCCTGGTTGGCCGCAACGGCGCCGGCAAGACGTCGATGCTCAAGGTCATCGGCGGCGCCAACGAGGCCGCCGGCGGCAGCGTCCGCTACGACGGCGGGCTCGGCTACCTGCCCCAAGACCCCCGCCTGGACATGGTCCCCGACGACGTCACGGCCTTGCGCCACGTGCTGTCGGGCCGTGGGTTCGACGAGGCCCTCGATCGCATCGACAAGCTCCAGGTGGCGATGGAGGGCGATCCGAACACCCGCAACATCGAGCGCTACACCCGTGCCCTCGAGCGGTTTCGCATGGACGGCGGCTACTCCGCGGAGTCCGAGGTCCGCCGCCTGGCCGCGGGCATCGGCCTGGCCGACGAGAAGCTCGACCTGCCGCTCGGCGCCCTCTCCGGCGGCCAGCGCCGCCGCGTGGAGGTGGTGCGCATCCTCTTCGCCGGCTCCGAGGTGCTGCTCCTCGACGAGCCCACCAACCACCTCGACGCTGACGCCAAGCTCTGGATGCTGGATTTCCTGGCTGGCTACCGCGGCGCCCTGATCGTCATCAGCCACGACCTGGATCTGCTGGACGAGGCCATCACCCGCGTCATCCACCTCGACCGCGGTGCGGACACCTCCACCGGCACGATGCACGAGTACAAGGGCACCTACACCCAGTACACGAACGCTCGCGAGGCCGACGAGGTGCGCTTGGCGAAGGAGATCGCCATGCAGGCGAAGGAGATCGACCGCCTGCAGAACATCGTGGACCGCTTCGGAGCTAAGGCCACCAAGGCATCGATGGCCCACAGCCTCGAGAAGCGGATCGACCGCCTCAAGGAGAACGGCCCGACCTCGGTGCGGGCCCGCAAGACGCTCAAGCTGCGCCTCCCCGCCCCGCCCCACAGCGCCAAGACGGTGTTGGAGGCCAACGACCTGGCCGTGAGCTACCCCGGTCTCGACGTGTTCGAGGACGTCACGTTCGACGCCGGTCGTGGTGACCGGGTGCTCGTGATGGGGCTCAACGGCGCCGGCAAGACCTCGCTGCTGCGGGTGCTGGCCGGCGTGACCGAGCCGCTGTTCGGCACGGTGAAGTGGGGGATGGGCGTGTCCGTTGGGTACTACGCCCAGGAGCACGAGGGGATTCGCTCCGGCGCTTCGCTCGTGGAGCACATGCAAGAGGCCACCGGCGGCATGGGCGACGGCGAGATCCGCGGCCTGCTCGGCATGTTCGGCCTGGTCGGCGACAAGGTCTGGCAGGACGCGTCGACGCTCAGCGGCGGCGAGAAGACGAAGCTCGCCCTGGCCCAGCTCGTGGGCGGCAAGCACAACGTGCTGCTCCTCGACGAGCCCACCAACAACCTCGACCCCGGCTCGCGCACCGCGGTGGCCGAGTCCCTCTCTGGCTGGTCCGGCACCCTGATCGTGGTCAGCCACGACGCCGAGTTCGTCGAAGCCCTCAACCCCGACCGAGCCCTGCTGATGCCCGACGGCAACGTCGACCACTGGCACGACGACTTCCTCGAACTCGTCACCCTCGCCTGATCGAGTGGGGTGCGCCCTGCCGGTCCTCGGCGTGCGAAGCTGCCCGCCTTGGGGAATCCGATGAGGTGGAGGACGGTGGTGGTAGCGGTCGTCGGCCTGGCCGCGTTCGCTGCGGGCTGCGCCAGCTCGGCAGATCAGCAGGCTGGCCAACGAGCCGGGACCACGACGACCGTCTCGACCGAGGACTTCGTCGCCGACGCCGAAGACTTCGTGCGCCTCGACGACATGGTGGCGGTGCGCGGGTTCTTCGTCGCCAACGGTGCCGGGTACCTCGACGAGGCCGTGGAACTGGCCGAGTCGGGCGGAGCGGGCACCTATCCGGTTGGCACCATCATCCAGCTCATCCCTCAGGAGGCGATGGTCAAACGTCGCGCCGGTTTCGACCCGGGATCGAACGACTGGGAGTTCTTCGAGCTCGACGTGACGGCCGACGGCACCGTGATCCACAACCGCGGTGGTGCCGAGATCGTGAACCGGTTCGGCAGCGGCTCATGCTCGAGCTGCCACGCACAGGCGGAGCCGAAGTACGACTTCGTGTGCGAAGACACCCACGGCTGTGAACCGTTGCCGGTGAGTGACGACCTGATCTCTGGGCTGCAGGTCTCCGATCCCCGGCCTCGACTCGCCGCGAGCGCCGGGGAGTAGCCGGATCGCCGGAAACGACGGAGGGGAGGCGGCCGAAGCCACCTCCCCTC
>JBKJPY010000030.1:0-117398 GCA_046594195.1 Acidimicrobiales bacterium | reverse complement strand
GAGAGCAAGGCCAAGACCCTCACCGACCAGGCCAACAAGATGCGCGCCAAGGCCACCAAGGCGCAGGCGGCCCAGTCGATGCTCAAGCGCGCCGAGAAGCTGATGCAGGGGATCGAGGGCGAGCGCGTGGCCGACCGCGTGGCCAAGATCAAGTTCCCGGCCCCGGCGCCGTGCGGCAAGACCCCCCTCACCGCGAGCGAGCTGTCGAAGACCTACGGCTCGCTCGAGGTGTTCACCGACGTGGACCTCGCGGTCGACAAGGGCAGCCGGGTGGTCATTCTCGGGCTCAACGGTGCCGGCAAGACCACGCTGCTGCGCATCCTGGCCGGCGTCGACGAGTCCGACACGGGCGCCGTACAGCCGGGTCACGGCCTGAAGATCGGCTACTACGCGCAGGAGCACGAGACGCTGCAGCCCCACCGGACGGTGCTGGAGAACCTGCACTACTCCGCGCCGCAGCTCACCGACACCGAGGCGCGCTCGGTCCTGGGGTCCTTCCTGTTCTCCGGCGACGACGCCAACAAGCCCGCGTCGGTGCTCTCGGGCGGCGAGAAGACCCGGCTGGCGCTCGCCATCCTGGTGGTCTCCAGCGCCAACGTGCTGCTCCTCGACGAGCCCACCAACAACCTCGACCCCGGCTCGCGCACCGCGGTGGCTGACTCCCTCAGCAGCTGGGGCGGCACCCTCATCGTCGTCAGCCACGACGCCGAGTTCGTCGAGGCCCTCGACCCCGACCGGGCCCTGCTCATGCCCGACGGCAACGTCGACCACTGGCACGACGACTTCCTCGAGCTCGTCACCCTCGCCTGACCTCGAACCCGGCGGGAGAACGACGGAGGGGAGGCGGCCGAAGCCACCTCCCCTCGCGCACGTACTGGTAGCACCAGCCCGACGTTGTTCTACCGGTGGGACGAGCCCCGGCCGTCGTGCTGGCGGGTGGCTGGCGGGTAATCGCCGTGCACCCAGCAGGTCGCCTCAGCGACCAGCCACCTCCGAAGTCCCGTAAGAACTGTCGTTGATGTGGACCACCTCCTTTCTTCGGTGGCGACATCCAACCACCACCCGACGGAAATGCCAACCGATTTCCGGCGAGTTCTCCGACTCGAAACACGCGCCCTCCGCCGGCCGTAGGGTCGCCTCGCTGCCCAACCCGGAGGTCCCCCGTGCCCGGCTTCGAGGTCCCCGACCGCGTCCGTCCCATCCGCGACCAGGTGCTTGCGTTCGTGCAGGAACGAGTGGAGCCGGCCGAGCCGGTGCTGCACGAGGGCGGGCCCGAGGCCGCGGCGCTGCTGTCGGACCTGCAGGCCCAGGCCAAGCACGAGGGCCTCTGGGCGCTCGGTCATCCTGCCGAGCTCGGCGGCGGGGGCCTGCCGTTCGCGGACTACGTGTACGTGAACGAGGTGCAGGGCCGCAGCGAGTACGGCCAGCTGGCCCTCGGCACCTTCACCCTGCAGGACTCGCTGATGCTCCACGCCCACGCCAGCGAGTCGCAGCGCACCCGCTGGCTCGAGCCGCTGGTGGCCGCCGAGATCTGGCCGAGCTTCGCCATGACCGAGCCAGAAGTGGCGTCGTCGGATCCCACCCAGCTCCAGACCACGGGGACGCTCGACGGCGACGAATGGGTGATCACCGGCCGCAAGTGGTTCACGACCGGTGCAAACCGGGCGGCGTACACCATTGTGATGTGCCGCACGGAGCCCGACGCGCCGGACCACTCGGCGTTCTCGATGATCATCGTGCCGACCGACACCGCCGGCTACACGATCGTGCGGGAGACACCGGTGCTCGGCATCCGGGGCGGTCACTGCGAGGTCGTCTACGACGACGTCCGCGTACCGGCCGACCACCTGCTGGGGGAGCGGGGCCGGGGCTTCGTGATCGCCCAGGAACGCCTCGGCCCTGGTCGGATCTTCCACGCCATGCGCTGGCTCGGTCAGGCCCAGCGCGCGTTCGATCTCTTGTGCGACCGGCTGGTGTCCCGGGAGGCGTTCGGGGGTCCTCTGGCTTCCAAGCAGCTGATGCAGCAGCACGTGTTCGACAGCTACGCCCAGATCCAGGCCTGCCGCCTCCTCACGCTCCACGCGGCGGAGGCCGTTGACCGCGGTGGCGATGCCCGCATCGAGATCGGTGCGGTGAAGGTCGTCGGCGCCAACATGCTCCACGACGTGATCGACCGGGCCGTCCAGGCCTACGGTGCCGCCGGACTGACCGACGACACCCCGCTCAGCCACATGTACCGCACGGCCCGCTTCGCCCGGATCTACGACGGTCCCGACGAGGTCCACATCCAGTCCGTGGCCCGCCGCATCCTCAAGACCTACCGAGACGGCGGCACGTTCCCGTTCTCCGGCTGATCGCCCGGCAGGAGCCAGCGGGGGTTGGCGACGCGCACACGGTCGGTGACGGCCGCTCGCAGCTGGGCGAACTCATCGGTGGTTGGGTCCGTGCCCGAGCGGATGGCGGCGGCGAGCGCCGCTTCGTCGTCGGCGGTCAGGCGGGAGGCGGGCTGAGCGAGCAGTTCCCGCTCGACGATCGCGAGGGCGTTGCCCGCGACCTTGAGCTGGAAGGCGGCGGCACCATCGAGCTCCGGAGCAAGGCCGACGAGGTGCTGGCGCACGGCCTCCACCAGCTCCGCTGCGGTCGGGCGGCCGTGCGATCCGACATCCTCCGCATGCGTGACCGGCGCACCGGGGCTGGAGAGAGCGTCGATGCCGAGCAGATCGAGCAGGTCGTACTCGGTTTCGCAGACGCGGCGGCCGATCGTGGCGAGTTCCACCGAGCGGACGTGGCCGTCGAGGTGGCGCCGGGCCTGCACCGCACAGATCAGCCCCCACGTGAGGGTGCCGGCGACGATCCACCAGCGAACGTCGTCGGCCGAGACGGGTGAACCGGATGCCTCGGCGTAGGCGTCGAGCAGATCCTCGAGCGGTCCGACGCCGCCGACTTCGCCCTCGCCGCCGAACCGCCAGGCCCGCACGCACAGCCAGCCCAGATCCTCGAGCGGATCGCCGAGGTGGGCCAACTCCCAGTCGAGCACGGCCTGCAGCCCGGCCTCATCCACGAGCAGGTTGCCGATGCGGAAGTCCCCATGCACGACCCGCACCGGGCCAGGTGGCGGCCGGTGCTCGTGCAACCAGCGCAGCGCCAGCTCGAACGCCGGCCGCGCCTCCTCGACGAGGTCGAGCCCATCACGGAGCCGGCCGAGCGTGTCGACCTGGTCCAGACCCGGCACCTCGGCCGGATCGATCGAGTGGATCGCCGCCAACGCCCGTCCGCACTGCGCCGGCAGGAGCCGACGCGCAAGGGCGAACTCGTCTCGCCGCACGATGCGAGGGCCGAGCGCCTCGCCCTCGACGTGGAGCGTGATGCGAGCGTCGCCCATTGCGTCGGCACAGCCGGCAGCGTCGATGACCGTCGGCGGCACCGGGACGCCCGCGTGCTCGGCCGCGGCGAGCAGCGCATCTTCGACGGCGAACGACGGACCCGTCATCGTGAGGCCGCCGCGAGACCGCTGGAGCACGAGCCACAGCCGATCGGACCCGGTGACCGCGGCGAATGACCACGTCTCTCGCGACGCCCCGCCCGACAACCGCCGCAGATCCCCGATGGTGACCGGCCCCGTCGCACCGCGGAGCACCTCCGCGAGGGCGGTCGCCAGCTCGGCTTCGGACTCATGGGTCACGGGCCGGACCCTACGAGCGAACGCCGGTCAGCGCTCGCGGTTCATCGCTGCCCGTAGAGCTTCGACGGCGGCGTGGGGGTCTTCGACCTCGATGATGAGGTGGCGGTAGGGCTGGTCGTGGAGCTCGATCACCAGGACCTCCTTGGCCCGGCCGACCATCCACAGGTCCTTCTCGCCGTGCGAACGGAACGTGCCGGCGGTCATCACGCCGGGGAGGTGGGTGCCGGGGACGCGCCAGCCCTTGGCCAGGCCCTTGCGCGGGGAGACGCCGACGTCGGTGATGTTGGTGACGGGGCACTCGTGGCCCTTGCTCAGGGCCCAGAGCCGGACCAGGCCCACCGGCCGCACGAGCAGCTGGTCGTCGGGGGACACGCCGACCGCCGCCAGGTTCGGCCCGGCGTAGCTCGTTGCGATGATGCCGCCGAGGATCACCAGGACCAACGCCAGGAGGATCCCCCACCATGGGGGCATCACGAAGTCGAACGCCAGGATCGCGCCGGCGGCACGTGCCGTCATCGGGAGGTCAACCCTTGGAGCCCAGCGCCACCGGCGTGGTGACCTGCTCGAAGAAGTCGTTGCCCTTGTCGTCGACGACGATGAACGCCGGGAAGTCCTCGACCTCGATGCGCCACACGGCCTCCATGCCGAGCTCCTCGTACTCCAGCACCTCGACCTTGCGGATGCAGTCCTGGGCGAGGCGGGCGGCGGGGCCACCGATGGAACCGAGGTAGAAGCCGCCGAACTCCTTGCAGGCGTCGGTGACCTGCTGGGAGCGGTTGCCCTTGGCCAGCATCACGAGCGAGCCGCCCTCGGCCTGGAACTGGCCGACGTAGGAGTCCATGCGCCCGGCGGTCGTGGGGCCGAAGGATCCCGAGGCGTAGCCCTCGGGAGTCTTGGCCGGTCCGGCGTAGTACACGGGGTGGTCCCGCAGGTACTGCGGCATCTCGCCGCCGCCCTCGAGCAGTTCGGCGATCTTGGCGTGGGCGATGTCGCGGGCGACCACCACCGTGCCGTTGAGCGCCAGGCGGGTCTTCACCGGGTACTTCGTGAGCTCGGCGCGGATCTCGTCCATCGGACGGTTGAGGTCGATGGTGACGACGTCGCCGCCGAGGTCGTCGTGGGTGACGTCGGGGAGGAACTGGGCCGGGTGGCGCTCGAGTTCCTCGAGGAACACGCCTTCGCTGGTGATCTTGCCCAGCGCCTGGCGGTCGGCGGAGCAGCTGACGGCGATGGCCACCGGGCACGATGCGCCGTGGCGGGGGAGGCGGACGACCCGCACGTCGTGGCAGAAGTACTTGCCGCCGAACTGCGCGCCGATGCCGAAGTCCTGGGTGAGCTTCAGCACCTCGGCCTCCATCTCCAGATCCCGGAAGCCGTGGCCGGCGGCCGACCCCTGGGTCGGGAGGGTGTCGAGGTAGCGGGTGCTGGCGAGCTTCGCCGTCTCCAGTGCGAACTCGGCCGACGTGCCGCCGATGACGACGGCGAGGTGGTAGGGCGGGCAGGCGCTGGTGCCGAGCAGGCGCAGCTTCTCGTCGAGGAACTTCCGCAGGCCCTTGGGGTTGAGGACGGCCTTGGTCTCCTGGAACAGGAAGCTCTTGTTGGCGGAACCGCCGCCCTTGGCCATGAACAAGAACTTGTAGGCGTCGCCATCGACCGAGGCGATCTTGATCTCGGCTGGGAGGTTGGTCCCGGTGTTCGTCTCCTCCCACAGCGTGAGCGGCGCCATCTGCGAGTACCGCAGGTTGTCCTTCTGGTACGTGTCGAAGATGCCGCGGGCCAGGGCGGCCTCGTCGCCGCCGCCCGTGAGGACGAACTGGCCCTTCTTGCCCTTCACGATGGCGGTGCCGGTGTCCTGGCACATGGGCAGGACGCCGCCGGCGGCGATGTTGGCGTTCTTGAGCAGGTCGAGGGCCACGAAGCGGTCGTTGGCCGAGGCCTCGGGGTCATCGAGGATGCGCGCCAGTTGGGCGAGGTGACCCGACCGCAGGTAGTGGGCGATGTCGTGCATGGCCTCGGCGGCCAGCGTCGTCAGCACGTGGGGCTCGACTTGGAGGAACGTGTGCCCCGCCGCGTCGACGGTGGACACGCCGTCCACCTCGAGCTTGCGGTAGGTGGTGGCGTCGGGCCCGAGGGGCAGGAGCTCGGTGTGCGTGAAGTCGGTCATCGCCGCCAACGGTACGGCCCCCGCCCGCCGACGGGCCATCCGACAGCGGTAGCGTCGTCACCAGCCATCTGCGCGAAGGGGACATCATGAGGCGGACGTCAGTTGTTCTGACATCGGTCGCCGCCGCCGTGGCGATCCTGGCGGGTGCGGCCCCCTCCGCCTCGGCGTTCGGGCCCACACCGGCCCCGGCGGTCGCCGTCTCCCCGTCGGTGCCCAGCGGCGTGCTCGACGTGTTCGGCGAGACCGCTGCCGGCGACGTCTTCTTCAACCGCCCCGGCACCGACCCACGAGGTGCGGTGCGCCATGCCGACGGTTCGATCACCGCGCTGTCCCAGACGCTGAAGGGGCGCGGCGACATGGGCCCCGACGGCCGCCTGTGGCTGCCCATCGACGGCGCCCTGTGGGCCTTCGCCGCGGATGGCACCTCGACGCAGTACCCGATCACCACCACGAGCGGCACCCTGAGCACGGCGATCCACGAGGTGCGGGCGGGGGTCGACGGCCGCATCTGGTTCCTCGACAACAAGGTGTACCGGGTCGGCTCGATCGACACCGACGGCACCGGCGGCGTCGCCTACCCGATCCCGGGCGACCGCGGCCTCGAGCACATCGCCCGAGGCACCGACGGTCGGATGTGGATCACCCGGTCGATCGGTACCCTCCACGCCGTGACCCCGGCGGGCGCGATCAGTACGTATCCGTCCATCGGCAAGCCCGTCGAGGGTCTGGGCTCCAACCCAAGCGGCGTCTACGCGGTCGTCTCCGGCCGCCTGCTGAAGATCTCGTCCACCGGGTTTGCCAGCCCGGTGACCATGCCGGTCACCAGTTCCGTGGCCGGGATGCCCGTCTCGTCCGACGGGTGGATCTGGATCGGCACAGCCACCGTGATCAGCCCCTCGGGTCGGATCCTCCAGTTCTCGATGCCCGTCGACTACACGATCCAGGACCTCCAGAACGGGAACCTCGTCGCCTACCCGGATCGCATCGCCATCGCTCCGAGCCTGGCGGGCGGGTTCATCGGCGTGGTCGGGCAGAACCTCGTGCGCCTCCCGAACCCCGACGTGGGGGTAAATCTCAAGGTGCGTGCGAGCATCACCTCGTCGAAGGGTGCGAACCTCCTCCACGTGGAGGCCACGGCCCGGACCCCGGGCGGATCCGCCGTGAGCGGGACCTACGAGGTGCGCATCGGCTGGAGCCGCTACATCCCCGACGGCTTCACCTATGTCGAGCGCCAGACACGCCGCGTCGGCTCGGTGACCGTCCAGGGCGGAACCGGGTCCGTCGACATCCCGATCACCCCCGCGATGGTGGCCGGCACCCCCAAGCCGTACACGCTCGACCACGGCAACTGCTGCGGCCTCTTGCTGCGCACGACGGGCGGCTTGAGCTCGGTCCGCAGCGGCGTCGGCAGCCTCGAGCCGTCCTCCACGATGGCCTACCTCGATCGGATGAACCACCAGGCGCTCGGCCGGTCGATGGACACGGCGGGCCTCACCTACTGGGCGGCCAAGCTGGCCTCCGGCACCCCGCGGGCAACGGTGACGAAGAGCATCGTCGACTCGACCGCCTGGCGTCGGCAGCGGGTCACCTCCGCCTACCAGCGCTGGCTCGGCCGCAAGCCCGACGCCAACGGCCTCGAGTACTGGCAGACCTGGTTGAGGACCCACACCACCTCGGACCTCGACTTCCAGCTCGGCACCACCACGGCGGGCCGAGATGCGGGCGGGACGAGCAACGCCCAGCGCGCCAACCACCTCGCCGCAGCCCTGCGCCTGTCGTCCGCATCCGCCTCCAGCTTCAAGACGCAGCTGGATCAGGGGGCGAACTGGAGCACCCTCGTCCGGTCGGCGTACTTCAGCCGCTCCGCGTCCGAGCGCCGGATGACGGACCTGGCCCCTCGCAGCAGCTTCACCCCGAGCGTGGCTGCGCAGGTGGCCGAGTTCCAGCGCACGCGAGATGAGCGCGGCCCGCTGGTGAAGGCGCTCGCAACCATGCCCTGACCGGGTAGAACCAACTCATGGCTGGCAACGATGCGTTCCGGACCGAGCACGATTCGATGGGGGAGGTCCGGGTCCCGGCGACTGCGCTGTGGGGAGCCCAGACCCAGCGGGCGGTCGAGAACTTCCCGATCTCGGGTCGGCCCATCGACCGGCGATTGATCCGCGCCCTGGCGCTCATCAAGGCGGAGGCCGCGGTGGTGAACGCCAAGAGCCGCGAGGTACCGGCGGTCGACGACAAGCTGGGCGACGCCATCCGCAAGGCGGCCGAGGTCGTCGCCACCGGCGCCCACGACGCGCAGTTCCCCGTCGACGTGTTCCAGACCGGCTCGGGAACCTCGTCGAACATGAACGCCAACGAGGTGATCGCCCGACTTGCCGACCTCAGCCTCGGCACGAAGGGCAAGGCGAAGGTCAGCCCCAACGACCACGTCAACGCCAGCCAGTCCTCGAACGACGTGTTCCCCACGGCGATCCACCTTGCGGCCACCGAAGCGGTGGTCTCCGACCTCATCCCGGCGCTCGAGCACCTGGCCGACGCGCTGCGGGCGAAGGCCGACGAGTTCGCCGACGTGGTGAAGGCGGGCCGCACCCACCTCATGGATGCCGTGCCGATCACCCTCGGCCAGGAGTTCGGCGGCTATGCCACCCAGGTCACGCAGTCCGTGCGCCGGCTTCGCGCCACCCTGCCGCGGTTGGGCGAGCTGCCGATCGGCGGCACCGCCGTCGGGACGGGGCTCAACGCTCCCGTCGGGTTCGGGGCCGACGTCGTCAAGCGGCTGGCGAAGCGGACCGGCCTCCCGTTGACCGAGGCCACCGACCACATCGCCGCGCAGTCGTCGCGGGACGGTCTGGTCGAAGCCTCCGGCCAGGTGCGCACGGCAGCCGTGGCGTTGATCAAGATCGCCAACGACCTCCGGTGGATGGCGAGCGGCCCCAACACCGGCTTGGGCGAGATCCACCTGCCCGACCTCCAGCCCGGGTCGTCGATCATGCCGGGCAAGGTGAACCCGGTGCTGTGCGAGGCCGTGACCCAGGTGGGTGCCCAGGTCATGGGCAACGATGCGGCCGTGGCGTTCTCCGGATCGCAAGGGAACTTCGAGCTCAACGTGTTCATGCCGGTCATGGCGCGCAACCTGCTCGAGTCGATCGAGCTGCTCGCCAACGTCAGCCGGCTCTTCGCCGACCGTTGCATCGCCGGCATCACCGCCGATGTGGAGCGCTGCCGGTCCAACGCCGAGTCCAGCCCGGCGATCGCGACCTCGCTCAACCCGTTCCTCGGCTACGAGCGCACTGCGCAGCTGATCAAGGAGAGCCAGCGGACGGGTACGCCGATCCGGGACCTGGTCATCGCCAGCGGCGAGATCGGCGAGGAGGACCTCGACCGGGCCCTCGATGCGGCGGCGCTCACGCGTGGCGGGCTACCGCCCAAGCCGTGAGCGAGGGACTCAGCCCTGGGCGGGGGAGCCCTCGAAGGGGCCGGGGTCGCCCGCACCCGGCAGGTTCGGGTGGCTCCAGGAGTTGACCTTGCCGACGAGCGCACCGAGGTGCTCCCACTCCGGCGGGTTCCAACCCTGGGCGGTGCCGACCACGGCGAGGTCCTGGCGGATGTAGACGAGCGCGGGGAGCCGCTGCAGGTCGAGCGCCTTCACGAGCTCGCGCTCGGGATCGGCGAAGGTGAGGAACTCGTCGGCCCACGGTCCGAGGAACCGCTTGGCGTCGGCCTCGTCGGCCGTGACGGTCCACGAGGTCCGGCAGTCGGCGCCTCGGAAGTTGGCGAGGACCCGGGCTGCGGTCTCCAGCAGCCAGGCGCTCTCATGGGTGTACGGATCGAGCACGACGGTGAGGAGCTGGAACGTCGTGGTCCACTCCGCGATGGTGCGGGTCTGCCCGCCGACGGCCGTGAGCTTGACGTCATCTGAGACCTGCGTGACCACGGCGGGAACGGTAGTTGGCGCGCCTGGCGCGACGCAGATTCCGGGTCGTCGGACCGCGGGCGATGGTCGGGGTAGGTTCGCTGCCGGAACCAATCTGGAGGTCAGCAATGCTCGGGTACGCCACCATCAACACGTTCGGCTACAAGCTGATGCTGTTCCTGCACATCCTCTCGGTGATCGTGGCGTTCGCCCCGGGGTTCGTCTGGCCCTTCGTCTCGGTCCGGCTCAAGAAGGAAGGCAAGCCCGTCGGGCCGGCCATTGGCGCCCTGGCCGCAGGCAACACGGCGAAGATCCACGGTCCGGCGCTCGTGATCGCGGGCATCATCGGGTGCGGCTTGGTGGGGATGAGCGAGAAGTCGATCAGCTTCGCCGACGCGTGGATCTCCGCAGCGCTCGTGTTGTGGTTCCTCATGCTCGGGGTCCTGTTCGGGATGATGTACCCGGCGGAGAAGAAGGCTGCGGCCGGCGATGAAGGTGCCGAGAAGATCATCTCGATGTCCGGCGGCATCCTCCACCTGCTGCTCGCCATCATGTTGTTCATCATGATCTGGCAGCCCGGCCGCTCCTAGGAGACGAGGCGTCGATAGCGTCGGGCTGGTGCATCCCATCGAGCGCCTGCGGTTCGTCGCCCGAGCCACGGGCGCGCCGCCCGACGATGTGGTGCAGGAGGCAGCCGCCTCGCTCGCCGGCTTCGCCGACGACCCGGTCTCACTGGTCACCGCCTGCCGACGCCTGATCGACCGCCACCCGGCCAACGGTGCTGTGTGGTGGTTGTGCGCTCGCACCCTCGTGGCCGCCGACCCGGGCGACGAGGCCTGGCGCTGCCACAGCGAGTTCCACGCCGACCCGACCATCGAGGAACTGGCTCACGCCCTGCCTGATGGCGCCGCCGTCGCCGTCGTCGGCTGGCCGGACCGCCTCGCCGGGGCGTTCGCCCGGCGCGGCGACGTCGCGGTCCGGGTGATCGACGTCGACGGCGATGGCCCGGGCTTCGTCCGAGCGCTCGAGCGCCTCGACGTGGAGGCGGTGGACGTGGCGGTGAGCGGCCTCGGACCCGCGGTGGCCGCATCGGACCTCGTGGTGCTCGATGCATCGGCCATCGGACCCCGCGATGCGCTGGTCGCTCCGGGTGGCTGGGCCGCGGCATCGGTGGCCCGCACGAGCGAGGTCCCGGTGTGGGTCGTCGGGGGGCGGGGCCGAGTGGTCCCCGCCGGGTTGTGGCCGGCACTGCAGGCCCGCCTCGGCGGTGCCGCTCGCGCCCCGTGGGAACGGGGGATCGATCCGCTGCCGCTGGAGCTGGCCGACCAGGTCGCCGGAGCCGCCGGTCTCCAGATCGTCGTCGATGCGCTGGCTACGGTGGACACACCCGACGCCGCGGAGCTGCGTCGCTGACGGGAGCGGGAGGGTGACATGGCCTACAGCGGGGTCTGCACGTCCTGTGGCGCGGTGCTGCCAGCGGCGGACGCGCTCGGACTGATCACCTGCCCCGGGTGCGGCGGCGTTACCGAGCTCCCGGGTTCGCCTCCGTTGCAGGGCTGGCCGGCGCCGCTGGTGGCCGCCCCGCCACCCGGCAACCAGTGGTCGACCTGGCGACCGGTGATCTCGGCACCGAGATCCGTCGTGCCTTCCTCAGCCGGTACGACTCGGGCACCCCGTCGCTCACGATCGAGGGCCGCGGCACCGACCGGCTCGTCGTCTCGATCGACAACTTCCTCCAGACCATTCCCGTGTCGGGCAAGGGCGCCCTCGCGTCCTACCCGGAGAAGAACTGAGGGTGGGTCCGGTACCGTGACCCGATGACCAGCGCAATGGCCAGGACCGCCGAGGATCCGGTCGGTCGGTACCTGGAGGTCGGGCTGCGCCTGGGCCGTCACCTCGACGGGATGGTCGACGCCTACTACGGGCCCGAAGCGCTGGCCCAGCGCGTGGCCGACGAGCCGCTGCGCTCCCTCCCGGCGCTGGTCGACGACGTCCGGTCGCTGGTGGCGGACCTCGACGCCGGTGATGGCGACCTCGACGCGGTTCGCCGCCGCTGGCTCCGCGCTCAGGCGGCCGGCCTCCACACGGCGGCGCGCAAGCTGGCCGGTGAGGAGGTTCCGTTCGTCGATGAGGTGGAGCAGTGCTACGGCGTCCGGCCGCAGTTCGTCGACCATGACGTCTTGGCCGCCGCCCACCGGCGTCTCGACGCCGTGCTTCCTGGGTCGGGCCCGTTGGCCGCTCGCTACGACGCCTGGCGCACCTCGCACATCATGACGCCGACCCAGCTGACCAGCGCCGTGCATGCCCTGGCCGAGGCCTTCCGGGAGAAGACCCAAGCGCAGTTCGGGCTGCCCGAAGGCGAGCACGTGGAGTTCGAGCTGGTCACCGACGAGCCCTGGTCCGGCTTCAACTACTACGAGGGTGGGCTCCGCAGCCGGGTCGCGATCAACACCGACCTGCCCGTGTCCTCGACCGTCATCGGGCACCTCATCGCCCACGAGGCCTATCCAGGCCACCACACCGAGCACTGCCGCAAGGAGGTCGGCCTCGTCCGCCAGCGCCACCAACTGGAGGAGTCGATCTTCCTCGTGGGAACCCCGCAGTGTCTGCTCGCCGAGGGCCTCGCCGACCTCGCGCTCGAGGTGCTGCTCGGGGACGATTCCGAGCCGCAGCTCGCCGAACTGCTCCATCCGTTGGGCATCCGCTACGACACCGAGGTCGTCGCGGCGGTCGCCGCTGCGAGCGAAGCGCTGAGTGCGGTGCGCGGGAACGCCGCCCTCATCCTCCACGACCAGGGCGGGACCGAAGACGACGCCATCGACGAGCTGTCCCGGTGGGCGCTGCTGCCGCGCGATCGCGCGGCCAAGTCGGTCACGTTCCTGACCCATCCGACCTGGCGGGCCTACATCTTCTGCTACGTCGCCGGACTGCCGCGGTGTCGGACCTTCGTCGATGGCGATCCGGCGCGGTTCGAGCGCCTCCTGACCGAGCAGTTCACCCCCGCTGACCTCGTCGCTGCTTGAAGGTTTCGCGCCCGCCTCGGGCGTCGGTGTGCCAGGTGACCTACCGTGCGCACTTGGCAGGGGGCGCGAAACCGGCCAGAGTAGGTCCGGAGAGTCGAGCAATCACTCGGGTCTGTGGTGGAAGCACTCGGGTCTGTGGTGGAAGAGGGATCAATGAGATGAGCAGCTATCCGTACAAGGACCGGTTCCCGGTCAACCGCACCTTGCCCGAGACGGGCCGGCCGCGCGACGAGATCGTGGCGGAGATGGCCGCCCTCGCCCACGAGGAGGATGCGTCGTGGGAGAGCGGTCGCGTCTCCGGGACGATGTACTGCGGCGACCACGACCACTACGAGTTCTTGAACGACGTGTTCGGCCTCTACGCCCACGTCAACATCCTCCAGCGTGACATCACCCCGAGCGCCACCCGCTACGAGGGCGAGGTCATCGCCATGTCCCTCGACCTGTTCCACGCCGACGCGGTGACCGACGGCGAGCCCGCGGGCCTGGTGACCAGCGGCGGCACCGGCAGCATCTGCCACGCCGTGCTGGCCTACCGCGAGGTGGCGCGCCAGCGCGGCGTCGTGCAGCCCAACTTCATCAAGCCCGAGACCGGTCACCCGGCCTTCGACAAGGCGTGCCACCTGTTCGGCATCGAGCTGCGGCAGGCACCGGTCGACCCCGTCACGCTCCAGGCGGACGTGGCCTGGATCAAGGACAACATCGACGACCAGACCATCGGCTTCATGGGCTCGGCCTGCAACTACGGCTACGGAACCATCGACCCGATCGCCGAGATGTCCGACCTGGCGCTCGAGAAGGGCGTGCCGCTGCACGTCGACGGCTGCCTCGGCGGCTTCATCCTCCCGTTCGGCGAGGAACTCGGCTACGACATCCCGGTCTTCGACTTCCGGCTCCCCGGCGTCACCAGCATCTCGGCCGACACCCACAAGTACGGGTACGCGTTCAAGGGCACGTCGACGGTCCTGTTCCGAGACAAGTCGTGGCGCAACTCGCAGTACTTCTTCCTCACCGACTGGACCGGAGGCAAGTACACGTCCCCCGGCATGGACGGGTCCCGCTCCGGCGGCCTGCTCGCCGCCACGTGGGCGTCGATGGTCTCGCTCGGACGCGAGGGCTACCGCGGGTACGCCAAGGCCATCTTCGAGACCTCGATCGCCATGCAGGATGCGGTTCGCTCGCACCCTGAGCTGCGGTTGATGGGCACCCCGTCGTTCCTGTTCAGCTTCACGAGCGACCAGTTCGACGTCTACCACGTCAACGACTTCATGCGGCCCAAGGGCTGGCGCTTCAACGGCCAGCAGTACCCGAACGCCCTGCACATGGCGGTCACCCGGCCGCAGACGCAGGACGGCGTGGTCGAGGCCTTCACCAACGACCTCGCCGCTGCCGTCGAGTACGCCAAGGAGAAGGGCCACGAGCCCGCCTCCTCCGGTGCCATCTACGGCGGCGTCGCCGGCGGCATGAACGACGAAGCGGACGAGTTCATCAAGCTGGTCATGGCCAACATGCTCGACGAGCAGCAGTCCCTCCCCCCGCTCGACTGACCGATCGCCCTGGTTGCCAGAGGCCGACCGCAGGACGCGGGCCTATCCGGTCTAGGGCTCGCGATCGCTTCGGGCGGAGGGCGCTTGGCCTGGGAGGGCGAGGCCCTCGAGCCACTTCGCGGCCTCGGCGTGGCTCCCCAGGCGGACGAAGTCGAGGTGGTCGAACTCCGGTGCGGCCATGGCTTCCCGGTAGCGCTCCTCGTACTTGCCGTGCTGGGTCCAGGCCCACCGGATGATCGAGTCGGGGTGCCAAAGCCAGACGTTCGTGAGGCGCTCGCGGTTGTCGTTCCACAGTCGCTCGCGGCGGACCAACCGCCGCAGGGTTCGGCGGGTGACCTGCTGCATGACGGTCGAGCGCGACAGGTCCAGCCATACGACGGTGTCGGCCCGAGCCCACACCGGACCCTCGACGACGACCGTCCGGTAGTTCCCGTCGACTACCCAGGTCTCGGCTGCGGTGATCGCATCGACGCGGTGGATGAACACGTCGGGATCGATGGGCTGCCAGTCGGGGAGGTGGTGGATGGCATCGAGTTCGACGTAGGGGGCATCGATCGTCGCTGCGATGCGTCGGGCGAGGCTGGACTTGCCCGACCCCGAGTTCCCGACCACCGACACTCGTCGCACCGGTTCATCCTCGCCGAAGTTCGACGCGCCTGTGCCCCGCACGCGGGAGCTGGCGGGGGAGGGAGGCGCGGCGGGCACGTGCCCTGGCTTTGGGTCGATCAGTTGTCGCTGCGTCGGTGGCGGCGCCGGTGTTCGAGTTGGGCGAGTTCTTGTTTGGTGAGGTACCTGGGGGGTCCGTTGCGTTGGAGCGGGGGTGGGGGCTGGGTGGGTGGCGGCCCGTTGGGGATCTTGGTGCCGTGGGCGGTGATGGGGACGGGGGTGCCGTCGGGTTTGCGGAGGTAGAGCTGGCTGTTGGTGTGGTCGCGCCAGAGGTGCCAGCCGCCTTCGTGGACGAGGTGGTGGTGGAATTTGCACAAGAGCACGAGATTGGCGAGGAGGGTGGGGCCGTCGAGCTCGTGTTGCCAGAGGTGGTGGGCTTCGCACCATTCGAAGGGGGCGTTGCATCCGGTGAAGACGCAGCCGCCGTCGCGTTTGCGGAGGGCTTTGCGTTGTTTGGGGGTGGCGTCGCGGAGGAGGTCGGTGACGGCGGCGATCTCGATGCGGCCGTCGAGCATGAGCTTGCTGGCGATGGCGGTGAGCCGGCAGGTGCACAGCAGTCGTTCGATGGTGCTGCGGGCGACGGGGGTGCCGTTGGCGAGCTGGCAGCGGCGGGTGGCGGCATCGGCGGAGTTGGCGACGGGGATGCCGGCGAGGGTGCGGGCGTCGATGTCGACGGTGACGGAGGGTCGTGCTTCGCCGTTCTTCGTCTGGGAGGGGTTGCGGCCGCGGGTGATGAGGGCGTGTTCGCATTGGGCGCGGCGTTGGCGGGCGGTGAGGCCGTCGTCGGTGCGGTAGACGCCAGCGGCGAAGCGGGCGTCGATCTCTGCGGCGATGGCATCGGCGATCTCGGCGCCGGTGACGGGGTCGTAGCTGCCGTCGCTGTACCAGCGGCCGTCGAGCGATTGGGAGAGGTGCAGCGAGTTCTCCGACATCGGGTCCCCGGGTGGCGTGTCGGGGTCGTCGCCGGCGGCTTCGGCGCGTTCGGCGTCGCGGGTGGCCTGCGCGATGAGCGACCACTGGGCGATGTGGACGGCGGCTTTGGCGACGGTCATCGGGGCGACCTCGTCGACCAGGGCGGCTTCGCATTCGGCGAACAGGCGGGGGTGGAGGTCGTGGGCGGCGAGCAGGGCGGTGACCTTGGCGGTGCCGAGGCGGCCCGTTGCCCACGCGCCGCCGACGACCGGGCACGACCGGATGGTCCGGGCCGTGCGGCCGATGGCGCGGGCGCGCGGTTCGGACAGCTCGCTGCGACCGTGCACCCACGAGGCTGCCGAGCGTGATCCGTCGCCGGCCCACACCGTGTTCGCATCGAACACCCCGACCTCATGGGCCAGCGCCGCGTCGAAGCGCCCCGACAACCCGACCAGCACCAACAGGCGCTCCCGCTTGGCGGCGTCGGGGCACTCCGCCGGATCTGCTTCGAGGAGGTCGGCGGCGTCGCGCAGGATCGACGGCAGCGTCCAGCCGGGGTCCTCGGGGCAGTGGTCACGAGGAGGCGGCGTCATGCAGACATGATGCATCGAACATACGTTCGCGTCATTCCAATTTGACGGCGGTGCGGGCGGTCGCTCGCTTCCGTTTCAGGGGGTGATGCGGATGGAGTCGACCAGCATCTCCGCGGGGAAGGCGGCCGGGTCGGGAGTTCCGGCCCATCCGCCCACCGCCAGGTTCACCACCAGGTACATCGGCTCCTGTGGGATGCCCGGGCCCCGGTACGTCCAGCGCTCGACACCGTCGACCAGCCAGGTGATGTGGTCCGAACGCCACTCCACCGACGCGGTGTGGAACCCGGTCGAGGTGTCCGGGCCGCGGTACGACGCGCCCGGATCGACCGCCGTGCCGTTCGCGTCGGAGTTGTGGAGGTGGAAGCGCCACAGGTCCGGCGAGTCGCCGTGGATCTCCAGAATGTCGATCTCGGGCCGTGACGGGTACGAGAGCTTGCCGTCTGATCGCACGGTGCCGGGGGACAGCAGCCAGATGGCCGGCCACAACCCGTCACCGGCATCGGCGCGGAACCGCACATCGACACGGCCGAACGTGAACGTGTAGCCGGGAGCCTTGGTGGCGGTCGAGGTCCGAGCCCCGCCCGTCTGGGCCCAGGCGCTGGTGAAGCCCTTGGTGCCCTCCCAGCTGCCCTCCGCGCAGACGTTGGTCTGTTGGGTAGCGGTGAGGACGAGGTTTCCGTCCGCCACCCGGGCCGACCCGGGCCGGTACCAGGCCTCTTCGCCCGGCGTCGCTCCTGCGGCACACGTCGAGGCGAACCACCGGTTCGGGTGCCAGGTGGTGCTGCTCAGAGCCGACCCGCTGAAGTCTTCGCGGAAGCCGGCGGCCGGTTGGGGTTGGCAGGCGGTTGCGATCCACAGCACGGCAACGGTGGCGATCAGCGCTGCGGACCGACCTCGAGGGCGTCGGTCCGGCGAACAGGTCATCACCCGTCTATCGGCCACCTCGGCATGCGACTGGAGCCCTCGGGGTCAACTGCTCCCTGACCAGGCCCGGCACGGCGGCCCAGGGCTGTGCCAACCTCGGGCATGCGGCTGGTTCCGAAGCACTGGCACACCGAGACCTGGATCTGCTCGATCCGGGGCCACCAGACCCCGGCGGCCCGGGTGGTGCGCCTGCGGCCGGAGGATCGCCGTCTCGGCGTGGCACTGGATCCGCCGCGGGGCGACCGACTGGCGCGCTGCCTTCGGTGCGACGTGTGGTTGGAGGTCGTCGCTCCGGCGCCGGGGACGCCCGGGGTCGCCGAGGTGCTGCCGCCGATTGACGACCTACCCAAGCCGCGCCGGGGCAAGGTGCTCCAAGAAGCCGTCCTGCTGCGGCTCATCGCCATCAACAAGGGGATGCACGCCGTCGCCTTCGGGCTCATCGCCATCACCCTGGCGGTGCTGCGGTTGAAGCTTCCGGGCCTCCAGGACGACGCCCGGTCGCTCGAGGAGCAGCTCCGCGGCCCCGTAGGTCAGACGGGACAGCAGGCGAGCCGTGACCGGCTCGGCGACCTCCTCCACCGGGTCGTGGGCCTCCACCGATCCGCGCTGACCATCTTGTTGATCACCGCGGTCGCCTACTGCGTGGTGGAGACCATCGAATCCGTCGGCCTCTGGAAGGAGCGTCGGTGGGCGGAGTACCTCACCGCCGTGGCGACCGCCGGGCTCCTGCCGTTCGAGATCCACGAGCTGATCGACCGGGTGACGATCTTCCGGCTCGTCGCCTTGACCGTGAACCTGGCCATCCTCATCTGGCTCGTCTGGGCCAAGCACCTCTTCGGCGTGCGCGGTGGCCCGGCGACGATGCACGAGCAGACGGATTGGGAGGCCATCCTGGCGGCCCCGGCCCCCGCACCCCACCGGTAGCGACCGGGGCCCGCTTGCCCGGCGAGTCCGGCCCTTCGTGTGGCAGGGTCGCTGGTATGTCGGAGCTGCTGGACCTGTCGTCGGCGATCGTGGACGCGTGGTCGTCACCGGGCGGGCCGCCCGCCGGTGCCGTCGACGGGCCCACGAACCGGATCACCAACGAGCTCACCGAGATCGACGACGGGCTCGGGTTCATCGAGTCCTTCTCGAACGTGGTGGCGTTCCGCACCGATGATGGGATGGTGCTGTTCGACTCGTCGAGCGTCTTCACCGGGCAGGGCACCACCACATCGCTGCGGGCGTGGGCCGACGACCCGGTCCACTCCCTCGTCTACACGCACGGGCACGTCGACCACGTCGGAGGCAGCGGGCACCTGGTGGCCGACGGCGCCGCACGGGGCCACGCGCCGCCCACGGTGATCGGGCACGAGGCGGTGGCGAACCGCTTCGACCGGTACCGCGAGACGAACGGGTGGAACCTCGCCATCAACGCCCGGCAGTTCGGTCCCGGCTTCGGCGGCGGGACCCTGCGCAAGGACGGCACCCAGGTCCCGTTCCTCCCCGACGACACGGCTGCGTGCGACGTGACCTACCGGGACTCGCTCGACCTTTCCGTGGGCGGGCTGGACGTCGAGCTGCACCACGATCGGGGCGAGACCGATGACCACACCTGGGCGTGGATCCCCGCGCACCGGGCGGTGGCGGTCGGCGACTTCGTGGCGTGGGTGTTCCCCAACGCCGGCAACCCGCAGAAGGTGCAGCGCTACCCGGACGAGTGGGCAGTGGCGCTGCGCAAGATGCTCGCCCTCGAGCCGGAACTGCTCCTGCCGGCGCACGGCCTCGCCGTTTCCGGGAAGGAACGCGTGGCGACGGTGCTCGACGACCTGGCCACGGCGCTCGAACAACTGGTCGAAGACGTCGTCGCGGGCATGAACGCCGGGGCGACCCTCGACGAGATCGTGCGGTCGGTGCAGGTGAGCGACGACCTGATCCAACGGCCGTGGCTCCGGCCCATCTACGACGAGCCGGAGTTCGTCGTGCGCAACACCTACCGCCTCTACGGCGGATGGTGGGACGGGGACCCGGCCCACCTCAAGCCGCCGCCGGCGGCGGCGCTGGCCGTGGAGCTCGCCGACCTCGCGGGCGGAGTCGCCGCACTGGCGGAACGAGCCCGGGACCGCTCGGAGGCGGGCGACCATCGGATGGCGTGCCAGCTGGTCGAACTGGCGGCCCAGGCGAGCACCGACCCCGGGATCTGGCGTCTCCGCTCGCAGCTGTACCTCACCCGAGCCGGCCACGAGACCAGCCTGATGGCGAAGGGCGTGTTCTCCGAGGCCGCCCGCGCTGGCGACGAGCACGCCGCCGCCCTCGAACCCTGACCCGATTGCCGGCTGGGCCGAACTCGTCGTCGATCGGCCCGTCGGCGGCCGGCGGTAGCGTGCGGCCCCATGGGAGAGGACACCGATCCGCGCTGGGTCGCTGCGGTCGAGGTGCTCGATCGCATCAATGCGTCGGCCACCCCTCCCGAGCTGGTGCGCGAGGGGCTGTCGCTGCTGGTGCGCCAGGACGGGGTGCTCGTGCGCTCGCGGTTGCGCTCGGAAGAGCCGGTGGCGGCGCGCGAGGTCGAGGTCGGGCGTGCGCTGGCCGAGGCCGGGGTGCCGGTCGTTCCGCTGGTCGCGGGGAAGGGGCAGCCGTGGGTCGTCGATGGCTGTGTCGTGACGGCGTGGCGGTGGGAAGAGGTGGTCGGCCCACCGACCCCCGCGGACCTCGGCGGACTGGCTCGGGCGTTGCGCGAGCGCACCGTGGGGACGCACGTGTTCGACGTGCCCCGGTTCGATCCACTCACGGCGATCCGAAACGCCGTCGCGTCGGTGGCAATCGGCGATCCCCAGGGCGACTTCGTGCGGCGCCGGGCGCAGGACCTCACCGCCGACTGGGCGCGCATCGCCGACCGCGATCCGGCCGGGACGACCATCGTCCACGGCGACCTCCACCAGGACAACGTGCTCCTCACGCGAGGCGGAGCACTGCTCACCGACCTGGAGCTCGCCGGTGCCGGACCGAGCTCGTACGACACCGCGCCGGCTGTCGTGATGGTCGATCGATACAGCGCTGATCCGGCCACGCTCGAGGCGTTCCTCGCCGCCCAGGACCACGACCCCCGACCGTGGCCGGGCTTCGCCACCTGCCTCGCCGTCTACGAGCTCTGGGTCACGGCGTGGTCGGTCGGTGTCCGAGACCGCTCCCCGGAGCTCGCGGCCGAGGCGGCCGTCCGCATCGGCTGCCTACGGGACCAGACCTGCGAGCCCTGGCGCCTCCGCTGAGCGCCGGGCACGTCGTCAGGCCGCCCGCAGGTATTCCTCGAGGGTGAGCCCAGCGCGCTGCATCGCGAGGGCGGGGCCGATGCCGACGTAGCGCAGGTGCCACGGTTCGGCGGTGTACGTCGTGACCAGTTCCTTCCCCTTCGGGTACCGCACGATGAAGCCGTGCTCCGGCGCATGCTCCTCGAGCCAGGCCGCCTGCGGGGTGAAGGCAAAGCAGGGCTCGGTCGGGCAGCTTCCGTCGGCGCCGGTGACGTCGACGGCGAGGCCGGTCTGGTGCTCGCTGTGGCCTGGCGCCGCGCTGAAGCGGTTGGCGGCCTCGGTGCCTTCCTTGCGCACGTAGGACTCGTAGACCTGGCGCTGGGACTCGTCGGAGCGGAACGCCGAGATGCCGATGATCGGCACGCCTTCGCGCTGGGCAGCGGCGCTCAGCCTGTCGAGTGCCGCTGCAGCGTCGGGACGCAGCAGCCGGCGCTCGACTGCGTCGGTCGTCGCCCACGAGGTGCGCGGCGTGACCATCCCCGAAGGTGCCCAGCCAGAGGGGAGGGTGCGTTGGCGGTCGACGAGGACGAGCCTGGCGGCGGGATCGGGCACGGTGCCCACCGGGGGTGCCGTGGCCGGGCGGGGGTCTCTGGTGGGCGTCGTCGCTGGCGATGTCGTGGTGGCCTTCGCCCGTGCGGGAAGGGCGGCGGGGCGGTCCGGTGCACCGGAGGAGGAACGCTCAGATGGCGAGCGGGCGCCGACCGCCACGACGACGAGCACGGCCAGCGCAACGAGGGCGACGAGGGCGACGAGGATCAGCACCGCCCGGGCGCGGTGGCGCTGGATCCGCCGATGGGCCTCGGCCTTCCGGGCCCGGTGCACGTCGTCGGCCAGGTCGGCCAGGCGCGCTTCGTCATCGGTTCCCACGGTCACGATCGACCAACCTCCCAGGCCACGTCATCCCGATGCCCCGCCTGGAGGCGATCGAGACGGACGCCTGGTCAGACGGAGCTGACGAGCTTCTTCGCGATCACCTTGAGGCAGAGGGTCTCGTCGGCACCTTCGAAGATGCTGAGGACGCGGGCGTCGACGAAGTATCGGCTGACGTCGTACTCCTCGGCGTAGCCCATGCCGCCGTGGATCTGCATGGCTTCGCGGGTGACCCACTCGGCGGCCTTGCAGACGTACGCCTTCACCATGGAGGCCTCGGCCTGGCCCTCGCCCTTCGCCATCAGGTTCGAGACGACGTAGGAGAACTGGCGGCTGGCCTGGATGATCACGGCCATGCGTCCGAGCTTGGCCTGGGTGAGCTGGTAGCTGCCGACGGGCGAGCCGAACACGACGCGGTCCTGGCCGTACTGGCGGGCGGCCTCGTAGGCGGCCTGCATCAGGCCGATGGCGCGAGCGGCCGTCTGCAGCCGCCCGTTCTCGAAGCCGGCCATCTGGTAGTAGAAGCCGCGGCCCTCGCCGCCTTCGAGGCCGATGAGGTTCTCCGCAGGCACGAACCAGTCCTCGAGGGCGATCTCGTAGGAGTGCATGCCGCGGTAGCCGATCGTGTCGATCGGGCGGCCTTCCATCTTGCCGCCGCCGGCCGCACCGCCCTCGGCCCGCTGGACCAGCTCGAAGCCGTGGCTGTCACCCCGATCCTTGGGCACGATGAACATGGACAGGCCCCGGTGGCCCTTCGACCGGTCGGGGTCGGTGCGAGCCAGGACGAGCAGGACGTCGGCGCGGGCCCCGAAGGTGCACCAGGTCTTGACGCCGTTGAGCAGCCAACCGCCCTCGGTGGGGGTGGCGGTGACCTTCACGCCGGCCACGTCGGACCCGAAGTCGGGTTCGGTGACGGCGACGGCGTTCATGATCTCGGCGGCAGCGAGCTTGGGCAGCCACTCGTGCTTCTGCTCCTCGGTCCCGCCGGCGATGAGCGCCCGGGCGAGGATCTCGGGGCGGGTGATGAGCGAACCGCCGGCGCCGAGCGAACCGCGGCTCAACTCTTCGGTGGAAACCACCATGCCGATGTACTCGCCTTCGCCGCCCTCGCCGTAACCGCCGTACTCGGCGGGGATGGAGAGGCCGAAGGCCCCCATCTCGGCGAGGCCCTCGATGATGTCCTCGGGGATGTCGGCGTTGGTGCGGTGGATGTGCTCGGCGATGGGCGCCAGCTTCTGGTCGGCGAAGCGGCGGAAGGTGTCCTGCACCATCTCGAAGTCGCCGTCGAGGTGGCGGGGCCCGGGGTCGGTGATGCCGGCCAGGAACTCGGCGGACCGGTAGGTGCCGACGAAGGACCGGGTGCCGTCGAGGGCGCCCGGATCGATGCCGAACTCGGCCTCGCGACCGAACACCTTGCCGGCCAGGTCCGCCACGGCGTCGGCGGCGAAGGCACAGGCGATGCTGCCCTCGGCGTCGCCCTTGGCGCCGTAGTCCAACAGGCCCTTGGCCATGGCGATCGCCGAGGCGGCGTGGGCGAGGTCGTAGGCAAGGACCTGGTTGGCGTCGATGCCGCCCTCGGTCGCGGCCAGGGTGCGGACCCCGGTGTCGACGACGTTCGAGGCGAGCTCGATCACGGTTGCGGCGGCGGCGAGATCCGGAGCAGTCATGGGTCGAATCGTACCGACGCGCCGGCCCGCGCCTCACATCCGAAGGTCGCTCAGCTCGTCCCGCTCGGCAGCACCGCGGCGGCGGTGTAGCGATCGAGCCACTCGAGTAGCTCGTCGAGCGGTCGGCTCCAATCGGGGCGGCCATCTCACCTGGCGGGGTCGACTCCCACTCGGGTAGGGCGAGATCGGGGGCAGTTGCTACGGTCCGAAGCGCCCTGCAGGACCTGATCGCGTCGAGGAGACCCGGTGACCAGCTACGAACGCCCCTTCGGCCGCAACTTCGAGGACTTCGAGGTCGGTGACGTCTACCGCCACTGGCCGGGGAAGACGATCACCGAGTACGACGACCACCTGTTCTGCATGATCACCATGAACCACCACCCGTTGCACACCAACGACTGGTACGCGGAGCGCTCGCCGCAGGGCAAGAACGTGGTCGTCGGTAACCTCGTGTACTCGCTGGTGCTGGGCATGAGCGTCCCCGACGTGTCCGGCGCCGCGGTGGCGAACCTCGAGGTTGAGACGCTCAAGCACTCCAAGCCCACCTTCCACGGTGACACCATCTACGCCGAGACCCGGGTGCTCGACAAGAAGCTCACCTCGAAGGGCGATCGCGGCATCGTCTCCGTCGAGACCAAGGGCATCAACCAGCGCGGCGAAGAGGTCTGCTACTTCAAGCGCAAGGTCATGGTGTGGACCACCGAGGCCGCACCCGGACGCGAGCGCCCCTACGCCGACGACGCCCCCTGGGCCGAGGACTGACCCGCACTCGACGGATCGCGCCGGCGTCTGCCGGCCACCGCACCCCGCCGGTCCTGCTGGTCCTGGGGTCCATGCTGTCGCTCCAGTTCGGAGCGGCGATCGCCACGAACCTGTTCGACGAGGTCGGGTCCGCCGGGGCGTCTGCGCTTCGCCTGGGCCTCGCTGCGGTCGTGCTCCTGGCCTGGGCGCGACCCGATGTGCGCTCGTGGTCCGCGCCACACCGCCGCTCGGTGGTGCTGCTCGGCTTGTCCATGGCGGCCATGAACTACGCGTTCTACGAGGCCGTGTCCCGGATCCCGCTTGGTGCCGCCATCACCATCGAGTTCCTCGGGCCGCTGAGCCTGGCCGTCGCGCTGACGCGGCGGTGGCGCGAGCTGGTGTTCGTCGCCCTCGCCCTCGCCGGTGTCGCCATCTTGGGACTGGGGCAGCAGGGCTCGATCGAAGGCTCGCTGGACCCGGTCGGGGTGGCCGCTGCCCTCGTGGCTGCCCTGTTCTGGGCCTGCTACATCCTCACCGGGTCCCGTCTGGCCACCACCGATCCCGGGATCGGCAGCCTGGCGGGCGCGTGCACGGTGGCTGCGGTCGTGGTCGTGCCCATCGGCGTGGCGTCGAGCGGGACCGAGCTGCTCGATGGGCGGGTCCTGCTGCTCGGGCTGGCCATGGCCGTGCTGGCGTCCGTCGTGCCCTACTCGTTCGAACTCCGGGCGCTCGAGCGCATGGCCAAGCGGACGTTCAGCATCTTGGTGGCCCTCGAACCGGCCATCGGCGCGCTGGTCGGCGTCGTGCTGTTGGACCAGCACCTCGGCGCGGTGTCGTTCCTCGGGGTCGCGCTGGTGGTCGCGGCCGGAGTCGGTGCGACCGCGACCGCACCCGTCGACCAGGCACCGCTGCTGCCCGAATCGGCCTGAGCCGACACGGTCGAGTCGCTCTACCATCGCCGGACCGAAGGGAGCGCGGCATGGGAACCGAAGACGCCATCAGCCAGGTCGCAGCCGAGGGCTTCGGCGCCGCTGCTGAAGCCTACGAGCGGGGCCGACCCAGCTACGCCGACGACATGGTCGCCTGGCTGGTCCACCGGCTGGCCATCGCCCCTGGTCGAACCGTGGTCGATCTGGCGGCGGGGACGGGGAAGCTCACGCGCCTGCTGGATGCGAGCGGGGTCAACCTGATCGCGATCGAGCCGGTCGATTCCATGCGCGACCAGCTCGTGGCAGCCTGCCCCGGCGTCGACGCCATCGGCGGCACGGCTGAGTCGATCCCCCTTCCGGATTCGTCCGTCGACGCCCTCACCGTGGCCCAGGCCTTCCATTGGTTCGAACCCCCAGCGGCGCTCGTCGAGATCGCCCGGGTGCTGCGCCCCGGTGGGTTCCTGGGCATCGCCTTCAACGAGCGCGACACACGCGAACCGTGGGTGGCCGACCTGTCGAAGCTGATCCGCTGGGACGAGCGGGCGCAGTGGCGGGTGCCCTACACCGTTGAGGTCGACTGGGCCGAGGTCATCGCCGAGCACGGTCCGCAGTTCGGTCCGGTCGAGCGCTACGACTTGACCTACCGGCAGCCCATGGACCCCGACACCCTGGTCCAGCGCGTCCTGTCCACGTCGTACATCGCCCGGCTGCCCGCCTCCGAACAGTCGGCGCTCGCCGACCGGGTCCGGGACCTCGTCGCTCCTCTGGGCGATCGCTTCGAGCTGCCCTACGTGTCCGTCGCCTACGCCGCGCCCCTCCGCTGAACGCATGCCCACGGTTTCGGGTCGTCTGGACACCGTGGAGGTGCACGTGTGACCGGATTCCGCGCCGGAGCGGTGGTCGGAGCGCGGCACGGCGCGCTGCTCGAATGGTTCGGGCGGCGCCAACGGGACCTGCCGTGGCGGCGCACCCGTGACCCGTGGGCGGTGCTCGTGTCCGAGCTGATGCTGCAGCAGACGCAGGTGAGGCGGGTGCTGCCGAAGTACGCGGCGTTCCTCGATCGGTGGCCGACCGCGGCTGCGTGCGCGGCCGCGCCGTTGGGTGACGTGGTCACGGCGTGGGCCGGGCTCGGGTACAACCGGCGGGCCGTCAACCTCCACCGCTGCGCCCAGGAGGTGGTCGATCGTCACGACGGCGTGCTGGCCGATGACCTCGCATCGCTCCTGGCGCTCCCTGGCATCGGGCCGTACACCGCTCGGGCGGTGCTGGCCTTTGCGTTCGAGTCCGACGAGGTCGGCGTGCTCGACACCAACGCCGCTCGAGTCCTCGCCCGGTGGTCGGGCCGGTCGCTGGGTCGGGCCGAAGCACAGGCGTTCGCCGACTCCTCGGTGGCGCCGTCGGCCGGGTGGGCCTGGAACCAGGCAATGCTCGATCTCGGGGCGACGGTCTGCGTCCCGCGCACGCCGCGCTGCACCGAGTGCCCAGTCGCCGCGTGGTGTGCGTGGCACGAGGCCGGACTGCCCGACCCCGATCCGGCGATCGGGTCGGCCGGCGTGTCGACCGGCCAGTCGCGCTTCGAGGGCTCGGACCGCCAGGGGAGGGGCCGACTCGTCGACGCCCTTCGCACCGCCCCGGTCCCGGCTCCGGACCTGGCCCAGGTGATGGGCTGGCCCGACGACCCCGACCGCGCCGTTCGAGTCGCCGCCACGGTGGTGGCCGACGGATTGGCTGTCGCCGACCCCTCCAGAACCCACCACCTCCCCGGAGACGTCAGGCGGTCAGGAAGTCGACGATCAGGCGGTTGACAACCTCGGGCTGCTCGAGCTGGAGGAAGTGACCGGCGTCGGCGACGACCTCGTAGCGCGACCCCGCCCCGGTCAAGGAGGCGAGGACGCCCTCGTCGATCAGTTCGGCGCCCATGCAGCCGTCGTCGGCGCCATGGAGGTAAAGGGCGGGCACGGTCAGCGGTGCGGCACCGGACGCCTCGACGGCATCGCACTCGGGCGAGCGGGTACCGGTGCCGAGCGTGGCGCGGTAGTACCCGAGGGCCGCGGCGAGGTTCGCCGGATCGCGGAAGCAGTCCTTGGCCCGCGCTGCGTGCTCGGTGCCGTCGAAGCCAGGGGACCAGTCCTGCCAGAGGCGGTCGATGAAGGCGAGGTCGTCCATCGGCACCGCCAGGTCCGACAGCGGCGACTGGAAGAAGAACATGTACCAGGACCGCTGGAGCTGGTCGTAGGAGAAGAAGGCCTGGGCGACGGTTGCCGGCGGGGGGACCGAGGCGACGACCACCTTCGCCCACCGCTCCGGAGCGTGGCCGACGGCGGCGTACGCCGCGAGCGCACCCCAGTCGTGGCCGATGAGGACCGCCTGGTCGTCACCGCCGAGCGCGTCGTGCAGGGCGATGGCATCGGAGGCGACGGCCCCGGATTGGTAGAGCCCGTCGTCGGGGATCGAGGTCGGGGCGTAGCCCCGCAGGAACGGGGCCACGGCCCGATATCCCGCCGAAGCCAGCTCGGGGAGGAGGTGCTGCCAGCTCCAAGCCGAGTCCGGGAAACCGTGCAGGCACAGGGCGAGCGGGCCCTCGCCGACGGACAGGGTGCCGAAGGTCAGGCCGTTGGCTTCGACGGTCGACTTGGTGATCGATGGCTGGGCGGCGGTCATTTCGGGGACAGTAACGCCAGGCGAACAGCTGGGGACGCTCGAAGGCCCGTCGGTGCATGCGATGTGCATTGCGTCACAGATCGGGCCGCTGGGTGACCCGTTGGCTACCGTTCGCAACCATCAGGGGCAGCAGGAGTACGGCATGGTGAACGTCACGTTCTGGGGAGTGCGGGGGTCGACCCCTTGCCCGTGCGATGCCAACAAGCGCTATGGCGGCAACACCGCGTGCGTGAGCATCCAGGCTGCGGGTCAAGATCCGATCCTGTTCGACCTCGGCACCGGGCTGCGCTTCTTCGGTGAGTCGCTCGCGCCCGACGAGGTGTTCCACGGCATCTCGCTGGTCACCCACCTCCACTGGGACCACGTGCAGGGCCTCCCGTTCTTCACGCCGATCAACCGGCCTGGCGCCACCCTCACCATCTGCGGACGCAACGACGAGGGCACGCTGGCCGGCGCGTTCGCGGACTTCATGCGGCCGCCGTACTTCCCGGTGCGCCCCCAGGACCTCTGCGGCGAGATCACGTTCCGCGACACCGACGACGAGACGTTCACGTTCGGGCGGGCCCACATCACCGCGGCCAACGTGCCCCACACCGGGGCCACCAACGGCTACCGGGTCGAGCTCGACGGGTTCACGGTGGCGTACATCAGCGACCACCAGCAGCCCACCGATTCCGACGCGATCGCGCCCTCCGTGCTCGCCCTCTGCGAGGGTGCGGACCTGGTCATCCACGATGCGCAGTACGAGCCGCACGAGTTCGCGATCAAGTCGGACTGGGGCCATTGCACCGTGGAGTACGCCGTGCGGGTCGCCTCGGAGGCGGGTGCCAAGCGCCTGGCGCTGTTCCACCACGACCCGTCGCACGGCGACGAGGTCATCGACCGGCTGCTTGTCGAAGCCCGTGGGTTCGCCGAGGGAACCTCGGTGACCGAGGTCATCGCCGCCGCCGAGGGCACCACGGTGTCGCTCAACCTCGCTCCGGCCACCGCCTAATCTGACCGACTCGTCAGACAACCGCACCCGCCAGGAGCCCATCGATGACCGAGCCCGCGTTCGACAGCGCCCGTTTCCGCCAGGTGCTGGGTCACTTCCCGACGGGCGTATGCGTCGTTGCTGCGTTCGACGAGGGCATCCCCGTCGGCATGGCCATCGGTTCGTTCTTCTCCATCTCGCTCGATCCGCCGCTGGTCGGCTTCTGCGCCGGCAAGGGGTCGTCGACCTGGCCGAAGCTGCGCGATGCAGGCCGGTTCTGCGTGAGCATCTTGGGTGACGACCAGGAGGAGGTCTCCCGCCGGTTCGCATCGAAGGAGGGCGACAAGTTCGCCGGTCTCGCCTGGGATCACTCGCCGCTCGGCTCGCCCCGCCTCGGCGGCGCCCTGGGCTGGATCGACTGCGAGACGAGCACGATCCACGATGCCGGCGATCATGAGATCGCCGTCGGCGCCGTCCACGACCTCGCCGTGGCGGCGGAGGGCAGCCCCCTCGTCTTCTTCCGCGGCGGCTACAAGAACCTGAGCTGACGCTCTCTCGTCACTCGCTCGCTGCGCTCGCTCCGTTCCTCGAACTTGCGGAACTCCTGACGTCGCTGCCTTCGGGGAGGAGTTGGGTGAGGAGCCAGGCGAGGACGAAGGCTTCGTCGCGCCAGGCGTCGTAGCGGCCGGTGGGGCCGCCGTGGCCGGCGCCGAGCTCGACCTTGAACAGCGCCTCGTGGCCGTGGTCGCGCAGGCGGGCGACCCACTTGGCGGGCTCGTGGAAGCCGACGCGCGGATCGTTGAGGCCGGCGGTGGCGAGGATCGACGGGTACGACGTCTCGGAGGCGGGGGCCACGTTCTCGTAGGGGGCGTAGGCCTTCATCCAGCTGTAGGCGTCGGCGTCGTGGAGGGGATCGCCCCACTCCTCCCACTCGATCACGGTGAGCGGGAGCGACGGGTCGAGCATCGTGGTCAGCGGGTCCACAAACGGGACCTCGGCGACGACGGCTCGGAACAGCTCGGGGGCCAGGTTGGTCACGGCCCCCATGAGGAGCCCGCCGGCAGAACCGCCCCGGGCGCCCAGCACACCCGGTGCCGTGCGGCCGGTGTCGACCAGGTGCCGTCCTGCGGCGACGAAGTCGGAGAACGAGTGCGACTTGGCACCGAACTTGCCGTCCTCGTACCAGTGGCGACCCAGCTCGCCGCCGCCGCGGACGTGCGCGATGGCGAACACGACTCCTCGGTCGAGGAGGGAGAGCCGGGCGACCGAGAACCACGGGTCCATGCTCATCTCGTAGGCGCCGTACCCGTACAGCAGGCACGGTGCCGGGCCGTCGGCGGGCACGGTGTCGGTCCGCCAAACGACGGAGATCGGGACCTGGGTGCCGTCGGCCGCGGTCGCCCACTCGCGAGCGGACTCGTAGCGCGAGGGGTCGAAGTCTCCCAGCACGGGCAGCTGCTTGAGCAGCGTGTGCTCGCCGGTCCCGAGGTGCTGTTCGAGCACCGACGGGGGCGTGGTGAGGGACTGGTAGCTGAAGCGGTACGTCGTGGTGGCAAACGTGGGGTTGGCGCCCGGGCTGATGGTGCCCACGGCTTCGTCGGTGGCGAACGGCATGGTGGCCCCGGTGGTCGGATCGAGCAGCCAGATGGCGGTGAGGCCCTCGGTGCGGCCGTGCACGATGACGTGGCCGGCGAAGGTCTCCACCCCGGACAGGCGGGTCCCGGGCCGGTGGGGGAGCACCTGCTCCCACGTGTCCCTCGGACCCACCGTGGTGCCATCGAGCGGGGCGCGCCAGAGGGCGAAGTCCTCGGCACCGCCGTGGTTGCTGGTGACGTAGAGCCCGGTGGGGTGGTGGGCGATCGAGTACTCGATGCCCTGCTCGCGCGGGGCGACCACCACCGCGTCGCGTTCGGGCTGGTGGGCGTCGAGGAGCCAGCTCTCGCTCGTGATCGCGCTGCCGGCGCTGATCACGGACACCGCTCCCGAGCGCGAGGCTCCGACGGACACGTGGAAGCGCTCGTCATCGTCCCGGAAGACCTCGACGTCGGCCACGGGTTCGGTGCCGACGGCATGGCGGAGCACCCGGTCGGGGCGGTGGGCTTCGTCGTCGAGCGTGTACCAGCAGGTGGCCGAATCCGCGGCCCACGCGAAGCCGTACGAGACGTCCTCCACGGTTTCGTCTGCTTCTTCCCCGGTCCGGAGGTCGCGGAACCGGAGCGCGTGGCGCTCGTCGCCGGCACGGTCGATGGCGTAGGCCAGCCAGTTGCCGTCGGGGCTGACGTCGAGCACGCCGAGGCCCAGGTACTCGCCTTCGCCGGCCAGCTCGTTCGGGTCCAGCACCACCTGCTCGGCGGCCGGATCGTCGATCCAGGTGGTGGTTGTGCCGTCGTCGGGCCGGCGGCAGTGGATCGGGTAGGGCTTCCCCTCCTCGGTGCGGGTCAGGTACCACCAGGCGCCGTCTCGGACCGGCACCGAGAGGTCCGTCTCCTGCGTGCGGTCCTTGATCTCGCCGAAGATCGCCTCGCGCAGCGGCTCCTGGGCGGCGGTCGCAGCCTCGGTCCAGGCGTTCTCGGCCTCGAGGTGGGGAAGCGTCTCGGGGTCATCGGCCGAGAGCAGCCAGGCGTAGGGATCCACGAAGGTGTCGCCGTGGAAGGTGCGCTCGGTTGGCCGGGCCGCGGGTCGCGGCGGCTGCGTGGGAGCGGGCGGGACGGGTGCGTCGGTCACGGCCGTGAGGCTACGGGCAGCAGACGGGTACCCTCCGCGGATGCCGGTCTACGCCTTGGGCCACCAGGTCCCCCAGATCCATCCGGACGCCTACATCTCGCCCGAGGCGGTGATCATCGGCTCGGTCACCATCGGGTCCGAGAGCACCGTGTGGCCTGGAGCGGTGCTGCGGGGCGACGACGGCGAGATCCACATCGGCGCCCGGACCTCGATCCAAGACGGCGCCATCCTCCACACGACGCACTTCCAGCCCACGACCGTCGGCGACGAATGCGTGATCGGCCACCTCGCCCACCTCGAGGGTTGCACGATCCACGACGGCGCACTCGTGGGCTCGGGCTCGGTCGTCCTGCACCGAGCCGTGGTCGAGTCCGGCGCGCTGGTGGGCGCCGGAGCCGTCGTGTCGGGTGGCACGGTCGTGCCGGCACGAGCAATGGCGCTCGGCATCCCCGCCAAGATCCGCCCCGATGCGGTCACGCCCGAGATGATCGCGCTCGGGATGCAGTCCTACGTCAAGCGCGGCCACCGCTACCGCGCCGACCTCCGCCGCTTGGACTGAGGCGAGGCCTGACACCTGCCTCGACCACGGCCAACCCGCGAGTGCGAGGCATGGGTTTCGAGCGAAGCGAGCCCAGGGGGTTTGGGGGACGGAGCTTGCGGAGTCCCCCAAGGACAGCGAGGTGCGACGCAGTCGTGCCGAGCTGCGAAGACGGCCGGGCGTCAGCCCGTCGATCGAAAGCTCGACGAACGGAGAGAGCGCCGGGAGCGCAGCGACCAGAGCGAACGAGTGAGGAGAAGGGGCGAAGCGGAGCGAGCCCCCCCTCAGCGGACGGCGGCGCCGTCGGTTTCGAGGAGCGAGATGATCCCGTGGGCGGCCTCGCGGCGGGCCCACTTGGCGATGGTCGCATCGCTGGTCAGCAGGACGATCTGGGTGCGGCTCGAGAGGCGGACGATGAGGTCGAGGAGCTTGAACAGCTCGCTCGGCTCCACGTCGACGAGGGCATCGTCGATGATCAGCGGGAGCGCCTCCTCGCTGTCGCCCACCCACGTCGTGCGGGCGATGCGGTCGGCGATGCGGCGGCGCAGGGCCGTCGGTCCCTCGGAGAGGCTGGTTCGCTCGGCTTCGAGCACGCGAATGCGCTCGGCTGCGAGCGCGGCTCGCCGTTGAACGTCGGCCAGGTCCGGTCCGCGGACGGCAACGAGCTCCTCGGCGAGGGCCCGTCGACGATCCATGAGTACGGCCGGGTCGGCGGGGGCATCGGTGAGGTCGGGCGTCAGGTCCCAGCTGAGCCGCCGCTGGTGAGCCACCTCCTCACCGAGCTCGGCAACCGCCGCTTCGAGCTCCTCTCGGGTGTGGGTGTCGACCGCAGCGAGGCGGCGGCGACGGGCGGCCTCGACCATGAGGATCGCCCGCTCGAGTCGGCCGGCGAGATCGCCGTCGTCGAACCCGAGCTTGCTCAGGAGGTGGTCCAGCCTGGTCCCGGAGCTGGCCGCCCGGCTGCGCGCCTCCTGGAGTGCCAAGACCTTGCGAGCGAAGCGGCCGGCGGCGGTGCGCTGCTCCAGCACGGCTCGGATCTGGGTCGGGTCGAGATCGGCGGCGCCCTCGCTCGACAGGCCGTAGCTCTCGAGTCCGGCGACGAGCCGGTGGCGGGCGTCGCGTTCTTGCTCGACGACCGCCGCCAGCGCCTCGGACGCGGCGCGCTCCCGCGCAGCCCGTCCGCTCGGGTCGATGGAGGCGGCATAGGCGATGATCGCTTCCTTGCGCTCGCCTGCGGCGTCGAGCGAGGTGCCGCCACTGAGCTCCTCCCAATCGAGGCGGGTGCTGGCGCGACGGTCGACCGCGGCGTTGAGGCCCCTGCGGTCCGTGGGCTGCATCACGTCGTCGATGCGGCGGAGGTGGAGCCCCAGCCACGATCCGGCGTCGGCGCGACCGAGGGCCTTCTCCTCGTTGCGCTCGGCGGCGGCGAGGTTCTTGCGGGGGATGGCCAGGAGCCAGAACCCGAGGACCGCGGCGGCCGCGAGCGCCGGGATGCCCACCAGGATCGAGATGGTCTGACCGGCGAGCAACGCGCCCACGGCGAGCAGCGACGGGCCGAGGATGCCGGCGCGGAAGCGACGGTCGACCTCTCGCTGGCAGCGCACCACCTCGTGGTGGGCGGCCTCGATCTCCGACTCGACCTCGGGATCGGTCTCGTCCTCTCGGCTGGCGAGCTCGGCCTCGTACGCGGCCTGTGCAGAGACAGCAGCGGCGTGGGTGGCCCACAGCGGCTCTTGGTCCAGCTGGGCGAGCTGGTAGACGATGCCGTCCCCGGGGTCGGCCACCGCGGCCGTCGCCGCAGCGAGCGAGCTGGTGCAGTTGGCGGTGATCGCCGACGTGTCCTCCACGGCGGCGACGCGGGCATCGAAGTCCGCCGGAAGCTCGTCGGGGGTGGAGGCGACCCGGGCTAGGTCGGCGTCGCTGACCGGCGGGAGCGGACCCAGCTGCTGGCCGAGCTCGGTAGCGATGGTGCTCGCCTCTGCCCACGTCTCGCCCGCGTCTCGGAGCTCCTCGACCGCTGCCAGGAGGCGGGCATCCGCATCCGAGGCGCTGTCCTCGGGCTGGTCGAGCGCGGCAAGCTCGGCTCGCAGCTCGTCGAGCTGGTTGCGTCGCGTGATCCACTCCCACCGGGCGACGGCGTCGGGGGCCAGCGCGATGTCCTGGTCGAGCTGCTCGAGCTCGGCTCGCAGCGCATCGACGCGGACCACGTACGTCGTCGCCTCGGCTTCTTCGGCGGCCAGTTGCTCGGCCGCCGAGCGCGCGGTGACCAGGTCGATTTCGACCGCTTCGGCCGATTGCTGCTCCATGCCGCCGAGGTCCCCGCGTCGCAGCGTAACGAGCTGGCGGATCACCGCGGGATCGGTCCCGAGCAGTTCGCCGAGCGACGGGGCCGCCACACCGGTCTCGGCATAGGTCGCCCCCATCCGGTCGGCGAAGACCCGACGGCCCGCCTGGTCCACGAAGATCACCGAGGCGTTGGGCACGCGGCCTGCCATGGCGTCCACCAGGGTCGTCATCATGTCGTGGCGCTCGGCTTCGGCGAGGCCCGCGAGCACGGTCACCCGAGGGGCGAACTGGACGGAGAAGTTGTCGCTGGGTCCGAACAGGACCAGTTGCTCCAAGCGCACGGCTGACCTTTTGCCCGTTTCCGGGATGATGCGAGGACGGATGGGGGGCGCCGGCTCCCGCCGAGCCGACGGTCAGGAAGTGCTGACCCCAGGTGCATCGGCGTTCGGGCTCCACGGGTTGAGCGCGTTTCGCGCCGCGGGGGGTGAGAAAGCGATGCGTTGAGCCATATGGCCCACCACTACCCTTGACCCGGCGGTCAAGTATCCGGAGCCCACCATCAGTCGACGATCACCTTCTGAACCGAGCGCGGTGAGCGACGGCTGGCGGTTGATCCGACAGCAGTTGTGGACGCAGCGGTGGGGGATTGCCTTCGGCGCGTCGGTCGGCCTGGCCTGGACTGCCGCGAAGGTCTCGATCCCGGCGCTCGTCGCCTTGGCGATCGATCAGGGGATCGAGCCCAAGGACGAGGCGCAGATCATGCGCTACGCCTGGCTGATCGCCCTGGCCGGCGTGTTCGTGGCCACCTTCACCGGCCTGCGCCGGTACTCGGCCTTCCGGGAAGCCCGCAAGACCGAGGCCGTCCTGCGCGACCGGCTCTTCGCCCACCTCCAGCGCCTCCACTTCGCCTTCCACGACGGCCAGCAGACCGGCCAGCTCATGAGCCGGGCCAACAACGACCTGCAGCAGATCCAGAACGCGGTGGTCCTCGTCCCGCTCACGATCGCCAACCTGGCGACGGTCACCGCGGTGCTCGTGATCCTGGTCCTGAAGGATCCCGTGCTCACCCTGCTGGCCCTCGGCTCGCTGCCGGCAGTGAACGTGCTGGCGAAGACGTTCGCGACCAAGCTCCAGCCCACCATGGCGGCGGTGCAGCAGGAGTCCGCCGAGCTGTCCGCGGTGGTCGAGGAGACGGTGGCCGGGATCCGCGTGGTGAAGGGGTTCGCCGCCGAGGACAACCAGGCCGGGCGGCTTTCCGCCGAGGCCGATGACCTCTATGAGGTCTCGATGGAAGCCGCCCGCATCCGGTCCACCTACTGGCCCGCCCTCGAGGTCATCCCGAGCATCGGTCTGATCATGGTCCTGGCCTACGGCGGGCACCAGGTCCTCGGTGGCAACCTGGCCATCGGCGATCTGGTCGCGTTCAACGCCTACGTGGTGCTGCTGGTGTGGCCGCTGCGGATGCTCGGGTGGATCGTCGCCATGTCGCAGCGCGCCGCGGCGTCGGCCCAACGGGTGCACGAGATCCTGGCGACGGAGCCGCTCGTGGTGGACCCGCCCAAGCCACGGGCGCTTCCGCCCACGGGTGGCGACGTGCGGTTCGAGGGCGTGACGTTCCACTACCTCGGGAACTCGCACACCGTGCTGGAGGGCTTCGACCTGCACATCGCCGCCGGGCAGTCGGTGGCCCTCGTGGGCGCCACGGCCAGCGGCAAGTCGACGGCGGCCAAGCTCATCTCGCGCTTCTACGACGTCACCTCCGGAGCGGTGCTGCTCGACGGCATCGACGTGCGGGAGCTGGCCCTCGGCGAGTTGCGCAGCGCGGTCGGTTTGGTGTTCGAGGAGACGTTCCTGTTCTCCGACACCATCGCCGCCAACATCGCCTTTGCCGACGCCGACGCATCGATCGACGACATCGAACGGGCCGCCAAGCTGGCCGGCGCCCACCAGTTCATCACCGAGCTGGCCCACGGCTACGACACGGAGATCGGCGAGCGCGGCTTCTCGCTCTCGGGCGGCCAGCGCCAACGCATCGCCATCGCCCGGGCCATCCTCGCCGACCCTCGAGTCCTCATCCTCGACGACGCCACCTCGGCGGTCGATCCGACGAAGGAGCACGAGATCCGCGATGCGCTGGCGGAGGTGATGCGGGATCGCACCACCGTCGTCATTGCCCACCGACCGGCCACCATCGCTCTCGCCGAACGGGTGGTGCTGATCGGCGAGGGTCGCGTCATCGCCGACGGCACGCACGAGGGGCTGCTGCGCACCAGCGAGGAGTACCGCGAGGTGCTCGCCTCCGCGGCGGCCGACGAGGAGCAGGCGCGCCACGCCGCGCTCGAAGGGTCGCAGGGGGTGGTGGCGCCGTGATGCCGATGTCCGCGGTCGACGAGGACGCCAAGCTGGACCGGCGCCAGGCCGCCCAGGTGATGCGCCGGGCCGCTCGCATGTTGCGGCCCTACAAGCGGGACGTAGTCGGCGCCGGGGCGCTGGTCACGATCTCGACGCTCGCCGTGCTCGCCGGACCGTTCCTGCTCAAGGTGGGCATCGACCGGGGCATCAGCGCCGGGAACGAAGCAGTCCTCGATCTGGCGGTGGCCGCGTTCGTCGTGGTGGCGATCGTCGCCTACGCCGCCAGCCGCGTCCAGATCTTGATGATCAGCCGGTCCGGAGAGGGCTTCCTCCGCGATCTGCGCAACCGGGTGTTCGACCACCTGCTCAAGTTGTCGATGCCCTTCTACGACCGCGAGAAGGCCGGCGTCGTCATCAGCCGGATGACCTCGGATGTCGATTCGCTCCAGGAGCTCATCCAGCAGGGGCTCCTCCAGATGCTTGCCAGCATCTTGTTGATCGTCGGCTCGGTGATCGTGCTGGGCATCGTGTCCTGGCAGCTGCTGCTCGTCTGCCTGATCCCCGTGCCGTTCGTGATCCTGGCGTCGATCAAGTTCCAACGGGACTCGAACGAGGCCTACCTCACGGTGCGCGACCGCATCGGGCTCACGCTGTCCTCGTTGCAGGAGGGCATCAGCGGCGTGCGGGTCATCCAGGCCTACGGGCGCGAGGACGTCGAGATCGGGCGCTTCCAGTCGCGCAACAACAGCCTGTATCGGGCCCACATGAAGTCGGTGTTCGTGCAGGCCTGGTACCTGCCGGTGATCGAGGGAGCGGCCGTCGGCTGCACTGCGCTGGTGGTGGCCCTCGGCGGGAAGATGGTGGTGAACGGCACGGCCACGGTGGGCACCGTCGCGTTCTTCGTCCTCACCCTCTCCAACCTGTTCGAGCCGCTCCAGCAGCTTTCGCAGCTCTTCAACACGGTGCAGTCCTCGGGCGCAGCGCTCCAGAAGCTGTTCGAGCTGCTGGACACGCCGGTCGATCTCGCGGAGCGCGCCGGCGCGGTCCCGCTGCCTGATCACGGCGAGCTGCGCGTCGAGGGCCTGTCGTTCGCCTACGGGACCGGCCCGCCCGTGCTGTCCGACGTCGACCTGGTGCTCCCTGTCGGCGAGAAGCTGGCGCTCGTGGGCCCGACCGGCGCAGGGAAGTCCACCCTCGCCAAGCTCATGGCCCGGCTCTACGACCCCACCGACGGACGGGTCACCTTCGGCGGCATCGACCTGCGCGACGCCCAGCTCAAGTCGCTGCGCACGCAGATCACCGTGGTGCCCCAGGAGGGGTACCTGTTCCACGGCTCGATCCGCGACAACGTGCGGATCGGCCGCCCCGACGCCACCGACCAAGAGGTCGAGGAGGCACTGGAGTCGCTCGGGCTGCTCGTGCGGTTCTCTTCACAAGCGAACGGCCTCGACACCGAGGTCAACGAGCGCGGGTCCTCGCTGTCGGCCGGCGAGCGTCAATTGGTCTCGCTGGCGCGGGCTGCGCTGGCTGACCCCGCCGTGCTGGTCCTCGACGAGGCGACCTCCTCCCTGGACCCGGGCACCGAGGTGCTGGTGGAGCGGGCGCTGGAGCGCCTCGTCCAGGGCCGGACCGTGATCGTGATCGCCCACCGGCTCTCCACCGCGGAGCGCTCGGACCGCGTCGGTGTGGTGGCCGACGGCCGCTTGGCCGAGCTGGGCACCCACGCCGAGCTGGTCGGCCAAGGCGGGCGCTACGCCCAGCTCTACGACAGCTGGGTCCACGGCCTGGCCGCCTCGGGCTGAGCCGCTCGGGCTGAGCCGCTCGGGCTGAGCCGCTTGGTCAGCGTCGCCCGCCTTGGAGGGTGGCGGTCCGATCGGCGGCGGCGAGCTGGTCGGCCAGGGTGGCGAGCGTGCCGGGGTCGGCGACGAGGCCGGTCGTGATGCGGACGTGGTCGGGGCCGGGTCGCACGAGGAAGGGTGCTCCCGGCGCCACGCCGATCCCCTGTGCGGCGAGCGCGATGGTGGTCGAGCGCTCGTCGACCACGGGCACCCACTGGTTGATCCCGTCGGTGCCCGCTGTGGTGATGCCGTGCGCAGCGAGTGCGGCTGCGAAGGCAGCACGGCGGTCTGCGTAGGCCGCTCGGGCGACGGTGACCTGCTCGATGGTGCCGTCGTCGCGCAGCATCGCCAGCAGGACGGCCTGCAGGATGCGGCTGCTCCATCCGGGGCCGAGGAGCCGGCGGGTGGCCAGGGCATCGATGACCTCGCCGGCGCCCCCGACCGCAGCCATGCGGAGGTCGGGGCCGTGGCTCTTCGAGTAGCTGCGGACGTGCACGGTCTGGGCCGGCAACCAGCTGCCCACGCTGAGCGGCGGGGAGGTCGCGATGTCGCCGATGTGATCGTCCTCGACCACCACTGTCGCGGTGCCGCTCACGAGCCGCGCCACCGCTCGAGCACGCCGTTCGGAGGTGGTGATGCCCGTCGGGTTCTGGGCTCGCGGCTGGAGGTACAGCATCGATGGCTTGCGAGCCATCGCTGCTTCGAGGCCGGGGAGCGAGATCCCCTCATCGTCGAGATCGACGCCGATGACCTCGGCCCCGAGCTGGTCGAGGAGGTCCAACACCGGCGGGAACGTCGGATGTTCGACCACCACGCGGTCGCCGTGGTGGACCACGACCTGGGCGATCCGATCGATGGCATCCATGGCGCCGTCGACGACGGTGAGGGACTCCGGCTCGAACGGCCACGCGCCGCGGAGCAGTTCCTCCAGCTCCGGCAGGACCGGCGAGTCGAGGTAGGAGCTGGTCAGGTTCTGGCGGCCGACCGCGGCAACGATCGGCCCGAGGGCGGGGAGCAGGTCGGGGTCGGGTGTGCCGGTCGACAGGTCCAGGGCGAAGTGTCCCGGCCCTTCGGTGACACGGCGGTAGCGCTGGCCGGCGCCCGGGCCGGGGACCTGGCGGACGAACGTGCCGTTGCGGCCCCGTGGTTCGATCGCACCGATGGCGGTCAGGGTCCGCCACGCCTCGCTGACCGTGGTGGGGGAGACGTCGAGCTCCTGCGCCAGGGCGCGCACGGTGGGCAGGCGCGACCCGACCGGCAGGTCGCCCGAGGTGATGAGCCGGCCGATGCCCGCGGCGATGCCCTGGGCGTTGCGGGATTCGATGGCGTCGGACAGCGAGGCGGGCACGAGTGCTCCTGGGGTCGGTCGGGTTCGGCCATGCAGGCTGTTTGTACGGTAACAAACCTGGCATTGTCCGGCTGCACCTGTGTCATTAGGCTGCTCGCTCGTCGACCGCCACACCGGGCGGGCGGCGGAGGAGCAACCGTGAAGCGCATCAGCCACTGGATCGACGGCAAGGTCGTCACCGGCACCTCGGGTCGCGAGGGCATCGTCTGGAACCCGGCCACCGGCGAGCAGCAGGCCGCCGTCGACCTTGCGTCCGCCGCCGAGCTCGACGCCGCTGTTGCCGCGGCGAAGGCGGCCTTCCCGGCGTGGCGCGCCACGGGCCTGTCCCGCCGTGCCGAGGTCATGTTCCGCCTCCGCGACCTGATCGACGCCAACCGCAAGGAGATCGCCTCGCTGGTGACGGCCGAGCACGGCAAGGTGCTCTCCGATGCGCTGGGCGAGGTCGCCCGTGGCCTCGAGAACGTGGAGTACGCGTGCGGCGTCCCGAACCTGCTGAAGGGCGGCTTCACCGAGCAGGCCGCAACCGGGGTCGACGTGTACAGCATCCGCCAGCCGCTCGGCGTGGTGGCCGGCATCACGCCGTTCAACTTCCCTGCGATGGTCCCCATGTGGATGTTCGCCAACGCCATCGCCTGCGGCAACACGTTCATCCTCAAGCCCTCCGAGAAGGACCCGTCGACCGCGCTGTTCCTCGCCGAGCTGCTGGCGCAGGCCGGTCTGCCGGCGGGTGTCTTCAACGTCGTCAACGGCGACAAGGAGGCGGTCGACGCCATCCTGCACCACCCAGACGTCTCGGCCGTCAGCTTCGTCGGCAGCACCCCGATCGCCCGGTACATCTACGAGACCGGCACCCAGCAGGGGAAGCGGGTGCAGGCCCTGGGCGGCGCCAAGAACCACATGCTGGTCCTGCCCGACGCCGACCTCGACATGGCGGCCGATGCCGCGGTCAGCGCGGCCTACGGCTCGGCCGGCGAGCGCTGCATGGCGGTCTCGGTGGTGCTCGCCATGGACTCCGTCGCCGATGCGCTCATCGAGAAGGTCACCGAGCGGATCCCCGCCATCAAGGTCGGTCCCGGCACCGAGCCGGACTCGGAGATGGGCCCGCTGATCACCAGCGAGCACCGCGACAAGGTGGCCGGGTACGTCACCGGCGCAGCCGACGAAGGAGCGACCGTCGTCGTCGACGGCACCATCGACGTACCCGCGGGGGCCGGCTTCTTCCTCAACCCCACGTTGCTCGACGACGTGAAGCCGGGGATGGCCTGCTACGACGACGAGATCTTCGGCCCCGTCCTGGCCGTCACCCGCATCGGCTCCTACGACGAGGGCCTCCAGCTCATCAACGACAACCCCTACGGCAACGGCGTCGCCCTCTTCACCCGCGATGGTGGCGTCGCCCGGCAGTTCCAGTTCGACGTGCAGGTCGGGATGGTCGGCATCAACGTCCCGATCCCGGTGCCCGTCAGCTCCTACAGCTTCGGGGGCTGGAAGGCATCGCTGTTCGGCGACCAGCACATGTACGGGCCCGAGGGCATCAACTTCTTCACCCGGTCCAAGGTGGTCACCAGCCGCTGGCCCGACCCGGCGACCTCGAGCGTCGACCTCGGCTTCCCCGAGAACCGCTGACGCGTCAGACGGTGTGAGCGTCGGCCAACGTCAGGGCATCGTCGAGGATGCTCACGCCGTGGGCGAAGTCGTCCTCGCTGATCACGAGCGGCGGCACGACGTGGATCCGGTTGAAGTGGGCGAAGACCAACAGGCCCTGCTTGCGGCAGGCGGCTACGACCTCGGCCACCGGCGCAGCCGCCGGGCCCGACGCGTTGAACGGCACGAGCTGCTCGCGGGTCTGGCGGTCGCGCACCAGCTCGAGGGCCCAGAACAGGCCGAGGCCGCGGACGTCGCCGATTGCCGGGTGGGTCTCGGCCAGCTTCCGCAGCGCGGGGCCGGCCACGTCGTCGCCCATGCGGCGGGAGCGCTCGACGAGGCCCTCCTCCTCGAAGATGCGGATCGACGCCACCGCTGAGGCACACGCCAGCGGGTGGCCGCTGTAGGTGAGGCCGCCGGGGTAGGGGCGGTCGCCGAAGGTGTCGGCCACCGCCCGGGAGATGACGACGCCGCCGAGCGGGACGTACCCGCTGTTGACGCCCTTGGCGAAGCAGATGAGATCGGGCTCCACGTCCCAGTGCTGGATGGAGAACCACTCGCCGCATCGGCCGAAGCCGGCCATGGCCTCATCGGCGATGAGCAAGATGCCGTGGCGGTCGCACAGCTCGCGCACCCCGGCGAGGTAGCCGGGCGGCGGCACGAGGATGCCGTTGGTGCCGACCACCGGCTCGAGGATGATCGCCGCCACGGTCTGCGGGCCTTCGACCATCAGCGTGTCGGCGAGGTGCTGCAGCGCCTTGGCGGTCTCGTCCTCCGGTGAGGTCGAGTGGAAGGCGGACCGGTAGGGGTAGGGCCCCCAGAAGTGGACGACGCCCGGCAGCGCCGGCTCGCTCGGCCAGCGCCGGGGGTCGCCCGTCAGGCTGATGGAGCAGGCCGTGGCTCCGTGGTAGCTGCGGTACATGGCGAGGACCTTGTGGCGACCGGTGTGGAGCTTCGCCATCCGGATGGCGTTCTCGTTGGCTTCGGCGCCGCCGTTGGTGAAGAAGACCATGTCCAGGTCGCCGCCGGCCTTCTCGGTGATGAGCCGGGCGGCTTCGCTGCGGGCCTCGTTCGCGTGGAAGGGGGCGATCGTGGCGAGCTTGTCGGCCTGGTCCTTGATGGCGGCGATGAGCTTCGGGTGCTGGTGGCCGATGTTCACGTTCATCAGCTGGCTGGAGAAGTCCAGGTAGCGGGTGCCGGCCTCGTCCCAGATCCACGATCCCTCGCCACCGGTGATCACCAATGGGTTCAGGGCATTCTGCGCCGACCAGGAGTGGAAGACGTGGGCCCGGTCGTTTGCGTACGCGGGGGAGGGGGTGGCATTGCTCATGGCGCCACGTTACGCCTCGTGCTCCGATCGTCCAGCAGCGACGGTGGGACAGAACCCACTTTGTGCCTGGTACAAACCGCTCCGACGTTCGGACCGGGGCCGTCAGGCGTCGAAGTTCCGTTCCTTTCGAAGCACCGGGAGGAACTCGCGGACGATGAGGACGCCCCCGTCGAGGCTGGGGTGGATCTGGTCCGGCGCCATCGTGGTGACCAGCTTTCCGTCGTCGCCGGGCAGCTGGCTGGTGAACGTGCCGTTGGGGGCCAGCGCATCGCGGGTGTCGATGAGGTGGGCCCAGGGCCGCGACGCCAGCTCCGCCTCGATGGCGCTCGTCAACACCGGGCGCAGCTGCTCGATGGCGTCGCTCGTGGTGAGGGGGAGCCCGATCCAGAAGACGGTGCGGCCGGGCTTCTCGACGAGGTCGAGCACCGTGCGGATCCTGCGCTGGTACTCGACTTTCCACTCCGGCGTGCCGAGCAGGAGGATGCCGCCATCGGTGGTCAGGTTCTGCGTGTCGTTGCCGCCGAAGCCGAGGATCACCACGTCGGGGTCGTGGGTGTCCATGTCCTGCGCGATGCGCGCCGGCCAGTCGAAGTAGTCCGGGCGCACCAGCCCGGTGGAGCCCTTCCAGTCGTCGATGACCTCGACGGGGTCCTTGGCGGGGAGCTCCTGCTCGAGTGCCGGGGCGATCCACCCGACGAGGGAGTCACCGGCGACGAGCACCCGCAGCGGCTCGGCGGCCGTGGGGGTGCGCACCGCGATGGTGGTCGTTGAGGTGGCCTTCGGCCGGGCGACGGCCGCATCGCTGGCGGGCTCGCTCTCGCCCCCGTTGCCGAGGGCCCACGCGACCACCAGCAACGTGACGATGCAGAGGCAGACGAACGCCGCGGGTCGGGCCCAGGCCGGCGCCGTCGGGGGTGGTCGACGGGGAGCTGTCATGGCGGAGCACGAAGTCTGCTGGATCCGGCCCGCCGGCGCACCTCAGGCGGTGGGGTCTGCGAGCACCTCGTCCAGCAGCACGGCAGTGCCTCGTTCGATGGCGCGGTGCGCGGCGACGCCCATGGCCACCGACAGGAGTCCGTCCTCCAGGCTGACGGCGGGCGCCGAACCGGTCCGCACCGCTTCGATCAGGTCGAGGTGCTCCAAGTAGCTGGAACCGTGGTGGAAGCCCTCGTAGGCCACCCGATCGTCGTGGATCGCCCCGCTGCGAATACCGGAGCGCCCGCCGCTGCGCAGGCCGACCCGCACCGTCGTGTCGGGAAGGAACGCCTCGACCTTGCCGAGTGGGCCCACCACCGAGATCTCCTCCTGGTGCTCGCTGGCCTCGGCGAACATGCACAGGTCGAGCAGCGCCCGGGCTCCACCCTCGTAGTCGACGATCACGAAGGCGTTGTCCAAGATGTCCGGGACCTCGCCGTCGTAGCGCTCGTCGAGGTGGTTGACGTCCTGGCCGCCGGACGCCTGGATGCGCACGGGCCGGTCACCGGTGATGTGGTTCATGAGGTCGAAGAAGTGGCAGCACTTCTCGACGAGGGTGCCGCCCGTGTTGCGGTTGAAGCGGTTCCAGTCGCCGACCTTCTGCAGGAAGGGGAACCGGTGCTCGCGGATGGCCACCATCCTGGGCGGACCGATCGTGCCGGCGTGCACCTCTTGGAGCAGCCGGGCGACGGGCGGCATGTAGCGGTACTCGAGTCCGACCCAGATCACCGCGTCGCAGCCCCGGTCCCGGCGGGCCTCCGCAGCCTCGAGCACGGCCCGACAGTCGGCGACGGTCGTGCACAGCGGCTTCTCGACCAGCAGGTGCAGGTCGGTGGCGAGGACGTCGTCGAGGATCGCCCGGTGCGTCATGTTCGGCGTCGAGACGATGACCACGTCGACCAGACCCGATGCGAGCAGCTGGCGGTGGTCGGCGAACTCGGTGATCTGGTTGTGGCCCTCGTCGAACGCGATGGTCGCCTCGCGGCTGGGCGCGTTTGGATCGGCGATGGCGGTCACGGAAGCACCCGGCACGTGGTGCAGGTTCCACAGGTGCTCCAAGCCCATCATCCCGGACCCGATGATCCCGTACCGGACCGATTCGTCGCTCATGGGCCTCAGCCTGGCACCTCGCTAGCCTTCCCCGATGCCCGAAGATGACGCCCTGCCCTCCCTCGTCGACGCCGGCTGGCGGACCCTGGGGTTCGGTGACGACGACGACCTCGAGGTCGGACCCCTCGCCTTCGGGTGCTGGCGCTTCGTCGGCGCCGACGTCGCGGCGGGCCAGGAGCTCATCGAGGCGGCGCTCGAGCTCGACATGAACCTCGTCGACACGGCCGACATCTACGGGCGGGGCCACGGCGGTGGAGGCTTCGGCGAGTCGGAGGAACTCCTCGGCAAGGTCCTGGCCGCGGCGCCGGAGCTGCGCGACCGCATGGTGCTGGCCACCAAGGGCGGCATCCGAGAGGGCGTTCCCTACGACAGCTCCGCGGCGTACCTGGAGCAGGCCTGCGACGACTCGCTGCGCCGTCTGGGCGTCGACGTGATCGACCTGTACCAGGTGCACCGCCCCGACCTGTTCGCCCATCCCCTCGATGTGGCCGAGGCGCTCGACGGGCTGGTGGCCTCGGGCAAGGTCCGCACGGTTGGCGTCTCGAACCACACCCCGGCCCAGGTAGCGGCGCTCGACGAGTACCTCGAGGCGCCGCTCGTCTCGACCCAGCCGGAGTACTCGGCGGCTCACCTGGCGCCGCTGCGCGACGGCACGTTCGACCAGGCCATGGCCCAGGGCTTCGCGGTGCTGGCGTGGAGCCCGCTCGGCGGCGGCCGCCTCGCGACGGGCGACGGGGTCCGCCCGGAGCTGATCACCGTGTTGGACGAGCTGGCCGGACGGGAGGGCGTCGACCGCAGCACGATCGCCCTGGCGTTCGTGCTGGCCCACCCGTCCGGGCCGGTTGCCATCCTCGGCACCCAGCAGGTCCAGCGGCTCCGTGACGCACAGAAGGCACTGGAGGTCCACCTCGACCGGGTCGATTGCTACCGCATCGTCGCGGCCTCCGAAGGCGTCGCCCTGCCGTGAGCGCGCCCGCCGATCGACCGCTCCCCGAGGTTGCCTGGTTCGGCGCGCTCTGCGACGACGATTACCAACAGCTGGGGGTGCCCGACCCAGCGCTGGCGTCGAGCTGGGACCACTGCCGGGACATCGCCCTGGCCGCCGACCGCAACGGGTACGACGCCATCCTCCTGCCCTCCGGCTACCAGCTCGGGATCGACACCGTTGCGTTCGCCGCTGCCGTGGCGCCGATGTTGGAGCGGGTGGCTCCGCTCGTGGCGGTGCGCATGGGCGAGCTCTGGGTACCGCAGCTCGCGCGCCAGCTGGCCACGCTCGACCAGATCCTCGGTGGGCGGCTCCTCGTCAACATCATCTCGAGCGATCTGCCCGGCGAGGTGCTGGCGTCGGAGCCGCGGTACCGACGCACCCTTGAGTGGATGCAGGTCCTGCGCACGCTGCTCGCCGGCGAGCCGGTCTCGTTCCACGGCGAGTTCCTCGACCTTGACGTCGACCCGCCCCGGATCGCCGTCGAGGCCCGGCGGGTGCCGCCGTTCTACTTCGGGGGCCTGTCGCCGGCGGCCCGCGAGGTCGCGGCCCAGGGCTCCGACGTCTACCTGACCTGGCCCGACACCGTCGCCGCCACCGCCGAGGTCATCGAGGATCTCCGGCAGCGGGCCGCCTCCCACGGGCGGACCCTCCGCTTCGGCTTCCGCGCCCACGTGATCGTCCGCGAGACGGAGGACGAAGCCCGGGCCGCGGCTCGCCACCTGGTCGCGGCACTCGATGCGCCGACGGGCGAGGCCATCCGCGCCCGCTCGCTCGACGCCCGCTCGGCCGGAGTCGCCCGCCAGGCCGAGCTCCGCGGTGAGGCCGACGACGAGGGCTACGCCGAACGCCACCTCTGGACTGGCGTCGGGCGAGCCCGATCCGGTGCCGGTGCCGCCATCGTGGGCGACCCGGACCAGGTGCGCGCCACCCTCGACGCCTACCGCGACGTGGGGATCGACGCCTTCATCCTCAGCGGCTACCCCCACGAGCGCGAGTGCGACCGCTTCGCCCGATTGGTGCTCGGCGACTATCCCCACCGCCCCTTGTCGCACCGGGCGGGGTAATTGCTACCATCGGCGTAGGAGAAATTCGCTCGTCCTCCTGAGGAACCCCTGATGGCAGTCACCGATCTCGATCTCGGCAAGTACAAGCTCGGTTGGTCCGATGCCGAGGACTACGTCTTCAAGCCCAAGCGCGGCCTCAACACCGACATCGTCAACGAGATGTCGTGGATGAAGGGCGAGCCGGACTGGATGCTCACCAAGCGGATGAAGAGCCTGAAGGCCTTCGAGCGCCGGCCCATGCCCAACTGGGGCGGCGACATGTCCGAGATCTTCTTCGACGACATCTACTACTACATCAAGCCCACGAACTCGCAGGTCGACGAGTGGGACGAGCTCCCCGACGCGATCAAGCAGACGTACGAGAAGCTGGGCATCCCCGAGGCCGAGCGCAAGTACCTCGCCGGCGTCACCGCCCAGTACGAGTCCGAGGTCGTGTTCCACCGCAACCGCGAGGACCTCGAGGCCCTCGGCGTGATCTTCTGCGACATGGACACGGCGCTGCGCGAGTACCCCGAGCTGGTCAAGCAGTACTTCGGGACCGTCATCCCGCCCAACGACAACAAGTTCTCCGCGCTCAACACCGCCGTGTGGTCGGGCGGGTCGTTCATCTACGTCCCGCCGGGCGTGAAGGTCGACATGCCGCTGCAGGCCTACTTCCGCATCAACGCGGAGAACATGGGCCAGTTCGAGCGCACGCTGATCATCGCTGATGAGGGCTCCGAGGTGCACTACATCGAGGGTTGCTCCGCCCCCACCTACACGTCGGACTCGCTGCACTCCGCGGTCGTCGAGATCATCGTGAAGCCGTCGGCGCGGGTGACCTACACGACCATCCAGAACTGGTCGAACAACGTCTTCAACCTCGTCACCAAGCGGGCGCGGGTCGAAGCCGAGGGCCACATGGAGTGGATCGACGGCAACATCGGTAGCCGCCTCACCATGAAGTACCCGGCCGTGTGGCTCGTCGGGCCCAAGGCCTCGGGCGAGGTCCTCTCCGTCGCCTACGCCGGCGCCGGCCAGCACCAAGACACCGGCTCCAAGATGGTCCACGCCGCACCGGAGACCACCTCCAAGATCGTGTCGAAGTCCATCTCCAAGGACGGCGGCCGCACCTCGTACCGCGGCCTCATCCGGGTCGAGGACGATGCCTACGGCTGCAAGAGCCACGTGCAGTGCGACGCGCTGATCCTCGATGACGAGTCGGTCTCGGACACCTACCCCTACATGGAGGTCGGCGCCCGAGATGCCGTCATCGGCCACGAGGCCACCGTCTCGAAGGTCGCCGACGAGCAGCTCTTCTACCTGATGAGCCGCGGCCTGTCCGAGGACCAAGCCATGGGCATGGTCGTCAACGGCTTCATCGAGCCGGTCACCAAGACCCTCCCGATGGAGTACGCCGTCGAGTGGTCCCGCCTCATCGAGCTCCAGATGGAGGGCTCGGTCGGCTGACCTTGGTCAGCTGATCAGGCTCACCGGGTCGCCCACGGCCACCGTGCCGGGTTCGGTGACGGAGCAGTAGAGGCCGAGGTGGTTCGGGAAGGCCTCGTTCAGGTCGCTCATGGCCTGGAACAGCGCGGGCTCCCGGTCCAGGCCGCCCGGCTGGGCCCGCAGGGGCATGGCGCAGCGGACGGTCGGGCTGTCGACCGTGAGGACCACGTCGCCGATCGCCACCTGCCGGCCGACCCACGCCTGTTCGCCGAACGGCTCGATGTCCACATCGAGGACGAGGTTGGGTCGGAACCGGCGGACGTCCCAGTCCAGGTCGGGCCGGGCGGCCGCGCAGCCGGCAAGCGTGGCGGTCGTGATCACGTGCAGCGGCGCCAGATCCAAGAAGGTTCCGGCGGGCGCGGGGATCTCGTAGTACTCGGCATCGTCGTTCGGCGGGTCGAACGTCATCTCGTAGGACCGCTCGCCCGCCTCTTCCTCTTCGGCGAGGTGGACGGTCCGGCCCAGCCACGCCGAGAGGACCTCGTCGATCGCGGGATCGTCGAACCGCAGCACCTGGCCATCGGGGAAGGTGATGCGTTCGTCTGTCGCGAACCCATCGAGCAGCGCTGACACCCGCTTCGCCGACAGGAGGTGTCCACGTGCCGGGTCGATGACCGCGTGGGAGCGGTCGCCGACCACGCCGGAAGGGTCGACCACCAGCCGGTCGGCGGTCGCCCCCTGGAGCGACTTCACCGGGTAGCGCCAGCATGCGCCGACGGTGCCGATGGGGCCGGTGTCTTCGATGCTCGCCATGGGGGCATGGATACCAGGGCAGAGGTGGCCCTGCAGGGGATGAGCAGCGACGCCGGTCAGATGCGGCGGAGGCGCACTTCGTCGACGTGGTGGTCGGCAGCCTTGCGGAGGATGACGTCGGCACGGTCGCGGGTCGGCTCGATGTTGGCGACGAGGTTCCGCTCGTTGATGTCCTTCCAGATCTGGCGGGCGGTCTCGGTGGCCTCGTCCTCGGACAGCTCGGCGTAGCGCTGGAAGTACGAGTCAGGCCGGGTAAAGACCGTGCGCCGCAGCGTGTGGAAGCGCTCGATGTACCAGCGCCGCACGTCCTCGACATCGGCATCGACGTAGATGGAGAGGTCGAAGAAGTCCGAGACGAAGGTGGTGGTGCCGCGGCTCACCTGGAGCACGTTGAGGCCCTCCACGATGAGGATGTCGGGGGTACGGACCACGATGTCGTGCTCGGGTGGGAGCACGTCGTAGGTCAGGTGCGAGTACGTCGGCGCTCGCATGTCGTCCTCGCCAGACTTGACGCCCCGGAGGAATCCGAGCAGGCGGCGGACGTCGTAGCTTTCGGGGAACCCCTTGCGGCCGAGCAGCCCCCGCTTCTCGAGTTCGGCGTTGGGGTAGAGGAAGCCGTCGGTGGTGACCAGGTCGACGCGGGGGTGGTCGGGCCAGCGGGCGAGCAGGGCGCGCAGCACGCGGGCCGTGGTGCTCTTGCCGACGGCGACGCTGCCGGCGACGCCGATGACGTAGGGGACCCGGTCCTGGGTCCGGTCGAGGAAGACCTGGGTGGCATCCTGGCGGCCGCGCACGGCGGCGACGTGCAGGTTCACCAGCCGGGACAGGGGCAGGTAGACCGACTCCACTTCGTCGAGGTCGAGCGCCTCGTTGAGGCCGCGCAGCTCGTCGAGGTCGTTGGCGTCGAGGGTCAGCGGCGTGGCCGCTCGGCGTGCGCGCCACTCGTCACGGGTGAAGGTCTCGTACAGGGCGGAGTTCACGCCCGCCCGAGGCTACGGAGCGGAGGTGACCCAGGGCCAAACCCGCACGTCAGGGAAGGTCAGCTGCCCTTGGGCCTTCGGCGGAAGAGCCGGCCGATCTTGCCGGTGATGCCGGTCGATGCGCTGCGGCCCTGCTCGGCCTCGACCTCCGCCATGATCCTCGGCCCCGCAGCGTTGATGATGTCCTCCGCCTCGTCGAGGAGGGCCGCGATCTCATCGCCGCGCTCGTCGAGCCCCGGCGGTTCCGGCGGCGTGGCGGGGGTGACCAACGTCCCGTGCTGCCAGTTCACGTCGGCGAGCCGGCGCTGGTAGCCCTTGCAGTCATCGGGGCAGCGCCATGGAGCCTCGGGCGCGAGGTCGAGGTCGCACTTCCGGACCGTCTCGCCGTTGGCGTAAGTCCGGGACTCGAAGAACTTGCATTCTTCCCGCATCGGCATGGGAGCAGTCTGCCAGGGGTGGTGGCCGTCGGGGGCGCGCCAGTAGGATGGACCGCTGGTCGTCGGGGCGGTGAGCCCCTGCGTTCTACCCTCGTCCTCCTTCGAGCAAAGGCCCGTTCCCCTGAGCGCTTTCACTGTTGATGCGGCCACGGCGCTGGCCGGACCGGAGTGGCTGCAGGGTCGTCGAGCCGCCGCCGCCGATGGGTTCGCCGCGTCGACGCTGCCGAGCGCCCAGGAGGAGGTCTGGCGCTACAGCCGGATCGCCGAACTGGACCTGGAATCCTTCACGCCCACCGTCGATGCCGTTACGGTCGACCTCTCCATCCCGGAGGAGTGGGCGACCAAGGGCGTTTCGGTCCGTCGGGCCGCGGACCTGACCGACGACACCACCGGCATCGGATCGGTCTCCGAGGGCGGCCCCGACGTGTTCGGCGCCCTCAACGACGCCTTCAGCGCCGATCCGGTGGTCGTCACCGTGCCCCGGGGCGTACAACTGACCGAACCGCTCGTGGTGGGGACCCACCTCGCCGGTTCCGGCGCAGCCGGGTTCCCCCGGCTCGTCGTCCTCGTGGGCGCAGGCGCATCGGCCGCCGTCATCGACCGCACCACCTCCACCGACGACGATCTGCTCTCCGTCCCGCTCACCGAGCTGCGGGTGGAGCGGGGAGGCCGGCTGGACTTCGTCGCCATCCAGCAGCTCGGCTCGTCGGCCTGGCAGCTCGGGTCCCTCGTTGCCGACGTCGGGCAGGAGGCGCACCTGCGCGTCGGGCTCATCGGCCTAGGCGGCGCCTACGCCCGGGTGCGCACCGACTGCCGCCTCTCGGGCCGCGGCGGCACCGGGGACCTGCTCGCCGCCTACTTCGGCGACGGCGACCAGACCCTCGACTTCCGGACGTTCCAGCACCACGATGCGCCCGACACCACCTCCAACCTGCTCTTCAAGGGTGCGGTCGGCGGGCGCAGCCGGTCGGTGTACACGGGCCTCATCAAGGTGAGCAAGGACGCCCGGGGCACCAACGCCTTCCAGACCAACCGCAACGTCAAGCTCTCCGACGACGCCTGGGCCGAGTCGGTCCCCAACCTGGAGATCGAGACCAACGACGTGCGCTGCAGCCACGCTTCCACCGTCGGCCCGGTCGATCCGGAGCAGCGCTTCTACCTGGAGAGCCGCGGCGTCCCGCCCACCATCGCGGACCGGCTGATCGTCGCCGGCTTCTTCGACGAGGTCGTCCGTCAGCTTCCCGGCGACGCCCTGGTGGCCGAGGTCGGCCAGCGCATCTCCGAGAAGCTCGACCGCGTGGCGGAGGACCTGCGATGAGCGTCCACCCGATCGCCCCCCTCGAGGTGCTCGTGGACGGCGAGGCCCAGCGCTTCGACGTCCGCGGCCACCGGCTCGCGGTCATCCGCATCGACGGATCGGTCTACGTCATCGGCGACACCTGCACCCACCAGGACATCTCCTTGTCCGAGGGCGAGGTCGACGCCGAGACGTGCCACATCGAGTGCTGGAAGCACGGCAGCTCGTTCTCGCTCGAGACCGGTGAGCCCGACGTGTTCCCCGCCACCCGGCCGGTGCCGGTGTACCGGGCATGGGTGGACGCCGGCGAGGTCTTCGTCGAGATCGATGACGCCGAAGGGACCTCCTGATGTCTGAACTGGTGATCGAAGGCCTGCGTGCCGGGGTCGACGGCAAGGAGATCCTCCTGGGGATCGACCTCGTCGTCCGCTCGGGCGAGGTGCACGCCGTCATGGGTCCGAACGGATCGGGCAAGTCCACGCTGTCGCACGTGATCCTCGGCCGCCCCGGCTACGAGGTGACCGGCGGTTCGGTCACGCTCGACGGGGTCGACGTGTTGGCGATGGACACCTGGGAGCGAGCCCAGGCCGGGCTCTTCCTCGCCCTGCAGTACCCGACCGAGGTCCCTGGCGTGTCGGTCGAAGCCGTGCTCTCGGCGTCGTTCACCGCCGGCGGCCGGAGCACCGACGGGCTCCGCACCACGATGGTCGCCGAAGCCGAGCGCATCGGGTTCGCCGAGCGCTTCCTCGGCCGGGACCTCAACGTGGACCTGTCCGGCGGCGAGAAGAAGCGCAACGAGACCCTCCAGCTGGGCGTGCTGGCACCCAAGATCGCCATCCTCGACGAGCTCGACTCGGGCCTGGACGTCGACGCGCTGCGGGCCTGCTCCCGACGGGTCGAGCAGGCCACCACGGAGGACGGCCTCGGCGTGCTCGCCATCACGCACTACACGCGCCTGCTGCGCGAGCTGAAGCCTGATGTGGTCCACATCTTGGCCAAGGGCCGGATCGTGAAGACCGGCGGTCCGGAGCTGGCCGACGAGCTCGAGACCGACGGCTACGCGGCGTACCTGCCGGCGGGCGAGGACGAGCCGTCGGTCCCCGCGACGGCGGATCCGTTGGCCGACCCCTTCGCTGATCCGTTCGCCGGCTGATCACCGTCCCGGGGTGGCCGTAGGCTTCGCGCCCGTGCACCGGCTGCGAGACCTGTCCCGTCGCCAGGCGCTGGTGGCCGCGGCGATGGTGGTGCTCGTGCTCGTGCCCTTTGGTGCCAGCGCGGTGCGGGCCATCCATGTGCAGTGGATCCCAAGTGGCGACGACGCCCTCATCGGGCTGCGAGCCCACGACGTGTTCACCGCCGAACGTCCTCTGGTCGGCCAGCCGAGCACGAGCCACCTCTACGGCCCCGAGGCGGGCACCGCGCATCCGGGGCCGATCGAGTTCTACTGGCTGGCCATCCCGCTGCGGGTCCTCGGTCCGGCCGTCGGGATGATCGTCGGCGCGCTGGCGTTCAACCTCGCCGGGGTGCTCGTGGCCGCCTGGGTGGTGCTGCGCCGTGCCGGGCCCACCGTCGCCGGCTGGGCGATGGTGTTGATGGCCGGCGTCCTGTGGAGCGAGGGGACTGCGATCTTGAGCGACCCCATCTCCTCCAATGCCGGGGCGATGGCGCTGCTGGCCCTCGCGGCGCTGGCCTGGGCGGTGGCCGACGGCGACATCCGGCTCCTGCCCCTCGGTGCGGTGTTTGCCTCGTGGGTCGTGCAGCAGCACCTGGCGATCGCCCTGCCGGCGGGTGGGCTCATCGCCCTCGCGGTTGCCGCCGCGGTCGCGCGGTCCCTCGTGCGGCGCCGTCGCAGTCAGACCAGCGGCCCGCGCCTCTGGCCGTGGGCGCTGGGAGCCGTGGGTGTCGTGCTCGTCCTGTGGGCTCCGGTCCTGTGGCAGCAGGTCACGGGCGATGACGGCAACCTCTCGGCGATCATCCACTACGCGCGCACCTCCGACACCGTGCCGCTGGGCTGGGTGCCGGCGCTGCGTCAGGCGATCCGTGCCGTGGGGTTCCCGCCGCTGCTGCTCCGATCGGACCTGCGCGGCGACACCTTCTTCAACGGCCCGCTGTCCGCGCTCGAGGTGGTCACCGCCGTCGCGAGCTATGCCGCCCTGGTGGCCACCGTCGTCGTCATGTGGACGCGTCGCCGCACCCTCTCCCTGCTCGCCCTCACGGCCCTGGTGCTGGCGGCTGCCGGCACCTCCAACGGCAGCGCCGTGCCGGATTCGGTCGAGGCCTTCCGGGTCAACTTCTACCGGTGGGCCTTCGTCGTGGCCTGGCTGTCGTGGATAGCCCTCGGTTGGGCGGGCGCCTCGGCAGCGCGAGCCCTGCTCGCTCGTCGCGACCGGCGCGTGCCGGCCGCGCTGCCCCGCCTCGCTCCGGCACTCGCCGTGGTGCTCATGGTGATCCCGGCGATCGGCGCCGTCGCCACCGCCGGCTTCGACGACGAACGGCGCGACCAGGCGGGCTTCGACGCGATGCGGACGATGAGCGATGCGGCCGTCGCCGAGGCGGATCGGACAGGAGCGGAGCGGGTGACGATCGTCCTGCGCGGTCGGTCGGCGGTGCTGGCCGCGGGGTCGGCGGTCGCGCTGCAGTTGGAAGCGAACGGCCACCCCACGGTGCTGCCCGAGCAGCGGGTGCCAGCGTGGGGGGCCAAGCGGGTGCTGGAGCCCGGCGACGACCCCGGGGACCTGGTGATGGTGCTCGTCTCGGGGCGCGGCGACGTCCCCGATGGACCGGGCCGCACGATCGCACGCGTCGACATGAACGAGGACCTGCGGCCCCTGGTGGAGCCGCTGGCCGAAGCGGCGCGCTCGGCGCCCGCGTCCCCGAGCGATCGGGCCGAGCCGTTGCTCGCGGCCCGGTATGCGCCTGAGGTGCGCGACTACGTGCGGGGCGTGATGGCCGCGATCGGGACCGAACCGGAGGCGGTACTCACGGACCAGGCGTTCCTCGGCCTGCTCGCCGACGGGTACTACGAGTCACCTGAGTTCGACCCGGATCAAGTCGCCGAGTTGCAGGCTGCCCTTCCCGCCGACATCGTGAACGAGGATGATGTGTTCGAACTGCGCGTGCTGAGCGCGCAGGAACTCGCCGAGGTCGTCCCCACGTGGGCAGGAGGTTGACGATGAGCGATCGGGAACCGGATCCCAGCTTCGACGTGCCGGAGGGATGGGCCGTCGTCGGTCACGTCCTGCGAAAGGAGTTCGTCTTCCGCGACTTCGCCGGGGCGTGGGCGTTCATGACTAGCGTCGCCGTGGAAGCCGAGCGGATGAACCACCACCCGGACTGGTCGAACTCCTGGAACCGCGTGGTGATCGAGCTGACCAGCCACGACGTGGATCGGCTCACAACCCGCGACACGCGCCTCGCAGCGGCCATCGATGCCTGCGCTGCGGCGACCGGGGTTTGACGAACGCGCCCAACAACTTGCAGCTAGGGTGCACGAAGTTTCCGGGCAGGGGTCGCTCGGTGTCAGCACCATCAGAACGTCTGTACAGGGGAGTCGTCTGCTGCTCATGAGTCGTCGCCGCGACCTTGATCTCCAGCTGCCGGACGTGCTGCGCCCGCTTGGGCCCTTCATCCCCGCCATCGGCATCATCGCCCTCCAGCTCCTCGTGTTCCCGATCGGACGGGGAACGTGGGTGCTCGGCGTCGTCGTCGGCATGCTCACGGCGCTCGTGGCCCTCGGCCTGGCGCTGATCTACCGGTCGAACCGCATCTTGAACTTCGCCCAGGCGGACCTCGGGACGGTGCCGGTCACCCTGGCGGCCGGGCTCATCTTGGCCTCGGGCCTGCCGTACCTGCTCGGCCTGGTCCTCGGTCTGGCGGCATCGATCCTGCTCGGCGTCGTGGTCGAACTGGCGATCGTCCGGCGCTTCTTCCGCTCGCCGCGGCTCCTGTTGACGGTCGCCACCATCGGCCTGTCCCAGCTCCTCATCGTGTGCAGCCTCCTCATCCCTCGGATGTGGCCCGAGGACAAGCGGGAGGTCTTCCTGCGGGGTCGGCTCCCGCAGCCGTTCCATGCCCAGCTCGAGATCGGGACCCAGATCTTCCGGGGGAGCGAGATCCTCGCCATGATCGTGGCGCCGCTGGTCCTGCTCGGCCTGGTCCTGTTCCTGCGTGGCACCGACGTGGGCGTCGCGCTGCGGGCAAGCGCAGACCGCACCGACCGGGCGGCGCTGCTCGGCATTCCGGTCCGCAGGCTGCAGACCCTCGTGTGGGGCCTGGCGGCGGCGCTGTCGTTCGCCGGTCTGTTCCTCCAGGTGTCGATGTTCGGCTACAGCGGTGCGGGCGCGCTGAGTGCCGGCGCCCTGGTCTTCGCCCTCTCGGCGCTGCTCATCGGTCGGCTGGACAACCTGGCTGCGGTCGCGGCATCGGCGATCGCGCTGCGGATCCTCGACCAGGGCGTCTCGGCCAAGTACCCGAGCGACGTGGCCCGGATCTACCTCGTGCTCGCCGTCGTGCTCCTCGTCGTGCTGGCCCTTCGTCGGGTGTCAACTCGCCGTCAGGATGTCGACGGGGTCACCCTTCACGCCGCCGACGAGGTCCGCCCCGTCCCGGCCGAGCTCCGTCGCCTGCCCCTCGTGCGGTGGTTGCGGGTGCTGATCCCGATCGTGCTGGTCGCCGTCGCGGCGGCGCTGCCGCTCGTGCTGCAGCCCAGCCAGGAGCTCAAGGCCTCGACCGTCGCCGTCTACGCCCTGATCGCCCTGTCGATCGTGGTCCTGACAGGGTGGGCGGGTCAGGTGTCGCTCGGCCAGATGGCGTTCGTGGCCGTGGGTGCGGCGGTGGGTGCAGTGGCCACGGTGACGTGGAAGGTCGACATCGTCGTGGCCCTGCTCGCGGCCGGCGCCGCGGGTGCGGTGGTCGCGGTGATCGTCGGGCTGCCAGCGCTGCGACAACCCGGCTTGTACCTCGCGGTCACCACGCTCACGTTCTCGCTCGCGTGCAGCAACTTCCTACTGAACCGCAAGGAGCAGGACTGGATCCCGAAGGAGGCGGTGGGGGCACGGCCGCTGTTCCGCCACGTGGACCTGTCCAGCGAGGCGGCCATGTACGAGCTGGTCCTGGGCGTGGTCGTCCTGGCCTTCCTCGCGGTGGCCGGCATCCGGCGCAGTCGCACCGGACGGGCGCTCATCGCCGTGCGCGACAACGAGCGGGGCGCAGCGGCGTACTCCATCCCCGTGGTGCGGGCGAAGCTCACCGCGTTCGCGCTGTCTGGCTTCTTGGCGGCGGTGGCCGGGTGCTTGCTGGTCCACGTGAACCGGGGCTACGACGAGGGCCCGTTCGTTGCGTCGGAGAGCCTCGGGATCTTCACCGCAGCTGTGGTGGGCGGTCTGGGCTCGCTGGCCGGCGCCGTCTTCGGAGCGCTCTACCTCAACGGCGGCAAGTGGTTCCTGCCGGCGCCGTGGAACTTGCTGCCGTCTGCGGTCGGGGTGCTGCTCGTCTTGATGATCCTCCCTGGCGGCCTCGGCAACCTCGTGTACCGGGGTCGCGACGCGCTGCTGCGCCGCCTTGCCGCCCGCAGGGGGATCGTGGTCGCCAGCCTCCTTGCCGACACTGCGGGCGACGAAGCGCCGGAGGCCATCAAGGTGGCACTGCCGGACCGGCCGCAGGGCCTTGACGGCGCCGCAGCCGATGAGCCGGTGGGGTCGCCACGATGACGACCACCGCGGTTCCCGAGGCCACGCCGCCAGGGGCGTCCGAGCCGGCGCCGGCTGCGTCGCGGTGGCGCCCCGAGTGGCTCGGCAAGGCGGGGTGGTACCCGCTGCTCATCCTGTTCGGGCTCAACATGACCGACGAGCTCGACCGGGCGGCCTACCTGGTGCTGCTACCCGACATCCGGGATTCCCTCGGGCTCACCAACACCGGCATCCTCGCGGTGGTCACCCTCGCGGGTGCGGCGGCCCTGCTGCTGACCGTGCCGATCGCCCACTTCGCCGATCGCCGCAACCGCGTCGCCATCGCCCTCATCGGGGCGGTCGTCTGGGCGTTCTTCTCCTTGACCACCGGCCTGGCATTCACCGTGTGGATGCTGGTGCTCGCCCGTTCGGGCGCGGCCGTCGGCCAGGGCGTGGTGTTTCCCACCCACAACAGCCTCCTGGCCGACTACTACCCGATTCGTTCGCGCCCCCGGGTGTACTCGATCCACCGGGCGGCGAACAGCGTCGGTCAGATCTTCGGGTTCCTCATCGGCGCCGGGCTGGCCGCCCTGTTCACCTGGCGGGCGCCGTTCATCGTCTTCGCCTTCCCCACGATCATCCTCGTGGTGCTCGCACTGCGGCTGCGCGATCCGGGCCGCGGCCACTTCGAGCGGGAGGCCGCCGATCTCGGCATCGACACGGAGACCGACGAGCTGCCGCCCTCTTTCGCCGAGTCGCTCCGCATGGTGTGGACCATCCGCAGCCTCCGGCGCATCTTCATCGCGCTGCCGTTCCTCGCTGCGTCGATCATCGGGTTCATCTCGCTTGCGTCGCTCATGTACGAAGAGGTGTTCGGCCTCGATGCGTGGGAACGGGCGTGGGCGCTGATCCCGGTGCAGATCGTCGAGCTGGGCGGCGTCGTCATCGGTGCTCGGCTCACCAGCCGAGCGCTGACCAACGGAGCGTCGAAGATCTTCGGCGTGCTGGGCGCGGCCGCCGGCGTTGCCTGCGTGATGGCGCTCGTGTTCGCCGCCGCCCCGAACGTGCTGGTCGCGGTGGTCGCCAACTGCATCATCTCGGCCGCGCTCGTGGTGGTCGGCCCCGGCGTGCTGTCGTCGCTCTCGCTGGCCATCCCGCCGAGGGCGCGGTCGATGGGCTTTTCCATCGGCGCCCTGTGGGTGCTGCCTGGGCTCCTGGTCCTCCCGCTCATCGGCTGGATCGGCGACCACCACGGGTTCCGCTGGGGGATGGTGGTCATGGTCCCGGTGTTCTTCATCGGCGGCCTCGTCATCGCCTCGGTCGGCAAGGTGATCGACGACGACATCGCCCAGGTCTGGACCGGCGCCGCCACCCGGGCGCAGATGCTCCAGGACCGCGCCGCCGGCAAGCTGCCGCTGCTCAGCGTCCGCAACGTGCAGGTGGCCTACGGCGACGTGCGGGTGCTCTTCGGGATCGACATCGATGTGTCCGAGGGCGAGATCATCGCCCTGCTCGGCACCAACGGTGCCGGCAAGTCGACGTTGCTCAAGGCCATCTCCGGCGTGGCGCCCGCCGACCGCGGTGCCATCGTCTTCGACGGGCGCGACATCACCCATGCCCCGCCCGAGGAGATCGCTCCGCTCGGCATCGCCCAGGTCCCGGGCGGGCAGGGCGTCTTCCCGTCGCTCACCGTGGCGGAGAACCTCCGTGCGGCCGGCTGGATGCTGCGCCACGACCCCGCCCTGCGCGCCTCGCGCGTCGACGAGGCGCTGGCCCTGTTTCCGGTGCTGGTGAGCCGGGCCGACGATGCCGCCGCCGACCTGTCCGGCGGCCAGCAGCAGATGCTGGCGCTGGCCATGGCGTTCCTGAACCGGCCGAAGCTGCTGATGATCGACGAGCTGTCGCTGGGGCTGGCTCCGGTGGTGGTGGAGCAACTGCTCGGTGTGGTGCGGGACCTGCGGGACCGGGGGACCACGATCATCCTGGTCGAGCAGTCGGTGAACGTGGCCCTGACCGTGGCCGACACCGCGTACTTCATGGAGAAGGGTGAGATCCGCTTTCACGGCCCCACTGCGGACCTGCTGGACCGGCCCGACGTCCTCCGCTCGGTGTTCTTCCAGGGCGCCGCGTCGGGGCTGGCCGGCGACGCGCCGACGGTGTCGGTGCGGTCGGAACCGGTGCCGGCTTCGGCTGACGGGGCCGCCGGTCCGGGCCTCGCCCTCGAGGAGCTGTCCGTGGCCTTCGGTGGCATCCGCGCCGTCGACGAGGTTTCGTTCACCGTTGCCCCGCGTGAGGTCGTCGGCCTCATCGGACCCAACGGCGCCGGCAAGACGACGCTGCTCGACCTGATTTCGGGGTTCACCCGGCCCGATGCCGGCCGCATCCGCCTCGGAGACGTCGATCTCACCGATGCCCGCCCCAGCCGCCGAGCAGCGCTCGGCCTGGGGCGCAGCTTCCAGGATTCCCGGCTCTTCCCGTCGTTAACCGTGGAGGAGACGCTGCTCGTCGCCCTCGAGCGATGGCTCGACGTCCGCGACCCGTTCAACGCCGCACTGCGTCTGCCCCCGTTCGTCGAGAGCGAGGCGGCTGCCCGCCATCGAGTGGACGAGCTCATCGACCTGCTCGGCCTCGGGGCGTTCCGCTCCAAGTTCATCGGCGAGCTGTCCACCGGGTCGCGCCGGGTGGTCGACATCGGCTGCGTCCTGGCGCACGAGCCGTCGGTGGTGCTCCTCGACGAGCCGTCGTCCGGCATCGCCCAGCGCGAGGCGGAGGCGCTGGCGCCGCTCTTGCTGCGGATCCGCGATGCGCTCGATGCCAGCCTGATCGTCATCGAGCACGACATGAGCCTCATCGCCGGCATCTCCGATCGCCTCGTCGCCCTCGACCAAGGGCGGGTGGTGATCGTCGGCGAGCCCGGCGCGGTGCTCGCTCATCCCGAGGTCGTCGCGTCCTACCTGGGCGGCGATCGCGCCGTTCTCACCCGCTCGGGGCCCGATGAGGGACCCGCTGCTCCCACGGAGGTCCCATGACCCCACGCACCGCCACGCCACCACCTCGTTCGTCGATCGTGGCCCGGTTCGGGCCGCTCGCCGTGATCCTGATCGCCCTCGGCGCGGTGGCGTGGATCTCGTCCACCGGCACCGAGGAGGTGACGTCCGGCGGGGCCGGCACCCCGAGCACGACGGGGTCGGCCAACTCCCAGCTACCCGTCTACTACCAGGACGCGAAGAAGAATGGGGACCTCGAGCAGTACGACTTCGGCGACGCCTGCGACCCGGTCACCGGACGAATCAAGGTGCCCTCGCTGTACGCGCCGCCGTGCGTCGCCGCTCGCCCCGACGTGAAGCGCACCGCCAGCGGCCAGGGCGTGACCGACACCGAGATCACGGTCGTGGCGTACGTGGCCGCCGCCGATGATCTGGCGGCCAGCCTCAATGCCCAGCTCGACTCTCCCGAGGACTCCGCCGACACCAGCAACAAGATCCTCGAGATGTTCGCCAAGACCTATGAGACCTGGGGCCGCACGATCAAGGTCGTGCGGATGAAGGGCACCGGCTCCGATGAGACGTCGGCCCGCGCCGACGCGGTGAAGGTGGCCGAGGAGATCAAGGCGTTCGCCTCGATCGGGGGCCCGGCTCAGGAGGGCGCGTACGCCGAGGAACTGGCGCGGCGCGGGGTGATCTGCGTCGGGTGCGGCCTGGCGCTTCCGGACTCGGCGCTCCAGAAGAATGCGCCGTACCTGTGGGGCAACGCGCAGACCCCGGAGCAGTTCTTGTTGAACGTGGGTGACTTCATCATCGAGCGGCTGCTCGGCAAGAAGGCCGAGTTCGCGGGCAGCCCGCAGATCCGGTCCAAGAAGCGGAACTTCGGCGTCGTGCACTTCGAGCAGGACCCACCCGTGTTCGGTGCGGTCGAGGACATGGTCGCGCAGGAGGGTGCCAGCCGCGGCTACAAGCAGGCGGTGAACCTGACGTACCAGCTGGTCATCGCGGATCTGCCGGAGAAGGCGCGGGTGCTGGTCGACCAGCTCAAGAAGGCCAAGGTCACCTCGGTCGTGTTCCTCGGGGACCCGATCATGCCGATCTACCTGACGAAGGCGGCGACCGACCAGAACTACTTCCCCGAGTGGATCATCACCGGGACGGTCCTCACCGACACCACGGTCTTCGGTCGCCTCTACGACCAGCGGCAGTGGGCCCATGCGTTCGGGGTGTCGAGCCTGGGGGCCCGGTTGCCCCAAGACCAGAGCGAGGCGTGGCGGATCTACCAGTGGTTCTACGGCGGGGCGCCTGCCGCCAAGAAGACGGTGGGGGTCATTAACGAGCCGATCCGCATCCTGATGGCCGGCATCCACCAGGCCGGGCCGAAGCTCACGCCGGAGACGTTCCGCGACGGACTCTTCGCCTACCCACCGAGCGGCGGCAAGCCCACCAACCCGCGCCTGTCGTGGGGCGATCACGGCCTGTTTCGTGCGACCGACTACAACGCCGTCGACGACATGCAGGTCATCTGGTGGAACGCGGACCTCGAGGGACCCGACGAGCAGGGGAAGCAGGGCACGGGGATGATGATGTCCGCCGACGGCGGCAAGCGGTACCTGCCCGGCGAGATGCCCAAGACCCCGGCCAACGTGTTCGACGAGAAGGGCGCCGTCGCCATGTACGACGAGCTCCCCGCCGATGCCGTCCCACCCAGCTACCCCAGCCCCGGCGGCTGACGGTCGGCGACCGGTCGGTAGGGTCGGGCCATGGCTGATGTGACCCTGTTCCACAACCCGAACTGCTCGACGTCTCGGCATGCGCTCGACGAGGTGAACGCCGCCGGTATCGATGCCGATGTCGTCCAGTACATCAAGACGCCGCTGTCGGCCGAAGAGCTGCTGGACCTCATCGACAAGCTCGAGGATCCGCCGGCGGACCTCGTCCGCAAGGACTCCTTCTTCAAGGATCAGGGGTTGATCGAGGGCGACTACACCGATCCGAAGGCCGTCGCCGAACTGCTCGACCAGTACCCGCGCCTCATGCAGCGCCCCGTGCTCGTGAAGGGCGACGCCGCCATCATCGGCCGCCCCAAGGACCGCGTCGCCGCCTTCCTCCAGGACTGAACGCGCCATCGGGTCACCGGGGCACCGTGGCGGTGCTCAGGTGACCCGATTCGCGTGGATCGGCCCGATCAGGCGGCGTCGGCCTTGGCCGTCTCGGGCTCGAGGGCCCAGCCGATGACCTCGTCGACGGTCCTGGCGAAGTGGATCGTCAGGTCGTCTCGGATGGCCTCGGGCACGTCATCGATGTCGGCCTCGTTGCGCAGCGGGAGGATGACCTCCCGGATGCCGACCCGGTGGGCCGCCATCACCTTCTGCTTGACCCCGCCGATGGGCAGGACGTGGCCCTGGAGGGTCACCTCGCCCGTCATCGCCACCGTGCTCTTGACCGGCCGGCCCGTGAACAGGCTGACCAGCGCGGTGCTCATCGCGATGCCGGCCGACGGCCCGTCCTTGGGGGTGGCGCCAGCAGGGAAGTGCACGTGCACGGCCCGACGATCGGCGCCGGCCGGGATGCCCAGCGATTCGCTGTTGGCCCGGACGTAGGAGAGGGCGATGCGGGCCGACTCCTTCATGACGTCGCCGAGCTGGCCGGTGACCAGCAAGTCCGACTTCTCGGCGTCGCCCTGGTCTGCCGGAAGCGCGGTGGCCTCGACGAACAAGACGTCGCCGCCGGCGCCGGTGACGGCCAGGCCGGTGACCACGCCGGGCACGGAGGTGCGGTCGGCGATGTCGGTGTCGTGGAAGCGGTCGCGGCCGAGGAGCTCGGCCACCTCTGCCTCGTCGACGACGACGGGCTCGCCGGTGCGCTCGGCGACCTTCGCGGCCACCTTGCGCAGGACCTTGGCGAGCGCCCGCTCGAGCGAGCGGACGCCGGCCTCACGGGTGTGGGCCCGGACGATGCGCCGCAGCGCCGGCTCGGTGATGGTGACCTCGTCGGCCTTGATGCCGGCGCGCTCCAACTGGCGGGCCAGCAGGTGGTCACGGGCGATGGCGACCTTCTCGTCTTCGGTGTAGCCGTCGAGGCTGACGATCTCCATGCGGTCCAGCAGCGGGCCCGCGATGGTGTCGAGCTGGTTGGCCGTCGCGATGAAGATCACGTCGGACAGGTCGAGGTCGACCTCCAGGTAGTGGTCCCGGAAGCTGTGGTTCTGCGCGGGGTCGAGGACCTCGAGCAAGGCGGCCGATGGGTCTCCACGCCAGTCGTTGCCGACCTTGTCGATCTCGTCGAGCAGGACCACGGGGTTCATGGTCTTGGCCTCGGTCATGGCCCGGACCAAGCGTCCGGGGCGGGCGCCGACGTAGGTGCGGCGGTGTCCACGGATCTCGGCTTCATCGCGCACGCCGCCGAGAGCGACCCGCACGAAGGACCGGCCGAGGGCCCGGGCGATGGACTCGCCGAGCGATGTCTTGCCGACGCCGGGAGGCCCGACGAGGGTGAGGATGGTGCCCTGACGAACCGGCTTGGGCAGCTCGGGTTCGGAGGCGTCCGGCTCGCCGTCGGCCGAGTCGCCGTCCTCGCCGGAGAGCACCTTGGCCGCAGCGGCGTCCTGCAGGGCGACCAGCTCGGCTTCGGCTGCGGCCTCCGTGGCACGCTCGGCGCGGAGCTTGCGCACGGCGAGCTCCTCGACGATGCGGTCCTTGACCTCTTCGAGGCCGGTGTGGTCGGCGTCGAGGACGGCGCGGGCGTTGGCCAGCTCGAGGTTGTCGGTGGAGTGCTCGCCCCACGGCAGTTCGAGGACGGTGTCGAGCCAGGTGACGATCCAGCCGCGCTCGGGCGACTGCTCCGAGCTGCGCTCGAGCTTCTCGACTTCGCGCTCGGCTGCGGTGCGGACGTCGGCCGGCAGGTCCCGGTCGGCCAGCTTCTCGCGGTAGGCGGCGGGGGAGTCGGCCGCTTCGCCACCATCGTCGTCCAGTTCGCCCAGCTCCTTGCGGATGGCGGACAGCTGCTGGCGGAGGATGAACTCGCGCTGGTTCTTCTCCAGCCCGTCGCTCACCTCGGTGCGGATCTTCTCCTGCATGGCGTGTTCGGCCAGGGCCTCCTTGACCCAGGCGAGGACGCGGCGGACCCGCTCGGTGACGTCGACCGTCTCCAGCAGCTCGATCTTGCGCTCGAGCGACAGGTCGGGCCACCAGCCGGCGGCGTCGGCTAGGGCGTCGGGTTCGTCGAGGCCGCGGAGGACCTCGGCCAGACGGCGGCCGCCCATCTCCTCGAACAGCTCACGGAAGCCGGCACGCAGCTCCAACGCCAGCTCCCTGGCTTCGTCGGTGGTCTCGGGGTGCACGGGTTCGGCCTGGAGCCACAGGACGGTGCCGGTGCCGGCGACGCCGGTGCGCAGCAGCGCCCGCTCGTGGGCGCGGACCACGAGGGCCGGCACGCCGGAGGGGAGGGCGCCGGTGGATTCGATCGTGGCGATGGTGCCGACGACGGCGTGGCGGCCGTCGAGTCGGGGCACCAGCAGTAGCCGGTTGTCGTCGCCGGTCGCCTCGACCGCGGCCCTGGCCTCATCGGACTCGAGGGCGATGGTGAGCACCATCCCGGGCAGCACGACGCCGTTGGGCAGGGGGAGGACGGGCAGCGTCAGCAGCTCAGTCGAGGGTTGGGTGGTGTCAGCCATGAGGGGCTCCTCGGGGTCTTGCGGGACCCAGACAACCCTACGGGCGAACCTGCTATTCCCACCATCAACTTTGTTGGGGGTGGGGGAATAAAGTCCAGCTCAGGGACGCACTCGTCAAGCCTTGGCGGTGGTTTGGCCGATGCCTTCGGCGAGGGTGTTCCAGGCGAGCGTGGCGCACTTGATGCGGACGGGGAACTTCACGACGCCGCGCAGGGCTTCGAGGTCGCCGAGCTTGACACCCTTGGGCAACTCGTCGGGGAGGTCCTCGCCGGACTCGCCATCGGCGTCGAGCGAGGACTCGTGGATGCTCATCATCGCCTTGAAGGCGTGGGTGAGCGCCTCGATCTCCGCGATGGTCTTGCCCTTCACCGCGGCCGACATCATCGAAGCGGACGACTGGCTGATGGAGCAGCCGGTGCCGCCGATGCGGATGTCTTCGACCACGCCGGCGTCGTCGAGGTCCAGGTAGACGACGATCTCATCGCCGCACAGGGGGTTGAAGCCCTCGGTGCGCGTGGCGGGAGGCGCGTCCAGCTCGCCCCGGTTCCGGGGGTTGCGGTAGTGGTCGAGGATGATCTCGCGGTAGAGATCCTCGAGTCCTGGCATGGTCGGCCTTCCGGGGTCAGGTCAGTACGAGAAGAAGCTTTGCGCGTCGGCCAGGGCATCGGCCAACGCATCGACGTCGTCGGTGTCGTTGTAGACGTAGAACGAGGCCCGGGCGGTGGCCCCGACGCCGAGCACCTTCATCAGCGGCTTGGCGCAGTGGTGGCCCGGGCGGACGCACACGGCGTGCTCGTCGAGCACCTGGGCCAGGTCGTGCGGGTGGATGCCGTCCATGGCCATCGACAAGACGCCGCCGCGCATGGCGGGCTCGGCGGGGCCGTGGATGGTGAGGGCGTCGCCGAAGCGCTCGTGGAGGCTGCGCAGGGCGTAGGCGGTGATCGAGACCTCGTGCTCGCGCACGGCCTCCATGCCGAGGGCGTCGAGGTAGTCGACGGCGGCGTGGAGGCCGATGATCTCGGCGATCGGCGGGGTGCCGGCCTCGAACTTGGCCGGCAGCGCGGCGGGGACGAACCCCTCGAGCGTCACGTTGAGGATCATCCCGCCGCCGCCCAGGAAGGGGGGCATGGCGTCGAGCAGCTCCTCGCGGCCCCACAGCACGCCGATGCCGGTGGGCCCGAGCATCTTGTGGCCGGAGAAGACCGCGAAGTCGACATCCAACTGGGCGAGGTCCGTGGCCAGGTGCGGGACGAACTGGCAGGCGTCGAGGCACACCAGTGCGCCAGCGGCGTGCGCCCGGCGGGTGAGCTCCTCGATCGGGGTGAGCGTGCCGGTCACGTTCGACATGGCGGTGAGCGCCAGGATCTTGACCCCGTCGAGCAAGGTGTCGAGGTCGGTGAGGTCCAGCTGGGCGTCGCTGGTGAGCGGGATCCAGCGGATCTCGAAGCCCTTCTCCGCCTGGAGCTGGAACCACGGGACGATGTTGGCGTGGTGCTCGAGCTGGGTGAGCAGCACGGCGTCGCCGGGGCCGAGGTTGGCCCGTCCCCACGACTGGGCGACGAGGTTCAGCGACTCCGTTGCGTTCTTGGTGAAGATGATCTCGGTCTCGGGGTTGGGCGCCCCGATGAACTGCCCGACGCGGATGCGCGACGCTTCGAGGGCGTTGGTGGCGGCCTCGGCGATGGCGTAGACGCCGCGGTGGACGTTGGCATTGATGGTCTCGTAGTAGGTGGTCATCGCGTCGATGACGACCTGTGGCTTCTGCGACGAAGCGGCCGAGTCGAGGAACCGGATCGGGCGGCCCTTGACCGCCTGCTGGAGGAGGGGGAAGTCGGCTTTGACCTTGGCGACGTCGAAGGACTCGATGGTGGCGGGGGCGGTCATGGCGCGCTCATCATGACGCAGCGGCAGCGGTCTGCCAGGCCTCGAAGCCCTCGGTCTCCACTTGCTCGGCCAGCTCCATGCCGCCGGAGGCGACGATGCGGCCGTCGATCAGGAGGTGCACGTGGGTGGGCTGCAGTTCGTCGAGCAGGCGCTGGTAGTGGGTCACGACCAGCAGGCCGAGGTCGGGCCGGTCGGCTCGCACCTCGCGCACGCCCTCGGCCACGACGCGCAGCGCATCGATGTCGAGGCCGGAATCGGTCTCGTCGAGGATGGCCATCTCCGGTTCGAGGATGGCCATCTGGAGGATCTCGTTGCGCTTCTTCTCGCCACCCGAGAAGCCTTCGTTGAGGTAGCGGTCGGCGAAGGCCGGGTCCATATCGAGGCGCTCCATCCAGTCCATGATCTGCAGCCGCAGCTCGAGCATCGAGAGGTCGATGCCCTTGCGGGCCGACCAGGCCTGGCGGAGGAAGTTGAGGACCGACACGCCGGGGATGGTCTGCGGGTACTGGAAGGCGAGGAACAGGCCGCTCTTGCCGCGGTCGTCCGCGCCCCACTCCGTGATGTCGTCGCCGTTGAAGTGGATGCGGCCGCTGGTGACCTCGTACTCCGGGCTGCCGAGCAGGGCGCTGGCCAGGGTGGACTTGCCCGATCCGTTCGGACCCATCAGGGCGTGGATCTCGCCCGCCCGGATGGTGAGGCTCACGCCTCGGAGGATCTCGTTGCCGTCGGCGCTGACGTGCAGGTCATCGATCTCGAAGAGCGGGGCCTCAGACATAGGCCTCAGTGTATTAGTCCTACGGCGATAGTGGTAATGCCGAGGGGAGAAATCCGCCACCCCCGACGGCTTCGGAGAACTTCCGTGGTGAACGGGACCAAACGGACCCGCCACGCTGTTGATGGGTCTGTCCGAGACGCCACGAAGGCGTTACCTGAGGTGCCCAGGAGGTACCGAAATGCTGTTCAGCCGTAGCAAGCCCGAGATGGTCACCGCCGAGACGGCGCTGCCGGGCCACGACGAGCCCACCTTCGACATCAGCGGCGTCCACGCGATCAACGGCAACTCGATCGTGCCGCCGTGGCCCGAGGGCCACGAGGTTGCCGTGTTCGCAATGGGCTGCTTCTGGGGTGCGGAGCGCATCTTCTGGCGGCTTCCCGGCGTGTTCGCCACCGCCGTCGGCTACGCCGGCGGCTTCACCAAGAACCCGACCTACAACGAGACCTGCACCGGCCGCACCGGCCACACCGAGGCCGTCCTCTTGGTCTACGACCCCGAGCAGCTCTCGTACCGGCGCCTGCTCGAGGTGTTCTTCACCGAGCACGACCCCACCCAGGTCAACGGTCAGGGCAACGACCAGGGCACCCAGTACCGCTCTGCGGTCTACGTGACCACCGACGAGCAACTGACCGAAGCCACCTCGGCGTTCGAGGTGTTCGGCACGGCGCTGGCTGATGCCGGGAAGCGGCCCATCGCCACCGAGCTGGCGCCGGCGGGCGAGTTCTTCTATGCCGAGGAGTACCACCAGCAGTACCTGCACAAGAATCCGGGCGGCTACTGCGGCCTGTCGGGAACCGGTGTCGTGTGCCAGCTCCCTGGCCCGCTCGCCGACCTCGGCGTCGACCTCGACGCCGACGCCGCATCCAAGGTGGCCGACGCCGCCCCTGCCGCCACCGATGAGGAGGCCCCCGTGACCGAAACGAATCCCACGAACGACGTGAAGCTCAAGCCGCTCCCCGAGTCCGATGACGAGTGGAAGCAGCGGCTCACCCCCGCTCAGTACCAGGTGCTGCGCGAGGCCGGCACCGAGCGGGCGTTCGCCGGTGCGTACACCGACATCGAGGAGCCGGGGCTCTACCGCTGCATGGCCTGCGGCAACCCGCTCTACACGAGCGACACCAAGTTCCACTCTGGGAGCGGCTGGCCGAGCTTCACCGAGGCGGTGTCGCCCACCGCGATCGAGCTCATCGAGGACCACTCGCACGGGATGACCCGCACCGAGGTTCGCTGCGGCCGCTGCCACAGCCACCTCGGCCACGTCTTCCCCGACGGGCCTCGCGACCAGGGAGGCCTCCGGTTCTGCATGAACAGCTGTGCCCTCGACCTCGACCAGGATCCTGCCCCAGCGTCCTGACCCCGACGAGGGAGGCCGGCGTTGGCCGAGTCTCCCTCGCCGCGCCTCCCTCGCTCCCATGTTCGAAGAAGTCCTTGCCTGCGACGAATCGTCACTATACGATCCGTCGTAGCCCATCGCCGTCGGCCGCTGCTGACCACCCACCCCAGGGCGTCAATGGAACCTAGGGATCGGATGGACGATGAAGCTTCGGAGAAGGTCGGTTCTGGTCGGGGCGGCGTGGCTCGCCGCGGCGGGCTGTGCAGCGCTCGGCGTGGGGATGGCCGCGTCAGCGGACAACCCGACGACCGGGGTGAGGACGGACACGAGCCAGCCGCTCGTCGGTGATCCCGGTTCGGAAGATCCCGGATCGGACGACGGGCTGCCCCCCGCCGAGCTCGAGGACGGTCTCCTCCACGCCACGATCGACGGGAAGATCCAACCCGATCCGCTCGAGGATGGTGCGGTCGTCGACCACCTCGGGCGGAACGCTGACGGGACCTGCAACGACGCGGCTGAGTCCTACGGGGTCGCTCGCCTCGACTCAGGCGGGCCGAACCAGGGGGCGAGCATCTCGCTCGACGAGGACGCGTGCGACATGGTGGCGCACCTCGATGCCAAGGAGGGGTCCGGTGACTGAGCCTCGCACGGCAGCATCCCCGTCGACCATGCCGTCTCCTCGGCGGCGAGCAGGGGCACTGATCGCCTCGAGCTCGCTCCTCGGTGGGCTCCTGGCCGCGGCGGGGGCGATCGGCACGGCGACGCCGGCCTCCGCCAGCACGTGCTCCGGCACCTTCACCGGCAAGACGACGGCGCTCAGCTGGGGCTTCCCCCACAACCTCTACACCCAGGGCGAGACGAGGTTGACCACACGCGCCTACACCGACGGCGTGAACGGCTGCCACGACGAGATCAACGGGGTGCAGGTCCTCAACCGGCAGTGCTACTGGAACTGGACGATCAACGAGACGCTGTGCGACTCGCTCACGGGGTATTCGCCGCCGTCGAACTACAAGGGCACGGGGTCCGTGCACGCCGACGCCGACGGCTCGTACAGCAGCCAGCTGATCGGCCAGAACACGTCGCTGCACGACTGGTACCACCTCAAGGTCAGCATCCGCATGTACCGCACCGGCAACGCCTACAAGCACTGCTGGCAGACCGGTGTGGACTTCACCTACGCACAGCTGGTGGACGAGGTCCACTACTCCTGCTGACCACCGTCCGACCGCTGCAGCCTTCGGACACGACCTTCGTCTGGGAGGCCTATCGGCGCCAGCAGCACGGCGCTGACCTCCACGACGACCTGGCGACGAACTGGTCGCTCCAGGACTTCGACCGCCTGTTGTGGCGGGGCGGATCCACCCAGTTCGTCGGGGTCGACGGCGCCGCGCTCGCTGGGGTGGGCCGGCTGGTGGACATCGATTTCCGGAACCGTGCGGCTCGATTCGAGTTCTGGCGCCTGTCCGTGGCGGACCCGCTCGTCGCAGAGGGCCTGACGAAGGCATCGCTCGACCACGCGTTCCACACCCTCGGCCTGCACCGCGTCGGCTTCTTGCTCCCGGCGTACCTGGTCGGGGTGGACTACGAGGTCGTCTCGAGCCACTTCGAACCGGAGGGCACGCTCACGGACTACGTCTTCCGGCGCGGGCGGAGCTGGGACGTGCACGCCTTCGGCCGGTTGGGTCATGGCACATGACGGCTGCTTCGGTGCCCTCGAGCGCGCCGGGGTCGCTGGGCGTCGTCGTCCCCCTGGATCTGCACCACCTCGACGAGCTCTACCGCTTGGAGACGGGGACAGATCGCTTCGACGACTGGCGGTTCAAGGGGCTCTCGCCCGTGCCGAACGAGTTCGCCACCGCGTCGGTCGGGTGCTGGATGGCCTGTGCCGTCGTCGACTCGCACGGTAGCGTCCGTGGCGCGGTGACGCTGGACCGGTACCGGCCGGACGAAGCCACGGCGGAACTGGCGGTGGTGGCCGAGCCGGGGTCGTCGGGCGTCCTCGTCACGGCTGGTGCCCTCGGCGTCGTGTGCGGTGCGCTGGAACGAGGGCTCTGCGCCATCTACCTCCATACGACGGAGTACCAGGCGCCCGTGCTGAACATGCTCCTGAAGCGGCTCCGACCCGAGGTGCACCGGATCGAGAGCGAGTGGCACCGGGCGCGGTCCTGGGACAGCTACGTCTTCCGCATCGATCACCACCAGCTCCACGGCCGTCTTCTCCGCTCGGCGCGACGGGCGGCCTCGATGGCGCCGGTCGACCCGGCATGCTTTCGTCGCCTCGCCGAACCGGCCAGCCAAGAGAGGTCGTAGCCCTCACCCGCCCGGACGTCCAGGGTCACCCCTCGGCGTGATCGCGGAGGTCTTCCTTCCAGGTCCGGAACCGGACGTGGTCCTGCGTCGGGCCGCGGCCGGCCCCGGTGCCGTCGGGAAACAGGTCGAAGGTGAACTGCGTCTCCAGGTCAGCGGCGAGGCACACCCAGTAGCGGCTGTCGGCCCCCTTCGCGGGCCCGGCTCGCCAGAGCAGCCAGGGGCCGATGCGCCGCAGGTAGCGGGCGTCGCTCCCGGTGGTCGGCGCCGGCAGGTCGTCGGCGAGCGTCCGGAGCTCGTGCGGTGCTTCGATCCACGCCGTCGCCGGGATGGAGCGGTCGCGCGTGGGCGTGTCGGGCAGGTCGGCCGTATGCACCGGCCGGTCGTCGATCGGGCGCAGCTCCGCCGGCGTCGGCTTCACCTCGGTGGGTTGCGGAACGTCGGCGTCGGTCATGGCCTCGATGGTCCCACGGTCGACGTCGGATCCAGCGCCGGAGGCCCGATGGGGTCACCAGCCGCGGTCGACCCACTCCTGCAGGTGCGGTGACTCGGTACCGATGGTCGTCGAGTCGCCGTGGCCGGGGAGCACGAGGGTGTCGGCCGCCAGTGGCCGGAACAGCCGGTCCTCGACGGAGTGGATGAGCGTGTCGAAGTCGCCGCCCTCGAACGTGGCGTTGCCGACTCCGCCGGGGAAGAGCGTGTCGCCGCTGAACACGACCGGCTTGTCCACCAGCTTGAAGCACATCGAACCGGGCGTGTGGCCGGGCGTGAGCATCGTGTGGAGGCGGAGCCGGCCCACCGACAGCACGTCGTCGTCGGCGAGGATCTCGTCGTAGCTCGGCAGCATGCCGGCGTCCTCGGCGGTCACATGCACGGAATAGCCGGCGTCGCGCAGTTGCGGCACGGCCTGGATGTGGTCCCAGTGCCCGTGGGTCTCGAGCACCTCCTTCACGTTCAGTGCCCGGCACAGGTCAAGGAGGCGGTCGTGCTCGTTGGCGGCGTCGAGCAGCACGGCGTCGCCGGTCTCCTTGCACCGCAGCACGTAGACGTTGTTCTCGAACGAACCCACCACGACCATGTGGATTTCAGCATCGGCATCCGACCAGATCAACGTGTCCATGCCCCCAGTCTGCCGTGCGGACCGACGAGGGTGGCGGGGTTCGCGGTTCGAGCGGAGCTCGACGAACGGAGCGAAGCGAGTGAGGAGAAGGCGAAGCGGAGCGAGCCACAAAAGAGCTACTGCCCCGACCGGGCGGCCGGGGCAGAGGGTGCAATGTCAGGTTGCGATGTATCCATCGGACTCATGGCTGGTCCGATGAGTCGACCTGGGGAAATGGTCCGAACGGATCAGTTCGCTGATGCCAACGTCAGGACGAGATCACGTCGAACCCGAGGGCGAGGGCGACGGGGATCTGGCGCGGGTCGAAGGTGAGGAAGGTGGTGGGGCGGGGGAGCCGGTCGGCGGCGGCGAGGTGGAGGGCATCGACGGTTCGCAGGGGCTGCTCGCGGGTGAGCTCCGCGGCACGGTCGAGGCAGCGCTGGTCGACGGGGACGACGTGGATGCGCTCCCAGTCGTCGCGCAGGGCGCGCCGAACGCGGTCTCCGTCGGTGGGGACGTCGCACACCCGGTCGACCATGCCGAGCGCCTCGGCCTGGGCGAGGGCGGAGGCGCACCACACCGGGTCGGCCGCCATGGCGTCGAGCACCACGGCGCGGTGCGGCCCGGACAGGTACCGCCCGAGCAGGGCCGAGGTGTCCAGCGCAAGCGTCATGCGCCACGCACCTCGCGCAGCGCCCGGTCCAAGCGTCCGCCCGTCCAGTTGTCGACGCGGGTGTCGGGATCCGCCGGGCGGTCACCGCGACGCGCCGGCTCGAGCAGGCCGCGGGCCGCCAGGTCGTCGATCGTCACGCGAGTGTCCGCTGGTTCGACCGGGCCGAGCTGGGCGACGGGTCGTCCGGCGACGGTGATCACGATGCGCTCCCCGGACCCGGCACGGCGCACGAGCGACGCCAGACGCCCGCGCAGCTCCCGGATCCCCAGTCGGCTCTCGTCATCGGTCATCCTGTCAGCGTACACACGTGTACGCATCCGTCCGAGCCGCGACGGTTCGCGGTGCGCCAAGGTGTCCGGACCGATCAACTCCCGACCCAAGGGGACCACCGTGAACTTCGCGTTCAACGAGGAGCAGGAAGAGCTCCGCAAGACCGTCCGTGCGTTCCTCGAGGCCAAGTCCTCCGAGGCAGCCGTGCGCGAGCAGATGGACACCGAGGCCGGCTACGACGCCGCCGTGTGGTCCCAGATGGGCGAGCAACTCGGCCTGCAGGGCTTGGTGATCCCCGAGGAGTACGGCGGCTCGGGCTACGGCTACATCGAGCTCGTCGTGATCCTCGAGGAGATGGGCCGCTCGCTGCTGTGCGCCCCGTTCTTCTCCTCGGTCGTGCTCGCCGCCAACACGCTCATCCACTCGGGTGACGACCAGGCCAAGGCGGACCTGCTCCCGGGCATCGCCACCGGCGAGACCATCGCCACCCTCGCGTTCACCGAGGAGAACGGCCGGTGGGACGAGGCCGGCATCACCGCCACGGCCACCGCCGACGGCGACACGTGGAAGGTCAACGGCACGAAGATGTACGTGCTCGACGGCCACACCGCCTCGCTGCTGATCGTCGCCGCCCGCACCGATGCCGGCGTGAGCCTCTTTGCCGTCGACGGCGACGGTGCCGGTGTCACGCGCACCGCGCTGTCGACCATGGACCAGACTCGCAAGCAGGCGAAGGTCGAGCTCAACGACGCCGCCGGACGCTTGATCGGTACCGATGGCGAAGGCTGGGCCACCCTGGAGCGGGTGCTCGACCTCGCCGCGGTGGCGCTCGCCGCCGAGCAGGTCGGCGGCGCCCAGGCGTGCCTCGACATGGCCGTCCAGTACGCCAAGGACCGCGTCCAGTTCGGACGCCCGATCGGCTCGTTCCAGGCCATCAAGCACAAGTGCGCCGACATGCTGCTGGAGGTCGAGTCGGCCAAGTCGGCCGCCTACTACGCCGGTTGGGCGGCGTCGGAACTGAACGACGAGCTGCCCTCGGTGGCCTCGCTCGCCAAGGCCTACTGCTCGGAGGCGTACTTCCACGCCGCAGCCGAGAACATCCAGATCCACGGCGGCATTGGCTTCACCTGGGAGCACCCGGCCCACCTGTACTTCAAGCGGGCCAAGTCCTCCGAGCTGCTGTTCGGTGACCCGACCTACCACCGCGAGCTGCTCGCCCAGCGCATCGGCATCTGATCGATCCGCACCGCACGCCGGCATGGCCCGCCCCTCGGGGCGGGCCGTGGCGCGCCCGGGCCTGGAGCGGGGTGACGTCGGCGTCACGAGCCCGTAACGTTGGTCGGCTCCTTCCCTCCGGCGAAGCCGTCTCCTTCACGAAGTCGACCACGTTGCCGATAGCACCAGCGATGTACCCCGCGCCCTGCCTTCCGTCGCCCGCGAGGCGAGCACCTCGTCGCGCCGTCCTGCTCGTCGCGACCAGCGCGGTCGTCCTCGGCCTCATCGGGAGTCCCGCCGCCGCCCAGTGGAACGAGGACCTCGATCGCCCCAAGACCAAGGCCGAGCACGCGGCGGCCGTCGAGGCTCGCGACGACACGCTCGCCTTGGCCCCCGAGGACCAGCCGCCCTCGGCCGATGATCCGTTCCAGGCCGTGGTCGACGCGCACGCCCGGGCCGCCGAGCTGGCGCTCGAGCGGCTCGACGCCACCTCGCGGTCCGATGCGGCCAACGTCGCCGCCCTCGACGCCGCATTGGCGCTCCAGGCGGCGCAGAGGAAGGAAGCCGCCGCCATCAAGGTGCGCACCGCCGCCATCGCCGAGCTGTCCAAGGAGCGGCGCCGGCTCTCGGACCTCACCGTCCGCGCCTACGTGACGGGTGGGGAGTCGAACGTCGATGACTACCGGGCGTACGTCGAGGGCGACACCAGCGATCCAGCTGCTGGACGCCAGATCATGTTCGACCAGGTGCTCGACCGGCAGAAGGACGTGACCGAGCAGGCACGCACCGACCTCACCGCCGTACGTCGCAAGCTGAAGGCGATCCGGGTGGTCGTGGCCGCGGCGAAGGACAAGGCGGTGCGGGTGATGGCCGTCGCCGCAGATCTGACTCGCAAGCGCGCCGAAGCCGAGCAGACCCACCTCGAAGCCGAAGGGCAAGCCGCAGCCGCCGATGCCGCCCTGCGCTCGGCCGCGAGCCTCGGGATCCAACCGGTGCCCGAGGGGGTCTCCCTGATCGGGACGCCGCGCCTCAACGCCGAGGACCTCGCCGGCTGGTTCGAATCGGGTCCCTACCGGCCGCGCACCATGACCCCGATCATCGACTACGCCACCTGGTTCATCCAGGACGGCCGGGCCGAGGGGATCCGTGGCGACATCGCCTTCGCCCAGGCGGTGCTCGAGACCGGGGGGTTTGCCAACACCGACAGCGTCGTCGCCAACAACTTCTCCGGCATCGGCCACTACGACAACGCGCCGCTCGGGTTCATCTTCCCATCGCCCCGCGCCGGCGTGCGGGCCCAGATCCAGCTGCTCAAGGGATACGCCGTCAAGCAGCCGAAGTACGCCAACCCGCTGGTGGACAAGCGCCTCCGCGGCCCGGCCGGATGCTGCAAGACCTGGGGCGATCTCACCACGGTGTGGGCCACGGACCCGACGTACGGCCCGAAGGTCATGCTGATCTACACGTCCATGGTGGAGTACGCCCTCCAGCGCCGGGCTCGGGGCGAGGGCTTCGCCGACCCGTCCGTGCAGCTCATCGCCCAGTCCGAGGCGGCGCTGACGGAGTAGTACCGGGCGGAGCCACGGCTACGGTGCGACCGTGACGTGGATCTTCCTCCCCCTGGGCCTGCTGATCGTGGTGGTCATCGGCCTCGTCGTGCTGGGGCGGGAGACGGCCCGGCTGTCCGACGTGGTCCGACCGGCCGTGTTCGACATGACCGAGGCCATCGACTTCATCGCTGACCGGCTGCCTGCCGAGACCCAGGCCCGGATCTCCCACGACGACGTCCGCTGGATCCTGCTCGCCGATGCGGACCTGATCGAGGACGCGACGGCGGAACAGCTCGTGGAGGTTGCTGCCGAGCTCGAGGAGCAGCGCCAGATCGTGGACGAGGATGCCGCCGTGGCGCGGATCTTGGACCTCGCCGACGGGTCGGGCCGCGATCTCGCCGACGGGGACATCGTTGCAGTGCTCGATGCGCGCCTCGCCTACCTCGAGGCCATCGGCGCCATCGGTCCCGAGGCCGACGAGTAGCAGTTCCCGCCGTCGGTCGGCGTCGCGTACCGTTGGCGCCATGGCCCGCCCTACCAAGTTCGAACACTTCCAGTACGTCGGTGACAAGCGGTCGCAGGTGGTCTACGACCTGGACACTGCTCCGGCCGAGCTCATCGACGAGCTGATGCAGGCGGGGACCTACCTGGCCTTCGGACCCGACACCCTGGTCGAGGCGGCGAACCGCGGCTACAAGCCCCACGCCACCGCGATCGCCCCCGACGCCGCCGAGTGAGCGCCACGCCCCTGGTCGGCGAACGGCGCTGATCGGTGGAGCTCGAGGTCCTCTCCGGAGCCGCGCGGCTGGCTGCGTACCTGGCGAACCCACCCGTGGCCGACGCGTCGCCACCGACGCTCGTGCTGTGCCACGGCTATCCGTCGTCCGCACTCGGCGCCGCCGACACCAACCGGTCCTACCCGGAGCTGGCGGACCGCATCGCCAACGAGGGCTGGCGGGTGGTCACGTTCGCGTTCCGGGGTTGCGGCGCCTCCACCGGTGACTTCTCGCTCGGGGGCTGGCTCGACGACGTCCTGGCCGTGGTCGACCACCTCCTCTCCATGGGGGACACCCGGGGGGTGTGGCTCGCGGGCTTCGGCACGGGCGGTGCGCTCTGCATCGCCGGGGCTGCTCGCCGACCCGAGGTGTGCGGGGTTGCCGCCCTCGGCGCACCCGCCGACTTCCGCGACTGGGCCAGCCACCCCCGGCGGCTCCTCCAGCACGCCCGGGACATCGGGGCCATCCACCACGCAGACTTCCCGCCCTCGATCGACAGCTGGGCTCGAGGCCTGCACGAGATCAAGCCGACCGACGACGCCGCCGACGTCGCACCCCGCCCCCTGCTCGTCCTGCACGGCTCCGAAGACGAGTCGGTTCCGTTGTTCGACGCGCGGGTCCTCGGCGACGGGCACGGGGAGGCCGAGCTGCGCATCATCAGCGGCGCCGCCCACGACCTGCGCAACGACCCTCGTGCGGTCGCCATCCTGTTGGGCTGGCTCGACCGCGAACGCCACCGGTCGCGGTGAGTCCAGCGCAGAGAGCGAACAACAGGATTCAAGGTCGAGCGGGGGGTGCCGATACCTTTGTCAGTGGCCGGGGTAACGTCGGTCCTTCACCCCGACCTGGAGCACGCGTGACCGACATCTACGAGCCCGCCGTCGCCATCGACAGCGAAGAATGCCCCGGCTGGTTGTCGGAGCTCCGTGATCTCGGGACCTTGGGCCAGATGTGGACCCTGACCGTGGTGGTCCTGTGCGTCGCTCGGGCCATCGTGGTGTGGCCGATGCTCGGCGAGCACGGCATCAACCCCTGGTGGTTCCTCGTGCTCGACGTCGGCACGGCACCGTTCTACGGCGTCGGCCAGGCCATGGGCGTCAAGCTCCTGCGCGACGAGACCCGACCCCTGCGCCAGGCCATGCCGTGGATCGGGATGGTCCTCGTGTCGTTCTTGGCGCCGTACCTCTACGTCCTGCGGTCCGCCGGCCAGCTCCCGAGCTACGTCGTCTACGGGGTGCTCCTGTGGATGGCTGTCTTCGGGGGCCTCACCGCTCGCCGCATGGCCCGTGACGTGCGGATGGAGCCGGTCGCCGGTTGATTCCCGACGGCTGGTGACAGCCGTCGGCTGGTTCACGTACCGTTCACCATGACCACACGATCGGGAAACGCTTCGCGGCCAGGCTCGGCCACGTGAGCGACCTCTTCGACGATTACGACGCAGGTTCGATCCGGCGCACGTACGACGAGATGTTCGACCGGTACGGACGCGTCCGCGACACCTATCGGGGCGTCCACGAGACTCTGGAGCCCCAGTCGACCGCCGACTTGGCGGTGCGTGCCGACGGCCTCAGCCGGGCCTACCGGGACCGCGGCGTCACCTTCGCGCTGTCGGGCCAGGAGCGGCCCTTCCCACTCGACCTCGTCCCGCGGGTGCTGTCAGCGGACGAGTGGCGGCGCCTCGAGGCCGGCATCCGCCAGCGGGTGCGGGCGCTCGAGGCGTTCCTCGCCGACGTGTACGGGCCCGGCGAGGTGTTCGCCGACAAGGTCGTTCCCCGCAAGTTGGTGCACTCATCGCCCCACTTCCACCGCCAGGTCCACGGCATGGAACCCGCTGGCGGCGTGCGCATCCACGTGTCCGGCGTCGACGTGATCCGCGACGACCACGGCGAGTTCCGGGTGCTGGAGGACAACCTGCGGAGTCCGTCCGGCGTGTCCTACGTGATGGAGAACCGCCGGGTCATGGCTCGGGTGTTTCCGGACCTCTTCGGCATGCATGCCGTCGCGCCGGTCGACGACTACCCACGTCACCTGCTCCGGGGCCTGCGCTCCACGGCACCCGTCCGAGCGGCCGATCCTCGCATCGTGGTACTGACGCCGGGCGTGCACAACTCGGCCTACTTCGAGCACGCGCTGCTCGCCCGGCTCATGGGCGTGGACCTGGTCGAAGGCCGCGACCTCGTCTGCCGCGACGACGTCACGTACGTGCGCACCACCACCGGCGACGAGCGCGTCGACGTGATCTATCGCCGCATCGACGACGAGTTCCTCGATCCGGTCCAGTTCCGTCCCGACTCGGTGCTCGGCTGCGCCGGGCTGGTCCACTCCGCTCGTGCGGGCAACCTGACCATCGCCAACGCGGTGGGCAACGGCGTCGCCGACGACAAGCTCACGTACACCTACGTGCCCGAGCTCATCGAGTACTACCTGGGCGAACCGCCGCTGCTGCGCAACGTTGAAACGTACCGCCTCGAGGACGAGGACCAGCGAGCGTTCGTGCTCGACCGCATCGACCAGATGGTCGTCAAGCCCGTCGACGCATCCGGTGGCTACGGCCTGGTCTTCGGCCCCGACGCCTCCGACGAGGAGATCGAGAGCTGCCGCCAGAACGTGCTCGCCGACCCTCGCGGCTACATCGCGCAGCCGGTGGTGTCGCTGTCGACGGGACCCACCCTCGTCGATGGACGCCTGCGGCCCCGGCACCTCGACCTGCGGCCGTTCGCGGTGAACGACGGCGAGAAGGTCTGGGTCCTGCCCGGCGGCCTCACCCGGGTGGCGCTCACCGAGAACAGCCTCGTGGTGAACTCCAGCCAGGGCGGTGGGTCCAAGGACACCTGGGTGCTCGCCGACGCCGATGCCGATTTCGGCCTGGACCTCCCGGCGCCGGTGCCCATGGCGGCGCGGCCGTCGGTGCCGGTCCCGCTGCAGTTCGGCCCAGCCGATGACCACGAGCGCCACCACCAGCAGCAGTTGCAGCAGCAGCAAGCCGTGTCGAGGGTGGACGAGCCGGAGGACGGATTCCCATGCTGAGCCGCATCGCCGAAGCCCTGTACTGGATGGGCCGCTACCTCGAGCGGGCCGATGACACCGCCCGCCTGCTGGACGTGTACGTCCACCGCATGGTGGTGCAGGTCAACGACGATCGCGTGGGGGCGTCGCTCCTTGCGGCCATGGGCCTGGATCCGTCCGAGCTGGCCCGCATCGGCGACTCGACCGATGGACCCATCGATCTCTGGCAGGCGACCGAGATGCTGGCCTACGACGCCGACAACCCCAGTTCGGTCGTGGGATCGCTGCGCCTGGCTCGCGAGAACGCCCGCGGCCTGCGCGAGATCTTGGCCACCGAGGTCTGGGAATCGCTCAACCGGACCTACCACGAGCTCGACAACCACGTGCGAGCCGCTCGGACCCTCGGTCCACACCTGCTGTTCCAGTGGGTGCGCGACCGCGTCGCGCTCGTCGGCGGTCTGACCGACACGGTGCTGCTGCACGACGACGGCTGGCGGTTTCTCACCATCGGGCGGTGTCTCGAGCGGGTCGACATGACCGCCCGGCTGCTCGGAGCGGTGCCGGCAACCGCCGATGCGTCTCGCTGGAGCGGCGTGCTGGTGTCGTGCGGGGCCAACGACGCCTTCTTGCGCACCTACGGGGGCGACATCGACCAAGCCAAGGCCCTCAGCATCTTGTTGCTCGACCCGGACTTCCCCCGGTCGGTCAACTACGCCCTCGCCCAAGCCGAGATGTGCCTGGAGCAGGTCGACGGGTCCACGGGCCCCAGCGGTCGCCGCCAGGCCCAACCCCGCACCAGCGCGGCGGCCCGAGAGGTCGGGCGCATCCGAAGCGAGCTGGCCTACACGGAACCGGCCGCCCTCGCCGCCGACCTGAACGGCACGGTCATGCGCCTCCAGGCCGCCTGCGCCCACGCCAGCGAGCTCGTCACCCAGCGTTACTTCCAGCGCGCCGCGTTCATCGAGTGGAACGTGGACCGCCCGGCATGAGGATGAAAGCGAACCCCACACATCAGGCGGGCCACGTTCCACTCGCAACCAGCACGGGGCCGTACAGCCGTGTCGCGTCGGGAACGTGGTCGACGGCGTGCGCACGCACGGCGACGAAGTGGAACGTGGACCGCCCGGCATGAGGATGATCGCCAGCATGAGGATGATCCGATGACGTGGCGGCTGCAGGTGACGCACACGACGAAGTACCGGTACTCCGCTCCCGTGGCGCAGTCCTACAACGAAGCGCGGCTCGAGCCCCGCAGCGACCGGCACCAGGCGGTGCTGGCGAGCCGGGTCGAGGTGGAGCCGTCCACCCGGGTCGTCCGCCACGTCGACTACTGGGGCTCGGTGGTTCACCACTTCGACGTGCAGGTGCCGCACCAGGCGCTGACGGTCATCGGTCGGGCGACGGTGGAGACGGCCACCGAGCTGGCCCAGGTCGGCGACGCCTCGTGGGCCGAACTCGCCGATCCGGACATCCGCGACCAGTTCGAGGAGCTGCTGGTCCCCACCGACACCGTCACGTGGGACGGCGAGCTGGCCGAGGTGGCTGCCGGCCTGGCCGCCGCGCACGACACGCCTGCAGCCGCCGCGCAGGCCGCAGTCGCGTGGGTCCACGAGCGGCTGGAGTACCGGAAGGGCAGCACGGGCGTGCGCACGACGACCCCCGAGGTCCTCGTCGCGGGGTCCGGCGTCTGCCAGGACTTCGCCCACGTGTCGCTCGCACTGCTGCGGGCGATGGGCATCCCCTCGTGGTACGTCTCGGGCTACCTGCACCCCAACCCGAAGGCGGCCATCGACGAGGCCATCATCGGGGAGAGCCACGCGTGGGTCGCGGCGTTCACGGGCACGGTCTGGCCACTGGACCCCACCAGCCTGAACCCGGTCGAGGAGCGCCACATCCGCGTCGCCGCCGGCCGGGACTACCACGATGTGGCCCCCTTCCGGGGCATCTATGCCGGTCGCGCCGACCAGGAGCTCGAGGTCAGCGTGGAGCTCGTTCGCAAGGCCTGATCGGGGCAGGTGCTACAGACCCAGCGTGAAGCGCACCACGCGATCTTTGACGAAGGCGGGCGTCAGACGTTGGGCCAACAGGATCGCCTGGGCGTCGATGCCGACGAGGTAGCGAGCCCGGGGAACCGAGGTCGTGAGCGCCCCGGCGATCACCTTGGCGCAGCTCTCGGGGCTCCCCATGATGGGCTCCATGAGCCGCTGGGCCTGGAGCGAGCGGCGATACGAGTCGCCGTGGCGGGTGCCCTCGACCTCTCGTCGGTCGATGTCGCGCTCGAACTCCTCCCAGATGCCCGTCTTGAACCCGCCGGGCTCGATGAGCACGACCCGCACCCCGTCCCCGGCGACCTCCATCCGCAGGGCATCCGAGAGCGCCTCGAGGGCGTGCTTGGCCCCCGTGTAGTGGCCGGCGAACGGCGCAGTGGTGAGCCCGGCGATGGACGAGACGTTGACGATCCGGCCCCCGCCGTGCTCCCGCAGGCCAGGCAGGGCAAGGCGAGCGAGGCGCATCGGTGCGTGGACCATCGTCTCGAACAACTGGCGGGCCTCGTCGTCCCCCACGTCCTCGATCGCCCCGGTCAGGGCGTAGCCGGCGTTGTTCACGAGGCCGAAGAGCGGAGGCAGCCCGTCGATCACCCGCTCGCAGGCGACGGGGTCGGTGACGTCGAGCAGCACGGTCTCCACCTCCACTCCGGCATCCCGCGCCGCCGCATCGACGACTGCAGCCTTGGCGTCGGAGCGCACCGAGCCCACGGAGTGGAAGCCCCGCCGGGCCACCTCCAGCACGGTGGCCAGTCCGATGCCGGAGTTGGCGCCGGTGGTGAGGACGGTCTGGGACGAGCGGTCGGCCATGACCCATGGCTACCCGTTCTCGACGGCCGGGACACTCGGTCGCTCCAGCCGGGGGTCAGATCAGGCAGCGCCGACCCGGGCAGTGGGGGTGAAGCGCACCGGGAGGTGCTTGATGCCGCCCACGAGCGGGACCCCGAGGGCATTGAGCAGGACGGGCTCGCCGGTCAGCTCGATGTCGGGGAGCCGGGTGAGGAGCTGACGGAACGCGACGGACAGCTCCCGGCGGGCGAGGTGGGCGCCGAGGCAGAAGTGGGGGCCTGGGCCGCCGAAGCCCACGTGGGGGTTGGGGTCACGGCGGACATCGAAGCGGTCGGGATCCTCGAACACGAGCGGGTCGCGGTTCGCTGCGCCGTAGAAGAGGATGAGCTTGTCGTCCGTCTTGAAGTCGTGGCCCGACAGGGTGAGGTCGTGGGTGACCGTGCGGCGCATGAAGGTGACCGGCGAGGCGACCCGCACGATCTCGTCGACGGCAGTCGGCGTGACGCCGTCGAGGTCGTCCTGCCAGATCGCGCGCTGGTCGGGGTTCTGCGAGAGCAGGTGCATGCCGTGGCTCAGCGCCGTGCGGGTCGTGTCGTTGCCGGCGACGGCGAGCAGGATGAAGAACGGCCCGATCTCCTCCGGAGTGAGCATGTCCTCGCCGAGGTCGTTGTGGACCAAGGCCGAGGTCAGGTCATCGGTGGGGTTCTTGCGCCGGAACTCTGCCAGCTCGTTCATCAGGCCGATCAGTTCCACGCCGGCGTTGAAGAAGGCACCCATGAGCGCGTTCGGGTCCACGGTGTCCCCGGAGAGGCCCATCATCTCGAGGTCGCCACCGCCGAGGATGACGTTCGTGGCCCGCAAGACGGTGTCGAACTCGCTACGCGGGATGCCCATCATGTCGCAGATGACCAAGAGCGGGAACGGCTGGGAGAGGGCCTCGACCAGGTCGACCTCGCCCTGTTCGCACATGTCGTCGATGACCTCGGTGCAGATCGTCTCGACCGAGTCAAGGACGCCCTGGAGCTTCCGCGGCGTGAACGACCGGGCCACGATGGCGCGCTGGCGGGCGTGCTTCGGATCATCCATGGCGATGAATGAGCCGAAGAACTCGAGCGCCTCGGTCGGCATGTCGGAGATGTTCACCGAGCCCTTGCCCGAGCAGAAGTCCTGGGGGTGGCGGCTGATCTCGACCAGTTCCGCGTAGGCCGTAACGGCGAAGAACTCGTCCACCTCGTTGGTCATGAGGTTCGGGATCGTCGACCGGGTGAAGGGCGACTCGGCCCGCATGGCGGCGAAGTCGTCCATCCGTTCCTGCAAGGGCCGGCGCCAGAACTCGGCGTTGCCGATGGTCAGTTCTCCGGTGCTCATGGCGTTCCCTTCGTCGGCCCAGGGGTGGGTCGTGGCCGTCCGAGACGGTAACGCGTTCCCGAGGACCAACTTGACCGACCGGTCAACTTCGGGCCTGGCTCGGCCAGCGCGAACCACAGGCAAAGGACCGAAGACGCTGAGTTCGCTGACCCCGGCTGGGGTCAGCGAACGACGGTGGTGACCCGTCGCCGCGACCACCAGGGCACGAGCGAGCAGACGAACACCACGGCGCCGAGGGTGATGAACAGCGCCGCAGAGCGGTTGTCCACCTGCAGATCCGACTCTGACTGGCCTTCGACGACCAGCGCCGCGATGCCGAGGGCGATGGTGATGAGCCCGACGAACGCCGAGGAGCCGCGGTCTTGGTCGGCCAGCGTCGACACCAAGGTGGCGCCGCCCAACAAGATGGCGGCGATGGCGGCGACCGCGGAGAACCCGTAGCCGGCGACGGAGGCGGAGGTGTCGAGGACGTCGGCGTCGAAGTCGACCTTGAAGATCGCCATGAGGCCGAAGACGAACAAGACCCCGCCCGCGATGGCGGAGGCGATCTGGAAGACGCGCAACCCGGCGGAGGCGGCGGCTGGTCGGGTCTCGACCTGTTCGGCGACGATCGGTCGTCCTGCGGAATCCACGGGCTGGCTCATTGGTTCGCTCCCTTCTCGTGGGTCCCTCGTTGGACCCAGGGACCGCTACCCGGCGTGGTCAGCCGCTAGACGCGGCGTGCCGGTTGCATGCGCCACGCCCTCGGCGTGCAGGTGAGAGCCCGGCGTGACGAAGTCCATGCGCCAAGGTCACGGTTGGGTAACGGCCCACCCGGCCGGGTGAAGCCATGCGACGACGAAGACCAGGGGCGCCGGAAGCCCGGGCTACATCGAGAACTCGGACTTGGACTTCTTGGCGGCCTTCTGGGCCTTCTTCCACGCCTGGACTTCGCGGAGCTTGGGGAGGGAGTCGACGTCGGCCGCTGACCTTGGCTGGTTGTCGCTGAAGGCGCCGGCGGCGGCCTTCCAGCCTCGGGGCTTCACGTCGAAGCGCTTGGCGAGGAGGGCCACAAAGATCTGGCTCTTCTCGGTGGCGAAGCCGGGCAGGTTCGAGACCCTCTTGTAGAGGGTCTCGCCGGACTTGGCTGTGGTCCAGATCGAAGCGGTGTCCCCGTCGTACTCGTCGACGATCACCTGCGCGATGCCGTGTGCCCGCCGGGCCATCGCCGCCGGATACCGGTGCACCGCCGGTTTCTCGCAGAAGAGCTCCACAACGGCCTCCTCGGACAGCTCGGCGATCCCGGCGGGGGACCAGCGGTCGCCGAATCGCTCCTTCAGCACGATGGGCGACTTGAACGCCCACGTCATCGGCACCTGCTGGTCCAGCAGCATCCCGAACAGGAGGGCCAGCGGATCGTGCGCCAGCAGCTCGTTGGCATCGTCGTCGAACGTGATCGGGAAAGACACTGCGGCGGCCATGGCGGTCAGGGTAGCGACGGCCGCCGCGCGCGTCACCAGGCGGTCGGCGACTCGCTGAAGTGGGTGTGAACCGCCACCCACCCGGTGTCGTTCTGCGATGAGCGCGCCAGGGCGACGGTGGCGCGGCCCCGGCGGGGAAACGGGGTGGCGTCGTCGTCGAATCCCTGCGACATCCAGGTGCACGCCACCACCAGGAGGTCCCCGTCGCCGGCCCGCTGCTCCCAGCGGCCGCCCGTGTCGAAGTCGAAGTCACGGGTGGACGTCCAGATGGGCTCCCACTGCTGGGACAACAGTTCGTCGAGCCCGAACGCCACGTTGACCCTCGTGCCGAACGCAGCGACGTCGGGCGAGAACAAGAGGAGTGCGCCGCTCACGTCCCGAGCGCGCACGAGCGCGGCGAACCGCTCGAGCCACGGATCGGCCGAACCGGTCATCGGGCCACGACCTGGGCGCACGCGTCAGCGATGTCGGGACGACCAGCATCGAGGGCGGCGCGGCGGATCTGATCGAGGATCGGACGCTGGTAGGGCTTGCGGACGCGGAGCTTCGCGAGGTCGGCCACGGTCGCCCCTGCGTCGAAGCATGCCGGCTCATCGACGCCATACATCCAGAAGCAGACCTGCGTGGCGACGCACTTCATGCAACGTCCGCAGTTCCGGTCGAGCCGGTCGCCGGACCAGCACACCCGGAGGCCCGCCTCGACGGACCGGTGGCCGGCGAGCGCCCGGACCTTGGCGGCCTTGTTGAAGGCGGCCCCGTCGTGCCACATCGGCACCCGGTCCGAGCCGAGCAGCGGATCGGTGATCGGGTTGGACCCCCATGGGAGCTCGAGCACGGGGTAGCTGAAGGTGGAGGGGATGATCGCCAGGTCGAACCAGTGCTCCACGCACGCCAGTGCAGCGGCGAGCCAGATGCCGTGGCTCGTGGTTTCCCAGTCCAGGGGCCACCGTCGCTCGAGGGCTCGGATGTCGGTCTGGAGCCACATCGGCTCGATGGCGAGGCCCTCGAGGATCCCCGAGACCCGGGTGCGGGCGGCCAGGTAGGTGTCCTCGTCGTCTCGGGCGATGTCGAAGCCGTGCACGAAGAGTCCGGCGCGAACCTCGGTCCGCCGCTGCGGGTCCCGTTCGGCATCGATCGCTGCGCCCGGTCGATGCCGAACCGCGGTGAAGCAGCTGTCGACCCCACCGGAGAAGGCTGAGACCGCACCCCTGGGTGCGTCCGATGGGGCGGCGACGCTCGGCGTCGTGCCGGCGTCGGCCCGAAGCGAAACGACCTGGAACTCGCCGGGGTGCCAAGCGGCCATCGCCTCTTGCCACTCCAACAGGCTGGCGAGGGTGGTGCCATCGATCGGCCCGTCGATGCGGACGGGTGCGCCCACCCGCATCGCCGCCGGCAGGAACGCCAGCACGAATGGGCGAGCAGATGGCGGAGGACCCCCGCCGGTGGGTGATCCGAACCGGAAGGTGGTCACCGCGGGTTCGTCGCCGGGTGGGGTGAACGACCCAGTCCACGTGATCCCGTGTTCGTCCGCCTCCGGGTTGGACGCGCGAATGACCGATTCCCGCATCGACGAATCTTAGGCGGGGGAGCGGGCGGTCGGGCCGCCGACCAGGGACCGCTGACGAGCCTTCTGCTAGAACGTGTTCTAGTTCTGATGGACCGTCAGGAGTTCCCGTGCAGATTGCGTTCACGCCCGAGCAGGAAGCCCTCCGCAAGGAGTTGCGCACTTACTTCGCCGACCTCATGACCCCGGAGGTCATCGCTGCGACCGCGGCGGGGGAGACCGGAAGCCCGGCGTGCCTCGATGCCGTCCGGCAGATGGGCCGCGACCGCTGGCTCGGCGTGGGCTGGCCCGAGGAGTACGGAGGCCGTGGCTTCGGGCCGGTCGAGCAGTTCATCTTCATGAACGAGTCCTGGCGAGCCGGTGCCCCGACGCCCTTCCTGTCGGTCAACACCGTCGCCATGACGATCATGCAGTTCGGCACGCAGGAGCAGAAGGACTTCTTCCTCCCGAAGATCCTCGCCGGCGAGCTCCACTTCTCCATCGGCTACACCGAGCCCGGGGCCGGCACCGACCTGGCGTCGCTCACCACGAAGGCCGTCAAGGACGGCGATGAATGGGTGATCAACGGACAGAAGACCTACACGTCGCTGGCGAGCTACGCCGACTACATCTGGCTTGCGGCGCGCACCGATCCCGATGCCCCCAAGCACAAGGGCATCACGATGTTCCTCGTGCCCACCACCGATCCCGGGTACTCGTACACGAAGATCCACACGATGGTGAACGCCAGCACGTTCCACACGTACTACGACGACGTGAAGGTGCCGGACTCCGCCATCTTGGGCGAGCTCCACGGCGGCTGGGGCCTCATCATCAACCAGCTCAACTACGAACGGGTTGGCCTCGCCCCGCCGGGGATGATCGAGCGCACCTACGAGGACACCCTTGCCTGGGCACGGGAGACGACCCTGCCCGACGGTCGGCGGGTGATCGACCAGGAGTGGGTGCAGCTCAATCTGGCTCGGGTCCGTTCCGGGATCGAGTTCCTGACGCTCCTGAACTGGAAGGTGGCGGCCCTGGAGGCGGCCGGCGAGCAGGTCAACCCGGCCGACGCCAGCTCCATCAAGGTCTTCGGCACGGAGTTCTTCACCGACGCCTACCAGTTGCTCGGCGAGATCCTCGGCCAGGCAGCGAACCTCACGACCGACTCACCAGCGGCGGTGCTGGCCTCGCGCATCAACCGGGGCGCCCAGGGCTCGCTGATCTTGACCTTCGGCGGAGGCGTGAACGAGATCCAGCGCGACCTCATCGCCATGTTCGGCTTGGGCATGCCCCGCATGCCACGGATGTAGGAGACACCTCATGGACTTCGCACTCTCAGACGAGCAGACCTCCCTGCGCGACCTCGCCGCCCGGATCCTGGGCGAGCAGCTCCCGGCGGAGCGGCTCCGCGACATCGAGGCCGGCGACGACTGGTTCGCCGCCGACACGTGGGCCGAGCTGGCCAAGGCAGACCTCCTGGGCCTCTCGCTGCCCGAGGCGCACGGCGGCGGCGGCTTCGGCTTCTTCGAGCTGGCGCTCGTCCTCGAACAGGTGGGCCGCGCCGTGGCACCCCTTCCGGTGCTGTCGACCCTCGTCCTCGGTGCACTGCCCCTCGCCGAGTTCGGCTCGGCCGATCAGCAGGCTTCCTGGCTCCCGGGGGTGATCGACGGCTCGGTGATCTTGACCGCCGCGCTCTCCGAAGGCGCCGATGGCCTGCCGCCCGAGGTTCCGACCACCACCGCAACGGCCTCCGGCGACGGGTGGACCATCAGCGGGACCAAGCACCTGGTCCCCGGCGCCGTCCATGCCGCTCGGGTCCTGGTGCCCGCTCGCACCGGTGACGGCACGTCCACGGTCTTCCTGGTCGATCCGACCGCCGCTGGCGTCTCCGCCGAGGTCAACCACGGCCCGAACCTGGAGCCGCTCACGACGTTCACCTTCGATGGGGTTGCCGTTAGCGCCGCCGACGTCGTCGGCGCGGTCGACGGGGGCGCTGCGGTCACCGAATGGATCGCGGATCGTGCCGTTGCGGCCACCTGCGCCGTCGTGGCCGGCGTCTGCGAGGCCGCGCTCCGCATCACGGCGACCTACACGAGCGAGCGCAAGCAGTTCGACACGCCGATCGCCACCTTCCAGGCCGTCGCCCACCGTGCGGCCGACGCCTACATCGACACCGAGGCGGTCCGCCTCACGGCGTACCAGGCCGCGTGGCGGCTGGGCGAGGGACTCCCGGCGGCCGAGGAACTGGCCATCGCCAAGTTCTGGGCGGCCGACGGCGCGCACCGCGTCGTCCACGCGGCACAGCACCTCCACGGCGGGATCGGCGTCGATACCGACTACCCGGTGCACCGCACGTTCCGGTGGGCGAAGCACCTGGAGCTCTCCCTGGGAGGCGGGACCACCCACCTCCGGCGCCTCGGCGCACTGCTCGCTGCAGGGTGACCGCCAAGACCTGACGGGGCGTCAGGTGCGCCATCGCGCCCGCGCTACATTCCTTGGCCGAGCACTTGAAGGGGACCTGCTTGTGAAGATCCGTGTCGCTGCCCTCTGCTGCGCCTTTGCCCTCGTGGCGACGGCGTGCGGCAGCCGGTTGTCCGATGACGAGCTGGCGACGGGGGGCGGGACGGCAAGCGCGTCGGGTCCGTCGGCGAGCACCGATGGGGCTGGTGGCGCTGGAGGAACCGGCAGTGCCGGCATCTCCGACGGAGAGGGCGGACCCAGGATCGGGACCCTCGCCGTACCCTGCGGCAAGGGTGAGCAAGCCCCGACACAGCCGACCGAAGCGGTCGAGGGTGTCACGGCCGACACCATCAAGATTGCCGTGATCTCGGACAAGGCCGGCCAGGTGAAGGTGCCGACGGCCAGCATCGAGGAGTCGATGCAGGCGTATGTCGACTGGTGCAACGGCTTCGGCGGCATCAACGGCCGCAAGCTCGAGCTGACCAAGATCGACTCCAAGCTGTTCAGCCACCTGGAGGCCACCAAAGAGGCCTGCAACGCCGGCGTGCTCGCCATCGTGGGCTCCGGCTCGGTGACCGACAACCAGGGTGCCCAGCTGATGGTCGACTGCGGCCTCGTCGAAGTGCCCGCCTACACGGCGACGGCGGCCAAGGGCCTCAGTGACAACGTCGTCGCCCCGCTTCCCAACCCGTCGAACTTCTACCCGATCGGCGGCGCCGAGTGGGTCAAGCAGGAACACCCGAAGGCCGTGAAGAAGGCCGCCATCTTGGCCTCGTCCATCGAGACCGCCACCGTCCAGGCCGAGCGCATCAAGAAGGGGTACGAGGCGCAGGGGTACGACTTCGTCTACGACAAGACCACCGGCGTCATCCAGGAGAGCTACGCGACCGAGGCCTCCGAGATGAAGGCCAAGGGCGTCGAGTGGGTGACCATGGTGTCGGCCACCTCGGAGACGGCCAAGCTCCTGCGGGACATGAAGACCCAGGGCTTCGAGCCCGAGGTGATCGACCTCGGTCAGCAGTACTACGACCCGGATCTGCTCGCCGAGCCGGGCTCTGAGGGTGCGATCGTCCAGCTCAACACGGTCCCGTTCGAGGAGGTCGACGACTCGCCGGCCCTCCAGGCGTACCTGGACGCCTACGACAAGCTCGGCACCAAGGTGGAACCCACGTCCCTCGGCGTCCAGGCGTTCTCCGCAGGCCTGCTCTTCTCGACCGCCGCCAAGGCACTGGGCAACGACCTCACCCGTCCGAAGCTGCTCGAGGAGCTCAAGACCATCCACACGTGGGACGGCGGCGGCCTGCACTTCCTGGCCGACCCCGGGGCGAACAAGAGCTCCAGCTGCTTCATGTACATGGAGGTCAAGGGCGGGAAGTTCGAGCGCCTCTGGCCGAAGAAGGCCGCCACCTTCGACTGCGACGACTCCTACCGCTACGACCTCGAAGACGACTTCGGCGGCGGCGCCAAGCTGAAGTCGAGCTGATGCCTGCGCTCCGCGCGCACGGCAGCGCAACGCGATGAACGAGCTGGGTGCCCTGCTGGTCTTCGGGCTGGCGAGCGCGGCCATCTACGCGGTGGCCGCCAGTGGTCTCGTGGTCACGTACCAGACGTCGGGAATCTTCAACTTCGCCCATGGGGCGGTGGCGATGTGGGCGGCGTTCGTCTACTGGCAACTGAGCTCGCCCGACGCGTGGGGTCTGCCGGTCTGGCTCTCGCTGGTGCTGACCCTCGGCGTGTTCGCACCGGCGTTCGGGTTCGTGATCGACCGGGTGCTGATGCGGCGCCTCCACGACGCGTCGCCGATCACTCGCATCGTGGTGCCCATCGGTCTCCTCGTCGCGCTGATCCAGCTGGCCACCGTCGTGTGGTCGCCGGCCGAGTCCCGCAACCTGCCCCGGTTCTTCGAAGGCGACGTGGTGAAGATCCTCGGGGTCGGGGTCGACTACCACCAGATCGTGGTGTTCGTCGCCGCCATCCTGGTCGCCGTCTTCCTCCGGATCTTGCTGTACCGGACACGGGTGGGCGTGGCCATGCGGGCCGTCGTCGACAGCCGTGAGCTCGCCGGCCTCAACGGCGTCTCGCCCGACCGGATCTCGTCGCTGTCGTGGGCCGTGGGCTGCACGCTCGCCGCGGTCGCCGGCGTGCTCATCGCCCCGATCCTCACCCTCGACCAGACCACGCTGACCCTGCTCGTGATCAACGCCTACGCCGCCGCCGTCGTCGGCCGGCTGCGGAGCCTGCCGCTCACCGTGGTGGGTGCGGTGATCCTCGGCCTGCTCCGCGAAGCCGCTTCGCGGTACTCGACCGACATCAACGCCTGGATGGCACCCGGCACCGAGCCCGGTTGGATTCCCGAGCGCGTCGCCGGGCTCCTGCACACCCTGGCGGGCTGGATCAACGTCGAGACCGTCCCGGTCATCATGTTGTTCATCGCCCTGCTGGTGCTTCCGCAGGAGAAGGCATCGCTGTTCCACCGCCAGCCGGACCGCAGCCGGGTCCCGAACCCGTCGATGCGCTCTGTGTACCTCGCGTCCGGAGCCTTGATCGTCGCCGCCTTCGCCATCCCGTCGCTGCTCGACGGCAAGGCCCTGGACTCGGTCGGGTACGGCCTGGCGCTCGGCATCGTCGCCCTGTCGCTGGTGCCGCTCATGGGCTACGGCGGGCAGATCTCGCTGGCGCCGCTGGCCTTCGCCGGGATCGGCGCACTGGTCATGTACCAGTGGGGGAGCGACGGCAACCCGCTCGCCCTGGTCCTGGTGGTCGCGGTCTGCGCCGTGGTCGGCGCGCTCGTCGCCTTGCCGTCGCTGCGCCTGAAGGGCCTCTACCTCGCCTTGTCCACGATGGCGTTCGCCCTGTTCTGCGAGAAGGCGGTCTTCGCCGGGGTGCCCGTGTTCAACCAGGGCGACGCCACCTACGAGCGGCTCCACCTCGGTCCGATCGACACGAGCAGCAACCGGGCGAACCTGGTGCTCATGGCCGTCGTGTTCGCGCTGTTGGGCCTGCTCGTCACGGTCCTCCGGCGTGGCCCGTTCGGCCGCCGGCTGCAGGCCATGAAGGACAGTCCGGCTGCCTGCGCCACCCTGGGCTTGGACCTCACCCGACTCAAGCTTCAGGTCTTCGGCCTGTCGGCGGCCATCGCCGGGTTGGGCGGTGCCCTGCTGGGAGGGTGGCGCGGCAAGGTCGGCACCGAGCAGTTCGCCTTGCTCCAAGGTGCACTCCCCGGTCTACCGCTCGCGCTGATGGCCGTGGTCGGCGGGATCGCAGCCGTCGCCGGTGTCCTCCTGGGGGCGATCCTCTACTCGGTGTTCCCGCTGATCGGCGAGACCTATCCGGCCCTCCAGAACCTCATGACGGTCCTTCCCGGTCTGGCCGGCATCAGCCTGGCCGCCAACCCCGACGGCGCCATCGCCCAGACCGCCGACAAGGTGCGCGCTGCCTGGGCGAAGCGCCACGCCACGACGCCCAATGCCGACCGCAACCGGGCCGTCGAGCTGCTGGCGCCCGCCCCACCTGCGATCGTCCCCGAGCTCGTCCTCGCCGGTGGCGGCTCCCTGTCCGACGACGAGCGGGCGGCCATCGATGCCGAGCTGGGCCTGAGCTGGGGGAGGTGCCATGCCGATCCTCGAGACGCGTGAGATCGCCGTCCGCTTCGGCGGGCACCTGGCCGTCAACGACGTCAGCCTGTCGGTCGATGCCGGCCAGATCACCGGCCTCATCGGGCCGAACGGCGCCGGCAAGACCACGACGTTCAACGTGATCACCGGCCTCCAGGCACCCACCCGTGGACGTGTCGTGCTCGACGGCGACGACATCACGTCGATGTCGGCCCATCAGCGGGCTCGCGGCGGCATCGCCCGGACCTTCCAGCGCTTGGAGCTGTTCGGCTCGCTGACGGTCCGCGACAACGTGCTCACGGCGGCCGAGCTGCGAAAGCAGGCCGGGTCCGATCCCCAGGTCGTCACCGATCAGCTGCTCGAGCGCGTGGGTCTCGCCGCCGTCGCCCAGCAGCGTGCTGATTCGTTGTCCACCGGCTCCGCCCGCCTGGTCGAGCTGGCGCGGGCCCTCGCATGCGACCCCCGGGTGCTGCTCCTCGACGAGCCGGCCTCGGGTCTCGACGAGCAGGAGACCGACCGCTTCGCCGAGATCCTGATCGACCTCACGGGTGACGGGCTCGGCATCTTGCTCGTGGAGCACGACGTCCCGCTCGTGATGCGTCTCTGCGCCCAGATCACCGTGCTCAACTTCGGCGAAGTCCTCGCGTCGGGATCGCCCATCGAGGTGCAGAAGAACCCCGAGGTCATCGACGCGTACCTCGGTCAGGACCCGGGGGCACCCGGATGACCGCCATCGGCGCGCCGCTGCTCGAGCTTCGCGACGTCCGTGCCACCTACGGCCGCATCGAGGTGCTCCATGGGATCGACCTGGTGGTGCCGCGCGGCCAGGTGGTGGCCCTGCTCGGACCGAACGGAGCGGGGAAGACCACCACGCTGCTCGTCGCCACCGGCCAGCACCCGGCATCGTCCGGATGCGTGCACGTCGGCGGCCGCCACGTGAACGGCGTCAAGCCCGACGAGCTCGCCCGCCTCGGGCTCTGCACCATCCCCGAGGGTCGGGGCGTGTTCCGCAGCCTCACCGTTCGAGAGAACCTGGTCATGGCCAGCTACCGCGGGCTCCCGGCCGACCAGATCATCGAATCCGCGGTGGCGCGCTTCCCCCGCCTCGGCGAGCGCATCGGCCAGGTCGCCGGCACGTTGTCGGGTGGCGAGCAGCAGATGCTCGCCATGGCGCGCGGCTTGGCCACCGATCCGGGGCTGCTCATCATCGACGAGCTCTCGATGGGTCTGGCGCCGCTCATCGTCGCCGAGCTCTACGAGATCGTCGCCGGCATCGCCACCGAAGGGGTGTCGATCCTGGTGGTCGAGCAGTTCGCCCGCACCGTCCTCGGCGTCGCCGACCACGCCGTGATCATGCAGCACGGAACCGTCGTCGCCGCCGGCCCACCCGCAGACCTCGAGGCCGAGCTCTCGGCCGCCTACCTCGGAGCACCCACATGACCGATCCCACCGCCACCCACGCGCCCAGCGCCGCCGACCGCCTGGAACTGGGCGTCGAGGACCTGCACGTCCCTGAACCCTCGGCCGATGCCGAGCGGCTGCTGCTCAAGCTGGGCCTGATCCTCCCGATCGTCGGCGTGGTCCTGATCCTCGCCGCCTACTGGACCTCGTCGGGTTCCAAGTACGTGGCCGACCAGGTCCCGATGCTGATCTCGGGCGGCATCTTGGGCCTGGGCCTGGCGGTCATCGGCGTGGGCCTGTTCATCCGCTTCTCGCTGGCCCGCCTGCTGCGCTTCTGGCTCGCTCGCATGGTGGTCGAACAGCAGACCCAGACCGATCGCATCGTCGAGGCCCTCGCCCGTATCGAGGCCAAGCTCGACAAGTAGCCGGGTCACCGCCCGGCGAGCGGATCCTCCATGCCGGGGGCTAGGGGGATCTCGAAGGCGTGGAGCAGCAGCGCGTTGAGGCCGTAGTACCCGACCGTCGTCACCAGCTCGACCACGCCCTGCACGCCGAAGCGCTCGACCGCATCTGCGTAGGTTGCGGCGCCGATGGTGTGCTCCTGGAGGAGTTCGGTCGCCACCGCGTACGCGGCGGCCTCATCGCCCTCGAAGCCCGGGGTCTCGCCTGCGGCGAGCCGGTCGAGGGCGGCCTCGTCGACGCCCGCTCGGAGGGCAAGGGGACGATGGGCGGCGAATTCGAAGCTGGCTCCGTAGAAGGCACCGGTGGTGCAGATCGCCACCTCGGTGGCGCTGGCGGGCAGCGAAGCCTGGAAGCGGATCCCGGCCCCGAGGTCAGCCATCGGTGCCCCGAGGTCAGGTGCGTGCATCCAGACGGCGAACGGCCCGACGAGGCCATGTGCCTGGACCTCAGGGCGATTCTGCAGCGAGGCATAGAGCCGTTGCTGCGACTCGGAGAGGTCGTCGGGGTCGAGGTTGGGGAGTCGGCTCATGTCGGCAACGGTCCCACATCTGAGCGCGAGTGCGGCTGTTGATCAGACGTCGCAGCCCACCGCTACCTCCAGAGCGGCACAGATCTGGCGCACGCAAGGGGCGAGGTCACGGCCAGCGGTGGGCCACGTCGACGACGAGCTTCACGCCGTTGGGGCCGGAGACGGCGAAGACGCGGAAGGGGAGGCGGGTGCGCACGCCGACCCCGAAGGTCGTCTGCCCTTCGAACGTGCCGGCGTAGGCGATCTGGCGGAACGTGCGGAAGCCGGCCACGTTGGCCAGCTCGGCGGGGTTGTCCGGATGGAACACGGAGCTGCCGCTCGGGCTGTAGGCCGGCGCCAGGGCGACGACCTCGAGGTCGGCGTTGCCTCGCAGCGGTACCGGCGTGCCGACCCCCTCGCGCGCCACCTCGTGGTAGCGGACCCGCCAACCCGCAGCGGGGGCCGAGCGCAGGTCGACCACCATGCGGTCGAAGCAGCGGTGCGACCCGGCCCGGACCCGCACGATCTCGGCGGGAGACATCCGCTCGGCGTGCTTGGAGCCCGAGCCCCAGGTGACATCCCGGCAGTCGGCGGCGACCCCGCCGGGCGGGACGGGCGGGAGCGGATCGCAGGCGGTGGCGCCGACGGCGGCCAGCGCAGTGACGGCGATGGCCAGCAGGAGCGAGCCGTGGCCCCGCATGAAGCGCGCGGGCAAGGGGAACAGGGACAGTGGCATGCGAGAACCTCCGCGATGGGAACAGGCGGCGCCGAGACCTCGGTCGCCGGGACTATGGGCGCCAGGCGCCGTCGGAGGACCCGGGTGGGCGCCGGTGGGCGCCCGTCGGTCGGGACCAAGATCGTGGCCCGGACTCGGTGTCGGGGCCACAGACCGATGGGTCGCACCGCACCTCGCGGTCGTGGCCAGATGGCCGCAAAGTAGAACGTGTTCTAGTCTGAGCGGATGTCAGACGTCATTGCTGAAGAGCCGCACTTCATCGCCGAGCGGGACGGCCACGTCCTCACCGTCACCCTCAACCGTCCGGCGGCCAAGAACGCCTTCAGCCCCACCATGCTGGTCGGTGTCGCCGACGCCTGGAAGATGCTCGACGAGGACCCAGAACTGCGGGTCGGCATCCTGACCGGCGCCGGTGGGGACTTCTGCTCGGGCATGGATCTGAAGGCCCTCGCAGCGGGCTTCTCCGATGAGGAGATGGCGCGCATGGCCGAGGACCCAGACCTCCACTGGAAGGCCCTCCTGCGCCACGGTCGCCCCAACAAGCCGATCGTCGCCGCCGTCGAGGGCTACTGCGTGGCCGGCGGGACCGAGATCCTCCAGGCCACGGAGATCCGCGTGGCTGGCGAATCGGCCCAGCTGGGCATCGCCGAGGTCCGTCGCGGGCTGTTCCCCCTCGGCGGTTCTACCGTGCGGCTCCAGCGCCAGATCCCGTTCACCGTTGCCGCCGACCTGCTCCTCACCGGACGCCTGATCTCTGCCCAGGAGGCGAAGGACATCGGTCTCATCGGCCACGTCGTCCCCGATGGCCAGGCGCTCACCAAGGCCCGTGAGCTTGCCGATCAGATCGCCGAGAACGGCCCCCTCGCCGTGGCCGCGGTGCTGAGGTCCATGCGGGAGACCGCGGCGATGAGCGAGGCCGACGGCCTGGCTCACGAACTCACCATCGGCGAACCGATCATCTTCAACACCAACGATGCCAAGGAAGGGCCCCGAGCCTTCAAGGAGAAGCGCAAGCCGAACTTCACCGGTACCTGACGTGCCGTCGATCGACGACAACCGCGAGGTCTGGGGTCGCCCGGAGCGGTGGGACCGCAACGGCGACGAGTGGTCCACCGGGTGGGGCGGGCCGGCCTCGCAGTGGTCGTCGTGGATCGCGCCTCGGCTGGAGGCGGCGGCGGGAACGCCGCCCTACGCCCGGATCGTCGAGATCGGGTGCGGGCACGGGCGGTGGACGCAGTTCCTCGCCGAGTGGTCGCAGGAAGTCGTCGCCGTGGACCTCGCCCCCGAGTGCGTCGCAGCGTGTGAGGCCCGGTTCGCCGACGTCGAGGCCGTCCGGCCCGGGATCTGCGACGGCCGGACGCTGCCGACCATCGACGACCGTTCGGTGGACCTGGTCTTCAGCTTCGACTCGGTCGTGCACGCCGATGCCGAGGCGATCGGCGGCTACGTCGCCGAGCTCGCCCGGGTCCTCACCGACGATGGCGTGGCGTGGATCCACCACTCGAACCTGGCTGCCTCCCGCCTGGATCGTTCGGCCGTGCTGCGGCGCATCGGCCCGCTGCACCGGGCCCTCGCGCGGTCCGGGGTGATCGAGCGAGAGGTGCACTGGCGCGACCCCAGCGTGGATGCCGACCTCGTCGCTCGGCTGGCCGAGCGCCACGGCCTGGTCTGCACCTCCCAGGAGCTGTTGCGGTGGGCGACCGCGCGCACCGCCATCGACTGCGTGTCGGTGCTGGTCCGGCCGGGCTCACGGGCACCAGCGGCCGCAGACCCGAGGGGCCGGTGGCTGAACGAGGGGTTCGAAGCCGAGCGCCAGGCCGCCCTGGCCGCAGCGGAGCGGTGAGCCTTCCGGCTCAGGCGTCGGTGGTGGCCGCGAGCGCTTCTTGGGCGAGCGCGGTGGCCCAGGGGTAGTCCGGCTTGCCGCTGGGGGAGCGGCGGATCTCGTCGACGATCACGAGGTGGCGGGGCGTCTTGTACGCAGCCAGGTGGGTGCGGGAGTGCGCATCGAGGTCGGCGAGCGTCGGCGGCGCGGCGGGGTGGCGGGGCTGGACCACGGCGCACACGGCCTGACCCCAGCGGTCGTCGGGTACCCCGACGACCAGCACGTCGTACACCTCCGGGTGGTCCTTGAGGACCGACTCGACCTCCTCGGGGAAGATCTTCTCGCCGCCGGAGTTGATGCACACCGAGCCACGTCCGAGGAGCGTGATGGTGCCGTCCTCCTCGTGGAGGGCGAAGTCGCCGGCGACCACGTACCGGGTCCCGTCGGGCGCGTGCACGAAGGTCGCCGCGGTCTTGACCGGGTCCTTGTAGTAGCCGATCGGGATGTTGCCGCCTCGGGCGAGCTTCCCGATCACCCCGGTGCCCGGAGGCAACGGCTTCAGGTCGTCGTCGAGCACGACGGCATCGCGCCCGGCCTTCACGGTGGGGCCGCCACCTCCGTGGTTGGCGGTCTGGCCCTTGGTCTGGATGACCATGCCGTTCATGCCGCTCTCCGAGGAGCCGATGGCGTCGATGACCATGATGTTCGGTAGCAGCTCGAGCATGGCCTCCTTGAGCGACGGGGAGAAGACCACGGCGCTCGACGAGGTCACGAACAGCGAGGAAAGGTCCCAGCGGTTCGGGTCTTCCTGGAGGGTCTCGATGAGCGGCCGGGCCATGGCGTCGCCGGTGATCATCATCGTGTTCACCCCCTCGGACTCGACGAGCGACCACACCGCCTCGGCGCTGAAGCGGGGCACGAACACGACGGTGCCACCCTCGAAGAGGAAGCGCAGGGCACCCCATTGCGCTGCGCCGTGCATGAGCGGCGGGATGTTCAGGCTGACCATCGGCGTCTCGGTGGCGGCGGCCTTCTCGGCGAGCTGCTGGCCGTGGGTGATGCGCTCGTTGGTGTAGGCGTCGACGCCTCCGCCCAGTGCGTAGAACACGTCTTCGTGGCGCCAGACGACGCCCTTGGGCATCCCCGTGGTGCCGCCCGTGTAGATGACGTAGTGGTCGTCGTCGGTGCGGGGGAGCACCGGGCGGTCGGTCGAGGCATCGGTGATGGCGTCGGCCCAGGAGATGGCCCCGATGGTGGCGGGATCGGCATCGCCGCTGTCGTCGTCGATCATGACGAAGTGCCGCAGCCCGGGGACCTTGGCGGTGACCGCCGCGATGCGGGGGATGTACTCGCGATCGTGCACCAGCGCGACCAGGTCGGCGTTGTCGAAGAGGTAGGCCAGCTCGTCCTCGACGTAGCGGAAGTTGATGTTGATCGGCACGGCGCGGATCTTGAAGATGGCGACCATGGCGATGAGCCACTCGGCCGTGTTCTGGCCGTAGATCCCGATGTGGTCGCCGTGACCGAAGTCCTCGCTGAGCAGGTGGTTGGCGAGCTGGTTGGCCTCGTCGTCCATCTGGCGGTAGGTGAGGCGGCGGTCGCCGCACACGAGCGCCATGCGGTCGGGAACGGCGTCGACGGCGCGCTCGAACAGATCAGCGATGTTGAACCCCATGGGTGAGGTTCTACCACCCGAACGAGAACACGTTCTCGTCTTCCTGACGGTCCGTCAGGTCAGATCGGCTCGCATGGGAGCGACGTTGGCAGGCGGGCTGTCGGTGGGTGCATCGGCGTTGGCACGGACCGCGGCGACCTCCGTCTTCGATGCGCTCGCCGTCAAGAGGCCGGCCGCCGCCTGCAGTTCTTCGAGGGCCGGCTTGACTCGATCCGCCATCTCCCAGACGTCGGGCACCAACTCCCGGTCGACCATGAAGCCGAAGTCGACCGAGCCCCGATAGCTCATCACCGTGATGTTCAAGCCCACGCCCTCCATGACGGGACCCATGGGGTACGCCGCGACCATCTCGGCGCCGGCGTAGTACAGCGGGAAGTTGGGGCCGGGGACGTTCGAGATGATCACGTTGTGGATCGGGCGGTGGCTGTCGGCGAGGCCCCAACTGGAGTACAGCCGAGAGGCCAGGTTGAACGTGTTCGGAGCGGCGTACTCGGCCCAGTTCTGGAGCATGTCGGCACCCACGGCCTTATGCTCCTCCTTGGCTCCGACCGTGCAGGCCTGAATGGCTCGGATGCGTTCCGTCGGGTCCTCGAGTTGGGTGTCGAGCGTGGCGAACATGGCGGAGACCTTGTTGCCCGGCGCGCTGTCATCGCCGGCTCGCACCGACACGGGGCAGGCGGCCACCAGCGGGGTGTCAGGCACGTCCTCGTTGGCCAGCATGTAGGAGCGCAGGGTGCCAGCGCACAGGCCGAGCACGACGTCGTTCACCGTGCAGCCGAAGGCGTCCTTGAGGGCCTTGACCTCGTCGAGCGTCACGCGGGCGAAGCCCACCGAGCGCATCGGGGAGAGGCTGCCGTTCCACGAGGTGCGCGGCGCGGTGAGCGGTGCGGCGCCGACCCGCTTGTCGGGATCACGACGGCCGGCGGCGACCCGGTTGACCGCGCCCACGGTCTCGCCCAGGAGCTTGGGCAGCGCAACCAGCTTGCGGAACCGTGACGCGGCGGCGTGGCCGAGCAGTTCCATGTCGTTGGGGATGTGCTCGGAGGTCCGTTCGGTGAGCTGGGGCGGGTCGGCGGGTGCCGGCTCGAGGTCGAACAGGTGGACCATGAGGTCGGCGCCGGAGCTGCCGTCGATGGCCGCGTGGTGGACCTTGGTGACGACGCCGATGCGATCCTGCTTGAGGCCCTCGATCACCCACAGTTCCCAGAGGGGCCGCGACCGGTCGATGGGGGTGCTGGCGATCTGGCCGGCCATCTCGCCCAGCTCGCGGCGCCCGCCAGGCGAGGGGCAGCCGATGCGGCGGATGTGGAAGTCGATGTCGAAGTCGGGGTCCTCGACCCACACCGGGTGCGCCAGGTTGAGCGGGACCTCGATGAGCCGGCGGGTGAACGGCGGAACCAGGTGCACCCGGTTGGCGATGAACTGCTTGAGGTTCTCGAACGTGTAGCCGCCGGGCACCGAGGACGGATCGAGCACCATGGTCATCGCCACGTGCATGTGGTTGGTGGGGTTCTCCAGGTACAAGAAGGCTGCATCCAGCCCCGTCAGACGTTCCATTCGCAGCTCCCACTCGTGGTCCCGCGGGCATTCTGCCAGCTTGCGTTCCTCCCGTCGTCGGGGGTCCGAACGAGAACGTGTTCTAGTCTGACGACCGTGGACTTCGATGACACGCCAGAAGAGGCCGCCTTCCGGACCGAGGTGCGGGAGTGGCTGGTGGCCCACGCCCCGGCCAAGGGCGGCCCCGATGACTTCTCCACCGGCTTCCTCGAGAAGACCATGAGCGAGGAGGAGTTCCACCGCCGGGTGAAGAAGTGGCAGGAACTGCTCGTCGAGCACGGCTGGGCTGGCATCACGTGGCCGAAGGAGTTCGGCGGCCGCGGCGGGACCGCCATGCAGAACACGATCTGGGGCCAAGAGGCCAGCCAGTTCGGTGTCACCGTCAACAACTACGCCGTGGGCATCGGCATGGCCGGACCGACGATCTTGCGCCACGGCACGGACGAGCAGAAGAAGCGGTACCTGCTCCCGATGCTTCGTGGCGACGAGGTCTGGTGCCAGCTCTTCAGCGAGCCCGACGCCGGGTCGGACCTGGCCAACATCTCGACCCGAGCGGTGCGCGACGGCGAGGAGTTCGTCGTCACCGGTCAGAAGGTGTGGACCTCGGGCGCGGCCGACAGCGACTGGGGCATCCTGCTCGCCCGTACCGATCCCGATGCGCCCAAGCACAAGGGCATCACCTACTTCCTGGTGGACATGAAGACGTCGGGCTTCGACATCCGCCCCCTCAAGCAGATGACCGGGTCGGAGCACTTCTCCGAGGTGTTCATGGACGAGGTCCGCATCCCGGCTGCCAACGTCTTGGGTGATGTCAACGGCGGCTGGGGCTGCGCCATCACCACCCTCTCCAACGAGCGGGGCCTGATCGCCGGCGCCAACAAGAGCAGCGACACGATGGCGCTGATCGAGCTGGCTCGGAAGCGGGGCACGGCCGAGGATCCGGTCATCCGCCAGCACCTCGTCGACTGCTGGATCCGCCAGCAGATCCAGCGATTCCACGGGTACCGCCTGCAGACTGCGCTCTCCAAGGGCGTGCCGCCCGGCCCCGAGACGTCGGTCATGAAGCTGTTCGCGGCGGAGTACCTGCGCCGGCTGGGCAACACCTCGCTCGAGGTGCTGGGACCCGAGGGCCAGCTGTTGGAGGACGACGCCCCGGCCGGTACCGAGTGGCAGGTCCGGTTCCTGTTCGCTCCCGCCATCCGCATCGCCGGTGGATCAAACGAGGTGCAGCGAAACATCATGGCGGAGCGCGTCCTCGGCCTGCCCCACGAGCCGCGCACGGACCGAGACACGCCGTTCCGAGATCTCGGACGAGCCGGATCGTAGGGTGACAGGCCAGATGGACGCCGACACGACGACGCTGACCAAGAGCCAAGCCGCACGTCGGGAGCGCGTCATCCGCGCTGCGCTCGACCTAGGGGCATCCGGCGGCTACGACGCCGTCCAGATGCGCGACGTGGCCACGTCGGCCGGGGTCGCCCTCGGCACCATCTACCGGTACTTCTCGTCGAAGGATCACTTGCTGGCGGCCGCCATGGTCGAATGGACGCTGGACCTGGAGCGTCGGGTGGGCCAGCGGCCGCCCAAGGGAGACACCACGACCGAGCGGGTCTCCGAGGTGCTGCGCCGGGCGACGCGAGCCATGGAGAAGGAGCCGAAGCTCTCCGAAGCCGTCGTCACCGCCCTGCTCTCGCCCGATCGGGGGGCGGCGGCGTGCCAGGAAGACGTGTCAGCCAGCATGAACCGCATCATGTCCATGGCACTCGGCGACGACTTCGACCCCGAGTTCAAGGTCAACGCCACCCGCACGCTGGGCCACGTGTGGTTCTCGGCCCTCATCGGCTGGGTCAACGGCTGGTCCGGCATGGAGAAGGTCGCCGACGAGCTCGACGTCGCCACCCACCTGGTCCTCGACCAGTACGGCTCCTAGCTCGGTGCGACTCCTGAGGATCAGCCGAACCCGGCCTGGTCCATCAGCTTCACCGCTTCGGGGTTGAGTTCGCCGATCCGCTTGGCATCGAGCGGTTGGCGGGTGAAGTCCACGCCGAACTCCTCGGTGATGAGCGGCTCGGGTGTGGCTTCGGTGCTGGCCGGGAACTCGTGGTTGCTGTCGACCAGGACGCTCTGGCCCTTGGTGCCCAGCCACTCCAGGAACTCCTGGGCCAGCTCGGGATGCTTGGCGGACTTGGTGATGCCACCGCCGGAGATGTTGATGTGGGTGCCGCCCGCGTCCTGGTTGGCCCAGATGAGGTCGACGGGAAGGTCTGGGTCCTGCTCGAGCTCGCGAGCCAGGTAGTAGTGGTTGGCGATGCCGACGTCGCACGCGCCGGCGGCCATGGCCTGGATCATCTCGGTGTCGTTGGCGTAGATGTCGGCGTTGCGGGTCCAGCCCTGGAGGACCTCGAGCGTCTTCGCCTCGCCGTCTTGGGCGATCATGCTGGCTACCAGGGACTGCTGGTAGTCGTTCGTCGAGTTCCGCAGGCACACCCGGCCCTTCCACTCCGGCTTCGCCAGGTCCGCGTAGTCCTTCGGCACCTCGTTGGGGTCGAGGGCCTCGGTGTTGTAGATGATCGTCCGGGCTCGCAGGGCCAAGCCGAACCAGAGGTCGTCGGGGTCGCGGTACTGGGCAGGGATCACCTTGCGGAGCGTGGGCGAGTCCATCGGCTGGAACAGCCCGTCCTCGGCGGCGCTGGCGAGGTTGCCGGCGTCCACGGTGATGTAGACGTCGGCCTCGGTGTCGGTGCCCTCGGCCGCGATGCGCTCCCGGAGCTCCGCGTCGTTGCCGGTGAGGAACTCGACCTTGGTGCCGGTCTCGTCCTCGAACTCCTGGAACGCCTTCTCCACGTCGTAGTGGCGTCCGGAGTAGACGTGGAGGACCTTGCCATCCGAGGTGGTTGCCGCGCCGCCGTCGGATTCGGCGCAAGCGGTGGTGAATAGCAGCCCCACGGCGAGGGCGGCGGCGGCGGTGGAGTGGAGGTGGCGGGTCACGGGGTTCCTCTCAGGCGGGCACCGGCGATGTTAGTCGCGCCTAACACGAAGTCGACAGTCAGCTGCCATCTGCGTGGACCAGGGGCGGGGTCGTCGTGTCGAGGCCGGCGTGCACCCGGGTGCCGTGGTCGACGGCCTGCGACCGCGGGCGCGTCGAGCGCACGATCGCACCGGACGGAAGCCGCACGTCGTAGGTCCAGGTGGGCCCTTGGTAATCGGACCGGATGATCTCGCTCGGGCCGTCGGGATCGACCACGAGGTCCACGTCAGCGGGGCGGATCACCGCCTCCAACGACCCATTGCCCGCACCGGCCGCGGCGTCGATCGGGCCCAGTTCGGTGCGCAGGCCGCCCTCGTCCGACGTGACGGGCAGGAAGGCGGCGTCGCCCATGAACGAGGCGACGAACCGGTTGGCCGGTCGGTCGTAGATGTCCGGTCCGGAGCCGACCTGCTCCAGCTTTCCGGCGCGCATCACGGCCACCCGGTCGCCGAGCGCCATGGCCTCGGCCTGGTCGTGCGACACGAACACCGCTGGGGTCCCGGTGGTGCGCAGGAGGTTCACCAGCTGGGTGCGCACCTGCTCGCGCAGGTTGGGGTCCAGGGCGGCGAAGGGCTCGTCGAGCAGCAAAAGGTGGGGGTGCGGCGCGACGGCCCGAGCCACCGAGGCCCGTTGGCGCTCTCCACCGGAGACTTCGTGGGGGTAGCGCTTCGCCAGGTGCTCGATCTCGACCATCGCGAGCAGCTCGGCCACCTGTGCCTTCCGCTCGGCGGCGGGCAGCTTGCGGATCCCGAAGGCGACGTTGTCGCCGATGGTGAGGTGCGGGAACAAGGAGTGGTCCTGGAACACCATGCCGACCGGACGGTGCTCGGGCGGCGTGGCGTTGCGACCGTCGTCGACGGTGTTGCCACCGACGAGGATGGACCCCTCGTCCAAGGCAACGAGTCCGGCGATGGCGCGCAGGAGCGTCGACTTGCCGCAGCCGCTGGGTCCCACCAGGACCAGCAGCTCGCCCGGGTGCAGCTCCAGATCGACCCCGTCGACGGCACGGGTCTTCCCGAACGACCGGGCTGCGCCGCGCACCTGCAGCGGGGGAGGGGGCGCGCTCACGAGGACTTCTTCCGATCGAGGCCGCGCGACAGCAGGGCGACCGGGATGAGGGCTGCTGCGATGATCGTCAGCGCCGGGAGGGCCGCCTGCTGGAACCGCGACTCCGAGGCGAGGTTGTAGGTCCACACCGGCAAGGTGTCGAACCCGATCGGCCGCAGGAGGAGCGCGATGGGCAGCTCCTTCAGCGCGTCGACGCCGACCAGGATCGCGGCGGTCAACATGGCCCCCTTGGACAGGGGCAGGTGGATGCGGCGCAGGACCGTCGCCGGGCGCGAGCCCAGCGAGCGCGCCGAGGACGTGAGGTCGACCGGCACCTGGTCCAGGCCGGATTCGACGCTCGTGACCGACGGCGCCAGGAACCGGACGGCGTAGGCGTAGACGAGGGCGAGGAACGAGCCGGTGGCGACCGTGCCGGGCAGTCCACGGTGGAACAGTCCGAGGAACTGGTCGAGGCCCACCAAGGTGAGGATGACGCCCATGGCCACGACGACGCCCGGCACGGCGTATCCGATGGTCGAGAGGCGCTTGGCCACCGCCACGATGCGGCTCGGCGCGAACCGGAGGCCGTTGGCCACCAGCACGCTGACCAGCAGGCAGATCCCCACGGTGCAGAGGGTCAAGGTGACGCTGTGGCGCAAGTAGGAGGGGTACTCGTCGGTGAGTGGCGTGCCGCGCGGTCCCGTCTGCTCCGCGTAGGCCCACGAGACGAGCTGGGCGGTGGGCGCGCCGAAGGCGAGCAGCACGACCACGCTGGAACCGAGGGTGGCCATCACCGCCTTCGTGCCTCGCAGGCGGCGTCGGACGAACCCGGCCCCATGGCCGCCGGACTCGGCGAACCGGGCCCGACCTCGGAACACGCGCTCGAGCATGATGGCGATGAGGGCGAACCCGAGCACGAGGGTGGCGATCTCGGCGGCGGCATCGCGGTCGTAGGTGCCCCGCCAGATGCGGAAGACGCCGACGGTGACGGTGTCGACCTGGAAGTACTGCACGGTTGCGAAGTCCGTCAGCGTCTCCATCGCCACGATGGCCGCCCCTGCGGCGAGGGCGGGGCGCAGCATCGGCACGACCACCGAGCGGAACGCGTCGCCGGTGGAGGCGCCCAGGGACCGGGCGACCGAGAACGAGTCACCGGCCTGGTCCCGCAACGCGGCACGGGCCATGAGGTACACGTACGGGTACAGCGTCAGCGAGAAGACTGCGATCGCCATCGGCAGGGACCGGACCTCGGGGAACCAGGCGTCGCGGCCGAACACCTCGCGCCACCACGACTGGATCGGTCCGGCCACCCCGAACGTCGAACTGACCACGAACCCGAGGATGTAGGCCGGGAGCGCCAGCGGCAGGACGAACCCCCAGGTGAAGAAGCCCCGTCCGGGGAAGTCGTGGGCGCCCACGAGCCAGGCCAGGCCGACGCCGAGCACGACCGCCACCGTGCACACCCCGACGACGAGCACGAGGGAGGTCAAGATCTCGCCGGGCAGGCGGGTGTCCCACTGCTCGCGCCACACGTCGGTGCTGGGCTGGAGGACGCCGCCGACGACCGCCGCGACCGGGATGACCGTGGCCGCGGCGGCGATCACCGCGAAGGATCCCCATCCGATCCGCGACAAGCGCGCAGATCGGGCGTGGGCGGTCACGGAGGCATGTTAGGCATGCTGAACGTCGAATCCGCCATCCGCTGCCTTCGGGCAGACAGGGTGCCGATCGATCAGATCTGGCGGTCGATGCCTTCCCAGTACGGGTCGCGCAGCTTGCGCTTGATCAGCTTCCCGTTGGGCTCGCGGGGCAACTCGTCGACGAAGTCGATGGACTTCGGCAGCTTGAACTTGCCCATGCGGGTCCCGGCCCAGGCGGTGATCTCCTCGGCCAGCTCGTCGCCGGGCTCGAAGCCCTCGTGGAGCTCGACCACGGCTTTGATCTCCTCGCCCCAGTCGGCGTTCGGGATGCCGAACACGGCGACGTCCTGGACCGCCGGGTGGTTGATGAGCTCGCCCTCGATCTCGGCCGGGTAGATGTTGGCTCCGCCCGAGATGATCATGTCGGCCTTGCGGTCCCGCAGGTACAGGTAGCCGTCCTCGTCCATCTCGCCGAGGTCGCCCACGGTGAAGAAGTTCTCGATGCGGTTGGCCTTGGTCTTGGCGGTGTCGCCCTTGTACTCGAAGTCCGCCATGAGCTGCATGTAGACGGTGCCGATGGTGCCGGCGGGCTGCTGCACGCCGTCCTCGTCGTAGATGCGGATCTCGCTGCCCGGCCACGCCAGCCCGACCGAACCGGGCCGCTCCATCCACTCCTTGGCGGAGATCACGGTTCCGCCGCCCTCGGTGGCCGCGTAGTACTCCTGGATGGTGTCGCCCCACCACTCGATCATCGTGCGCTTGATCTCCTGCGGGCACGGAGCAGCCCCGTGGACCATGTTGCGCAGCGAGCTGACGTCGTACCCGGCCCGCACGTCCTCGGGCAGGTCGAGCAGCCGCACGAACTGGGTCGGGACCATGTGGCTGTAGGTGACCTTGCGCTCCTGGATGAGCCGGAGGGTTTCCTCGGCCGTCCACTTGTCCATGAGCACGACGGTGTGGCCCAAGTGCAGGGCGTTGCCCGTCCACATCAGCACGGCCGTGTGGTACAGCGGCGACACCGTCAGGTGGACGTGGCCGTCTTGGGGAGCGATGCCGAAGAGGTTCGGCAGGTAGCCCATGAGCTCGCCCATGTCGGACGGGTCGATCTCGAAGAGGCCGCGCTTGACGCCCTTGGGCCGTCCGGTCGTGCCCGAGGTGTAGTGCATGGCCGCACCGGTGGTGCGTCCTTCGGGCGCGGTGTCGGGCTGGCCGTCGGTGAGCTCGTCGACGGGGCGGAAGCCCTCCACCGTGCCCACGGCGAAGCGGCGGTCGGCGGGGAAGCCGGCCTCATCGACGGCGGCGATCGCTACGTCGGCAAGACGCTCGTGGGCGACGAAGACCTTGGCGTCGCTGTCACCCAGGATGTACGCCACCTCGGGCCCGACCAGGTGCCAGTTGATCGGCGTCACGTAGAGGCCGATCTGGATCGCACCGAGGTACAGCTCGATGAGCTCGATCGAGTTGGGCATGAGCAGCGCGACCGTGTCGCCCGTCTCCAGGCCAAGGGCCCGGAACCCGTGTGCCGCACGGTTGGCTGCGGCCAGCAGTTCTCCTGCGGTGCGTTCCGTGCCATCGGGCCCGACGAGCGCGAGGCGCTCGGGGTCTGCTTCAGCCAGTCTCCAGAATCCAAGGTCACCCATGGATGGGACTGTAGGAGAAAACGAGAACACGTTCTATTCTGACGCGTCGACGCTGCGGTGTCCGGTCCGGATCACTCCGACCGCGTCGTCAAGATCGCGTGGCTTGGGGCGCACTGCACGAGCAGGAGCCCGACGTCCAAGAGCGGCTCGACCGTGGGCGGGTTGACGTAGATCACCAAGAGCGGACGTGGTCGTTCGGCGAGCGATTCCGCCACCCGCTGCGCCAGCCGGGCGACCGAAGCCGGGCCGAACGGGTTGTTCAAGAACACGATCCCCGCGTCGGTCGGCAGCGGCTGGGCGAGGGCGTCGCCTGCGAAGACGGCACCGGATCCGGCCACGGCGAGCGCTGCTCGGCGAGCCAGCACCGGATCGAGCTCCCAACCGACGACGGCGGCGGCCCCCGCCGACCCCGCCTCGCGCAGTACCCTCCCGTCGCCTGCGCCGATGTCGACGAAGGTGGCGCCCCAAAGGTCGCTCGGGATCAGGCGGAACGCACCGCGCAGCGTCCGGTAGCGGGTGACGGCGAAGGGGGTCGTGCCCTCGGGTGCGCTCGCGGTCGGTGCCGATCGGGCCCGGCCCGGGGCGTAAGCCTGACGCGCCGCCTCGACCACCTCGCACGCCGCGGTCCGCACCAGCTCGGGGTAGGTCATGGGGTGCATGGTGACGAGGCGCCGGCCCACACGACGAGCCGACGTGGGCAGGTGGTCGAGCACCCAAGCCGCCCGTGGGTCCAGGTCGGACTCAACGCGCCACGGATAGCGGAGAATCCGGCTGAACACCACGCCATCCGCGATGCGCCCGGCGATCCAACCGCGCAGGGCGAGCTCCGCCGTCAGGGGGTGCCGCGGCGGGAGGAGCAGGTCCATCCGGCGCATGCCCGATGGAACCAGGCGCAGCCCCGCCTGATCGAGGGCGTCCGCCGTCGAAGCATGGTCGTCCGGGTCGGCGGCGTGCACGACGTGCACGGTGACGACCGCTGGGTGCCGATCCCGCCAGCGCTCACCGGCCGCCTGGTCGGCGGAGCGCTGCGGCCATGCCGTCCGGTCCGGCACGACCGCCGACCCCGCCACAGGCGCCCGGCTCGGATTCGACCCGTTGGGGCGCGGGGCACCCTCGAGTCGGCGGACCTCGAAGGGGCGACGGGTGCGAGCGAACCGGACGATGGCGTCGCCGGCCCCGTCGAGCTCGACGACCACCGAGCGGGACCAGCTGAGCCGTCCCGCGAGGACGCGGCGGCTCACCTCGACCTTCCCGTCATCGCCGCGAGCGTACGACGATGATCGCCGGGAGCTGGGCTTCTTCGCCGCCAGCCGCTCGTCGACGGCCTTGGGCGCTCGCTGACCACCCTCGGGCCCGCCTGCTGGGGGCGTGACCCGTCGGCGCCCCGTGACCAGAAATGGAACGCGTTCTACTAAGGTCCGCGCCGCAAGGTCCAAGGGGAACGAACCAGGAGTCACGGAACATGCGCGCTGCGCTGCTGCACAACACGGGCGACGAGAAGCTCGAGATCATCGACGACCTCGAGGTCGACGCACCCGGCCCCGGCGAGGTCACCATCAAGATCGAGGCCACCGGCGTCTGCCACTCGGACCTCCACGCCATGCAGGGATCGCTCCCGCAGCCGGCGCCGTTCGTCCCGGGCCATGAGGGCGCCGGCATCATCTCCGCCGTGGGCGAGGGCGTCACCGCCTTGGCCGAGGGCGACCACGTGGTCGTGGCCTGGAGCCCCCCCTGTGGCAAGTGCAACAACTGTGTGGAGCGCAAGCAGCCCCATCTGTGCGTGATGATCCAGTTCGCCATCGCCGGCACGCCGCGCTTCACCCGCAACGGCGAGCCCGTCTTCGGCATGGCCGGTACCGGCACGTTCGCCGAGTACCTGACCGTCCCGCAGGAGGCCGCCGTCAAGATCGACGACGACATCCCGTTCGAGATCGCTTCGCTCATCGGCTGCGGCGTCTCCACCGGCGTCGGTGCGGCCATCAACACTGCCAAGGTCGCGCCCGGCTCCAAGGTCGTGGTGTTCGGCTGCGGCGGCGTCGGCATCGCCGCCATCCAGGGTGCCCACGTGGCCGGCGCGTCGATCATCGTCGCCGTCGACCTCAACGAGGACAAGCTCGAGTTGGCCAAGACCTTCGGCGCCACCCACGGCGTCAAGCCCGACGACCTCGCCGCCCTCCAGGCCGAGCTCACCGGCGACGGCTTCGACTACGCCTTCGAGGCCATCGGCCTTCCCGTCACCATGCGCGCCGCCTACGACGCCGTGCGCCGCGGCGGAACCGCCTGTGTGATCGGCGTGGGCGCCATGGACAAGGAGGTCTCGTTCAACGGGTTCGAGATCTTCTTCTCCGAGAAGAATTTCATGGGCAGCTACTACGGCTCGGTCGACGTCCGCTCGGACTTCCACCGTCTGCTCAGCCTCTGGAAGAGCGGTCAGCTCAACCTCGACGGCATGATCACCAACCGCATGAAGATCGACGAGATCAACGACGCCTTCGACATCATGAAGCGCGGCGACGCCATCCGTACCGTCATCACGTTCTGAGACTTCGTCTCAGAACCTCATCGGCATCACCGGCTTGGACCTTGTAGGCAAGCGCAACCCCTTGCTCGTCCCGTGGGAAGACCTCCCGGACGATGCCAAGGCGTTCAACCTGGCGAGCGCCCGCGAGCTGCTCCCCATGCTCGCCCGCAACGGGTTCGAGGCTGCGCCCCGCTGACGAAGTCGCTTCAGGTCAGCTCAGCGCGCCTGCCCTCGAGGTAGCGGCGCTCGGGGTTGGCTGCGCTCAGGGCGATGGCGCGCTCGTACTCGTCGACGGCCTCGTCGGTGCGGCCGACCCGGCGGAGGAGGTCTGCTCGAGTGGCGTGGTACGGAACGTAGCCATCGAGGTCGAGGATCTCGACCTCTTGGAGCGCGTCGATCGGACCCCGCACCTCGGCGACGGCGACGGATCGGTTGAGCTGGACGACGGGCGTGGGCGCAAACGGGATCAGCTGGTCGTACAGCGCCAGGATCTGCACCCAATCGGTCTGCTCGGCGGTGGCGGCATCGGTGTGGACGGCAGCGATCGCGGCCTGGACCTGGTACGTCCCGGGTTGGTTGCGGCGCAGGCAGCGGCGAACGAGGTCATGGCCCTCGGCGATCTCCGCCCGGTCCCACCGGGTGCGGTCCTGGTCGGGAAGCGGGATGAGCACGCCGTCGTCGCCCACCCGCGTGGTCCGGCGTGCGTCGGTCAGAAGCATCAGCGCCAGCAGCCCGACGGCTTCGGGCTCCTCGGGCATCTGGTCGCAGACCAGCCGAGCAAGCCGGATGGCCTCGGCGCAGAGGTCTTCGCGAACCAGCTGCTCGGAGCTCGAGGCGCGGTGGCCCTCGGTGAAGATCAGGTAGAGGACCGCCAGCACGGAGCGCAGGCGTCCCGGCAGCTCGGTGGCGTCGGGGACCCGATAGGGGAGGTTCGCCGCCTTGATCTTCTTCTTCGCCCGGACGAGGCGCTGGGCCATGGTGGCCTCCGGCACCAGGAAGGAGTGGGCGACCTCCGGGGTCTGCAGGCCGGCGATGAGCCGCAACGTGAGGGCGATGCGGGCCTCGGTGGACAGCGCCGGGTGGCAGCACGTGAAGATGAGGCGCAGCTGGTCGTCGGCGAGGGAGCCGTCGTCGGGCGGTTCGGATGGGGTCGACATTGCGGCGGCTTCGGTCTCGCGATGGCGGCGGCTGGACTCGCGGCGGATGCGGTCGATCGCCCGGTTGCGGGCCGTGGTCGTGATCCACGCTCCCGGGTTGGGCGGACGCCCGTCGACCGGCCACTTCTGCGCAGCGACGACGAACGCTTCCTGGACCGCATCCTCGGCGAGGTCGATGTCGCCGAGGATGCGGACCAGGGTGGCGATGCATCGGCCGGACTCATCCCGGAAGGTCCGGGCGATGTCGTCGGCCGTGGGCGAGTCGCGCATGGGACCGATCAGGCCTCGTCGGCTGCGGCGAACTCGTCCTGGAACGGACGGACCTCGACGGGGCCACGACAGGCCGCCGAGCCTTCTGCCGCGAGGGCGAGGGCGGCGTCGAGGTCGGGGGCCTCGATGACCCAGAACCCGCCGATCTGCTCCTTGGCCTCCGAGAAGGGACCGTCGGTGGTGATGGTCTCGGCGCCGCTGGCGTCGACGACCGTGGCGGTGTCGGGGGTGTGGAGGCCGCCGGCAAACACCCAGGCTCCCGTCTCCTGGAGGTTGGCGTTGAACCGGTTGACCGCCTCGTAGGCAGCCTGCATGTCTTCGGGCGGGGTGGCGCCTTGGCCGTCGACGTAGTGGACGGAGAGGAGGTACTGGGTCATGGCTGGTTCCTTTGGTCGAGGAGGGCCCGTTGCCCTGCCTTCACCACTACTACGAACGGCATACGGCGCAATCGACCGATCCGCCGGGAAACGTCGGAAATGTTTGCCGGTAGGGTCCGCAGCCATGGGGACGAACGAGCGCAGCAAGATCGAGATGAGCGACGACGAGATCGCGCAGTACCTGGAGCGGAGCCGCACCGCGACCATGGTCACCAACGGACCGTCGGGACATCCGCACGCCGTGGCCATGTGGTACGCCGTCGTCGACGGGGCCATCTGGTTCGAGACCAAGGCCAAGTCGCAGAAGGCGACGAACCTCCGGCGTGACCCGAAGATCACGGTGCTGATCGAAGACGGTCACACCTACGACACCCTCCGGGGCGTCTCGCTCGAGGGCTCCGCCGAGATCATCGACGACCCCGATGCCCTCTGGTCGGTGGGCGTCAGCGTGTGGGAGCGCTACAACGGCCCCTACACCGAGGAGATGACGCCGCTCGTCGAGTTCATGCTCCACAAGCGCGTCGCAGTCCGCGTCGACGTCACCCGTACCCGCAGCTGGGACCACCGCAAGCTCGGCATGGACCCGATCCCCCTCGGCGGCACCACGGCCGAGTTCCTCTAGAGGACCGCTAGTTCTGGGAGGCGTAGACGGCGGCGATCATCTGGTCGAGCTGCTGGACCATCGGGGCCAGGTTGTACCGCGAGGCCATCTGATGGGCCTCGGCTGACCCCGGCAGGTCGCCCAGCTCCCGCCGCCCGTGTCCGTCGAGCACCCGGGCGAGCAGGGCGCCGTCGCCCATGCGCCGCACCAGCGCCTCGGCCTCGGCGGTGCGAGCGGTACCGCCGACGGGGTCGCCGAGCTGGCGCTGCGTGTTGCCGAGGTTGAGCAGCGCTTCCGCCTGCGCACGCAGGTCTCCGGCCTCGACCGCCCACGTCCGGTACGCCTTGAAGCGCTCCACCGCCGCCGCGGGATCGCCCGGTCGGCCAGGATCGCCGCTTGGCCGACGAGCGCGGCGCCCGGCGAGGCGGAGCACGACGAGCCCTGGTCCTACTGGGACAGTGCCGACGACGTGCTCGCTCTCTTGGACCACCTCGGCATCGAGCGCGCGGTGCTGGCTGGGATGAGCCAGGGCGGCTTCCTGTCGCTGCGGGCCGCGCTCCGTTCAACCGGCTCGGCGAGATCACCTGCCCCGCCCTCGTCATCCACGGCGACGCCGATGCATCCATCCCCGTGGCGAAGGCCGAGGAGCTCGTGGCCGGCATCCCGGGAGCGGCGCCCCTCGCCCTGATCGCCGGCGCTGGCCATGCCAGCAACCTCACCTTCCCCGACGAGGTCAACGCCGCCATACGCGCCTTCCTCGACGCCCAGCCGTAGCGGCCGACTCCGGGCTCCTCGGCGGTCGAATCGGGCCGTGGCGGGTCACGACCTCGGCGACCTCGACCCGGCCGACAGCCTCATCACCACGGTGGTTCCGCTCGATGTGGGAAGCGTGCGCGTCACCGGCATCGAGATCTCCTACGAACAGGGCGGCCGGCGAACGGACGAGCTCGTCGAGGTCGGTGAGGCCGTCACCCCCGTGCGCTGATCGTTGCGTCGCCTCGCTCCAGAGCAGCCCGATTTGCGAAAACGAGAACGTGTTCTAGTGTGCGGCTCGTGACGGATCAGACAGAAGCCGGGGAGATCCTCTCAGCCCCGCTCATCATCGAGTACCCGTTCAAGCGGACCACCGGACCCATCATCGGTGCCTTCCTGACGGGCCTGCGCGAGCAGGTCCTGGTCGGGTCCCGTGCCGAAGATGGCCGCGTGATCGTGCCGCCCGCCGAGTTCGACCCGGTCTCGGGCAACGACCTCACCGAGCTGGTGGAGGTGGGGCCCGAGGGAGTCATCGCCACGTGGGCGTGGGTCACCGTGCCGCACGCCAAGCACCCGCTCGACGACCCGTTCGCGTGGGTCCTCGTCACGCTCGACGGCGCAGACACCCCCATGCTCGGAGCGCTCAAGGCCGACGGCATCGACGCCGTGTCCACCGGCGCCCGGGTGAAGCCGGTGTGGGCCGAGGAGCGCGAAGGCCACATCGACGACATCGCCCACTGGGTGCTCGTCGAAGCCGAAGGAGGCGCAGCCTGATGCCCGAGATCCAACTGCCCGCATCGCTGCAAGGCGTCGAGGCCGTGCGGTCGGTCCGTACGCCGGCCCGGCTCGACTACACGTTCACCCCCGGCGACGCCACGTCGCGCTTCCTCAGGGGCATCACCCAGAAGAAAATCATCGGCCAGCAGGCCAGGCCCGACACCCGGGTCTACGTGCCGCCGCGCGGCGCCGATCCCGAGCTCGGTGCGGCCACGCCGATCGAGGTCGAGGTCGCCCAGGTGGGCACCGTCACCAGCTTCTGCGTGGTGAACCTGCAGTTCTACGGCTCCGGCATGGAGATCCCGTACACCAGCGCCCTGATCCTCCTCGACGGAGCAGACCTCTCGATCATGCACCTCATCCAGGAGATCCCCGCCGACCAGGTCCGCGTCGGCATGCGGGTCGAAGCGGTCTGGCGCGACGACGCCGACATCGAGCCCACGCTCGAGTCGATCAAGTGGTTCCGCCCGACCGGCGAGCCCGATGACCTCAACGTCCGTATCCCCGGCGAGAAGCGGGGGACCGGCCTCGGTTCCTGGCCCGGCGGCGTGCCCCCCACTGAGCTCACGGTGCGCAACCCGCGCACCGGCCTCGGCGGTACCGCAGCCGACGGGGGTGAAGGCTGATGCGCGACATTGCCGTCATCTCCTTTGCGCAGACCCCGGCGCGCCGGTCCGTGCGCGAGCTCAACGAGGTCGAGATGTTGATGCCCGCCATCCACACCGCCCTCAGCCAGGTCGACATGACCATCGACGACATCGGCTTCACCTGCTCGGGCTCCACCGACTATCTCGCCGGCACCGCGTTCAGCTTCGTGTCGACGCTCGACGGCGTCGGTCCGTGGCCTCCCATCCAGGAGAGCCACGTCGAGATGGACGGTGCCTGGGCGCTCTACGAGGCCTGGGTCAAGCTCCAGCTCGGCGAGCTCGACACCGCGCTCGTCTACGCCTACGCAAAGTCCTCGCCCGGCGACCTGCCGATGGTGTTGACCCGTCAGCTCGACCCCATCACCGTGGCCCCGCTCTGGGCCGACTCCGTAAGCCTCGCCGCCCTCCAGGCCCGTGCCCTGCTCGACAGCGGCAAGGCCACCGAGGCCGACCTGGCCGAGGTCGCCGCTCGCAGCCGCAAGAGCGCCCTCGACAATCCGAACGCCCAGCTGGCGTGGGACCGCCCCGCCAGCGACCTGCTGAGCGAGGAGTACCACATCGCCCCGCTGCGCAAGAGCGACTGCGCCCCGATCACCGACGGCGCCGCCTGCATCATCTTGGCGGCGGGCGACGTGGCCCGCTCCAAGGTGACCCGCCCGGCCTGGATCCGCGGCATCGACCACCGCGTCGAGCCCATCCACCTCGGGCTGCGGGACCTCACGGTCAGCGCGAGCACCCGCATCGCCGGCGAGAAGGCCGGCGTCGCCGGCGGCAAGGTCGACGTGGCCGAGCTGCACGCCCCCTTCTCCCACCAGGAGCTGATCCTGGCCGAGGCCCTGGGCTTGGACGACGCGACGTCGATCAACCCCTCCGGCGGCGCCCTCGCCGCCAACGCCATGATGACCGCCGGCCTGATCCGGATCGGCGAGGTGGCGAACCGCATCTCGAACGGCAGCGCCGACCGTGGCGTCGCCCACGCGACCAGCGGGCCCTGCCTGCAACAGAACCTGGTGACCGTCCTGGAAGGTGAGAACTGATGGGCAAGGAACGTGTTGCGGTGGTCGGGATCGGCCAGACCAAGCACCAGGCCACCCGGGGCGACGTCTCCATGGCCGGGTTGGTTCGTGAGGCCGCCCAGCGGGCGCTCGACGATGCCCAGATGACCTGGAGCGACATCGACGCCGTCGTCATCGGCAAGGCCCCCGACTTCTTCGAGGGCGTCATGATGCCGGAGCTGTTCCTGGCCGACGCCCTCGGTGCCAGCGGCAAGCCCATGTTCCGGGTCCACACCGCCGGCTCGGTCGGTGGGTCGACCGCCATCGTGGCCAGCCAGCTCATCCAGGCCGGGATCCACCAGCGGGTGCTGACCGTGGCCTTCGAGAAGCAGTCCGAGAGCGAGGCCATGTGGGCCCTCTCGCTGCCCATCCCGTTCACCCCGCCGCTGCACGCCGGCGCCGGCGGCTACTTCGCGCCGCACATCCGCAGCTACATCCGTCGGGCCAAGGCGCCCGACCACGTCGGCATGCTGGTGGCGCTCAAGGACCGCCAGAACGGGATCAAGAACCCCTACGCCCACC